>JBBIHQ010000001.1:0-58845 GCA_037446975.1 Opitutia bacterium
CTAAGCGCCGACCGCGGCGCGAACCGCGCGTCTGATCGAACCAATCCTCGTATCAAAGGCATTACTTTGTTCAGCCACCCACGCGCTCTCCACGCCCGATTCGTTCCGCCCGTCCTGGAGAACCGCAATCGCCCGTCAACCCGGCCGCTGGCGGGCCGAATGTGCCTCGGCCACAGCTATGTATTTTTCCGCCCAGCTTCGCAGACCGCGCTGCTCGTCGGCCGTCAGCGCCCTCACCACTTTTGCCGGTGAACCAAGGATCATCGATCCCGCCGGAGCAATGAAACGCTGCGTGACGAGTGTGTTGGCACCGACAATGCAACGATCGCCGATCTTCGCCCCGTCAAGGATGGTCGCACCCATGCCGACGAGACACTCGTCGCCAATCTCGCAGGCATGGATGATTGCACTGTGTCCGATGGTGCAAAATTGTCCGATCTTCACCCCATGGTCATCGGCCAAATGAACCATGGTCAGATCCTGGATGTTCGTACCCTCGCCAATCTCGATCGAGTTAATGTCACCGCGCAAAACGCAGCCGTACCACACGCTGCTTTGCCGGCCCAGGATCACGTGGCCCAACACCGTCGCATTCCGGGCCACAAACACCGCCTGGGCGGTATCAGGATTCCTGCCTAGGTGAAGCTTCAGCCGTTCTTTGACTTCCATACCCCAGTCTATCGACCGGGCTTGGGAGGCCAAGCCTGTAGATGTTAAGGTACGGCTTCTTCGTCACGGTGCTGGCCGGTTTTGCCCCCGGCCAGCCAGACCAGCAACCCGACGCCACACGTCAGGGCAACTGCCAATCCCGCCACAACGGCGCCCAGCGCGAGGATGATGTCGAGTGATTCTTTAAGCATGTGGGAGGTAATCTTGGCCCGTCGTGATGAAGACGGATAGAGCCAGATGAAGTTTCCGCTCCAGCCATCTTTTTTCCGGTGCCCGACCGCTGCTTGTCCCGTGAGCGCCGCGCCGGGCGAGCAAAAGACTTCCCGTCGGCTCACACGACGATGCCGGCAATGGTCGCGGAAAGATACGAGGCCAGCGTACCGCACAGCAGCGCCTTCAGGCCCAACTTCGCGAGGTCCCCCCGGCGCTCCGGCACCAAGGCGCCAATGCCGCCGATCTGCATGCCGACGCTGCTGAAGTTGGCAAACCCGCAGATGGCAATGCTCACGATCAGCAGACCTTTTTCAGTGACGATCGGAATGGTTTTATCCGTCAAACTCTTGAAGGCCACGAATTCATTGATGGTCAGTTTCTGCCCCAGCAAGGTGGCGACGTTATTGATATCGGCGCCAGGCACACCCATCGCCCAAGCCATCGGGTAAAACGCCCGCCCGAAAATCCAATTGAGCGTCAGATCAAAATGGGGATCAAACAGGTGGCCGGTCAGGACGAGAAACCAGTCGATGCAGGCTATGACCGCGATAAAGCCGATGAGCATGGCGATGACGTTCATCGCGATCTTGAATCCGTCACCCGCGCCGTGGGAAATGGCATCGATCACATTGATATAGTTGCTTTTCACCTCGAGCTTCACCTGTCCCATGGTCTGGCTCTCCTCGGTTTCCGGATAGATCATCTTGGCGATGACCAACGCGCCCGGTGCCGCCATCAGGCTCGCGGTGATCAACTTGGGGGCCAGATCAAGGCCCGCCTGCGCCCCCATGTTGACATAAACCACCAGGATGCCGCCGGCGATGCACGCCAGGCTGCCGCTCATGGACGCCAGCAATTCACTCTTGGTCATGCCGCTGAGATAGGGGCGGATCATCACCTGCGCCTCCACCTGCCCGACCAAGGCACTGGCCACGTTGCTCAAAGCCTCCGCTCCACTGACCCGCATGATGAAATTCATCGCTTTTGCTACCACTGCCACCACCCGCTGCATGAGGCCAAAATGATAGAGCACCGCGACCAGGGCGCAGACCAAAATGATCGTGGCGGTGACATTGAAGGCGAAGACAAAGCCACCGGCCATATAGTTTGCGATTTTGCCCGGCGCCTGCTCCACGGCGATGCCACCGTAGACAAATGAGGCGCCGGCGCGGGCGAATTGCTCAAGCTTGCCAATGCCCTGCCCCGCGAGCTGGAAGAAACGCGCCACCGGCCCGACGTGAAAGATCAGCATCGCAATCACCACCTGCAACGCGATCCCGCTGAGCACCAGCCGCAGATTGATTCTCTTGCGATTGTTGGAGAACAGGCACGCCAATCCGAGGATAAGCGCGATGCCAATCAAGCCGTGTAGACGATCCATGGAAGTTTTCGATAGGGAGGATTGGCGGGCAACAACCCGACAGATTGCGGCGGCACGCTGCGGGAAAGCCTCGGGCAGTTCAATCCCAGACCAACGGCGGGCTGAAGCAGCGTCAGCCCGCCAACCGGGTTTGACCCACGAATTATTCCAGACTGCCCAGCTGGCGCAATGCCTCGTAGGTGGCGATGCCCGCGGCCGTCGAAAGATTCAAGGACCGCAGCCCGGCATTGGCGTGCGGAATTTTCACCCGGCGGGCGACGCCCAACTCGGCGTGCAACCAATCAGGACAGCCGGCCTCCTCGTTGCCGAAGACCAACCCATCATCGTCCGCATAGCGCACCGCCCAGAAGGTCTGCGTTGCGTGGGTGGTGAAGAGCCAAAGCCTCTTTGGCGCGACCGGACTGGCGCTGAACGCCGCCCAGTCCGCATGGTGGTAAACGTCCAGCGAATGCCAGTAATCCATGCCCGCGCGCTTGAGGTTCTTGTCCGTCACCGCAAAGCCCAGCGGGTGGATCAGGTGCAGCCGCGCGCGCGTGACAGCACACATCCGCCCGATATTGCCGGTATTGGGAGGAATTTGCGGTTCAAAAAGCACGACATGAAGCATTGCCCGGCGAGCGTGCCGGTCCCCGCCCCGCCCTGTCAACGGCGCGGACGGCCCGCGCGTCCTTGTCAAGCAACTTACTCTCCTTCGGGGTTTTTGTCCGCTTTACGGATGCATGGATTCCGCTAGGTGTTTCCCCTGTTGTTTGGGCCACAACCAAAACCCCATGACTTATAATTTGCCCCGGGCTGAAGGGAAAACTGTTGTCCTGGTCGATGATGAATTCGCCTACATCGACTTGCTTCAGCAATTGTTAGGTGAGCATCTGGCCTGTCCGGTGCGTGGGTTCACCAAACCGGCTGAGGCGCTGCGGGCGCTGCCGGATCTCAACGTCGGCCTGATCATCACCGACTACCAGATGCCGGAAATGAACGGACTGGATTTTATCACCGAGGTGCAGAAGAAGGATCCCGCCATCCCCGTGATCATGATCACCGCCTATCTCCTGAAATTCACCCAGCGCGAACTGGCCCGGGTGCCTTCGCTCAAGGCGGTCATCCGCAAACCTTTCAAGTGGAAAACACTCGCCGAACACGTGGTGAAATACTGGCCCGACACCCACCCGCCCGCGGTGTTGGGTTCAGCGACGCCTTTTAACCACCGCTAGGCCCTTGTTGTCGGCCAGCAGCAGGTGGATTGTGGCAGGCAACTTCTGCGCGGCAAATGCGGCCGCCATCGCCCGGCCAACTTTGGCCGCCACCTGAGGTCGCGCCACGCACAGCACACTGGAACCGCTGCCGCTAAGCCAGCCGGTCAAGGCTCCCGCCGCCACCCCGGCCTCGATGGCCGGCTTGGCGCCGGGAATCAGGGGCAGCCGGTAGGGTTCGTGTAAGAAATCACGCACGGCGACCCGCAACCGGTCGTATTCGCCGGACAAAATCGCCGCCACCACGTAAGCCGCGCTGTTGACGCTCTTCACCGCATCGAAATACGGCAGTTCCTTCGGCAGAATCCCGCGCGCTTTCTTGGTCTCCAGCTCCTGATCGGGCGACACCGCGACGAAGCAAAGATCGCGCCCGATGGCCTTGCGCACCACCCCAAGCAACTCGCCGGTGTGCGGATCACATCGCGCGACGCAAAACCCGCCGATAACAGCTGGGGTGGCGTTGTCCGGGTGTCCCTCCAGCTGGGTGACCAGTGAACAAATATCATCGCGGGTCAGCCGGGTGCCGGCCAGTTCGTTGAGTGCGGCCACCACCCCGGCCCGCAACGTGACGCTCGAGCCGAGCCCGCGCGACATCGGCACCTCCCCGGTGATGCCCAACGTGTAACCGAATTCCTCGACGCCGGCGCGAACAAAGAACAACTGCGCCGCTTCGTCCGCCATGTTAAGCCCGGCGGTATCGCGGTCAGTCGCCGCCTGCGCGCCCCGCCAGTCACCACGCGTGAGCGTAATGTCGTTGTAGAGGGTGAGGGCGAGCCCGAGCGTGTCGAAGCCGGCGCCGCAATTCGACGTGCTGCCGGGCACGCGCACTGTCACCTGGTTGGGTAATCTGCTTTTCATCGGCGGAATTTGAGGGCTTTGCGGGCTTCCATCTGCTGCTCGCGTTGCTTGATGTCCGCCCTCTTATCAAACTGCTTCTTGCCGGTGGCGAGTGCGATTTCGACCTTCACCAGCGCCTCCTTGAAATACATGCGCAACGCGACGATGGCCTGGCCGCCGGCGTCGACGGCCTGCCGAAGCTTGCGGATTTCATGCTCGTGCAGAAGCAGCAGTCGCACGCGGCGCGGAGCGTGCTGCGAAAGGCCACCATGCGAGTATTCCTGGATATAGGCGTTGTAGAGCCACACCCCGCCCTTCTCCACCCGGGCGAAGGCGTCGGTGATCTGGGCCTTGCCGGCGCGAATTGATTTCACCTCGGTGCCGGCCAGCTTGATGCCCGCCTCGAACTTGTCGTGAATGAAATAGTCGCGCAGCGCCTTCGAATTTCGAAGTTCGGTGTAGCGGGCTGGATCCTGGGGCTTGGCGGCCATGGGCGGGAGTCAAAGCTGCGCCGCGAGACGTGGTGTGACAAACAAAAGAAGCGAGGCCCAAGCCTCGCTTCAGGTTCGGCCGCCGGAATCCGGCGCCTTGAGCTCAGGCGGTGTGCAGCTCGTAACTGATCTTGCCTTCGATGACCTCGCGCAGGGCGATGTCCTCGGGACTGAGCTTTTCCAGCGATTCCACTAGCGGGCGGCTGCCCCGTCGGAGTTGCTTCACCCGGCGCGAAACAACATTGATCAGGATATTCGGGTCGGAAATGATTTTCTGGGCTTCGCGGATGTATTCGTCTCTCATAGTTGCAGGCGGAAGGATATGGAGGGATAGGCCTACGGCGGCACCGAGGTGCGTCAAGGGCTAATTGCTGGCGGCAATTCGGCTCGGCGCGCCGCCGAGCTGGGCGCCAGCCGAGCCGTCCATAACATTTGGCTTTCCCCAAGGCGCAAGCCATGCGAAAATGCCTGCATGTTCGTGGCTTGGACAACGACGGCACAGCGCGTTGATGCCGACCGGCTCGCCCGCGGCGCGGTGGAACAACGCCTGGCCGCATGTACTCAGGTGGAAGGGCCCATCACTTCCTATTTTCACAGCGCGGGAAAGATGGAGCAAACCCAGGAGTTTCGCGTTTGGTTTAAATACTTGCCGGGCAACGCCTCTGCCTTGAATTCCTGGGTTCACCGCCACCATCCGTACACCACGCCGCAGTGGATTGAAGTCGGCGCCGAACATGTGGGTGAAAAGTACTTGTCATGGGCTATGGCGAACTCTACATCCGCACCCTTCCACAGTCCGAACCAACCTTAATTCCCCCCTTTATGTCTCAGCACAACAGCCTCAAGCCCGCCTCGGGCGGACTTGTCATCAAACGCAATGTCCTCAAGCGCTTCGAGCGCGTCGCTCTTCTGAAGAAACGCGGCCAATGGAAGGATGGCGACCGCGTACAGGGACTGCGCAAGACCAAGGCCGACGTTTGACGATTGTCACCGCGGGCCGGGTCAACCGGTCGCGCCGCCTCCGGAGGCTCGATGCAGGAGGTTGGCGGTCCAGCCGGGAATGTCCGGCCCATTGCCTCGCGTGATGAACAACAATTTGCAGGCAGGCGGATAGCCTGCCTTTTTCACATCCCAAATGCACGATCTGCTCGGACAACTCATTGAGTGGTATAAGCGTTCACTCGAGAGCGGTGGCTATCCGCTCATCGTGCTGCTCATGTTCATCGAAAGCACCTTCCTGCCCCTGCCCAGCGAGTTCGTCATTCCGCCGGCTGCCTACCTAGCTTACACCAAAGGCAACATGAGTCTCACCGGCATCGTGCTTGCCGGTACCTTCGGTTGCTGGCTCGGCGCGACCGCGATGTACTGGGTCTCCCGCCTGGCGGGCCGTCCCCTCGTATTGAGGTTCAGTGCTTCACTGGCGGCTTCGGCCGCACGTTTCGACCGTCTGCCATTCGCCGGCAAAATCATCCGGCACTTGATAATCTCGCCCGAAAAAATCGAAAGGGCCGAGCGCTGGGCGGCGGCCTATGGGGATTTCGGCATCTTCGCCTCCCGCATGTTGCCCGTGGTGCGCCACCTGATCGGCATTCCCGCGGGCGTCGTGCGGATGAGTTACTGGCGATTTTCTGTCTATACAATTGCGGGCTCTGCCCTCTGGTGCGGCGTGCTATGTTGGCTCGGCATCAAGGCCGGCCAGGATGAAGCCCTCATGCGGGGTGAGTTGCACGCCATCACGCTCTGGGCCATCGGCGTGCTGGGCGTGCTCGGGACGGTCTATTACCTATTCGTTCACCGTCATATGCAGGCGGAGAAAAAGTAATAACCCGTGTCATCACCCCGCTCCGGGGTTGATTCAATTCGCGCCAGTTGCTCGACTCATAGTTCCTGACCATGAGTAACAAAAAGAAAGTCGCCATTCTCACCGCCGGGGGTCTTGCGCCCTGCCTCAGCGCCGCCGTCGGCCAGCTTATTCTGCATTATACGGAGCAATGTCCTGACTGGGATATCATCTGCTACCGGTCCGGCTACAAGGGCCTGCTTCTCGGTGACCACCTCGTCGTCACGCCCGAGATCCGGGCGCGGGCCGGCGTCCTCCGTCACTACGGCGGGAGCGTGATCGGCAACAGCCGCGTCAAGCTCACCAACATCAAGGACTGCGTAAAACGCGGCCTGGTCAAGGAAGGCCAGAACCCGCTCGCGGTCGCCGCCGAACAGCTCCAGCGCGACCGCGTGGACATCCTCCACACCGTGGGTGGAGATGACACCAACACGACGGCCGCCGATCTCGCCGCCTACCTGCACCAGCACAACTATCAACTCAATGTCTTGGGGCTGCCCAAAACCATCGACAACGACATCATCCCGATCAAACAGAGCCTCGGCGCGGTGACCGCCGCCGAACAAGGTGCGCGTTATTTCCAAAACGTCGTTACGGAACTCGGGGCCAGCGGTCGCATGCTCATCGTGCATGAAATCATGGGCCGCAACTGCGGCTGGCTCACCGCCGCGACCACCCGGGATTACATGAAGATCGTCGCGGAAAATGTCTACGTCCCGGGCATCGGGCTCGCCCGCGAGAGATACACGGTCCACGCAGTTTATCTGCCCGAACTGGCGTTGGACGTCGAGGCCGAGGCGAAACGCCTGCGTGCCATCATGGATCGGCAGGGCAACGTCAACCTCTTCGTCAGCGAAGGCGCGGGGCTCGACAGCATCATCGGCGAAATGACCGCCCGTGGCGCGAAGATCGACCGCGACGCCTTCGGCCACGTCCGGCTCGACACCATCAATCCCGGCAAATGGTTTGCCGAGCGATTCGCCGCAATGCTCGGGGCCGAGAAGGTGCTGGTACAAAAGAGCGGCTATTTCGCCCGCTCCGCGCCGGCCAACGACGCCGATTTCAAGCTCATCGACAAATGCGTGCTCAAGGCGGTTGAGTGCGCCCAAAAAGGCGAAACCGGTGTAATCGGTCAGGACGAGGAGCGCGGCGACGTGTTGCGCGCCATCGAGTTTGAGCGCATCAAGGGCGGCAAGGCTTTCGATACCTCGCAAGGCTGGTTCCAGGAAGTTCTCAAGGAAATCGGCCAGCCCGTGACCGCCACGGTCAAGGTCGCACATTAGGCCGGAGCGTTATCCTCTACGCGCCAATCGTTGGCTGGAGCCGATACCAAGCGCCCAAAGGGGCCTGTTCCACTCCTTCGTGTCGTCCGGGTTCTGGGTTTCTTGAGGCTTGGTCCGATCGCCTATTAACAGCTTGAAAAGCCGGGGCGCCCGCGAAAGCTGATCATCCGGTTGTTTGCGAGTGTAGCACAATGGATAGTGTAGCGGCCTCCGAAGCCGTCGATCCGGGTTCGACTCCCGGCACTCGCACCAGCCTTCGCTCCTTCGCGGCCACGGCTGGGGAAGCCTCGTCAAAACAACGGTTGTCCCGTCGGGGTTCGGCCAATTCGAGCCGGAGCGAAGTTTCTCGTTCCGTCCTTCCCTTCCCCTCTTTCATGCAGGCTGAACCCGACACCCCTCTTGCCAGCCAAACCGCCAGCGCGGCGTCATGATTCCCAGCAGCTTGGCCTTTATCCTGTGCTTCACGGCGTTGGGGCTGCCGCTCGCCGCGCGACTCCGTACGTTCGCTCCACTGGAACGTCTGGCCGCTGCGGCTGGCGGCGTCATGGTCGTGCTCTATCTTGCGTCATTTTTCGTCTATCTCACCGGCGTCTCTTGGTCCTGGCTCTGGCTGCTGCCGTGGGCCGGAATCGCCTGGCTCTGGATCGACCGGTCCCGGTTGACCCCGTTGTTGGAAAACAAGGACGTCCGGTCGGTGTTGGCCGGGTGGCTGTTCATCGCGCTATGGTGTCTCGGTCTGCAGATTCTGATCTTCAGCTATTCAGGAGCCGGCTGGTCACTCGACTGGTATGAGCACTACGACCGGGCGTGCTTCTTCATCCACCGCTGGCCGCTTGACCATATCTTCATTGCCCGGAACTCACTGCCTGCGCGGCCCCCGCTGGCCAACTTGGTGGTCGCCGGATTGCTCGGCCTGAGTGGCGACAATTTCAGCAACTACCAGGTCGTGATGACGCTCTTGGGTTCACTGGTGGTATTTCCTCTGGCGGCGCTGACCCGGCTCCAGGGAGCTAATGGGCGCACCCTCCATTTGCTGGTGCTGTTGCTGATGCTTAATCCCATGCTGGTACAGAATGCGACGTTTCCCTGGACCAAGCTGGCGGCCGCGCTGTTTGTCCTGCTCGCTGTGATGTTTCTGATGCGGGCAGCTCGTGGGCTGCCGGGAATCGGATTGGCGCTCGTGGCCCTGGCCGCCGGCCTGCTTGCACACTACTCCGTGGCGCCCTGGATCATCGCCCTGGGCGCCGGTGTGCTTTTCTGGCTTCGGAGCTCGCCCATCCCGCCGGGCTGGCAACGCGAGCTTTGGCTGGGCGGCCTCGCGGCAGGCGTCTTGATGGCAACGTGGTTCGTCTGGGCCGGCGTCGAGTTCGGACCCACGGCCGTGGCAAGTGCGACTTCGACGGTTGCCCTCGCCCCACATGCCACGCTCCTGGCGCAGGCGGGCATCGCGCTGGGCAACATTCGCAACACACTGGCCCCGGACTGGGGCTCGCACTTCTTCGCCTACCTCATGCATCAGTCAGAATTTGTCGGCCGGCTGCGCGACATGATGTTTTGTCTTTACCAGCTGAACTTCTTCGTCGCGTTCGGACTGGGCAGTCTCGGGGTTCTAGTCTGGCGCGTTGCCCATGAGCCGGCCGGACCCGCCCGCCGCTTCTGGCTGGCGGTGGTACCGCTGTTATTGGTGATCGGCTGCGCCGTGGTCACTGTCCCTGATGGATTGGGTCTCGCCCATATTTGCCTGCTCCCGTTAGTGCTGCTGGGACTGGCGTGGGCTGCCTGCAGCACTCCGCCTCGCTGGCTGGCGATTTTGTGGGCCACCGGGCTGGCGTTCGACGCGGTACTGGGCATCGGATTCCATTTCGGCGTGCAGTCCCTGTTCCTTCTGCGGTGGCTGCACCCCGGGTTAAGCGACCGGGAGCTGATTGACCGTCTCAACCCCATTGCCATCTCGAGCTATGGTGACAAGCTATGGACGAAACAGCCGTTTCTCTATGATTTGACCGCCGGTTGGCACGAGGTTGTCGTCGCGCTGCTTGCATTGTTGCTCGCGATGGCGGTGTTCAGATGGTCCGCGGCCGGCCACCGAAAATCGCAGGAATAAGTTCATAAGCGGATGGTCTATGAGCAGCCTCTACCCGCATTTGCTCGTAAAACAACGGCAGGAAAGCATGCTGCAAAACGTCAGGAAGATCGCATAACCAAGAACCCCACGACGAAAGTTATGAAAAAAACCACAATACCCCAATGTCTGTTGATTGCCTTCGCCTTGTTCAGCGTTCCATTCGCCTCAGCCCAAAACGGCCTGCCTGTCTCGCAACCCAGGCGGCTCACGATCGAGCGCGAGTTTGTGAAGGTTGGCCACTCAGCCGATCACGCCAGAAATGAGGCCGGTTGGCCGGCGGCCTTTGAGAAAGCCAAGTCCCCCGACTATTACATCGCCATTACGTCGATGACCGGCCCGTCGGAGGCGTGGTACCTGATTCCCTCTGATTCCTACGCCGCCGAAGCCGCTTCGATGAAGCGCGACGACAAGGATCCGGTGCTCTCGGCCGAATTGGAGCGCCTGTCACTCCGCGACTCGGAGTTTATCAATGGTTCCACCACCATTCAGTTGATGGCCCGCCCGGATCTCGGTCTCGGGAAATTTCCCACCGTCGCGAAGATCCGATACTACGAAATCAGCATATTTTCAGTGCGGCCGGGCCAGGAGGACAAATTCGATGCCGTGGCCAAGGCTTATGGTGCCGCGAGAAAGCGGCTGAATCCCGACGCCAGTTACCGGGTTTACGCGGTGGCCGCGGGCATGCCGGATCCCACGTATTTCGTCCTGAGCTCGGTGGAGGATTACGCCGACTTCGACAAGATGACGGCGGAAAATGACAAGGTCTTCCAGACGCTCACGCCTGAGGAGAAAGCGGCGTTTGACAAGTGGGGCGAGGCGGTCTCGAAATCGGAAACCCAGCGCTTCCGCGTGGATCCGGTCCAGAGTTACGTGTCCAAGGAAGTCCGGGCCTCGGACCCTGACTTCTGGATCGCAAAATAGGCGGATTGTCGCCGCCAGTTTGACCGCATGGCACAAGCCCCGCATGACCCGCGGGGCTTTTTTGATTCTCGGCGCAGCCAAACCAACCGCACCTACGTTCAGTCCCCGTCGCCTCGCGCCGACAGCAGGGTGATGCCACCTTTCTTCAAGGCTCCATGGCTGATAGATATCCCTGCATTACCGACAGCCTACCGGGGATAAAACGACTGGTCACCCGGCCGGTAAGGGTGATTGCGGCGCAGTTGGCGCTAGATATGAATCGCTTCGTTGGTCGTGGCGGCGGCGGCTTCACCCAACGCTTCAGATAGGGTCGGATGGGCATGGATGTTGTGGTGCACGTCCTCGATGGTCGCCTCAAGCTTCATCGCCAGCCCGTACTCGGCGATCAGTTCGGTCGCCTCGCTGCCAATGATGTGCACGCCAAGAATCTCGCCGGTCTTGGCATCGCTGATCACCTTCACAAAGCCCTCGGAATCGCCGGATGCCACCGCCTTGCCAACGGCGGTGAACGGGAATTTGCCCACCCTGTAATCCAGCTTCTTTTCCTTGCAGGCCTTCTCGGTCAGACCGGTGCTCGCCACCTGCGGCTGGCAGTAGGTGCAGCCTGGGAAATTGCCGACCTGCTTTGGTTCGCCGTGGCCGAACATTCCCTCGACCGCGTTGATCGCGCGGAATGACGCCACATGCGCCAGCCACGGCGGACCCTGGATGTCGCCCGCCGCATAAACCCCCGGCACACTGGTCTGGTAATCCGGACCGACCTTCACGAACCCGCGGTCGGTCTCCACCTTCACCTTGGAGGAAAACAGGCCGTCAAGCGCGGAAGTGATGCCAATCGCAATCAGCACGGACTCGACCTCCAGCTCGGTCTTCGCGCCGTCTTTCACAAGATCGAGCTTCACGGTCTTCTCTTCCACGCGGATGTTTTCGCTCTTCGTCCCGGTGTGGATGATCATCCCCTGTTTCTCAAAACTGCGCTGGAGCAGCTTTGCCACGTCCTCGTCCTCGACGGGCAGCACCTGCGGCAGCATCTCGACCAGTGTCACCTTGGTGCCAAAGGCATTGAAAAAGTAGGCGAACTCCACGCCGATGGCACCGGCGCCAATGATGGCCATCGATTTGGGCGGCGCCTTGGCCACGAGCGCCTCGCGCGAGGTCATCACCCGAACGCCGTCGACCGGCAGCCCGGGCAGCGTCTTCGGCTTCTGGCCGGTGCAGAGGAGAATGTTCTTGGTGCGGAAAAATTTCCCCTTGTTCTCACCCTCGGTGATTTCGACCATGCCGGGAATCGTCACCTGGGCCTTGCCCGTGAAGTAATCGACCTTGTTTTTCTTGAAGAGAAACTCGACCCCCTTTGCCATCTGGCCGGAAACCCCGCGCGAGCGCTGCATTATCCTCCCAAAATCAAAGGCCGCACCCGTCACGCTCAATCCATAGCTCTCGGCCTTTTGGATGGTGCGGTACAGCTCGGCGCTCTTGAGCAGCGCCTTGGTCGGGATGCAGCCCCAGTTCAGGCAGGTGCCGCCGGCCCGCTCCATTTCGATGCACGCGACCTTTTTGCCCAGCTGACCGGCGCGGATCGCGCCCACGTAGCCGGCGGGACCACCGCCAATGATCACCAAGTCGTAGATCGTTTCAGACATATTTCAGGTAGATTGTCCGCCAACGTCGTCACCGCAGCCGCAACCGTCAAACGGAAACTATATCCAAACTGAGTTAACCGTGGATTATCCGGCTTTCACGGATTTCTCGTCCGACCCGATTTCGAAAGATTGGGTCCCAATCGTGTCTTCCGCGATATCCGTGGTAAATATACCAGGGATCTGGGTTGGCGGCGGCTCCGTCGCGGGAGCCTTGTTGCGGCCATTTGTTTGGATCTGACTTAGGTGCCGGCCGCTCAGATATCGATGACGTCATCGCCTTTCGCTTCGCGCCGGACCGGCGGTGGACCGGGCGGTCCCGGAGGCTTAAGCAACCGGCTCATGACCATGTTGGTCACGCTCACAATCAACGAGCCGAGCAGCGCCGAGCCGAATCCCGCGACATGGAAACCTTCCACCAAACGGCCCACAAAAAAGAACAACAGGGCGTTGATGACCCAGATGCCGATTCCGAGCGAAAGGAGGATGAACGGCAGGGTGAAAAGCAACAGCAGCGGCTTCAGCACCGCATTGAAAAAACTCATCATCAACACCACCACGGCCAGCGTCACACCCGTGTCGCAGCTGATGCCGGGCACGATCTTGGTGCTGAGGATCACGCCCAGCGCCAGGATCAGCCACCGCACGAGCAGATTGACGAACGCGTTGTTCATTGAATGATGTTTTGACTTTTGCCGCGGTCCTCCGCGGAGCAATGAAAATTCTCATCGTCCAGGACTACCTGCGCAGCGGCGGCACCGAACGCCATTCCGTGTTCAA
Organism: Opitutia bacterium; assembly: GCA_037446975.1. Lineage (GTDB taxonomy): Bacteria > Verrucomicrobiota > Verrucomicrobiia > Opitutales > Opitutaceae > Lacunisphaera. Next base: position 13,431 of record JBBIHQ010000001.1, read on the forward strand.
AGCCACGGCCTTCGCCAAGGTGGGGAACGAGGTGACGTTGCTGACCTTCCGCCCGCGCGGCGTGCTGGAGGTCGAAGCCGAACAGCAGCCCTTCGCTTTCCGCTCGTTGCAACGCTTCGACACCGGATTGGACTGGTTCGCCCCCGGCCTGCTGCGCGCCGCCGAAGAGGCGGGTCCCGACATCGTGCTTTGTATGGGCCGGATGGCGAACTGCTACGCCGGATTCATCCAACGCCGGCTGCCCGGGGCCGCGGTCATCTGCACGATGCGTACCGGCAAACTGCTGCCCTACCTCTTTGTTCGTTCCCTGCGGCTCTGCCGCCACATCGTGGCCAACAGCCACGTCGCCAAACGCGTGCTGACCGACCGCTACGACATACCGGCGCACAAGATCACGGTCATCCATAACCCGGCGCTGCGTCTGGCGGACGGCGCCGCGCCGCGCAATCTCGCATTGCGCCGCTATCACGGAGCCGGGCAATCCACCGTGGTTTTGCTGAACGTGGCGATGTTCCGCGCCGAGAAGAACCAGCGCGAGCTGATCGAGATCTGCGCGAAATTGCCCGGTTACCTCGACTGGCAGCTTTGGCTGGCGGGTGAAGGCCCGGCCCGGAAGAAATGCGAACGCCTCGCGCTTGATCTCGGCCTGGGCGGACGGGTTAAGTTTTTGGGCTACCAGTCCGACCCCACACCGCTCTACCAGGCCGCCGACCTGGCCGTCCTCGCCTCACAGAGCGAATCGCTCTCCAATTTCCTGATCGAAACCCAGCTCCACGGTCTCCCGGCCGTGGCCTATGATGTGGTGGGGGTCGGCGAATGTTTTGCACCCGACCGTTCCGGCTGCCTGATCGCCAACCTCGACCAGAGTGGGTTCATTGCCGCGCTTGACCGGTTGATCCGCGAGCCGGCCCTCCGCAAACGCTTTTCCGACCACAGCCGGCGGCACGCCCAGGCGCATTTTGTGCCGGAGCATCAGGTGCAAGCCCATCTCAATCTCTTCCGGGAGCAGGTGAAGAGTCCGGGCGCTTGAACTGCAATTGAACAGTTGTCCGGCACAATGGCGTGCCTTCAATCCACCCGGAATTGCGCAGGCGCAAATGCGGGGCGGACTTTAGCTGGAGGGGTGCAGGCTTGCCGCACTTCTTCAGCGGCTCTTGCTTTCGGAAACTGCAAGCCTGCACCCTTATGATCGTCAGTTGATCCGTGACTCGAAGGATGGACCGGTGGCCGATCACCGCTTCCTCCTGACAACCTCATGTCAGCAGGCTTGGGTTGAAACACGCGCTGGTTTGCATTCCGCTGATTCGTCATCATTCAGTGCTTCCCGTGCCGAATTCGCCCGCCGCTCCCGAGTCCATCCGCTTGCGCGGCGTCCGCCAGAACAATCTCAAGGGCTTCGACCTCGATTTGCCCCTCGGGCGCTACATTGTCGTCACCGGGCTGAGCGGCGCGGGCAAGTCCTCGTTGGTATTCGATACGCTCCACGCCGAGGGCCAGCGGCGCTACGTCGAGACGTTCTCGGCCTACACCCGGCAGTTTCTAGAGCTGCTCGACAAACCCAAGGTCGACTCGATCGAGAACATCCGGCCCTCGATCGCCATCGAGCAGACCAACACGGTCAAGACGTCCCGATCGACTGTCGGCACGATGACCGAGCTGACCGATTTCGCCAAGGTCTGGTTCAGCCACGTCGCCGAGTGTTTCGATCCAGAAACGGGAGAAAAGGTCGAAGACGACACGCCGCAGACAATCTGGGTCAAAACCCTCGCCCGCCATCCCGGCGCCACCCTGCTGATCTGCTTTCGCGTGGCCAAACCCGCTAATCTTGAGTGGTTTGAGATTCTTACCAGCATCAAGAACCAAGGCTACACACGAGTGCTTGCACCGACAACGAGCGACAGGAGGCAGCTTGCGGCGTCTGGGGAAGAAGCGCCACTTTCGCTGCAAAAGATCGACGAAGTGCTTGCGGTGCTCTCGGCCGGTCGGAAGAGCGCACCGGCAAAGCTGAACATTGATGGTTGGCCGGCCGTTCAGGTTATTCAGGACCGAATTGCCATCGGAGAGGCCAACAAATCCCGCTTCCTCGAGGGCACCGAGACCGCCCTGCACTTCGGCAAAGGAGAAGTGCATCTGTTTTTGCCGGGCGGCGGCCCGGATAATCCCCGGGCTGGTGGCAGCCAGCAGCGCGGTACAACCGGGGCCTTTGCCGGCGCCGGCCGCTACTCGCGCGGACTGCACTCGCCCAAGACCGGCCGTACCTTTCGGGCGGCCACTCCCGGCCTTTTTTCGTTCAATTCGCCGCTGGGGGCGTGCCCGAGATGTCGCGGTTTTGGCCGGGTGATCGACATCGACTACCGCCTCGCCATCCCCGACCACTCGATCTCCATCGACGACGACGCCATCAAGGCGTTCGCAGGCGAAGTTTTCAGCGAATCAAAACGCGACCTTCTGAAATTTACCCGAAAACTGGGGATTCCGACCGACGTTCCATTCGCGACGCTCACGCCCGAGCAGATGGCTTTCGTGATCGACGGCTCACCGGGATATGATGGCGAAGATCACGCCTGGCCGAAATATTGGTACGGGTTGAAGGGATTCTTCCGCTACCTCGAAAAGACGACCTACAAGATGCACGTGCGGGTATTTCTATCACGCTTCCGGACCTACAATTCCTGTCCGGATTGCCGCGGTGCACGGCTTCAGCCCGAGGCGCTTTGCTGGCGGTGGCGCGGATATACGCTCCCGCAATTGTACCAGTTGCCGATCAGCCAGTTTCTCGGACTTGTCGCCGCTGACTCCACGCTCGCTGCCCGCCACGCTTCACATGAAGCCCACAGTGCGTTGATCGCCCACGATTCCATCGTCACGCGCCTGCGTTATCTCGAACAGGTGGGGCTCGGTTATCTTACTCTCGACCGAACTTCACGCACCCTTTCCGGCGGCGAGGTCCAGAGGGTCAACCTCACCTCCTGTCTCGGCACGTCATTGGTTGACACGCTCTTTGTCCTCGACGAACCCTCCGTCGGCCTGCACCCGCGCGATATCAATCGCCTGCTCGGCATCATCCGCACCCTGACTGATGCCGGTAACACGGTGGTGGTCGTCGAGCACGACGAAGCCATGATCCGCGCGGCCGATCACGTGGTCGAGGTCGGGCCGGAACCCGGTGCCGGCGGCGGGCAAATCGTCTTCCAAGGAACGGTTCCGGCGATGCTCGTCTCACCCGTCAGCATCACCGGCGCCTATTTCTCCGGTCGTGAGCGCCTGGAGTCGCCCAACACCAGACGTCCGGTTGCCCGCCAATCAGAGCAGGACCATCCGTCCCGCGGATTGCCAGCCCCGCCGACCGCGCACCAAGGAACCGATGGGCCCACCTCCACTGCAGAGCCGGGAAAGGATGCTTGCTGGCTGCGATTCACCGACGCGACCAAACACAATATCAGGAATCTGTCGTTTCGATTGCCGCTCCGGCGTCTCGTGTGCCTGTCCGGGGTTTCTGGCTCAGGCAAGTCCACCTTGCTCGACAACATCATCCACCAGGGTCTGCTCGCCCAGCGCAACCTGATGGCCGAAGACCCGGCCTCGATCGCGCAGGTGCATTCCGACCTGGCATTTTCCGAGGTTGTGCTCGTCGACCAAGCTCCGCTCAGCCGGACGCCACGCTCAAATCCCGCACTCTACTGCGAGGCCTGGGAGCTAATTCGCGAACTTTATGCCAGCGTGCCCGCCGCACAGGAGGCCGGTTTCAGTCCCTCCAGCTTTTCCTTCAACAGCGGCGAGGGCCGGTGCGATCACTGCCAGGGCCTGGGCAGCGAGCGGGTGGAAATGCAATTCCTCTCCGATGTGTTCGTACCCTGCCCCATCTGCGAGGGCCGGCGGTTCAAGTCCGATGTGCTGGCCATAACTTGGAATGGCAGGTCCGTGGCCGATCTCCTGGGAACCACCATCGCCGATTCGCTGCCTCTGTTCGCGGCCCACCCTGAAATCGGCCGCCGGCTCGCCGCACTCGCCGAGGTCGGCCTCGGCTACCTGCCCCTGGGCCAGCCGCTCAACACGCTTTCCGGCGGCGAGTCCCAGCGACTGAAACTGGTGCGGTATCTTTCCGAGTACACCACCGACCCGGCGCGGGGCTCCGCCGGAGCGTTGCTGCTGCTCGACGAACCCACCACCGGCCTGCACCGCCACGATGTCAAACGTCTGCTCTACGTGCTGCAGCGTATCGTGGACCGGGGTCATAGCGTCGTGGTCATCGAGCACAATCTCGATGTGCTGAAATCCGCCGACTGGATCCTGGAGGTCGGTCCCGAGGCCGGTGCCCGGGGCGGTCTCATTGTGGCCGAAGGGACGCCGGAGGAAATCGCCCGCGCCGACACCGCGACCAGTCCCTTTCTCCGCGAGGCCCTGATCGAGGGCAAAATCCCGCTGCCGGCCGTCGCCGAACCGGCGGAACCCTATCAGTCCAGCCTGACGCTGGGGGCGAGTGAGTTGAGCGTGATCGGGGCGCGGGAGAACAACCTGCGGAATATCTCCGTCTCGATTCCTCATCGGCAGCTTTCCGTTGTCACCGGTGTCTCCGGATCCGGCAAATCCACCCTCGCCTTCGATATCATCTTTGCCGAGGGCCAGCGCCGTTTCATGGAGTCGATGTCGCCCTATGCCCGGCAGTTCGTCGAACAACTGCCGCGACCCGATATTGACCGACTGACCGGGATCCCTCCGACCGTGGCCATCGAGCAACGGGTGACCCGGGGGTCGCGCAAATCCACCGTCGCCACCATCACCGAAGTGGCGCAATACCTCCGCCTGCTCTATGCCCGCCTCGGGATCCAGCATCATCCGGAAACCGGCCGGGCCGTAACGCCGCTCTCGACCGGGCAGCTCCGCCACCTGCTCGACAAGCTTTTGGCTTCGCCCAAAGCGAGAAAAGCGAAGCACCTTTACCTCTGTGCACCGCTGATTCGCGGCCGCAAGGGCCACCACGAACCCATCGCCCAGTGGATCAGACGGCAGGGATTCGAGCTGATGCGCACCGACGGCCGGCTTTTGCGCGTCGAAAACTTTCAGAAACTCGACCGTTACCGGGAGCATGACGTGGAGGTGGTGGTGGCCGATCTCAAATCCTCGCTGCAAGAAAAGGGGGCACCGCGCCGGGGAGTGACCGAGGCCCTGGCCCGGGCGCTCAAGCTCGGCCGGGGCGCCTGCTTCCTGCTCACGCCGGCGGGCGAGGTGCTGTCGTGGTTTTCCACCACCCGCACCGACATCGAGTCGGGCGAGTCATTTCCGGAGTTGGATCCAAAGAATTTTTCGTTCAACTCCCCGAAAGGCTGGTGCCCGACCTGTCGCGGCCACGGCCGCATCTATGACTGGATGCTGCAGGAAGCGAAGGAGGACGCGGATTTGCCGCTGGAGGTGGCCGACGCCCTGCGCTCCTTTGATCCCGAGGATCCGGCGTCGCATGGCCGGCTCTGCCCCACCTGTCACGGTGAACGCCTCAACCGGATCGCCCGCGCCGTGTCCCTGCCGCAACGCAACGGCGGGCCCATTTCACTGCCAGCGCTGACCCGCCGAACCCCCGCCGAACTCATCGCGTGTCTCCGCAGCCTGAAACTCGGAGCCCGCGGCCGGCTCGTCACGCAGGACATTATTCCGCAAATTGAAGAGCGGCTGCGCTTTCTCGGACAGGTCGGACTCGAATATCTGGAAATGGACCGGCCGACCGAGACCCTCTCCGGTGGCGAAGCCCAGCGTATTCGGCTGGCGGCGCAGCTTGGCTCCAACCTTTCCGGCGTGCTCTATGTGCTCGACGAACCTTCCATCGGGCTGCACGCCCGCGATAACGATCGGCTGATCGACACCCTCGTCGCCTTGCGCGAAAAGGGCAACACGGTCCTCGTCGTCGAGCATGACGATGTCGTCATGGAGCGGGCCGACCGGATCATCGATCTCGGTCCGGGCGCCGGCATCAACGGCGGCACCGTGCTCGCCAACGACACCCCCGCAGCGCTGAAGTTGAACGCCGCGTCGCTCACCGGATTGTTCATGGCCAGCGGCATCCCACATCCCTTGCTCGGGGCCTACCGTCAACCGGCCCGAGCCTGGCTCGAACTGGGCGGCATCAATTACCGCAACCTGCACGACCAAAACCTCCGGCTTCCGCTCGGGCGCCTTATCATGGTTTGCGGCCCGAGCGGAGCGGGCAAGTCCACTCTCTTCCGCGATATCCTGCACCCGGCCGTCACCTGTGCCATCAAACGCAAGAAGGCGAAGCTCACGGGCCCGGACTACGTCAAATTCGCCGGATTCGCCACCGACGGCGCGGGTTCCGACGTGAAGGGGAAGGTGAGCCCCCCTTTTGGGGAACTCAGCGGAGCCAACGTCTTCAGGTCCGTCATCGAGGTTGACCAGGCACCGATAGGCAAGACCCCGCGCTCCACCCCGGCCACCTATCTCGGGATCTTCGATCTGATCCGGCAGTTCTTCGCCTCGTTGCCTGAATCCAAACTGCGCGGCTATACTGCCAGTCGTTTTTCGTTCAACACGGCGGGCGGCCGTTGCGAAACCTGCTCCGGGGCCGGCCGCATCAAGCTGGAGATGGCGTTCATGCCGGATTCCTACCTGTCCTGCGATAACTGCGGCGGATCGCGCTACAGCCCGGAACTGTCCGACATCACGTGGAAAGACAAAACCATCGGCCAAGTCCTGCAGCTTTCGTTCGACGAGGCGGCCGTGTTTTTCGATTTCCATTCCCAGCTTTCACAGGTTTGCCGGCTAATGGTTGATTGTGGTCTCGGCTACCTGACGTTGGGCCAGAGTTCGCCCTCACTCTCCGGCGGCGAAGCGCAGCGGTTGAAACTGGTCACCGAACTTTCGACCGGCCTGCGCACCTATAAGGAACGCTCCCACAACATCGCGGTGCGCAACCTCTACCTGCTTGAGGAGCCGACCATCGGTCTCCATCTCAGTGATTGCGAGAAACTCATCCGGGTACTCCACAGCCTTGTCGAACAAGGCCATACCGTTGTCGTGATCGAGCACCATCTCGACCTGCTGGCCGAAGCCGACTACGTGATCGAACTCGGACCCGGCGGCGGTCCGCACGGCGGCAGAATCATGTATCAAGGTCCACTAGCCGGTCTGCTGAAGGCGAAGCGCAGCCCGACGGCACCGTTTCTGCGGGCGAAACTAAAGCGGTAAGGGCCGTCGCCCCAACGGTCCGTGCGCCTGCGGGCAAACACGCTCCCTTCCGCTTCAAACCATCGCCAGCGAAAGGCTCGGCGCGATTGCCAGTTCGTGGCCGGCTTTATTCACTCCCCCGGCTTCACGTTCCGCCCACGCGGCAAAGGCGATCATGCCGGCGTTGTCTCCCGTGTGTTGCGGCCGAGCACAAAGGAAGGATACCCCCTGCTGGCGGGTGATCTTTTCCAGCTCGGCCTGCAGCGTTCGGTTGTTTGCCACGCCCCCCGACAGCCCGAAACTCCGATAGGCCCCCCGCTCAATGGCGAGCCGCGACTTGCGGACCAGCGCTTCGAACACCGCCCGCTGGTAGCTGGCGCAAAGATCCGCCCGGCGCGCCAGCACGACCTCCGGGGCAAGTTTCTCCAACTGGTACCGCAGACTGGTCTTCAAGCCCGAAAAACTGAAATCCAGCGACGAACGCCGGGCCACCGCCTTGGGGAAGGCAAAAGCGGCGGGATTGCCTTGGCGAGCCAGCTTTTCGACCTGCGGTCCGCCCGGATAGCCGAGCCCAAGCAGCTTGGCCCCTTTGTCGAGCGCCTCGCCGGCTGCGTCGTCGAGCGTGGAAGCGAGCAGCCTTATCTTTCTCGATTCCTCAAGGACGAACAACGCCGTGTTGCCGCCGGAAACCAGCAGCCCGAGGTGCGGGAGCAGTTTGGCGAACTCCGCGTCGAAATTCACCGGGCTCGCCGCATGCACCGCAATGAACGGCGAGAAAGCGTGCGCGCGCAGATGATTCACCCCCACGACCGGCACGCCCCAAGCCAGGCTCAGGCTTTTGGCGGCGGACAATCCCATCGCCAGACAGGCCGCCAAGCCGGGTCCATGAGTCACCGCGATCAGGGAAATGTCGGCCACCGGGACGGAAGTCAGCGCGTGGCCGAGCAACGGACCGAAGTGCTGCAAGTGTTCACGGCTGGCCAGATCAGGCACGACCCCGCCATAGGCTTCGTGCAGCGCGATCTGGCTGTGCACCCACTCGCCGACCAGACCGCGCGCCGGATCGAAGACGGCAACCGCGGTTTCGTCGCAGGAACTTTCCAGCGCGAGGATCATGGAGCATCGCCTCTTGCGAGCGGAGCGCACCCGCCCCGTGGAGTTTCGCCAGCGCCACCCATGCCTCGCGAGATAAATGCCCCCCGCCCAGACGGAACGACTCCTGCCCGACGAATTGTCATTTCCCGTCCCTCGCCGCGAGCACGCCCGTGAGGACTTCCTCGGCGGCCGTCAGTTGAACATCCTCGATGGGTTTAAAGCCGAAGCGTTCGTTGAATTCCGCGGGGGCGATCAGATCGGGACGCGATCGTTGGAGGCGGAGCTTGCTCTCGTCTTCCGCGGAGATCTCCAGCTCAACCTGGGGGACGATGCCCTTCTGGTTTATGGTGATGCCGCTGGGCGTGTAGTAACGAGCCGTGGTGAGGCGCATACCCTCTCCATTCTGCAGCTCCAACACACTTTGAACGGATCCTTTGCCGAAAGTTTTCTCCCCAACGATTACCGCACGTTTGGTGTCCTTCATGGCCCCGGACACGATCTCGGCGGCACTCGCCGTTCCTCCGTTGACCAGGATCGCCACCGGATAGGTGCGCCGGGTGTGGCTCCCCTCAGCCCTGAAATCCTCACGGGACTCTGGCGTGCGGCCTTGGGTGTAAGCGATGAGTTCACCTTTGTCAAAAAACTGGTCGCAAACATCGATGGCCGCATCCAGCAGGCCACCCGGATTGTCGCGCAGGTCGATGACCAGCGCCCGCATCCCCTTTTCTTCCAGCGCGGTCAGCGCCTGGGCAAATTCCTCACCGGTGCGCTCGCTGAACTGCGTGATCTGCAGGTACCCGATGCCGTCCGGGCCCACCGAGGAGTTCCGGACACTGTCGAGCCGGATGCGCTCGCGTTTGATTTTGAAATCGATCGTCCGGTTCTGGCCCGGTCGGAAAATCGTGAGCGTTACCTCCGTGTCCGGGTCGCCCCGGATCAGGCGCACCGTCTTGTTTACGCTTGGGTTTTCCAAGGCCTTGCCGTCAATCTTGATCAGCCGGTCGCCGTGCCGCAATCCCGCCCGTTCGGCCGGGGTGCCGGCGATCGGAGCAATGATGACGATCTGGCCGTCCATCTGTTCAACCTGTATCCCGACCCCGCCGAAGGCATTGGTCAGTTCTTCTTCAGTTTCCTGATATTCGTCCGCCCGCATGAACTGGGAGTGCGGATCGAGCGAACCCACCATGCCGTCGAGCGCGGCCCGGGTGAGGTCGTCATAATCCGCCGGGGTGTCGCCAACATAGTTTTCCTTCACCAATTGCAGCACCTGGCGAAAATACCGGACATTGCGGTCGCGCTCGCGATCCGGCCACCAACTGGGCGCGCCGGAATGGGCGGCAAACTGCGCCACGCCGTAGCCGGCCAGGATAGCGGCGGCGATAACAAAGGTCCGTTTGAGCATGGTATTCAATGTGGGCAAATGCTTCACTTGGCAAATGGGTTCCTCCTCAGACTTTTTTGAAGTATTCGCCCTTGAGCCGGGTGCGACCACCGGGGTGCCGTTCGCGCGCTACATGGAGCTGGCCATGTACCACCCGCAGGCGGGTTATTACACGAGTTCCAAGCGTCGGGTTGGTCGTGACGCCGCCGCCGATTTTTTCACCTCGACGAGCTTCAGCCCGGTTTTTGGCGAGTTGGTCGCCGCGGCGGCAGCGAAACTGCTTTCCCCCGCCAACCCGGCGGAGTTTGTCTTCGTGGAGATCGGCGCCGAGCCCGGCGGCGGCATCTTGCGCGGACAAGCGCATCCCTTCGCAAACTACGCGACGATCTCGCTTGGCCAACCTTTTGTCCTACCCGCCAAAGCCGTGGTCTTTTCCAACGAGCTGTTCGACGCCCAGCCTTTTCACCGTGTCGTCTGGCGCGGCGGCCGCTGGCGGGAACTGGGCGTCGCCCTGACCGGACGTCACCTCCGCGAGGTGGAACTGCCCGTCCTGAGTCCGGAAGTCGGAGCCTGGGCCGAACGACTGCCGAAGGCCGCCGACGAGAATTATCATATCGACCTGCCTTTGCGGACGGTGCCGATGCTGGAGCGGATCGTAAGCCCCGAATGGACCGGCCTTTTTCTGGCCTTTGATTACGGAAAATACTGGCAGGAATTGGCGGAGAACCTTCCGGCCGGGACCGGTCGCACCTATTATCGGCAGAAGATGGGCGACGAGTTGTTAAGCCGGCCCGGTAAACAGGATCTGACCTGCCACATCTGCTGGGATTGGCTGGAGGACGGCCTGGCCCGGGCGGGTTTTGGCGAGTCGCGAGTGGACTCACAGGAGAGCTTCTTCATGCATCACGCCAGCCGGACCCTCGCCGCGATAACCGCCGCCGAGGCCAGCAGTTTCAGTTTGCGGAAACGAATGGTTATGCAGCTCCTGCACCCGGCCAACATGGGTCAGAAGTTTCAGGCCTTGTATGCTTTACGCAAGTAGCGTTTGTCCGAGGATCGATTTCCAAATTTCCCTTGCTAAGCGAACGAGCGGTCCTTTACTCACGACCTTTTAACTCGAGAAACACCATGGCACGAATTTGCGCAATCACCGGCAGACGCCCCGTCAAGGGCAAGATCATCAACCGCAAGGGTCAGTCCAAGAAGAGCGGCGGCATCGGCACGCACGTGACCAGCCTTACCACCCGGCTCTTCCGTCCGAACCTGCAATGGATCAAGGTCAAGTTGCCCAATGGCGGCAGCAAGCGCATGTGGGTCTCGGTCAAGGCCATCAAGGCCGGCTTGGTGCAGAAAGCCTGATCGACTCAAAAAAATCCCGACGAACCTGCAGCCGTCCGCTGCAGGTTTTTTTGCGCCCAAACCGGACGGTCAAGGCTCCGCGGAATTACCTACGGCGCGAGCAAATCCCGAAACTCCACGTTCCGTTCGATGAACCGGGCAACGTACGAACACTGGGGGACGACGTGGCGCCCGGCCGACCGAACATCCTCCAACGCAGCGCGCACCAGTTTCTCTGCGACGCCACGGCCGCGAAGTTCCGGCGGCACCATCGTGTGAGTGAAGATGAGGCGCGAACCATCGGACACGTATTCCGCCACTGAAAGATGGCCGTCAATCTCGAGTTCGTAACGCTTGGCCGATGCATTGTGCCGCACGTTTGGGTCGGTGCTCATCCTCGCAGTCTAGGCCGGTGCCCCTTGGTGGCAATCACCGCATCACCGGCCCGGTCCGCCTGCCGGCCAGGTACCCGCCCGCGGTCCCCACCGCAATTGATGCGCAGCAATTCCAGTGGCGACCGATTGGCAATATGCGTAATCTTCCCAGTGAGGGAGCCTGAATATCCCCGGGCATCCTCGACGGTTGCCGAGCGGCCGCCGTCTGCAGTTGGAGTTGTTTGCCTCAAACCCCTACCCCCATGACACCGCATACCTACCTTGATCAGGGCGTGACGATCCTCCAGGCGCGGCTGCAGAGCCCGTCCGCTCCGCCCTACTCCGTGGTTCACACAAACGTTCATCCGTTCATAACCATCTCCCGCGAGGCGTGTGCCGGGGCGACCACGCTTGGCCAGCACCTCATCCCGCTGCTTGACGCTCAAATGGGTAGCGAGGACCGGAGCTGGATGTTTCTCGACAAGGATCTCCTCACGCACGCTCTCACCAAACACCATCTGCCCGAATACCTCGCCCAATATCTGCCCGAGGATCGCATCTCCGAGATCAGAGGCATGATCGGCGAGCTCGTCGGACTGCATCCACCGTTGTACGAACTGGAGCAACGGGTCTCCGAGGCAATTCTGCAGCTGGCGAGTCTGGGCTGGGTCATCTTTGCCGGGCGGGCCTCCCATCTTATCACCCGGTCAATTCCCGGTGGTTTTCATCTCCGGCTTGTCGCCTCAATGGAATCGCGCGTCAAACGCATGCAGGAGCTGCAAAATTGCACGGTCGCCGTCGCTGAATCTGTACTGCGCAGCACGGACAACGCCCGTCGCCGCTACGTGCAGACGAATTTTCATCAGGAAATAGACGACCCCCATACCTACGACCTAATCATCAACACCGACCAAATCGCACCCGCCACCGCCGCGCAACTGGTGATCCGCACCTTGCGGGACCGGCTCGCATCGCTCTCCACGTCCACCCGGACTTGACCCTGGCCGCTCGCAGCCGAAACGCCCGCGACCAGTCTCACGTTTTCCGGCGCAGCAGCCTGGCGACGAGCAGTTCGATTTCCTCCCGGCCCTCGACCCGCATAAACCAAAGCAGCCCGGCGTAGAACGCGGCGGCGGCCGGGATCAAACCGCCGACGATAACCAGGTCCCGGAGTTTGGCGGTCACTGGCAGCATCTCGACCGCCCTCGCTCCGGCCCAGACCACCACTCCCATCCCGGCGCCGGCGACGGCGATTTTCCCGAGACTGGGTAGCAGAGGCGCAAAGCTCAGCCCGGCAAGTTTGCGGGAAAGTCGGGTCTGCAAAAACCACGCCTGGACCAGCACCGCTGCATTGCTTGCCAGGGCGAGCCCGATCGTGGAAAGCCATCGCATCAGGACGACGCTCAGGATGAGGTTAACGACAAAGCTAAGCGCCGCCGCCCGCACCGGTGTAGCAGTGTCTCGCAACGAATAAAACCCCCTCAGTGCCAGCGTCGTGAACGAAAGAAAGGGCAGACCCAGCGCATAGACGGCCAGAATCGGAGTCACCAGCCGGGTGTCACTCGCGTGAAAGGCCCCGCGCTCGAACAGCAACCCCATGATGGGTCCGCTTAACAAAGCCAATCCAACCGCCGCCGGAATGCTGACCAACATGACCATCCGCAAGCCTTTGTGGTAATCATCGCTGAGCTGGCTCCAATCCGCCCGTGCGGCGTGGCGGGAGATGAGCGGAAAGATCACCGTGGCAATGGCCGCGGTGAACACCCCGATCGGCAGTTCGGTCACCCGGTTCGCCAGATTCAGGGCGGTGGCGGCGCTGTCGTTCAACGAGAGGCTGAACAGACGGGAGACCGAAATATTGACGAGGTAGATGGCCGAGCCGATGACGGTCGGCGCCATCAGACGGATGATCTCGCGAACCCGGTCATCGGTCCGCAAGTCGAAGGCCGGCCGCCAGCCTTCGCTGCACAAAACCCCCGCCGGCACCGCCATCTGCAGAAAACCTCCCACGAGGACGCCGCCACAAACCAGGTGCATGCGCTGGGGCGCGTCCCACGCCCACCAGCCGCCCAGCGCCAGCGCGCCGATCATTGCGAGGTTGAGCCAGACCGAATTCATCGCCGGTTCCTTGAACCGACCCAGCACCTGGCAGGCGGCGCTGAATACGGCGGCGAGGCAGACGAACACCATGTACGGAAAAAGAATGAACGCCAGATCGGCTCCGAGCAGCAGACGGTGCACCGTGTCAAATTCCATGCCGAGATTGTCCGTCATTCGCAGCAACGCCGCGGCATTGGCAAAGACGAGCATCGCCAGGGCCACGAGCGCGGCCGTGACCACCAGCAACCAGCTCGCAATCTTGCTGACCAGGCCGAACGCCGCCGCGCGCTGATTGTGTTCCAGCTCATGAGACATGGTTGGCACAAACGCCGCGGTCAGCGCGCCTTCGCCCAGCAACCGCCGGAAGAGATTCGGGAGGGTGAAGGCGGATATGAAAGCCGAGTTCAGCGCGCTGATGCCAAAAACCGCCGCGGTGAGAATTTCTCGCACCAGGCCAAGCACGCGCGACACGACTGTGGCTGTCGCCACGACGCTGATGTTTTTAAGGCTCTTCGACACAAGAAAAATGAGAAGCTCGCACTCCCGGCCGGTGTACGCAGCCAAGCTGCCCGCGCACCCGGCGCGCCGCCGCCTCGCCCCAGCCGGGTCGTCGGCTCACTGCACCGCCAGCTTCAGGCTGCCACCTTCGATGCTTACTTGGGTCAACTTCGCCCATGCCGCGCTGAATTCGTCAGGGACCTTCTCGTTGGCAATAATGTGGGTGATCAGCGCGGGAGAAGCCCAAGGCAGCATGTGCAGCGGACAGGACCCAAGATAAACAGTATCGGGGGCAAAGACGAAAAGATCGCCCTCTTTTCGGAAACCTCCGGTCGCCTGGACCGTGACGTCGGTCATGAAGCCATACCAATTGAGGGTGCATTTCAGACCGATCTGGAGTTTGTCACCGATGATGCGGAAATTGGGCCTGGCCGGAATGATGAATCCCTCGGGGGCAGGGGTATCGGGCTTGGCGGGAGGTTTTTCTCCGGGTTTTGGCTTGGCCGCGGGCTTGGCCGGTTTGGCCGGGGCGGGTGCAGGCGACGCCAGGGAGGAAACCCAAGCGTTCAACTCATCCTCGACCAGCTGGACCCGCCCGCCTGCCAGGAACTGCTTTTGCTTGGCCTCCCAGCCTCGGCTTTTGGCGCTGCTCTCCGAGCCCGGCAGGTAATAAACCATGCTCCGGGACGGCTCCTTGGGCATTTCCTTCACGGTCTGCACCGGCTTAAACACGAGGTAGATGCTCGCGACCAAAACGCCGACGAGCAGCCCGAGCACCGCACCGAGCCCAACTTCCAGCATGCTGGGACCATACAGGGCTTTGTTGATTTTATCGTTAGCCATGGGAGTAAACGGTCATTTGGCGGCGACAGGAGCCGCGGATTTGGTTTCGGCAGGTTTCGAAGGTGATTTGGCCTCGCCCGGTTCCTTTTTCTCGGTGGGCTTTTTCTTATAATCCGTGATGTAGAACCCTGAACCCTTGAAGATCAGCCCCGCCCCGCCACCCACCTTGCGCTTGAGCGCGCGGCGTTTGCAGGCCGGGCACTGGAGCAGCGGTTTGTCGTTCATGTTCTGAAACGCTTCCATTTCATGGCCGCATTTCGCGCAGACATATTCGTAGGTGGGCATCCGAAAAGTGTCCTCTGATATGATTTGGCGCCCGCGGCTTGGCGAGTCTGTTCTTAGCCCCTTCCCGGCCAGAATCCGTTTGCCAACCCGTCCTTGGCGACAAACTCTGCCCAAACGATGGATTTTCACGGCCAAAGGGAGCAATACCGGCAACGAGTGGAAAGCGGCATTGACCAGCTGGTTCCCGCCGCCGTCACCCGTCCGGCCCGTCTGCACACGGCGATGCGCTACAGCTTGGAGGCCGGCGGCAAACGCCTTCGCCCCATCATTGTGCTCGCCACCGCCAGCCTGTTTCTCAAGCCGGACGATGAACACCCGTCCGGCAAATCGCCAGCGAAGTCAAAGAACTTTGAATCGACCGCTCGTGATCCCTTGGCGGCCGCGGTGGCGCTGGAATGCATCCACACCTATTCACTGATTCACGATGACTTGCCGTGCATGGACAATGACGACCTGCGCCGTGGCCGGCCGACGGCCCATCGGCAATTTGACGAAGCCACGGCCCTGCTTGCCGGCGATGCTCTGCTCACCCTCGCCTTCCAGCTGATTGGGCGGCACTATGCAACGGTCCCGGAGCTGTGCGCCGCGCTGACCCGCGAGATCGCCGACGCCGCCGGTAGCGAAAAGCTCATCGGCGGTCAGATGGAAGACCTGCTGGCCGAGAAGAAAGATGATGCCTCTGCCAGCGACCTTGAATATATCCACCTCAACAAGACGGCAGCCATCCTGACTGCGTGCTTCGTAACGGGCGGAATGTGTGGCGGCGCCAGCGAACAACAGCTCGCGACTTTGCGCGAGGCGGGCCGGCATGTCGGCCTAGCTTTCCAGATCGTAGACGATATCCTCGATACCACCTCTGACACTGCGACGCTGGGCAAGACCGCAGGCAAGGACGCCCAGGCCGGCAAGACGACCTATGTGAAGATTCATGGCCTCGAAGCGGCCCGCCGCCATGCCCACGATCAGTCGACGGCGGCGCTGGCAATCCTGGCCCGGCTGCCTGGCGGCGCGCCTTTTCTCTCGGCTCTGGTCGAGAACATGGCCTCCCGATCGCGCTGACGGCCGGATTTTTTCCGGCAAGAAACGACCAGATAACCGGGTCCGACGGCTTGAGTTTTTCCGCCGGACTCATTTTAATGCCCGCGCACTGCACACTCACCCCCAACCACACACAGAAAATGAGCACATGGCACTACATGAAAAACGGCTCCCAGAATGGGCCTGCCTCCGTCGATGAAGTTCGCTCCCTCCTTTCCAGCGGCGCTCTGCCCGGTGATACTTTGGTCTGGCGCGAAGGACTGGCTGGCTGGGTGGCGGCGAATACCTTGAGCGAGTTCAGCGGTGCAGCGCAACCAGCGGCCACCCCGGCGCCGGCAGTGCCTCCGCCGCCGGGTGCCGTCGCGCCCGAGGCGGCCGACATCGAGAAGAACAAGGTCTTCGCGATATTGTCCTATCTGCCCCCCTTGCTTTTTCTGGTGCCGCTGCTGGCCGCGCGCGAATCAAAGTTCGCCATCTATCACTGCAACCAGGGTCTGGTGCTGACCTTGGCCGCGTTTGCCGCCGGGATTGCCAATATGATTCTTGGAATGATCCTCGTGTTCATCCCGATCCTCGGATTCATGCTGATTACTTTGCTGAACCTGGCTGTCTTTGTCGGGGTGGTCGCATTGGTGGTGATTGGCATCATTAACGCCGCCAATGGTGTCTGCAAACCGCTTCCCGTCATCGGCGGGCGTTTCACCCTCGTCAAGTAATTCTGACCCGCCCCCGCCATGGCCCAGCCTCCTCCCCCTCCTCCCACCGCTCCGCCGCCGCCCCCACCTCCCGCGCCGCCGCGCCCGCCAGCACCGCCTCCTCCAGCCGCTCCGGCTGCCGCGGCCAAGGGTGGCAATCGCACCGTAATCATTGTCATTTGCGTCATCGTGGGCGTCCTTCTGCTCATTGGCGGGTGCGTCAGCACCTGCACCTATTTCGCCGCCAAGAAGGCCCGGGAGTACACGCGCGATGCCCGGCGGAACCCAGCGTACGCCAGCCTCTCGCTGGCTGCTTCGCTCAGTCCCGATATTCAAGTGCTGTCCAAGGACGAGACGAGCGGCAAGATCACGGTCCGCAACAAGAAGACCGGCGAGACCGTGACCATCAATACAAACGACTACACCGCCGAGAACATCGGCCGGGCGCTCGACAAGATTGCGCAAAGCGCGCAGGCTCCCGCCGCCCGCGAGTCGGCTGCGGTACAACCCCCCGCCACGCCGGAGCCAGCGGAAAGCGAGGAGCAACCGGCTCCCGCCCCCGAGCCGAAAATCTCGGCGGGCAAAGCAGCGGCAATGACAGCAACACTCGGGAATTTCCCGAAGTATCTGCCCGCCTATCCAGGCGCGACGACTGTCGAGTCCCAGCTGAACAACATCATGGGAATGACGATGGGGAACTACGCCGCGGTGACGACCGACAAACCCGACGATGTGGTGGGTTTTTATGAGAAGAAGCTGACCGCCGCCGGTTTCGCAATTGTTGGCCAGAACAACGATTCCAATGACAACGGGCCGGTCAGGGCGCTGAGCGCAACAATCAGTGGCCCGCAGCGCACCGTGGCCATAACCGCCACTTCCGAGCCCGGCGGCAAGGTCCGCCTCGAGGTCACCTACGCAGCCATGAGCAAGTAGGGCGCGATTGAGCTTTAGTCGGTGTGAGTCTCTGCCGGCTAAAGCTCGATCCGGTTGCGCCAAATGATGCTGTCAGCCTTCGAGCCGGACAGATATATGGCCGGCTGTTTCTCGCGACGGTGAGAAGCTGTTAATCGGGTCTGCGCGGCGCACGCTTCGCGGGGTGAGTGAGCCCCGTCAACAAGGCGAACCCGGTCATCGTGGGCCGCGCCCGAACTATTCGTAGCGCAACGCCTCGATCGGGTCGAGCGACGCGGCCTTCAGGGCCGGATACAGGCCCGCGCCAACGCCGATGACGGTGCAGACGATGAGGCCGATCGCCGCCCAGTCCCAGGGAAAGACAATCGACGCCTTCATCATGACCGCGAGGATGTTGCCGGTGACGACACCCAGCGCGATCCCCACGAGGCCGCCGGCGACCGAGATCACCACCGCCTCGATCAGGAACTGCAGCAGAATGCTCCTTTTCCGGGCGCCGATGGATTTCCGGATGCCGATCTCCTTCGTGCGCTCCGTCACGCTCACGAGCATGATGTTCATGATGCCGACGCTGGCGGCCATCAGCGCGATGCCGCTGATCACCAGCGCGCCGGCCCGGACGACGTCAGCGATCTTGGCAAACGCCGCGATCAGCGAATCGTTGGAATACAGCTCGAAGTCATTCTCATCCTCCGGTTTCAACTGACGAACGATACGCATCACCGTGATGGCCTTGTCGATCGTATCGTTGTAAAGCTCCTGCGACGGGGCCTGGGTCGCTATATTGACCGTCACCCGGCTCGTGCCAAACTCGGACATGTAGCGCGTGATCGGGATGACCGCGATATCGTCCTGGCTCTGGCCAAACGCACTGCCCTTGTTGGCGAACGTTCCAACCACCTCATAGGTCCGGCCTCCAACCTGGATCCGCTTTCCCAGCGGAGACTCCGCCGGAAAGAGTTTCTGCAGCACGTCCTGACCAATGACCACCACCGGCCGGCCCAACGCCACGTCCACGGAATTCAAGTTGCGGCCGAGGTCGATGGTAAACTGGTTGGCGTCGACGAAGTATTCGTTGCTCCCCACGAAGGTAAGACCCGGCTCGGTCTTGCGGTTTTGGTAAACTGCTTGCACGACCCCATCCTGGTAGAAAACCTTCAGGCAGACGACATCGGCAATCCCGTCCATGAGCTTCTGGTAACGCTGGCCCTGGGCGAGGGTAATATTGCGGCGCATCTGTATCTTGCGCCGGTTGTTGCCGTCGTTCACCACCCCGACCGGGTATTTGCCAAACTGGAACATGTTCGTGCCCAGGAAGCTCAAACCGGTCTCGATCGATCCGCGCAGCGCCGAGACCGTGGTCATGACGCCGATGACCGAGAACACGCCGATGGTGATGCCGGCCATCGTCAGCGCCGAACGGAGCTTGTTCACGCCCAGCGAGCCGAACGCCATCTTGAGGATTTCCTTCAGCAGCATGGCAAAATCACTCGTAGCGCAAGGCGACCACCGGATCGAGGCGCGAGGCGCCCCAAGCCGGCGCAAAGCCGGAGAGGACGCCGGTGATGATCGACACGATCATGCTGACAATCACAAGCGACGTGGAGAACTGCACCGGCAACGCCGGCAATGCGTGCTGGATGCCAAGGCAGGTGCCGAAGGTTAGCCCGAGCCCGATCAGGCCGCCGATCAGGCTTATCGACACCGCCTCGATGAGAAACTGCAGCAGGATGGTGAAACGACGGGCCCCAAGGGCCTTCCGGGTGCCGATCTCCTTGGTGCGCTCCTTCACACTGACAAAGGTGATGTTCATGATGCCGATGGCGCCGACAAACAGCGCCAGCCCGGTGATGAAAAGGCCGGCGAGCGCGATGCCGCGCTTGACGGGATCGAGCTGCTCCTTGAACGCCTCCTGTTGGTTGACGGAAAAGTTGTCCCGTTCCCCGGGCAGCTGGGCGCGCACCCGGCGCATCGCACCTGTCAGTTCCTCGCTGGCGGCGGCGAGCTGGGTTTTGTCTTTCACCTTCACGCGCAGCTCGACGCCGTAGCGCGTGCCGAAGATCTTGCGGATGGTGTTGAGCGGCACGACGACCTGATTGTCGAAACTGAACAGGCCGAGAAAATCACCCTGTTTGGCCAGCACGCCGATCACGCGTAGATGCTGGCCCTTGATGTCGACCATCTGGTCCATTGCGGAGCGGCCGGGAAAGAGCGACTCGGCCACCGTGGAGCCCAATACGATCACGGCGCGGCCGGCGACAGCCTCGACCTCGTTGAACAGCCGCCCTTCGGCGACATCGGCCGTGATAAGCCGGGAATAATCCGCCGTCGTGCCCAGAATGGCCACCCCGCTGACGCTGTTTTGCCCCGCCTTGATCGACCCACCGCGGTGCACCAACGGCACAGCCACCTCCAGCATGCTGTTCGGCGTGCCCTCGATGATCCGGTTGAGCGAATCGGCCATCTCGACGCGGAAAGGCGGACGGTTCTGGTAATTCCACCAGTCTTCCACCCCGTGCCACGGCCATTTCTGGATGTAGAGAACGTCCTCGCCCAGCATCGCCAGACTGTTTTGGAAGCCGATGTCGATGCCGTTGATGGCCGTGCCCATGAGGGTGACGGCCACGATGCCGATGATCACGCCGAGCGCGGTCAGCACCGAGCGCATGGCGTTGGCCCGGATCTGGGCGAACGCGATCCGAAATGACTCAGTTAACTCGTAGATCAGGCGGGTCATGGCAGGAGGTCCGTCAAGCCGGACCGTCGCTCTCAATCAGGCCGTCGCGCAGCCGGACCACCCGGCGGGCATGCCGCGCGATGTCCTCCTCGTGCGTGACGACGATGATCGTCTGGCCCTGTTCATAGAGCTGTTCGAACAACGCCATGATCTCCTCGCCGGTGCGGGAATCGAGGTTGCCGGTCGGTTCGTCGGCCAGGATGATGGAAGGATTGTTAACGAGCGCCCGGGCGATCGCCACGCGCTGCCGCTGTCCGCCGGAGAGTTCGTTGGGCCGGTGATGAACCCGGTCGCCCAGACCGACGTTCTCCAAGGCCGCCAGCGCCCGCTCGTGGCGGACGTGGGGCGCGAGGCCGGCGTAAATCAGCGGCAGCTCGACATTATGCAGCGCATCCGAGCGCGGCAGGAGGTTGAACGTCTGGAACACGAAACCGATCTCCCGGTTCCGGATTTCGGCCAGTTCGTCGTCCTCCATCGAAGCGACGCTCTTGCCGTTGAACTCATAGTGGCCTGCGGTGGGCGTGTCGAGGCAGCCGAGCATGTTCATGAGCGTCGACTTGCCCGATCCGGACGGCCCCATCACGGCGAGATATTCGTTGCGCCGGATGTTGAGCGACACGCCGCAGAGGGCATGGATGATTTCGGAGCCCATCTTGTAGAGCTTCGTCACGTCCTTGATGTCGATGACGAGGGCGCCCGGCGGGCGGACCAAGCGGTGGACGGCGGATGGAGCGGTGGGAGGAATCATGGGTCAGAGCCCGGCGGTCATTTCTTAACCTCGGTCTTGGGCTTCTCCAGCATGACGTGGCTGCCGTCCTTGAGGGTGCGGCTGATGGCGGCGTAGCTGCCCGAGACGACTTCGTCCCCGGCCTTGATGCCGCTCTTCACCTCGATGTAGGTGTTGTCCGCAATGCCGGTCTCCACCTTGACCATCTTGACCGTCTCCCCGGTCTTCACGAAAACGACGTGCAGGAGTTTCTCCCGCTCCCGCCGGGCGGCGTCGCGTTCGGCGGCGATATCGAGCACCACCCCGGATTTGTTCTGGGCGTCGGCGGCCTTCTTCTTCTGGTATTCGTCAGCGGTCAGCCCGCCTTCGGCGCGGACCGTGACGCTCTGGATGGGGATCGCGATGGCATTATCCACCGTCTGGGTGAGGATGTCGGCCGTGGCGCTCATGCCCGGCCGCAGCTGGATGTCACGGTCGGTGATGCGGATTTTGACGAGGAAATTGGTGACGTCACCCGCCTGGGCGGCCTGTTGCGAGGTGGCGGTCGACGACTGCACGGCCGAGGCGCTGATCTCCCTGACGGTCCCGGCAAACTTCCGGTTGGGGTAGGCGTCGATGCTGATGAGAGTGTGGTCACCGAGCTTGACATTGACGATGTCGTTCTCGTTGACCTGGACCCGCAGCTCCATGTTGTTCAAGTCGGCCACGCGCATGATCTCGGTCCCGGCGAACTGGCCGCCGCCAATGACCCGCTCGCCGATTTCGCTGGAATGCGAACTGATCGTGCCGTCCATCGGGGCGTAGATCGTGGTCTTGCTCAACTGGTCGCGCACCTGGTTGAGGGTGCCCTCGGTGCTGCGAATCTGGGCCTCGGCGTTTTCATAGTTGGCCGTTGCGACCTCGAGGCTGGTCTTGGCCACGGTGTAGTCCGAATCGGAGATGAGTTTCTTGCCAAAAAGGTCCTCGTTGCGTTTGAAATCCTCCTGCGCCTTGACCAGCTGGGCCTTGCTTTGCACGGCCACCGCCTTGGTGCCGGCCAACGTGGCTTCCATCTGCTCGACCTGGGCCTTGTAGAAGTCGGGTTTGATCTTCACGAGCAAGTCGCCCTTTTTCACTTTGCTGCCTTCCTTGAACGGAATGTCGATGATCTCGCCTCCGACTTCGGGGGTGATCTTCACCTCGACCTCCGGTTGGACCGTGCCGGTGGCGGTAACCACCTGGGTAATGGTCCTCACCGTGGCCTTTTCCGTGGTCACCGGAATTCTGGCCTCCTTCTGGCGGGACTTGGCCACGCCAACACCGATGCCCGCGAGCACGACCAAGGCGGCCAGCACGATGTAAAGCGTGCGGCGGGATTTCTTCTTCTTTGGGAGAGCGGCGGCAGGCGCCGGTGCGGGTTGGTTCGTAGGAGCGGACATAGGGAGTCAGTTGTTCAAATAGACTTGCGTAAAAGAATGCGGGTTGGCCAGCGCTTAAGTTGCGCCCCGTCCGAACGTTCCCCAAAACACAGAGGGGCCCCGTCGGACCCCTCTGCAACACAACTGATAACTACGAACGGGAGGAGTGAAAACGGGTTGGGAACCGCGGGAAACACCAGAGCGATGAAGCGGGAATTTTCTGCGACAAACTGCCGGCCGGCGTGGACGAAACGGGTGGCTGGGCGGACTGGGCGCGGCATAAAGGCAGAACACTAGGTTTTCGGCAAAGTTGCAGCCGGATTTGATGAACGGCTGCCCCGCCCGGATGAATGGCAATCCTGCGGGAGGCCGGCTGCCGGATAGGGGGAGCCTTTTCGCGGGACCACCCGCGCGATGGCTTCGCCGCTCACTGGCCGGCGTGTTCCCAAGCCAAGGCCGCGCCGACAATGCCGGCCTCGTTATGCATTTTCGCGGGCACGGTCCGGGCGCGGGTCTTGATATACCGGAACCACTTGTCAGCCTTCTTGCTCACGCCGCCGCCGATGATGATCAACTCCGGCGAAAAGAGCCGCTCCATCACGCTGAGATAGACATTGACCCGTCCCGCCCACTCGAACCAGGACAGGTCGCACCGCTTGCGGACGGCGGCGGAGGCAAACCGCTCAAACGGCTTCCCGCGCCACGGGACCCACCCCAATTCGGCATTGGGAAAGAGCCGCCCCCGGTAAAAGAGCGCCGAGCCGATGCCCGTGCCCATGGTCAACATCAGCACCGACCCCATCTGGCCGCGCCCGGCGCCAAATTTCATTTCAGCGAGCCCGGCCGCATCAGCGTCGTTGAACAACGTCGCCTTGCAGCCGGTCGCCCGGCGAAAGAGGGCGGCACCGTTCTTGTTTTCCCAGTTGTGGCCCAGGTTGCCCACCGCGCCAATTTGCTCGCCAAGGATTATCCCCGGAAATCCGATACCGACAGGTCCGCGCCAGTTGAAATGACGGGCGATCTCGCGGGCCGCCGCCAGACCCTGGGCCGTGGGGCATGGTGAGTCCACCTCCACCCGATGTCGCTCCGCCAGCAGCCTGCCCGTCCTGGTTTCCACCGGAGCACCCTTGAACGCGGATCCGCCAACGTCGATTCCTAGTACTTTCATGATTGAAAACCAAGCTTGGGTCCGCCGGCCGGTTGATGCAATCCCATCCCTCGCCCAATTTGTTTCAAGGCCACCCTGCCTCCCCGCTGGTGGCGGCGCGCACCGTCACCAGTTCCACTTCAAAATGCAGTTCCTGGCCCGCCAACGGATGATTGGCGTCGAGCAGGATCTCCTCCCCTTCGATCGCCACAACCGTCACGACCGGCGCATGGCGGTCGGGCCCGGTTTGGAACTGATCGCCCACCTTGATTTCAGCCACGGGCAATCGGGTGCGCGGCACCCTTTGCACAAGCGCCGCCTCACGCAAGCCGTAGCCGCGCTCGGGGGGCACCACCACCGTGCGCCTTTCTCCGGCGGACATTTGCAGCAGCTGTTCCTCCAAGCCCTCGATGATCTGCCCGGCACCCTCGACAAATGGCATGGGCTGGCCTCCCTGGGAGGTGTCGATTACCTGGCCGGCCGAATTCCTGAGCGTGTAGTGGAATGTGATGTGGCGGGGACTCATATTCGGGAGCATATCAACGTCAGCGAGGCGAAGAACTCAGGATGTTGTGGGGCGGGTGCCCAACTGTTGCGATCGGTGGCTGATCCCATGGCTGGTTTGTTGCGCCGACTCTTCGCTGCGCTCGGGATGACGGGCAAAGGGAATCACGGAAATCTCACGTTTCCTGGCGCAAAACCTCCAGCGGCGGGTGATCACAAATGCCGCGGTTTGAAAGCAAACCCGCCGTCAAGGTCACGGCGCTCACGGCCGCCCAGCCGGCGAGCAGGACCGGCGCGGACGGAGCCACCCACTTCACCTCAAAGACAAAATAGGCCAGCGCCCAGTTTGCGCCGACCGCCAGCACCGCCCCGACGGCAGCGCCGAGCGTGCCGAGCGCAAGATATTCCGCCATCATGATGCGGTTAACCTGTGCCTTGGTGGCACCAAGGGTGCGCAACAGCACGCTTTCACCCACCCGCTGGTGCCGGCCGATCAAAACCGCGCCCGCCAGGACGATCACGCCCGTCACCACCGTGAACAGCGCCAGGAATTCCACCACAAGGGATGCCTTGGTGTACACGCGGTCTATCGTCTGCATGATGAGCTCAAGGTCGATGGCCGAAACATTCGGAAAGTCGCGCACGACCGCCTGTTGCACCCGGGCCGACTGCCCGGCGGATGCCACCCGCACCGCCGCCACGTGGAATTTCGGCGCACCCTCCAGCACGCCTTCCGGAAATACCACGAAGAAATTCGGCTGCATCCGGCGCCACTCCACCTGCCGCAGGCTGCCCACATAGGTCTTCACCGGCACTCCCTGGACGTCGAAGACAATATCATCACCCACTTTGACCTGAAGTTCGCGGGCCAGCCCTTCCTCCAGCGAGACGGGTACGCGCGCGGCTCCCACTGGTGCCCGCCCGGTGAATTTACCCGCCACGACTTTTTCAGTCTCACTCAGTTCGCCACGGAAAGTTGAGCGATATTCGCGTCGCAGGGTCCACGCCGGCAAATGCGACTGGCTGTCTCTCAATATCTCCCCCACTTCGCGACCCTTGATCGAGGTGATGCGCATCGTCACAATCGCGGCCTGTTGTCGCACCGGGGCTCCGTCTTCCTGCAGGAGCTTCGACAACGGCCCGATCTGGTCGTCCTGGATGTCAAAGAGCAGGAGGTTGGGCCGGTCGCTCCCGCCAACCAGACGCAACTGCCCGAGCAACGTGTCGCGCGAGAAGTACAGCGTCATCATCAGGAACGTGCCCATGCCGAGCGAAACCAACAGCAGCAGGGTGCGATTGTTCGGCCGATGCAGATTGGCCACGCCCTGCCGCCAGGCGAAAGGCAACCCGCGAAGGGCAAGTCTTCTGGCCAACCATGTGATACCCCGGGCCAGCCCGGCCAGCACGCCGAAGGCGACCAGCAGCGCGGCGCCAAAACCCAAGCCCCATTGCCACCGGCCCGTCTGCCAGACGGCAAACCCGAAAATTACTCCGACAATCACGCCGAGCAGACCGGTCCGCCACCCATCACGGCTCCGGCCGGCATCCGGAACAAAGGCGGATCGCAGGGTCAGGAGCGGCGAAACACGCCTGACCTCGAGCAAGGGCAGGAGAGCGAACAACCCGCTCACGACCATCCCCGCTCCCACGCCCCGCACGATCGCCGCCCAAGAAACCGAAACCTCAAGGGCAAACGGGAAGAAATCCTTCAACAACCCCGGCAGCGTCAGTTGCACCGCCAGCCCGAGCAATGCTCCCAGACTTGCCCCCAGCAGGCCCAGTCCGAGCCCCTGCACCAGGTAGACCGAAAAACTTGTTCGCGCCGAAGCGCCCAGACAGCGCAGGATTGCGACCGTCGGCACCTTCAGGCGGATATGCGCTTCGATGGCGCTTGCCACGCCGATGGCCCCGAGAAAAAGCGCGGTGAACCCAACCAAGCTGAGGAATGAATTCACATTCCGAATGGACTGGCCGAGGTCGCGTTTGCGCTCTTCCACGGTATTGAAGCCCAGACGCAGTTCGCGAAACCGGCCGCGCATGTCGCCCACCAGCTTCTCCACGTCGAAACCTTTGGGGAATTTCAGATAGACGCGGTACCGGGCAAGACTGCCAGCCTTCAGGAGACCCGTTTCCGTCACTGCGGCCAAGGGGATGAAAACCCGGGGAGCCAGGGTGGCCACCGCAGCCGACTCCCCCGGGACTTCCTTCAGACTCCCGGCCAGGGTAAAATCGGCAGTGCCGAGCCTGATCTTGTCCCCTGGTTTCAAGTCAAACTGAACCATCAGGGTGTCTTCCAAAATGGCGGCCGAACCAGCGGTGAGCGCAGCCCGGGCCCCAGCGGGAGCGGTGACCAGATTCCCATAAAAAGGGAATCCGCCCTCCAGCGCCCGCACCTGCACCAAGCGCGTCAGGCCTCGGGCGCCGGGAATGACGATCATGGAATTGAACGAGATCTCGTGCGATTGCTCGCCGCCCAGCCCGGCGATAAATTTCGTCGCGGCAGCATCGAGCTTGGATCGGGAAGTCACCACCAGGTCCGCGCCCAGCAGCGATTTGGTTTGGTCCTCGATGGCCGCCCGCAGGTTGTCGCGCAAGGACCCCACCGCAACCAGCGCCGCCACCCCGAGCACGATGGCGAGGGAGAACAGCAGCAGTCGCCGGCGGCTTGCCCGCGTATCCCTCCAGGCCATTTTAAGAATGAAGTTCATCAGACCGTCGCCAAGGAACGCCCCGGCTGCACCGAGGGACTTCCGGGCAAGACTTTCATGTTCGACCTGGGGATCATGGTCGGAATCACGTTCTCTCGTCCGCGACGACCCCGCCGTTGCGCAACCGGAGTATGCGCTGCGTGCGCCGGGCCAACTCAAGGTCATGGGTCACCAGCACCAAGGTCGTACCCCGCTCGCGGTTCAGGCCGAAAATGAGGTCCACCATTGCCTGGGCCGTGTCGCCGTCGAGGTTGCCCGTCGGCTCGTCGCAGAACAGAATGCGAGGATGGTTGATGAAGGCGCGGGCCAGGGACACCCGCTGCTGCTCGCCGCCAGACAATTGCGCCGGATAATGGTCGAGGCGGTCACCAAGACCCACGCGCTGCAACAGCTCCGCCGCCACGCCGGGTTTGACCCCGCTGCCGCGCAGCTCGAGCGGCACCAATACGTTCTCCAAAGCGGTCAGAGTCGGGATGAGTTGGAAATTCTGGAACACGAAACCGACACTTTCGTTGCGCACCTGGGCCCGCTGGTCCTCGGTCAGTCCGCCGATTTCCCGGCCATCCAGTGCCACGCGACCCTGTGACGGCTGGTCGAGCCCCGCGCAAAGCCCCAACAACGTGGTCTTGCCGCTGCCCGAAGGGCCGACCACGGAGCAGGTCCCGCCGGCCTCGAGGGCAAACGTCACGTCGTGCAGGACGGTCAACGGTCCGGCGGCCGTCGCATAAGTCTTGGTCAGGTGCTCGACTTTTAGAATGGTTTGAACAGACATGGGGTTAGCCCGTTGATCACGCAAATGGACGCGAACCAAAGTCATTCCTGCCGAAAGCGCAAAAGCCAAAGTCGGGGGGCATGGGTTTCAGTGCTGCTGGCGTTTTCGGCTGTTCTTGCCTGCCAGATGTCGGCCGCGGAATCAAAAACCATGGTTTTTTTCGGCGACAGCCTGACTGCCGGTTTGGGCCTTGATCCCGACGAAGCCTATCCCGCGCTGATCCAGAAGAAGATCGCAGCGGCCGGATTGCCTTGGCGCGTCGTGAATGCCGGCCTGAGCGGGGAGACCACGGCGGGTGGTCTCCGGCGGCTGGACTGGATTCTGCGGCAGCCCGTTGATATCTTCGTCATCGAACTCGGCGCCAACGACGGATTGCGCGGAATTCCCCCTGCGAACACACGCGAAAACCTGCAGGCCATGATCGAACACGTCCGTTCTAGATATCCGCAGGTCGTCATCGTGCTGGCCGGAATGCGACTTCCCACAAATCTGGGCCCGGACTACACCCACCAGTTCGCCGCCATCTATCCCGAGCTTGCCCGGGCAAACCACACTGTACTCATTCCTTTCCTCCTCGATGGCGTCGGCGGGGTGCCCCGCCTGAATCAGGCCGATGGCATCCATCCCACCGCCGAAGGGCATTGCTTGGTTGCGGATACCGTCTGGAAAGCTATCAACAAACTGCTTTGAAGCCGTTCCACACCTCCCTAGCCGTGACACTTTGCCTGGGGGCGCCGATCGCGGGCCTCGCGGGTCCCATCACGAGTACCAGCGTGTCGGCAAGCTGGGTGGAAAACATCACGCACACCCCGTATGATGACGCAGCCCATGATGCCTCCGTCTACGACGTGACCGGGGCCGCCGAGTGGCACAACCAGATGTCCCGGGATGTATCGCTGCAGTATGGCGCAGACGCCGGTTATGAAACCTGCCCGAAATATGGCGGCTTGGACCGCGTACTGGCGGGAATGCAGTTCTCTTTGCGTCGCAAAGCGGGGTTGGGGCCCTTCGCTCCCTCTTTCCGCGCAGCTTTGTCGTACACCGGCGACTGGTACCGCGAGTCGCTTCGCAACGGCACGCGCTTGGCGGCCAACTTCTCCTGGACGCAGCGGTGGAATGACTCCTGGCAAACTGTCGTGGCCGCCGATTTTCTGCACAACGACGGACGCGCCGCAGCCTACGACTATCACAATCGCGGATTGTCCCTGGAGACCCGTTACGATTTCAACGAGCGGTGGGAGCTGGCAGCCGGGGCCGAGCGGCGGTGGGGTGAACAGGTCACCTATGCCTGGCTCGGTGGCAGTGGCGCCAGCTTCCCATACGCCTTTAATACCTGGAAGAATACGACGGAGATTTCCACGTTTGGCCCGAACTGGTATGCCTACACCATCGACGCCCATGCCGACAGGGTGTGGTTTTCGATCTCGCCCGCGCTCGGCAGCAACTGCTCCCTGCCCCTCCGCTTTGAGCAGACCGCCGTGGTTGGTCGGGGTGAAAGTTACCATGTCCGCACGATCTCACTGAGCTTCGTCAAACGTTTCTGACCATGATTTCCCGGTTCACTTCGATTCTCGCCGCCGTATCGCTGGGGCTCACGGCGAACGCAGCCGAGACCGTCAAGGTCGTTGTCCGCACCACGTTGGACGGAAAACCCGTCGCGGACGCGGTGGTCTCCGCGACCCCGCTGGATCGTCCGGCCCCGGCCCTGGCATCCGCCGGGGGGGCTCAGATCGAGCAGAAGGATCAGGAATTCCGGCCCTATGTCACCGCCATCCAGGTCGGCACCACCGTGAATTTTCCCAACCACGACACGGTGCAGCATCACATCTACTCGCTGTCGAAGGCCAAGCGGTTTGAGATTCCCCTGTACCAGGCTGGCGCCTCGGAATCGATCGTGTTCGATAATCCGGGAATCGTCACCATCGGCTGCAACATCCACGATTGGATGATCGCTTATATCGTGGTGCTGCCGACCCCGTATTTCGCCAAGACCGACAACCGCGGCGCCGCCGCTCTGCCGCCGCTGCCGCCCGGTCGCTACCGCCTGGAAGTTTGGCATCCCCGGGCGCCGGCGCCCCTGGTGCAGGAAATCACCTCCGCCCCGGAAAAGGCCACGGTGCTGGAATTCTCGGTCGCCCTCAAGCCGGACAAACGAATCCGCCGGGCGCCGAGCGGCAAGCCGACGGATTACTGAGGGTCGGGATGAAGCTCGGCTCCTTCCAATTCCGTCGCTTCAGCACCCGGCTGATCTGCTTGTTGCTGAGCCTGCTGACCGCGGTGCTGGCGGCGGTGTTTTTGTTCATCTCGCACTTCAACGAGAGCAACGCGTTCGATCACAGCGAGTCCAACCTCGAACTCGGCTCGCGCGTGTTCGATCGGGCCATCCTGCAGCGGATCGAGTCCCTGGCCAACAGCGCCAGCGTCATGTCGCAGGATTATGCCATCCGGCAGGTGCTCCTGAAGGACAAGCCGGACACCGCCACGCTCAGCTCAAACCTCAAGAGCTACACGCAACGCGTGCATGCTCCGGTCATCGCGCTTTTCGATCCCGCGGGTCAGTTGGTCGCCAACAGCGATCCCGGGATGGACAATGAAAACCGCGGGCCCTTTGTCTACATGATCGGCCAAGCCACGGCGCAGGACAAGGACCTCCTGACCGGCTTCGCCTACCTCAAACGGGAGTTACACGTCCTCGTCGTCAAGCCCCTCTATGCTCCGTTTCCGGAAATCGCCGCCTGGTTCGGGCTCGCGTTTCCCATCAATGAGGCGTTCGCACGGGAGATCAAAAGAGTCACGCTGCTCGACGTGACATTCGCCACGGTCGATGAATCAGGTGCGCCCCGGCTGCTGGCGTCCACCCTTCCAACCGGTGACGCCCGGGAGCTGCTGCCCGCGGTCGTGGAAAACGCCCGCCTGCCCGCCCGGCTGAAGACACTCACGCTGTCCGGCGGCCGTTACGTCACGCTCTTCAAGACCCAGGAGCTTCTTGGAGGGGACAGCCCGGTCACCGTCGTGTTGCAGCGACCGCTCGCGAGCGAGCTGGCGGCAGCGCGCGAATTGGAAAACATTGTGCTGCTGATCTCGCTGGCCGCGCTCGCAGCCGCGACGCTCGCGGCTCTCTGGATCTCCCGCGGCGTCAGCCAGCCCGTGCAACAGCTGGCCGCGTACACGCGGCACGTCGCAGCCGGCGACTATACCCGGCGCATCAACCTGGACCGCGGCGACGAGCTCGGCCAGCTGGCCACCGCGTTCAACCAGATGACCGCCGGTCTCGCCGAACGCGACCAGGTGCGTGACCTCCTCGGAAAGGTGGTATCGCCGGAAATTGCCTCGCAACTGCTGCATTCCGGGGTGCAGCTCGGCGGCGAGGAGCGGGAGGTGACCATCCTCTTCAGCGATCTGCGGGATTTCACGACCATGAGCGAGAAGATGGCACCCACCGATATGCTGGCCCTCCTCAATCGCTACCTCGACCGCATGAGCAGCATCATCGAGAAGCACGGCGGCGTGATCGACAAGTACATCGGCGATGCGATCATGGCGCTCTTCGGGGCTCCGGTGGCCGACGCCGACGCACCCGGCAAGGCCATCGCCGCCGCGCGCGAAATGGCCGCGGCGCTTGAGTCGCTCAACCGGGAGCTGGTCGCCGAGGGCCGGCCCGTTCTGGCGTTCGGCATCGGCATCAACACCGCCCGGGTCGTCGCCGGCAACATGGGCTCCAAGACCCGGCTCAATTACACCGTCATCGGGGACGGGGTAAATCTGGCATCCCGGCTGGAAGGGCTGACCAAAGATCCCGCCTATGCCACCCACATCCTCGTCAGTGGAGCCACCCTCCGCGCGATGAAGAACCCGCCGCCCGCCCGCGAACTCGGCGAGGTCAAGGTGAAGGGCAAAGCCGAGGCCGTGAAGATCTTCGCCCTGGCCCCCAAGGGCGAATCCCAGCCGCCCTATCCCGCGTAGGCTGACTCGGGCGCCACTTGCAGCCGGGACCGGACGTCCGCCGGGATCGGTTGGGCCACCATGCCACCCTTGGCATCGCCCGTGACGCACACCGCCGTCACCTCGCCCTGTGCGACGAGTTCGGTGCCTTTGCGAAACAGAAAGACATAAGTGACGGAACGCGCCCCCAGTTTCTTGACGAAGAGCTTCACCTCCGCCGAATCGTTGAAACGGAGCGGCGCCCGGTACTGGCAGCTGACACTGACCCGCGGCCAGCCCACGACCCTTCCCGGGACGAAGGAGATCAGCGGCAGCCCGAGCGAACGATAAAAGGCCGCCTCGCAGCTCTCCATCCAGAGGAAGAAATTGCCGAAATGCATGATGCCGGCCATGTCGGTCTCGGCGAACTCGACCGTGCGGGTGATGCTAAATTCGGAGGGCATGGCGGGAGTATCTGAGTGCAATCACCGGAGGCAACGCCGATTCGTGCTGATGCAGGTCGTCCGTCCGCGGCCCGGGCAAAGGGCGGAGGTCCCGTCCGAAGTGCGCCCGGACCGCGTCTGGACAGTCAGGGCAGGATCAGTTGACCGTGAAAATGACGTAGCGGAATACGCCGCGATAAAAAATCAGCGCAATATTACGGCCGTCATGCAGATCCTGCTTGGCCGCGGCCAGGTCGGTCGCGGGAAACCGGTTGACCTGCACAACCACGGCACCTTGAGGAAAATACTCACGGTAAGCCGAATCGTCGGTAATATCGGTGATCACCAAGCCGTCGACCCGGTCGTCGATCCGCAGCTCCTTGCGCAGATCGGCGGTCAGCACGGAGACGGAAACCCCGGGGAGCCACTCCCCTTCGTTGGCATTGTCATCCACCCGTTTGCCCAACTGGACATCCACTGCCTGCGCCTTGCCGTCCCGAATGAATTTCACCCCGATCTTTGTTCCCGGGAGGATTTCCGCAATGATCAGCCGGAGGTCCTCACTTGAAGTCACCGGCTTGTCGTTGATCGACGTGATAATATCCTCGCGCTTCAAACCCGCCTTGGCCGCGGGCCCGTCGGCGACGATATCGGTCACCAACACACCCTTGGTGTCCCTTGGCGCACCAAAGGATTCGGCCAAGTCCGGGGTCAGCGGCTTGGGATTGGTGCTGACGCCCATGAAACCGCGGGCCACCGTCCCGGTTTCGATCAGGCTGTTCATGATGATTCGGGCCAGGTTGATCGGAATCGCAAAACCGATGCCGATGTTGCCCTGGGAGGTCGTAATGATGGCGGAGTTGATGCCGACCAGCCGGCCCCGCGCGTCGATCAGCGCGCCGCCGGAATTTCCCAGGTTGATGGCCGCGTCCGTCTGGATGAAGTCTTCGTAGCCCTGCACCTCGTCGAGCAGGCCGACCCGGCGGCCGGTCGCCGAGACGATGCCCATCGTGACCGTCTGGCCGACGGCCAGTGGATTGCCGATGGCAAAAACGATGTCGCCCACGCGCAGCTTGGAACTGTCAGCCAGCGTGGCGGCCGGCAGGTTTTCCGCGTCGATCTTGATGACCGCGACATCGGTCTTCGGATCGGTGCCGATGACCTTGGCCGTAAATTCACGGTCGTCGGTGAGCAGCACCTTCAATTCGTCCGCCTCCTCGACCACGTGGTTGTTGGTGATGATGAATCCGTCCGTGGAAATGATGACCCCGGAGCCAAGCCCGCTCTGCTTTTGCTCGCCGCCTCGCAATCCATATTGCCGGAGAAACTCCGGAATCTGCTGTCGCACCGTCTTGCTCGAATAAACCGAGACCACCGCGGGACGGATGTTGTCCAGCACATCGGCGTAACTCGTCACCACCGGCGATTTTTGGTCACCCACCGGCGAACCATCGATCTTGAGCACCGGCTTCTTGACTGGCGTGGCGGTCTTTCGCGCCGTTTTTTCGGCCGCCGCCAGGCCGGGGCTCATGCCGGCGAGCGAAGCGACAAAGACAAAGAGCAATGCGACCGTCTTGATTTTCATAGGGAAAGGTGCGGGCAGGGACATCCGCCGGCCTGGACAGTTCCGCCAAGGACTAAAACCCCTTGATTTTGAACAGGCTGGTCACGCTTTCGTTGGTGTTGATCCGGAGGATGGCCTCGCCCAGCAACGGCGCGATGCTCAAAACCGTGATGGGCAGCCCGCGGGAATCGATCGGCACGGAGTTCGTCGTGATCAATTCATCGATGAGGCCCAGTTTGAGGCGTTCGTAGGCCAATTCGTTCAGCACGCAGTGGCTGACGGCCGCCCGGATGCTGGTGGCACCGTGGTCGCGCAGAATCTTGGCCGCCGCCGTCAGCGTACCCGCCGTTTCCGTGATGTCGTCCACCAGCAGCACATCGCAACCCTCCACTTCGCCGACCACGCTGATCGCCTCGACGCTGGTGGAACTCGTGCGCTTTTTCGCCACGAGGCCGAGCGAGGCACCGAGAATATCGGCGTAGGCCGAGGCCATCTTCATGCCGCCCACGTCCGGGGAGAAGACCACCAGCTTGTTGTAGCGCTTGGTCGCGAGATACTGGAAAAAAACCGGCGAGGCAAAAAGGTGGTCCACCGGAATGTCAAAGAAGCCCTGGATCTGCTGGCTGTGCAGATCCATCGCCAGGACGCGGTTCGCGCCGGCCGACATAAGCAGATTGGCCACCAGCTTGGCCGTGATGGGGACGCGCGGCTGGTCCTTGCGATCCTGGCGGGCATACCCATAAAACGGAATCACCGCGGTGATGCGTTGCGTCGACGCACGTTTGGCGGCATCGATCATGATGAGCAGTTCCATCAGGTGATGGTTGGTCGGCGGACAGGTGGACTGGACGATGTAGACGTCCGCCCCGCGGATGTTCTCGTTGATCTTCACGAACGATTCGCCGTCCGGAAAACAATTCACGGTGGCATCCCCGAGAGGGACGCCCATGCACTGGCAGATTTCCTCCGCCAGGGCGCGATTGGATGAACCGGAGAATATCTTGAGTCGCGTGTCCCTCATCATGTACCGCGTGACTAACGGAGAATGGGACGGGCGAGAAGATTATTCTAACTTTTTTTCCAGCAGATCGACACGCTTGAAGAGATCCGGCAGCCGTTGGTGGAGAATCTGCAGGCGGCGTTCCAGCATGTAGGAAATGGCGGGCGTGCCGTTGAGATAACTGCCGGGAGCGACATCATAGGCGATCCCGGTCTGGCCCCCGGCCTTCGTTCCCTTCCCGATGGTGATGTGGCCGCCCACCCCGACCTGGCCGCCCAACACCACATAGTCCTCCAAGGTCGTGCTGCCCGAAATCCCCACCTGCGAACAGAGGAGGCAGTGCCGGCCGATGACGACATTATGGGCGACCTGCACCAAGTTGTCTATCTTGGTGCCTTCACCCACAATCGTCCGGCTGAACCGGGCCCGATCAAGCGTGGAATTGGCGCCGATCTCGACGTCGTCCCCGATGGCCACGGTGCCAATCTGCGGAATCTTCTCGTGGCGCCCCTGCACGAACTCGTAGCCGAATCCATCGGACCCGACAACGACTCCGGACTGCAGCCGCACCCGGTTGGCCAGCGAGCACCCCGCCGAAATCACGCAGCCGGGCATGACCCAGCAACCTTCGCCAACCCGGGCGTCGCGGCCGGCAAAAACCGAGGCCTGCAACACGCTGCCCGCGCCGATTTCCACGCCATCTTCGATCACGCAGAGCGGACCGATGTGTGCCGTCGCAGCGATCTTCGCCGTGGCCGAGACAACCGCGCTGGGATGGATGCCCGCCGGCGGTTTCGGCCAGAGCGACTGCTCAATCCGGGCGCAAAGACGGGCCAGCGCCACCGAAGGATTGTCCACAAAGAGGTAGACTTGGTCCGTCTTCGGCTCGCCCACATAGTCGGGCGGCAGGAGCAATACGCTGGCGGCGCTGGTGGCCACCTGCGATTTGTATTTGGCGTTGCCGAGAAAGGAGAGGTCACCCGCGCGGGCGGAAGCGAGCGACGCGATATCCCGGATCTGGCCCGCGGTGTTTCCAGCGGTGCGCAGGACGCCGACGATTTCGGCAATCTCGGCGGAGGTATAGGCGACCTGCATGGCGACAAAAAAGCCCTGTTCGTTTGAACAGGGCTTGGCAAGAAATCTTACGGCTTTGCCGGTTCGGGCTTGGTCCCGACATTCGGCACGGTGAACGGCGCGGCGGTCGCGGAACCCGGCGTGGTCGCCTTGGTTCCCGCATCCGGGGTGGCGGTGCCTGCCGGCGGTGCGACTGGCCGGTCCTTGTTCACTTCCTTGACCACCTCGTCGGTGATGTCATACGCCGGGTCGGAATAAATCACACTGGGAATGCCGAAAAGGGTCGGGCCGGATTTGTCGATGACCAGGGTGGCACCCTTTTGTTTGGCGAGATCGCTGACCACTTTGCTGATCTCCTCCAGAAGCAAATCGCGATGGGTCTTGATGCGCTGCTG
Organism: Opitutia bacterium; assembly: GCA_037446975.1. Taxonomy (GTDB): domain Bacteria; phylum Verrucomicrobiota; class Verrucomicrobiia; order Opitutales; family Opitutaceae; genus Lacunisphaera. Next base: position 49,552 of record JBBIHQ010000001.1, read on the forward strand.
AAGCGAACGCTGGGTATTGTTCCGGAAATTCTGCACTTCGGCCTGTTTGCGCTGGATTTCCTCCATCTTCTTCTGGGCGTCAGCCTCGGCTTTTGAACGAGCCTCGGTGGTCAGAACCGTGTTCTTGGATTGCTCAACCAGTTCTTTGTATTCATCCACCAGGGCCTGGCCCTGCTTGTTGAGTTCCTCAACCTGTTCCTGGGCCTTTTGTTCGGCGTCGCGGAACTTCGCATTGGACTCTTCCGTTTTGTAGTGGGTGTCGTAAACCTTGGCCATGTCGACGACGACCAGCTTGACCACCGGTTGCGCCAGCAAGGCGGTAGAGCCGAGGCCAAGGGCCGCCAAGGTGATGAGGGTGCGGGTTAGCTTATTCATAGAGGATCCAGTCATAGGGGGTTAGAAGCGGGTACCAAAGGAGAAATTGAATTGGGAACCCTTGTGATTGAACTTATCAGAAGTGAGCGGGATGCCAAAATCAAGACTGAGCGGAGCGCCCGCCACAAAAAGGCGCAGCCCGAAGCCAAAATCGTCATTAAAATTCACCGGACTGAAGTCGTAGGCCCTGCTGTTGACAAACCCGGCATCGTAAAAAATGGCAAAACGGACCGGTTTGACCACATCGAATGAGTACTCGAAGCTGACAAAACCGAAGGTCTTGCCACCCAGCGGTTCGCCGGAGGAATCCTTCGGGCCGACATCGCGGAATTCGAAACCACGCAGGTCCTGCGGTCCGCCCAGGAAGAAGCGGTTGTAGAACGGCACATCGGGGACAAAAGTATAGTTGAAGGGCGCCGTAAAACCGGGGTTGTTGGGATCGGGTAAATTAAGCACCACCGTCTTTGGCTTCGTGCTGGCTCCATAGCTCTCGATCACGCCGGTGCGCCCGATCACCGACAGCACCTGCTCCTGGAATTCGGCGATGGGGAAGAATTTCGACGTGTGGAGCTCGAGATGGTAGTAGTTGTTGTCGCCGGCCAAAGGACCACCGGCCACCTCCGCCAGCAAATTCACATAATCGCCCCTGGTGGTATTGATGATCTTGTCCCGCGTGTCCTGGGTCAGACTGATGCCGATTCTCGAGGTGCTGGTATTGCCGCCCTCGACGGCGATCGCGAGCGGAGCCGACGAGGTCACGTTGGCTATATCCACAATTTCAAAAGTATAGGACAGCTGCCCTTCGAGCCAGTTGAACAGCCGTTTCCGGATGTGGGTTTCGATGCCGGAGCGGATTTCCTCGTAGTAGGTGCTGTTGAAGTCCGACGTGGTGCGATAGATGGAAAAACCCAAGGCGAGTTCCCGCTGCAAGAACCACGGCTCCTCAAAGGACAGGATTACCTCGCTGGACTGGGAACCGATCTGGAATCGAAGGCGGAATTTCTGTCCGGCGCCCTGGAAGAACGAATGCCGGTTGAACACATCGAAGTTCGATTGCGTGAGTTCGGCAAAGACCGTCGCCCGTTCCAACGTGCTGAAGCCCGCGCCGAAGGTGAGGTTGCCCGTCCGGGCCTCTGTGACCGAGATCTTGAGGTTGCGGCGACCGGGTATGTTCGTCGATTCCGACGTGACGTTGACCGGATCCTCGAAGAACCGGCTGTTCTCCAGGCGCAATTCGCTGATCTTCATCAACACCTTGCTGAATACATCCCCGGGCCCAAGCACCAGTTCGCGGAGGATCACCGTGCTCTTGGTCTTAACATTGCCTTCAATGACGATGGACTCGACCTGGAATTTCTCACTTTCGGTTATCTCATATTCCACGTCGATGTTGCCCGTCTTCAGGTTGGGCTTGCGCACCAGCCGCACCCGCGTGTCGAGATAGCCTTCGCGACCGTAGAAATCCTCCAACGACTCCACATCCTTGTCCAATTTTGACGGCGTGAAGATCATCCCCTTCTTCTCCCGGGGCAGCAACCGCAGCAGCCGGTCCGGATAAAGCTTGTTCCCCTTGAACGTGATGTCGCCAATCCGGTACCGGCGGCCCTCGTTGACGCGGATCGTGATCACCAGCCGGCCCGGCTTGGGGTAATCGAAGGTTATCTTGTCCTCGGCAATTTCGATGTCGAGATAGCCCTGTTCCTTATAGTAGTCGCGCAGCTTGGTGAGATCGTCATCAAAATCGTCGTCCTTGAGGTGGCCGCTGCCGGTCAGCCACGAGAACATGTGCCATTTCCTGGTTTCCATCTCTTTGCGCAGCCGCTTGGACTTGATGTGGTCATTGCCGACAAAATTGACGGCGGCGATGCGCACTCTCGGTCCCTCGTGAATCTTGAAATTGACCGTGCCAAAACCGGTGCTGCGATTGCGGTCGATGCTGTAGCTCACCTGGGCCTGGCTGAAGCCCTTCTTTTGATAGAACTCATACAGTTTTTGCGCATCATCCTTTGCCAGGCGCTCGTCCAATGCACCGTTTTGCACCGTCTTGACCTCTTTGGCCAGGCGGTTCTGCTTGAAGGCCTTGTTTCCGGTAAAGTGGACCGCGAGAACCCGGAACTTCGGCGTCACTTCCAGTACCAGGTTGACGATGTTTCCGGGCAACGTCTCCCGCTTGACCTCGATAAACTCAAACAGGCCTGTTTTGTAGAGCGAGCGGATGTCGCGGTCGATCAGCGCTTCATCCAACTCGGTCCCTTCGCGCAACGCGATATTCGCCCTTACGATCTGCTCGCTGACATTGGCCATCCCGACAAATTTCACCGTGATGGTGCCAATCTTGGGCGCCGGAGCCGCCGGCTGGGCCGGCCCTTGGTCGGCGGTTGGTCCCTGGTCTCCCGGCGTCTGGGCGAAGACGCCCGAAAACGCTGAAAAAAGCAAAAAGAGGACTAAAAAAGCCCGGCTTACCGGACTATTGGGTGAAATTTTCAAAGCGTGTAATTTCTTGAAGGAAAGTTAGTTTCAAATCACCTACCGGCCCGTTGCGTTGCTTGGCAATGATTAAATCCGCGGCGCCAGCGGCGGTCTGGAATTTTTCGTCGGAATCCTTCGGGCGGGAAAGCATTATGACCACGTCAGCGTCTTGCTCGATGGAACCGGATTCGCGCAAGTCCGACAGACGGGGTGTGCGATTTTCCTTTTCCGACGAGCGGTTGAGCTGGCTTAGAACAATAACCGGCAGGTCTAGTTCCTTCGCCAAAGCCTTTAATCCGCGGGAAACCTCGGCCACCTGCTGTTCGCGCGGCGCCCGCGGATCGGTCCCGCTGACCAGTTGCAGATAATCCACGATGATCAGACCGAGTTTCTTCCGGGCGTAGATCCGCCGGGCCTTGGCCCGCATCTCCATGATCGTAAGGTTGCTCGAGTCATCGATCAGGATCGGTGCCTTCTTGAATTCCTCCGCCGCCTGACCGAGGGCGTTCACTTCCCGGCCGTCCCGACCGACGAGACCGTCTCGCAGCAGCTTGATGTTCACCCGGGCCCGGGCGCAGAGCATGCGCAACGCCAGTTGCGACGAGCTCATTTCGAGGGAAAAAATCAGCGTTGGTGCGGGTTCGGCCCTGCCGGGCTTCGGCAGTGCGGCGGCCTCGGCGATATTGAGCGCGAAACTGGTCTTGCCCATCGAGGGCCGGGCTGCGACCACGATCATTTCCTGCCGTTGAAATCCGAAGGTCAGCGCATCCAGGTCCTTGAAACCTGAGGTCACGCCGGTAAGTTCGCCCTTCTTCATCAGCAGCTTGGCGATGATGGTGTTGGCCTCCTTCACCGAGTCCTTGATCTCCTGGGCACTGTCACTGACCCGGTCCTGGGTGACGGCGAAAAGATCCTGCTCCACCTTGTCGACAAACTCCTCGAGGCCACCGGTAAAATTGTACGCCTGCTCCACCGCCCCGGTGGCGGTCTTGATCAGCTCGCGCAACAGGTGTTTTTCGCGGACCTTCTCGATGAAGTAACCGGCATGGGCCGTGGTTGGAATCTTGCCGGTCACCTGCATCAGGTAGGCAAAACCTCCGACGGCCTCGAGCTGGCGCCGGCTCTTCAATTCCTCCGCCAGCACCTCCAGTGTCACGGGGGGGCTTTTTTGATAAAGCTCGACGATGATCTGGAACAACAGCCGGTTGGCCGGCGAATAGAAACAATCGGCCGTGATGCGCGCCTCCATGCAGCGCGCGATGGTGTCGCTGCCATCAAGCAGACAGCACGCGATGACCTGCTCCTCCGCCTCCAGACTGCGCGGGGGCGAACGGTCGGAGGGAGCCGACGGCAGCGCCTGCTCGTCCGCCGGTTTGTCGCGCCGGAATGTAGCGGGCATCTGGGCCATGTCCGGTCGGGATCGTACGTCGCCGGGACGTTACGAAGCAGCAGGCTCGATTGGGTTCTCTGAGACCACGTCGAAGGAAAGCTCCACGCTGACGTCCGCATGCAGCTTGATCTTCACCTCGTGCTTGCCGAGCGTCTTGATCGGCTGGCCGAGGTGGATGCGGCGCTTCTCGATGGTGATGCCGGCCGCCGCGAGCTTTTCGTGAATGTCGTTGGCGGTGACCGCGCCGAAAAGCTTGCCGCCTTCCCCCGTCTTGACGGCGATGGCGATGGCCGCCTTTTCAATCTGCTTGGCCAGCGCGTTTGCTCCGTCGAGCTCCTTGGCTTCGCGGAGGCCACGGGCCTTCTTGAGGGCCTCGACCTGCTTGCGGTTGGCCACGGTGAGCGGCACCGCCATGCCCTGGGGCAGGAGGAAATTGCGCGCGTAGCCGGCGCGGACTTTGACCTGGTCGCCTTCGGCGCCGAGGCCGTCGACTGGTTTGAGAAGAAGGACTTCGCTGTTAGCCATGTTCAGAACTGGGTTGAATGATTTTGGTTTGGATGAATGCGCCGCTCCTTCAGAATGGCACGTCTTCGTCGAGATTTTCCTGCGCCGGGGGCGTGGCCGGCTTGGCCGGGTTGCTGCGAGGGGCCGGCGCCGCATAACCACCACCTTCCGCGCCACCGGCTGTACCGCCATCGGCGCGACCGCTGCCCAGAAATTGGAAATTGTCGCAAACCACCTTCATGCGGCTGCGTTTTTCCTTCGTGTTCTTGTCCTCCCACTGGTCGAGGCGCAACCGGCCTTCGACGAACAGCGGCCGGCCCTTGGTGCAATATTTGGCGATGTTTTCGCCGGATTTGCCCCAAGCCTCGATGTCCACGTAAGTCACTTCCTCCCGGTCGGCCCCGGATTCGTCGCGGAACTTGCGGTTCACAGCCAGGCTGAACTGGCAGATGGCGGTGCCCTTGGGCGTGACCCGCAGTTCGGGGTCGCGCGTCAGGTTGCCGATGAGCATGACTTTGTTGAGATTGGCCATGGGGGAAGGGGCGGGGCGAAAACGCGGTCAGGCGTTCTCAACCAGCGCGCGGTAGACGCTGTTATTGAGCCGGAGGCGCTCGTGGAGCTGGGCGGGGGCGCCGGCCGGAGCCGAGAAATTCAACTGCACATAGACGCCGGCCGGAAACTGGTTGTCCGTCTTGCGGGCAAAATCCCGGCGGCCGAGGTTTTCGACGGCGGTGACCTCGCCGTGCACGGCGACGATCTCTTTCTTCACGCCCTCGATGATCTGTTCCACGGAGTCTTCCTTGCCGCGGTTGTCGAGGATGAAGGTGGCTTTGTAGTTACGCTTGGTCTGGTTCATGGCGATCTCGGCGATTCAGGGTGTTCATGGCTTCGGCATACCCGCGGTTGAGCAGCAGGCGGAGGCCGTCCACGAAGGTGGTTAGTTGTTGGTCGATGAGGTTGTTTTGTTCAGTTGAAAATTTTCCGAGCACAAAGTCCTTGAGGTCCATCTCCGCCGGCCGGGGGGCGCCGATGCCGAGCCGGTAGCGGATGAATCCGCTGCCGAGGTGCTCGAGCAGGCTGGCGACACCATTGTGGCCGCCGGCACTCCCGCGGACCGAGACTTTCACGCGACCGATGTCGATCGTGAGATCGTCATAGGCCACGATGAGCGTGTTGACTGCGACCGAGTGAAAATCGAGCAACCGGCGCAAGGCGCGCCCGCTGTCGTTCATGAAGGTCTGCGGCTTGACGAGCAGTCGCGTGAGGCCCGGCCGGACGTCCCAGCGGGCGGTCTCGGACTCGAAGCGGGATTCCTTTTTCCACTTGAGACCTTCAGCAGCCGCCAGCGCCTCCACCGCGGTGAAACCGAGGTTGTGGCGGGTGCCGGCGTATTCGCGCCCGGGGTTGCCCAGTCCAGCGATCAGCGTGACGGACATGACTCAAAGAACAGGATGCAGAACGGCCCGTTCCCGAACGGACGGACCGGGGTGATGAAATTACTTCTTGGCCGGAGCGGCGGCCGGCTTGGCGCCAGCCGCGGGCTTCGCGCCGGCAGCGGCCGGAGCGACCGTCTTCCCATCGCCCTTGGCGGGCGCGGCCGCGGGGGCCTTGGGATCGCCGGGCTTGGCCCCGGGGGCCGCTGGTGTTCCGGGTGCGGCGGCGGTGGCGGCGCCTTCGGCCGCAGGCGCGACCGTGCCGTCGGGAAGAACCGTCCCCTCGGCGGGCGCGGCAACCACGGCGGCGACTTCCTCCTCCGGCGGCTCGACGCAAATGACCACAGCCTGGTGCTTGTCGTCGAGATATTCGACGCCGGCAATCGGCTTGAGTTCGCTGACGTGAATGGTCTCGCCCACCTTGAGTTCACTGACGTTGACCTCGATGAAGTCGGGGAGGTCCTTCGGCAGGCAGCGGATGCGCAGGCGGTGGGAGGCCGTCTCCAAGATGCCGCCCTCCGTCTTGACGCCATAGGCTTCGCCCGCGATGTGAACGGTGACATAGATCACCATCTTTTCGTTTTCCTTCACTTCCTGCAGGTCGAGGTGCAGGTAACGATCCGTGATCGGATCGCGCTGGATCTCCTGCAAGAAGGAGAGCGCGGTGGCGCCAGCGTCGCGCTTCAGTTCGATGAGGGCGGCGCGGCCGGCGATTTCCTTGAGGAGCCTGGCAAATTCCGGCGCATTGACGGACACATTCTCGGGTTTCGTATGCTTGCCGTAGAGGATGGCCGGAATTTTCTCGGCTTTGCGCAAACGGCGGGAGGCGCTGCGGCCTGTGCCTTCGCGGGGCGTGACGGTGAGTTGGTATTTCTTCATGATTTCGTTCCCCCTGTGACTCCGGGATTGGAGGCAGGCGTAGTGGAAAAGGGTTCTGAGTTGATGGAGCGCCTTGCGCCGACGCAACCAAAACTTTGCCGGCGAAGGCAGAATTCCGCGAGTTGGTCCACCCCACTGGCGACTTCGTTGGAAACCTCCTCTCCCTCATGTATTTGCTAAAAAGCCGGGCGGATTGGATCGCAATGGACTGTCAGCTGCCCGTCGGCAAACCGCCACGCTCACCTTCAACCGGTCCCTATTTCGGATCCGCAAAATCAGCTTGGTCATGAAAGGCGCACCGTTGGCCAAAACTGCCGTCCTCCGACGATTGCGAGCGTTTCACAGTGGTCCATCGCCCCATCGTTCCTTCGGCGCGTTCATCCCGGAGATGTTGATTCGTGGCGTTGTCTGCGCCGTCCGATGCCGAACGGAGATGCAGTGTCTCGTACAATTCCGCCCTTTAATTTGATGTTCGATTGCGACAGATTGAAGGGTGATCTGCCGCTCCAAGCAGGTGGCCCCGCCACCATGCCACACCATCCGACCCGCCTTGCCGCGACCCTTGCCGCACTCGCATCGCTGACTGCCTTCGAGCGCCTCTCCAGCGCGGAGATCGAACCCATCGGCCCCGGGCCGTTCGCAGTCGGAAGCACAAACATGGAGGTTACGGTCCCAGTCAAGGCGCCGATGGTCGATTATCTTAACGGCAAGTCGGTCGCAAACCATGTCACCTACCTATCCGACATTCTGGCCCGTCCCGACTCGGCAATGCTCTTGAAGATCGACGTGCCGGCGAACCCCGCGGTTTTCCATGCCCAGGCGGGCACCCGCATTCCTCTCGTCCTCTATGTCCTCTATCCCACGGTACGCGACAACCCGCGCTCCGACTATAAATTCCCCTATGCCGAAACGGGTGACAACGTCTTCCCACACATGCAGGGTCCCGGCGAGAAACCTCTCTTTGCCGACGCTCGCGCGAAATATCCGTTGATCGTCTACTCCGGTGGCTACAACACGCACGGGCTGTGGCACCTCGCGCATCTCAAGGTGCTCGCGGCGAATGGCTACATTGTCGTGGACATCTTTCACGGTGACAACCGGGGCGCGAGTTTCGACGGCAACATGGAACTTCGTCCCATGGAATTGCGCGCCGCGCTGGATTTCGTCCTTGGCCACCCCGATTTTGCCGGCGCGATCGACCGGGAGCGCATCGGGGCCTCGGGCGCGAGCGGCGGAGGCCATACCATTCTGGTCGCGATGGGCGGGTTCGACCCGACCGGCAGGCACCCGTCGGCCGGCGATCCCCGCATCAAGGCCGGCGTCGGCGTTGTGCCGTACATGGGCGGGGTTCTTGGCGTCTGGCCGTTCACGATGGACGACTGGCCTTTTGGCCAGGACTATTCCGGCTTGAAGCCGGTGCGCCGACCTTTCCTGGCCCTGTACGGGCAGAAGGACAAGAACGTGCCGCCGGAGGGAGTTGAAGCGGGCGTGCGCGCGATGTCGGGCCCCACGACGGCGGTGATGCTGGACGGCGAGACCCACAGCCTGTCGCAAGGCGCCGAAGCCGACGTCAACACCTGGGAGGTTCTGTTCTTCAATGCCTGGCTGCGCAATGACGATAAAGCCCGGCGACAGCTCGCGCTCGGCACCTCGGTCCGCGGTGGCGGCCGCGACCACAAGACGATCCAGCAGGCCGGCAAGTAGTGGCGCTCTGGAAACCCGGTTTTCGGCTGCCGTGGGCTGCGACCTTGGTCGCGCTGCAAGGCAGACGGCGTGCGCAAGCACGCCGGCCAATGGATTACCTCCATGGTTTTCGGATTGCCAAGCAAGGACCGCGGCGGGTTCAGCGGTCGCCGCCCGCCTGAAACCGGCGGTGCGGCCCCGCGGCAACCGGCTTTTTACCGTCAACTTTGTCCCACTCCCGGTATTGACATCCCCTTAAGCCGGCCTCTTTTTGGCCGTTCTTTGCGCCACTGCCCGGTAGCTCAGTGGTAGAGCAGGTGACTGTTAATCACTTGGTCGCTGGTTCGATCCCAGCCCGGGCAGCCATTTTACTGATTGGACTTGGAGTGACAAGGAGCGCCGAGGGGTGCCCTACTCCATCGGTGCCAGCGGCTTGAGCCAACCGCTGCAATTGGAACGGCACGTCAATAAGTGACACGAAGGGGTTATACTGCTCGCGCGCCCAGTCGCATGGCAACCGGGCCCAAGATTCTTCATGATCGCCGGGTGTTCCCTAACGCC
>JBBIHQ010000001.1:58945-70019 GCA_037446975.1 Opitutia bacterium
CCGGTCCCGCGCAGTTCATTGACGTAGGAGATGTACACCACCGCCGTCTGCACCGAGACGCCAAAAAGCGCCAGGAATCCAATGCCGGACGAAACGGAAAACGGTGTGTTTGTCAGCCACAACGCAACAATCCCACCGACGGGTGCCGAGAGCAAAACCCCGAGGACCGTGATAAGAGGGAACTTCAGATTGCTGTAGAGCGCAAACAGCAGCAGGAAAATCAGGAACAGCGTCAAAGGGAGGACGATTCGCAGTTGATTGCGTGAAGCCGTGTATTCCTGGTATTCGCCGCCCCAGTCGAGCCGGTAACCTTCCGGCAGCTTCACCTGGCGGGCGACCTGCTGCCTTGCGTCGTCCACCGCGCCCGCGAGATCGCGGCCGGCCACGGAAAACTGGACGCCGATATAACGTGAATTGTTCTCCCGGTAGATGAAAGAGGCGCCGTTCGCGATCTGGATGTCCGCGAACTCCCGCAACGGGATCTGCTGACCGTCGGGGGTCGCCACGAGAATGCCGCCGATTTCCTCCGGTGTTTCGCGGAAGCGGTCTTCCAGCCGGACCACCAGGTCAAACTGCTGCTCGCCCTGCACGACCTGGGTCGCCACCGCTCCGCCGACGGCCGCGCCAATCAGACCGTTGATGTCCGCGACGTTCAGACCGTAGCGGGCGATCTTGTCGCGTTTGATCTTGATCGCGAGACTCGGCTGCCCGAGTTCCTGCACGAGCGTAACTTCCCTGATCCCGCGCACTCCCTCCAGGACACGCTTGATGGCCTTGCCCTTGGTTTCCAAGGTCTGGAGATCGGTCCCGTAAACCTTGACGGCGAGGGAGCTCTTCAGGCCCGTCTCCGCCTCGTCCACCGCGTCCTCCGCCGGCTGGGTGTAGTTGAAATTGATGCCGGGAAACACCTTCAGTTTATCATCAATGGCGGCGATCAACCCGGCCTTGGTGCGATATCGTCCGCTCCATTCAGCGTAAGGCTTCAGGCCAACGTAGAATTCCACATTGAAGAAACCGGTGGGGTCGGTGCCGTCATCGGGCCGGCCATGCTCCGAGGCCACGGTGGTGACTTCCGGAAACGAGCGCAGAATCCGGCGCACCTCGGGAGCAATCTTCTTCGATTCCTCAAACGAGATGGTGTAGGGCATGGTGGCGCGGACCCACAGCGCGCCCTCGTCCAGGTGCGGCATGAACTCGGCCCCGACCCGCGGGATGAGCAGGAGCGACCCGCCGAGCAGGAGTGCACAAGCGCCGGTAGTCCACCAGCGATGCGCGAGACAGACGTCGAGCCCGCGGGCATAAACCCGCTTTATTGCCTCGAACGCCACGTTGCGCCGCTCAGTCACGCCCCGGCGCAACACCCAGGAACAGACGACGGGCAAAAGCACCAGCGTGACCACCAGGGAACCGAGCAAGGCAAAGATCATCGTGTCGGCCATCGGGGTGAACAGTTTCCCGGACGGACCCGAAAGCACGTAGATCGGCAGGAACCCGGCGATGATCACCGCCACCGCGTAAAATATGGGCCGGTCCACCTCGGCGGCCGCCTCGATGATCACCTGGACAATGGATCGCGGCTGACCGCGGCGCAGTGCGGCCTGCCGGAAGATGTTTTCAACCATCACGACGGCTCCGTCCACGAGAATGCCAAAGTCGACCGCCCCGATGGACAAAAGGTTGGCCGAGACATTCTGCACATCGAGGCAGATGAACGCGAAAAGCAGCGCCAGCGGGATCGCCGTCGCGACGATCAGGCCCGCCCGCAGATCGTAGAGGAAGAAGACCAGCACGACGACAACCAGCAGCATGCCCCACAGGAGATTGCCCTTGACGACCCGGGTCGTCAGGTCGATCAGCCCGCTGCGATCATAGAAGGCGTGAACCTTGACGTCCTTCGGCAGGATCTTCTCGTTAAGCTCCTTGGTCTTGGCCTCGACGGCCTGCAGGACGTTCTGGGTCTTTTCGCCGGTGCGCATCAGAATGACCCCTTCGACGGCGTCGTCCTGGTCCATGTAACCAAACTGGCCGAGGCGGGGCGCGTGCCCGACCACCACCCGGCCGACGTCCTTGACGAGGACCGGGGTACCGTTGTGCACGGCGAGCACGACGTTGCCGATGTCCTCGATTGTCTGCATCCGACCGAGCCCGCGTACGTAATAGAACTGGCCGCCCTGCGAGTAGAATCCGCCCCCGGCGTTCCCATTATTGGCTCCGAGCGCATTGACAACCACGGGGACGGAAAGCCCGGCGCCGGCGATTTTCGCGGGGTCCAGCAGTACCTGGTATTGCATCGTTTCGCCGCCAAGCCCCGAGTCATCCGCCACCCCGGGAACGGACTTGTACTGGCGTTCAATCGTCCAGTCTTCGATCGTCTTGAGTTCCATCGGCGAGCGGTCCGGACTCTGCACGACGTAGCGGTAGATCAGGCCCGACGGGGAAAACAACGGCGCCACCGATGGCGTGACGCCGGTGGGCAGGCTCAGATCCCCGATGCGCTCGAACGCCTGCTGGCGGGCGAAATAACTGTCTGTGCCGTCACGGAAGGTCAGGATGACATCCGACAGGCCGTAGAGTGAAATTGACCGGGCCACCTTCAGGCGGGGAAGTCCGTTCATCTCGATCTCCACCGGCACCGTGATCAGCCGCTCCACCTCCTCGGCGGCATGATCCGGCCATTGGGTGATGATCTCGACCCGCGGCGGCGAGAGATCAGGATAGGCGTCCACCGGCAGCCGGTTCATCGACCAGAGACCGACTCCGACCAGCAGGAGCGTCATCAGGAGGACAAGAAACCGCTGCCGCAACGACGACGCGACGATCCGGTTGATGACCGAGGCCGTGACTGGTGGCTGGCCGGGGGGCGGTAGGGCTGAGTCGCTCACGGGTGGTCTTACTGGCTTTGCTGAAATTGCATGAAGAGGCCGCCGTCGACGACCAGTTGGTCGCCATCCTTGAGCCCCGCGGTGATTTCATACTGGTCACCGATGCGGGAACCGAGGGTGACGTGCTGGCGGGCAAAACCGCCGTCGGCCTGCGCCAGATAGACAAACGGCAGGTTCTCGTCGTCGCGAAGGATCGCGGCCACGGGCGCCAGCACTCCGGTGGTTTCACGACGGGATTGAATCAGCACACGCACATACATCTGTTTCTTGAGCACTTCGCCCGGGTTGTTTGCCACCACGCGAACTCCGATGGCGCGGGTGTTGGGATCAAGGATCGCGGATATGTTATCGACGGTTCCAGGAAGACTTTCCGGACCGGCGTTGGTGATCACCTCGGCCGTGTCGCCCACGGCGACGGCAGACAGCTGCGATTCAAAAATATCCGCTGCGATCCACATTTGCGAGAGGTCGGCGACGGTGAAACACGGCGTGGTGCCCGCCTGGATCAACTGGCCCGGCGTGACCAGTTTCTCGACGACGGTTCCGTCCAGCGGCGCACGGATGACGCCGGCGCTCACGGCCGGCGACCGGCCGGCCTGAATGTCGCGAATCACATCGTCCGCGACTCCGATCGCGCGCAGCTGCTGCCGTGCGGCATCGCGATCGGCCTCTCCGTTGGCGGCGTCGGTCCGCGCCTGCTCGAAATCGCGCCGGGCAATGGCATCCGCATCAAACAGCTGTTTGTCCAAATCCGCGATCCGGCGGAGGTTCGTGGCCGTGACCAACGCCTTGCGGTAGCCGCTGATCGCCGCGGCGAAGTCCGGCGAGTCGACGAGCGCGAGCGGATCGCCCGCCTTGACCCGGGCGCCGAGCGAGACCAGCAGCCGCGAAACCGGGCCGGAGATCGGCGCCAGCACCGCGGTGGCCCGGTCGTTGTCAAAGCCCACCGTGCCGGTGGTTTCAATCACCCGATGAAAGACGGTCGTCTTGATGGTTTGGAGGTGAATCCGTTCCCGCTGGGTAGCGGTGACGGTAACGTTGCCAGCCGTGACCGGCGGCTCCGTCTTGTTTTCCGCCTTGGGCGAGCAGCCCGTGAGCACGGCCGCCGAGACCGCGACTGCAAATATGGCTTGGATCTTATTTTTCATTCGGGGTCCCTGTGGTTTCGGAAGGCAATGACGCGCCAACGGCGCGTTCGAGGTCGGCCAGCGCGGAATTCACCGCGCCAAGGGCATCGGTATATTGGCTCTCGGCGTCGAGGAGCGTCCCTTTGGCGTCGAGCAATTCGAGGGCGGAAGACCCGCCGAGACTGTAACTCGCAAATGCCGCCGTGTAGGCCGCGCGCGCCTCTGGCAACAGTTCGTCGCGCAGATAGACCGCCTGACGCCAGGCGGTCGCCGCCGCCGAGTAGGAGTTCTGGACATCGAGCAGAACCTGGCCGGCCAGGTCCGAGCCGGTCGCCTGCAATTCGCGCTCCCGATGCCGGGCCTGCGCGATCGCGCCCTTCTCATGCTGCGAGAAAAACAGCGGCAGCGAGATGCCGCCGTCAAATTTGTATGAACCCGGCTGCCCGCTGATGTTGCTGCGCCACAAGGTCAGGCTGAGGTCAGGCACCCAGTATTGTTTTGCCAACGCGGTCGAGTCATGCGCGGACTTTTGCGCGATGGTCAGGCTCAGCAGTTCGGGCCGGGAATTGACCGCCAGCTCCTCCAGCGCCTTGAGGTCTGGAATGGGTCCGGGGATCGCCAAGGCATCGGCCGGTTCCAGCGCGGCATGGATGGGCCGGCCGAGAAGCCGGTTCAAACCCGCCCGCGCGGCGGCGATTGCGCGCTCGTTGGCGATCAGATCGTTGCCGGTTTTGGAAAGATCCACCCTGGCTTTCAAGACATCCAGCTTCGCCGCGGTGCCGGCCCGGTAGCGGGCCTCGGTTTTTTCCAGAAACTGCCGGGACATCTCCTGGTTTTGCGTCAGATCCTCCTGGTGCCGCCGCGCTATCAGCAGCGCATAATAGGCCTGCGCCGTCAGGGACGCGGTTTGCTGCTGCAGCTGGGTCAGGGCAAATTGGGTCTGCTGCCACGAGGCGCGGGCGATCCTTCCGTTCAGCCGCGTGCGATTGGGAAAGGGCACGGTGAACTGAAGGCCGACATCGTGCTCCGACGCGCTATGGGGATTGAGGAAACTCGACAACTGGTCCCACTCCGTCACCAACGCCGGGTCAGCCCACGCGGTCGCCATGGTGATTCCCGCCCGGGCTTCCTCAACCTGCTCGCGGGCGGCGACCAGGGCCGGATTATGGGTCAGTGCCTCCTGCACCGCTTGCGCCCGCGAGAGACGCAGCGCGGAGATGGCCTGACCGGACGGCTCCGGGTTCCCGGCCCCGCCTGTCGTCTGGGCCCGCCCCGCAAGGACGGCCAACGCCAGATATAAGGCGGAAAAACACGGGATGATCGCACGAAACTTCATGAGGACTTCGGAAACGCTATCGCTGAGCTGGCCCAAAACTAATATTCAACGCGTTAAACGCAGGAAGCGGGCGCCCCGCTTCGCAGTGGTTCGGCTCCGCGGCCGGTTCACCGGCGCGACGGGCGGCAGGCTGACTCAGGCGAGCGGCGGACCGCGACCCGGCAGCAGCAGATAACGGGGTGAATCCAGCGATACCTGGATCGCCCTGGCGTAGGGTTGTTCGCGCCATCCGGCCGAAGGCAACGGCAGCTCTTGCACCGTCAGCAGGACCGAGACGCCGGTGGCGAACAGGACCACTGCACAGCCATCATCCGATGTAGGGTTGGCGGCGGAGTGCAGTTGCTCGTGGAGAAGCGGACTCGCCGCAAACAAACCCAGCACGAATACCAAGACCGCACACCCTGTGGCGAGCAGCCGATGGATACTCCGTGAATCGTGGATTTCGCTCAAGCGGCGGCTACCATGCGCAACAATTCGCAACTGGCAATCGGAATCCTCCGGCCAACGCCCGGCCGTGCCGGCAATCGGCTTTGCAGAGACCGGGCTTATTCCGGGCCGGGCCGCCGTTTTCAACCTAAGGCCGGCAGACTCAGAGTGAACCGGGCGCCGCCCCCCGGCGCATCCCCGACCGCAATCGTTCCCCCGTGCGCTTCCACGATGGCCTTGGTGAGGCTGAGCCCCAGGCCAAAGCCCCTTTGCGAGCGGCTGGCGTCACCGCGATAGAGCCGGCGAAAGATAGCCGGCCGCTCGGCCGCCGGCACCCCGGGACCGTTATCCGTGACCGTAAACGCCGCGCCGGCCGGGCCGGACGAAACACCCAGCGTAACCCGGCCACCGGACGGTGTGTATTTCAGGGCGTTGTCGACAAGGTTGTTGATCGCCTGCCCAAGTCGGATCGGATCCGCCTCCACGTCCACCGCAACGGGCAGCTCCATCGCCACCGATATTTTCCCCTCCTCCGCCACTTCCCGATAAAGGTCGGCCGACCGGCTGACCAATGTGCGGAGATCAAATCGGCTGAGGTTGAGCCGGAGCGCGCCGCCCTCGGCCGCGGAGATGTCGAGCAACGTCTCCAGCAGATGAAGGAGCCGGTCGGATTCATTGACGCAGTCAGCCAGCGCCGCCCGCGCCTCGACCGGATCGCCGTTATCCTGGATCGCCAGTTCGGCCGTGCCCCGCAGCCTTGTCAGCGGCGTCCGCAAATCGTGCGCGAGATTGTCAAGGGTGTCGCGCAGCACCCGGACGTGCGCCGCATTCCGGTCGAGCAGCGTATTCAACTGGTGGACGAGGACGTCCAGCTCGCCGCTGCCCGCCGGCCCGGGCACGCGGGCCTCCAGGTCTCCGGTCTCAAGGATGCGCCGGGCCGTATCGGAGACGAGGCGCAGCGGACGGGTCGCGCGCCAGGCGAGCAGCGTGCCGCCCCCGACGGAAAACAGCAGCGCGACGGCGCCGACCCCGGCGAAGGCGCGGCGGAGCGGGGCCAGCAGGACCGGCCGGCTGTCGGTGAGCCGGCCCACCTGCAGCAGCCACCCGTCGGGCAACGGGTGCGAGGCGATCGTATAGTCGCGCAAGGCATTCTGGGGCACGCGCACGGTCTGGGTCTTTCGCTCCGCGATGATGCCGGCCCACTCCGGCACCGGGAAATGCTCCACCTGGGTCTCGATCCAGTCGGGCGGTGCCGCCACGAAAACCGCGCCGCTCTCCGGGCTGATCAGCCGCACGAACAACGTCCGCACATCCGGCGCGGTGTCGCTGTGCACCATCGCGCTCAGGGCCGCCGCACCGCCGATCTCATAGGTGGCGGCAAAATCATCCGCGCGCCGCTCGACCGCCTGCTGGTCGCGCCGTTCCAACGAGCGGGCGAGCACCCAGTAAAGCACGCAGAACAGCATGCCGACACAGAGCGCGAACATCAGCGCGTACTGCCAGGCGAGCCGCAGGGCGAGGGACTGGCGCAACCGGTCAAACATGGGGCCGAAAGATGTAGCCCACCCCGCGCACCGTCTCGAGCCGCTGGTGATCCGGGTCGATCTTGGCGCGCAGCCGCGACACCACGACGTCGACGACGTTGGTCTGCGGATCAAAGCTGTAGTCCCAGACGTTTTCGAGGATCATCGTCTTGCTGACCGGCCGGCCCGCATGGCGCAGCAGAAAGGCCAGCAGCGAGAACTCCCGCGGCTGCAGCGTCACCGGCACACCGGCGCAAGTGACCTCACGGGCAACCAGATCGAGCGTGACGTCCCCGGACGTGAGCTTGGTTGCCTCCGGCGACCGGCTGGAACGCCGGATCAACGCCTGCACCCGCGCCAGCAGCTCGGAAAATGAAAACGGCTTCGTCAGGTAATCGTCCCCGCCCAGTTCCAAGCCGCGCACGCGGTCGTCGACCGAACTTCGCGCGCTCAAAAACAGGACGGGAATCGGCCGCCGCGCCGCCCGGAGCCGCCGGACCAGGCTCAGGCCGTCCAGCCGCGGCAGCATGATGTCGACGATCGCCGCGTCGTAGTCGGTCGACTCGGCCAGCGCGAGGCCCGCCTCGCCGTCGTCCGCATGGTCGACGGCAAAGCCCGACTGCTTGAAGCCCTGGACGATGAACGAGGCGATCTTCGCATCATCTTCGACAACCAGTACGCGCATGGGGTGAAGTGTGGTCTAAGTGTCGGTTTTGAAAAGCGCCAAAGGAACAGCCCCGGCTGTCCATCCGCCACGAGGGCCGGGGACACGCCGGGGCTGCCTTGCACACACACTGACACCAAATGTTGGTCGCTCAGGAATTGGCCTTGGCCGAACCGGTTTCGTCGACGACGACAAAGATCGTGGAGCCGTGGGACCAGAGCTTCAGCAGGGTCTTCTTGCTTTCCGCCTTGGCGCTCAGATCGATGGCGTCCTGGGCCGAGGTGACCCGGTGGCGGTTGATCTCGAGTATCACGTCGCCGGCGCTCACCCCGGCGCGGGCCGATGCCGAGTCCGGCGCCACCTCGGAAACCACCGCACCCTTGAGCCGGGCGGGGAGATTCATTTCGCGGCGCGCGTCGGGTGTCAGGTCCTCAACCGCCACGCCGTTCAGCACGCCTTGGTCGTCATTCTGGCTGATCTCCTCCGCGGACTGGCCAAAGTGAGTCGGGCGTTCGCCGGTGGTTGCCGCCAGCTTCTCGGTTTTCCCATCCCGCAGTACGTCAAGGTTGACCTTGGTTCCGGGAGCGACCGCGGTCACCTCAAACGTCAACCCGTTGGCATCGGTAACTTCCTGGCCGTTGAAAGTCTTGATCACATCACCTTCCTTCAGGCCGGCTTTGGCCGCCGGGCTGTCGGGCGTCACCTCAGCGACCAGCGCACCGGCCCGGCTCTTCAGGTTGAAGGAGTCGGCGAGGGCCGGAGTGATGTCCTGCACGTTCACGCCGAGAAAGCCGCGGACGACCTTGCCGTTCTTCACCAAGCCGCTCGCGACCTGGCAGACGAGATTGGCGGGCACCGCGAGCCCGACACCCTGGAATCCACCGGAACGGCTCAGGATGGCCGTGTTGATGCCGATCACCCGCCCATCCATGTCGATCAGGGCGCCGCCGGAATTGCCCGGATTGATCGCAGCGTCAGTCTGGATGAAATTTTCAAAGCCCTTCACATCGCTGAGGATGCCGACCCGGCGGCCCTTGGCGCTGATGATTCCGCTGGTGACAGTTTCGCCGATTCCGAAGGGATTGCCAATGGCCAGCACCCGGTCGCCCACCTCAATCTTGTTCGTGTCGGCAAACGTCACCGCCGGCAGGTCCTTGGCGTCGACTTTGATCACGGCAATGTCCGTCAGCGGATCGCGTCCGACCACCTTGGCCGTCAGCTCACGCCCGCCGTCGAGGGTGACCGTCAACTCGTCGGCCCCGTCCACCACGTGATTGTTCGTGGCGATGTAGCCGTCCGGGCTGATGATGACCCCGGAGCCGAGGCCGGTCTGCGCCGGGGTTTGCATCTCCGGAATTCGTCCGCCGAAAAACTGACGGAACATCGGATCCTCGAACGGACGATATTCGCCTTCGTTCATGCGCACCCGCTTCGCTTTGATCTGACTGGTGATCTTGACCACGCTCGGGGAAACGCGTTTGACGATGTCGGCGTAGCTGGCCCGCTCCAACTGGCCGCGGGAGACGGCTTGTTCATCACGTTTGAGCACCAGGTGGGAAGAAGTGTCGGCGGCACCGTAGGCGCCGGCGATCAGGACGGCCGCCGCGGTCAGACCGATTGCCCAGGCGTACCGGCGATGCAGGAAAGCATAAATGGTTGTTTTCATGGCCCGCACGATAACACCTGAACCTGTCCCCATTCTTGCCTGAACATTACAAAACTGTAGGAATCGCCCTCGGCTGCGTCGGGCGGAGAAGATTCTTCCCCGAACCGAAGTTGCCGGCGCCGAGCTCCAGTCGGACAGCCTGACCCGGATCGGCCCACGAAACCGGTCGGGCCCGTGAAAAGGGGAATTGCCCTCGGCAACGCGGACGAGCGGGAGACTAACGCCGTCCCGCCGCGACTATTTCGACCCGGTATTCTGCGATCGCCGTCGCTGTTTCCGGCCAGAGTGAAAGCGGGGTGATCCAGAGCTCATGGGCGAGGCGATGGCCCGCTGCCTCGATCTCGGGGGTGATCGCGGTGAGGTGTGCGAGTGCCTGCTGGGTTGTGCCACGATAGTAGAAACGCACGTATTGCGCGCCCGGTTGCACAACCGCCCCTGCATCAATCTCGCGCCCGGTCCGCAGCGTTTGCGGCGTGGCCAACCACAGGGTCATTATGTTCGTCCGGCGGTCCAGTTTCTCCATGACCGGCGAGTCAACCATCTGGCCCGCGTCGTGCGCTTTCCGAAAGAGTGCCTGCACCGCCGCAACGCTGGCTTCGTGTTCAGCCAGATGAACCGGTCCGGCCGATCCCCAGAGGTGCGCCGCCGGCCGCTTCACGATTTCCCACGGGGAGAAGCCGGCGCCGGTCAGGCCCAGTCCGTCCCGCGGGTCTTTCGGCGGCGGTTCATGGCTCCGGGTCTGTTGCAGATACCAGTCGGTAACCTGGTTCTCATCGAGATCATCCGGCATATTGTGCGCCACATCCGCGAGGATCGAATATTTGACGCTTGCGCCGCACGATTGCAGCGCGGTGACCATCTGATCGGCGAAACCCGATGGCACGACCTCGTCATGGGCGCCGTGGATCACCCACGACGGCACGTTCTTCAGGCGCCCGGCCCGGTAAGGTTCGCCCCGGCCCGCGCGCGGCGAGATGGCGGCAAATCGTTCGGGGTTGTCGAGCGCCCACTCCCAGGTCGCCATCGCGCCGAGGCTGTGGCCCTCGACATAGACGCGATCCGGATCGACCGGAAGCATCGCCAACAGCTCGTCGAGATAGGCGTTGAGAAAATCGATCTGCCACGGCCCGGCCTCGTCGATCGGCGTCACCGCGAACACCCGGCCGCCGGACAAATTCTTTCTGGTTTGCCGGACATAGGAGATCTTGTGGCCGAGCCAGCCCGAACCGTGAAGCCCGATTACGAGTGGAAACCGGCGCCCCGTCTCGGGGAACCCGGCCGGAAGCGTAATCCAATAGTTGGCCTTGACTGTTTTCCCCGAGGGCAGCCTCTGCTCAAACGAAAGGGGGAACAATGCGCCGGGGTTTTCCGCGAAGAAATTCCGGCCATGCTCCAGCGCGTCGGCCAGTTCGGTGGCATATTCCTCCGGGGAAACCATCCAGTCGTCCAC
>JBBIHQ010000001.1:70119-72563 GCA_037446975.1 Opitutia bacterium
AAATTCCGGCTCGGTCTGACGCAGCCGGATGGCTTCCATCAAGGTCACCTGCTGGTGACATTCCCGCAAGCCCGGTGACGGCATGGCGCCCGATCGCACCGCGCGCAGGAACGCCTTCGTTTCGCCCAGCACACCCATCTTCTCCGGGCCATCGCCGCCGGCATCGGAGAACGAGGCCACCAGTTCGTCACCCCGCCAGTGCTCGACGGTGCCGTCCGCCATGGATTTGCCAGGAAACGGGATCTTGACCGCCACGGACTGGCCCAGGGTGTGGATCTTGACCGATTCGGAATTGCATCCCGCCACGGGTTGAATCTCGACCCGCACGCGGGTGCCTGAGACACATTCCAGTTCAATGGAGACGCCGGCCGCCTCCCGGCCTGCCCGGGCCAGCGTCTGGTAGTCAAGGCGCGCCGTGCGGAACGGACTGCCCGCGAGAAACCGCACCGCATCGATTGCATGCACCGCGGTCGTGGAGAAATCGCGATCCCAGCGGTCGAAGCGCAGCATCTCGTAATCGATCCGTCCAGCCGGGGTCGGACCGAACGCTCCGTCGATAATCTCCCGCGCCCGGTGCATCACCGGCATGTAACGGCGGTTGAAGCCGACCTGCACCCTGGCCCCACCCTGATCCGCCGCGTCGATCAGCCTGGCCAGTTGCTCCGGGGAAATCCCGGGTGGCTTTTCCACCAACAACGGAAACCCGCGCGCGAGCACCTGGCTCGCCGCGGCACAGGTGATCTCGGGCGGAACCGCGAGCACCACCGCATCCGGCTGCTCGGCCGCGAGCATCGCCGGCAGATCGGTGTAGTGGCGCGGATAGCCGAACGCGCTGCCATAGTCGCGGGCGCGATTCGCGTCGACGTCGCAGCATGCGGCCAGCGCCAGTTCCGGATCCTGCGCGGCACAACGCTGCTGGACCGGACCATGAAATTGCCGGGCAAAGTTCCCACAGCCGATCATGCAGAGTTTCATGCGCAGGCGTTCAAACAGATCCGGCGGGTTTCGGCGACTCCCAACATGCCTCGCCCAATGCCGGGATCGGACTATATCGTCGACGGCCTCGGCGTCGCTCGCCGTCCGACGTGGCTTGCGTTCATCATGCGGGTGGCGCAAAGTGCCGATTCGCGACGATCGTTGGGCCCGGGCCCGACTTAATCATGAAAACCACCGCCCTGCTCTTCACCGGAATTGATCGCGTCGAGCTGGTGGACGCCAACCTCCCCGAGCCAGGTTCAGGTCAGGTCATCGTCGAGGCGCTCTACACGGTCATCAGCCCTGGAACCGAGCTGCGCTGTCTGGCGGGGAAACAATTCGGCGCGTCATTCCCTTTTGTTCCGGGTTACTCGATGGCCGGCCGCATCGTGGCCCGCGGCGCGGGAGTGGCGCTGGCCGAGGACACTCTCGTCTTTTGTTTGGGGACCGAGCAAGCCGACCGACCGCAGCTGTGGGGGGCGCATATTGCCCACGCCTTGTGCAGCGCGGATCGCGTTTTCCCGGTGCCCGCCGGACTGGATCCGCTTGACGCCGTTTTTGCCAAACTGGCGGCCATTGCATATCGCGGGGTGAGAATGGCCGACACCCGGCCGCATCACGAGGTCGCCGTGGTGGGACTGGGACCCATCGGCCAGCTGGCGGCCCGGTTGCATGCTTTGGCCGGCGCCCGGGTCGTCGCAGCCGATCTGGACCCGAGCCGGGTGGCGGTGGCGAACGCCGGTGGCATCGAAGCGTTTGTCCCCGGCGACGGACTCGTCGCAGCGTTCCGCAAAGTTCAGCCGCACGGGGCGGATGTCGTGGTGGATTCGACCGGGGCCGTGCCCGTGCTGCAACAATCGGTGCTGCTCGCGCGGATGAAACCGTGGGACAATTCGCTCACCGAACCGGCCCGACTGGTCATCCAGGGCAGTTACGCCGGGAACGTGATCTTCGATTATCACCAGGCCTTTTTTCGCGAACTTTCGGTTCATTTCCCCCGCGACAACCAGCCGCGTGACATTGATGCCGTTCTGCGCCAGCTGGCCAGCGGCCGGCTGAAGACCCGCGACTTGGTGACGAAAATCGTGAAACCGGCCGACGCGCCGGAAATTTATGCGGCGCTCCGCGTTGCGCAGCCGGGCTTGCTGACGGCCGTGTTCCAATGGTGATAGGTGTCAGCGGCCCCAATCTCAGCTCTCCCCCTCCCCCATTTGTCGCTCACCCGTGAAAAACACCTCGCGCCTTTCAGCCGTGACCCTGCTGTTTGCGACTTTGGCCGCCGCAGCTGACTTGCCGGCCCAAACGCCAACCGCTGACGCCGTCTATGCCTTGCCCGTTTCGCGCACCACCATGTGGAATCCGGGCGTGCCGGGTGGCGTACCTTTCTACGCCAGGGTACACGCGACCATCGCGGCGCCAGCCGCTGGCGGCGCGGCAGGCGACTCGCGCAAACCCATCCAGGACGCCCT
>JBBIHQ010000001.1:72663-159913 GCA_037446975.1 Opitutia bacterium
GAAGGGCGCCCATGCCATCCAAGTCACAAACCCGGCGGGCTTCGCCGTGAACCAGCTCGTTTACCTCGACGAAACGACCGACAATGTGCGGTCGCAATGGAACCCCAAGAAGCACCCGCCAGGCGCCGGACGAAACTGGTATTGCCGCGAGGATCGC
This sequence comes from Opitutia bacterium, assembly GCA_037446975.1. Taxonomy (GTDB): domain Bacteria; phylum Verrucomicrobiota; class Verrucomicrobiia; order Opitutales; family Opitutaceae; genus Lacunisphaera. The sequence continues at coordinate 72,821 of JBBIHQ010000001.1, forward strand.
CCCATCGCGCAGATTCTCGAGATCACGGGGATCACCGGCAACACGATCTCCTTTGCCACGCCGCTCCACATTGATTTTCGCAAGGAGCAGTCGGCGCAATTGAGCCGCTTCGATGTGGCGCCAGTGTGGCGGGCCGGGGTTGAGGAGTTGCGCGTCTCCAGCGGGCGAAACGGCAACATCCAGCTCGACCATGCGGCGTGCTCCTGGGTGAAGCAGGTCGAGAGCGACGACTCGTATGGTTCCTGTGTCTCGTTCCGCCAATGTTACCGCTGCGAGGTGCGCGACAGCTACCTGCACGACTCCTATTACTACAATCACGGCGGCGCCGGCTACGGCTTTGACCTGACTTTCGCCTCCTCGGACAACCTCATCGAGAACAACATCTCGATCCGTTTCAACAAGGTCATCAACTGCCGGGCCAGCGGCGGCGGAAACGTGATCGCCTACAATTACATGGACGACGGCGCGATGAACTCGGCGCCCACCTGGGTCGAGACCGGTCTGCAGGCCTCGCACTACCCGACGCCGCATTTCGAACTCTTCGAGGGCAACTACTGTTTCAACATGGACGCGGATTTCACCGAAGGAAACGCGATCGACATCACGTATTTCCGGAACCAGGCGTCCGGCCTCCGCCGCAATACGCCGCGGTTTCTGCATGACATCGGCAACCGACGCATGGCCGGCGCGATGAAGGGCCATTATTGGTACAACTTCGTCGGCAATGTCCTCGGTTTTGCCGGCATGCAGCCGACACCGCCCGCGGGCTGGGTTTACGAGGGCAAGCCGCCGTGGCCCGACACGCCGATCACCGTATGGCGGATCGGGTATTGGAGTGACGGTTGGGAGACCTTCGACCCGCAAGTTGGCGCAACCATGATCCGCGACGGTAACTACGACTACGTGACCTCATCCGTCCACTGGCATCATACGCCCGGATTCACCGGCAGGCTGCCCGACTCACTCTACCTCTCGCGCAAACCGGCATTTTTCGGCCGCCAGGTGTGGCCCTGGGTGGACGCTCTCGGCGCGGTCAAGACTCGCGTCCTCCCGGCCAAGGCGCGTTACGATGCCGGCCAGCCGAATCTCCTGGAACCTGCCGCGTCGGTGCCGTAGCCGGAACGGCCCTCCCTCCCCCGGGGGGCGCAGCGTCAATTGAGTTCAACCGCCACGTCGAAACCCACCTCGAAAAGCCGCTGCCAAGGCAGGTGGATCCGGCTGACGTGAACCTCCCGTGCCAGACCCGACGCGACGAAGATGTCGCGCAAACCGGCCGCGGCGCGGTTGAGATGATTCCGCACGCTCGCTTCAATCGCCGCGGCCCGGTCAGCGGGCAGGCGCTCGAGGTTGGGCGTGAGTCCGGCAGCGGGCAGGTCCTCGACCATGCAGCGGGTGCGCTCGTGGGCCTGATACAAATCGTCATCAAGGAAGCGGAGAAAAAGAAACTCAAGGTGCGCGCGCCGTTGCTCGAGGGTTGCATCAGTCCGCAACGCGCAGACCCGGATGACAGCCTGGGCCAGAACCATGCCCAAAGTGTTGCCGGCGGTGTTCCAGCCACCGTAGGCGGCCAAGCCGGCGATGGGCGGATGCTGACGGAGCAGTTCGCCCAGCACGAGGTCGGACGCATTCACATAGGCTATGTCCGCCAGCGCCACGGGACGACGCGTGGCCAAAGCCGCCAGCAACTCGGCGACGAATTCCCCGGGATTGCGGGCGGGCGACTCCATTTCGCGACGCGTGGCGCCGAAACCCTCGGTCCCGAAGAATTTTTCCAGCCAGGGCTGGAACTCTGCGGGCATCCGCGAACGGACTGGGTCAAGCCCCTGCCGGATCAGCCACTGGCTGTCACCGTTGCCCTGCGCCTCGACCGGCGTGTTGAAGAACAAAGTGAGATCCGCCTCCCGGGCCGAACCGGCCACCCGGCCGCCCAACGGCGCCAGATGCGCCTTCAGCAGTTCCGGAATCGGCCGGTCCTCATAAGCCGTGACGACCGACGGCGCGGTCGGCGTGGAATAGCGCGGCCAGACCCTGGGCGTAAGGCCGGCCTGCCGGCAGACATAACGTGCCAGCAGCAGACAGCCGATCTCGTCGGCGCCGGGATAAGTGATGGCGCGGTCCGTCAGGTGACGAACGCGGATATCAGTCTGCAGGCGGCGAGCCTCCGCGACGTTCCAGCCATAATCCGCCGTGTCGTCCTGCGGCAGCAGCAAATAATCAAAAACCCCTTCGGCCACCCAGTCCAGCATCGCCCGATTGACGGCGTGATTCCGGGCGCGCCCGCGGCGGTAATCATCATAGACCGCAGGGGGAATCTCGGCCCGCAGGGAATCCCGCCGGGCTATTTCCCCCGGCGAAGCGTCACCAACCTCGGCCTTGTGTTCGAGAAAGGAGAGCCGGAACAGCCGGCTGCCGTAGATCGCGCAGAACGGCTTTTCCTCCTCCGACGAATTGGAACGATTGATGCGCATGACCACACTGGAGCCAAGGATGGGTTGCTGAGGGCGGGCCGCGTGGAGCTGCCGCAGAACTTCCAGGCGGGCCAGCACCGCTTCGGTCGATTCTGCCGAGGTGCGCGAGGGAATGAGGCCGCCGTAGCCCAGCGTATCAATGGCCACCACCAGGGCATCGGCCCGGGGCGCCGCCTGCACCAGCCAGTCCACCAACCCGGCATGCCGGCTGGCGCGCCAGGGATTGCCGAGCCACTCGCGCGGCGGCAGCAGAATTTCCAGCCCGGCGGCCCGGCCGAGATAACGCGGATAATCGTAATTAACCGGCCGATCGTCCATCGGCAACACGGCGACCCGTTTCATGACCGGCCTTTCTTCTTTCGTGGCAGAGCACCGGACGATTCTCTCCCCGTCGCCCGCGAGCCGGGCTGCCGGTCCGTCGGCCCTTCTGCCGCCGCCAGTTTCTCCAATTCCCGCATGCAGAGAAACAGACCGCGTGGAACATGGAAGCAGCCCTTCCACTTCCCTCCTTTGAGGGGCAGCAGCACTTCCCCGCGGCGATTCAGATAGCCATACCATTCCCCGTATTCGGGGTCGGGGAAATGCTTCCAGGTATATTCGTGCACCCGCTCAAACCACGTCCAGCATGCTTGCCGCCCGGTCAGCCGGTATCCCTTGAGAAGGGCCACCAGCGTCTCGACGTGCACCCACCACAATTTCTGGTCCCATTCCAGCTGTTGCGGAGGGTGACCCCGGGCATCCAGAAAATAATAGATGCCCCCGGCTGTCCTGTCCCAACCCAGTTCGAGCGTCCGCAAGACGATGTCGACGGCCCTTGCCATCAATGGCCGGTCGTTCCGGCGCTCGGCAATGTCCATGATGAACCACATGGCCTCGATCCCATGGCCCGGGTTCAGCACCCGCCCTTCAAAACAATCAAGCTTGCCGCCGTCGGGAGCCACCTGTTCGCGGAGGATCCGCGTCTCTTCATCAAGGAACAAGGTGAAGACCTCCTTCAGGCAGGTATCGACCGTCTGATTGAAAACGGCGGGATCAAGCAGCCACTCCATTTCCAAGGCCAGATTGGCCAGGATCATCGGCAGCGCCAATGAAACCATGGGCCGGGTGCCGGGAACTGCCTTGGCGTATTTTCCCTTGGGATGATCCCTGCGGCGGAGGATATTGCGGTAGGTGTGACCGGCAACCACCCGGGCTGGTTCGTCCTTCGCCGCCAGCGCGTACTGGCTGAAAGCCATGGCCGCAAAACAATCGGAGAATATATTGTAGGGCTGCACCAGCGGCCGGCCGTCGCGCGTGAGGCTGAAATACCAGCGGCCGTTCTCGTCCCGGCCATGGCGGGTCAGAAATTCCGCCCCCTGGTGCGCAAACCGCAGCCACGCATCCCGTTTTTCCAGGCGGTTGTACAGCATCGAGAACGTCCATACCTGGCGCGCCTGAAGCCAGACGAATTTGTCGGTGTCATAGACAGTGCCGTCGCGGGCGAGGCAGGTGAGGTAACCGCCCTGTTCGGGATCGCCCGAATGCCGCAGCCAGAACGGGATGACATCATCCACCAGCGCGCGGCGGTATTGTTGCGCCAGCGTATTGAACCTTCTGCTCATGGGTGCGGACGCGCGCCGTGAAAAGCGTCAGAGTTGTCCAAGCAGCAAAAACTCCTCCGCACTGTGGCGTTTGAACGTTTCGATCGCCTCATACTCCGCGAGGCCCAGCGCATTATAGGCCTCCGCGAGCAGACGGCTCCGGTCCTCGGTCCGCTGCCAGAATTCGCGCCGGTCATCACCCGGGATCAGCGCCTGGTCTCGTTGGGTCACATGCCGGAAGATCGCCCGGCGGCGCCGCAGCACCTCCTGCGGACTGAGTGGCACCGCCAGATCAATCTCATCCAGATCCCAGCCCGCCCACGCTCCGCGATAGAGCCAGAGCTCCATCTCGGCGAACCAGGGTTCGCCCTTGGCTTGCGCCAGCGCATCACGCAACGCATTCAGGCACAGCCGGTGGGTGCCGTGCGGGTCGTCAAGATCGCCCGCCGCAAATATCATATGCGGCCGCAGGTCGCTGAGCAACCGGTGCATGACCGCCACATCGGACGCCCCGAGCTGTCTTCGTCGGGCCGAAGCGCCCTGATAGAACGGCAGCTCGAGAAAATGAAGCCGTTCCGCCGGCAAACCGCAGGCATGGGCGGAGGCGGTCGCCTCATGGCGACGGATCAGAGCCTTCCAGTGGACCAATTCCGGCGACGCCGGGAATGCGGCCGACTCCCGGTACGCCGTGCACAGTTCCCGCACGCGTTGGGTGGCATTCGAATCACCCGGGCTCGTGTCACGGACAAACAGCAGCGCGCGCCAGAGCGACTCGTCGGACACGGCGTGGGCCCCCGAAACCTGATGGGCCACATGGACCTCATGGCCGTGGTCGACCAGCCGGCAGAGCGTGCCGCCCATCGAGAGCACCGCATCATCGGGATGGGGCGAAAGGACCAGGACGCGCTTGGGAAAGACCTTCGCCGAAGGCGCCCGCAACGGTCGGACCGGCGCATCACCGGGCTTGGTCCGGGCGGGGTCGCGTCCACCCGGCCAACCTGTGATCGTGTGCTGCATCTGATAAAAACCAGCCAGGTTGGTTTCGTAAGCCGAGCCGTGCACCCGGAGCAAATCCTGCAGGCCGGATTCATTGTAGTCGTCATCCGTCAGCTTCAGGATCGGTTTCTTCCGATGTTGCGCGAGCCACAGGATGGCCCGGCGGATCATGCGTTCATCCCAGGCCAGCCCTTGATCGTCCAGCGCACCGGTCAGCCACGGTGTCCGGAAACGCGTCAACGCACCGGCCGCGACTTGATCGACGACAAACTGCACCTCATCGGCTTCCTGCAGGAAGGAGGCGGTGACCTGGGGCGTGACCTCGCCTTCAATGGCTGCACGCAGAATGGCGGCCTTGTGCTGACCCCAGCCCATCAGCACGATCCGCCGGGCCTCGAGAATGGTGCGGACTCCCATGGTGATCGCAGACCTGGGCGTGTGTTCCTCGCCGCCAAAATCACCGGCGGCGTCACGCCGGGTGAGCGGATCGAGGGTCACCAACCGGGTGCGGGAGCGCCGGGCGCTGCCCGGTTCGTTGAAACCAATGTGGCCGGTGCGGCCGATCCCGAGAATCTGGAAATCGATCCCGCCCGCCGCGCGGATCATTTCCTCATACTCCCGGCAGTGCGCGTCGACGGCGGCGGTGGGCACGGTGCCGTCCGGCAGATGAATGTTCGCGGCGGGAACATCAACCTGGTCAAACAGGTGCACCCGCATGAAGTGATGATAACTTTCGGGATGTTCCGGGCGAAGACCGCAGTATTCGTCCAGGTTGAAGGTGGTGACGTTGCCAAAACTCAGGTCCTCTTCCCGGTGCAGCCGGACCAGCTCGGCATAAACGCTCACGGGAGTGGAGCCGGTGGCCAGGCCCAGCACCACCGGGCGGCCCTCCCGCTGGCGGGCCCGGATGAGTTGGGCTATCTCGGCCGCCACGACGCGGGAGGCCTCCCGGCTGCTGGCGAAGACCGCCAGCGGCACGTGTTCAAATCGGGTGGAGGCCAAGGTGTGTTGCGCCAGCATGGAGGAAAGTCGCGGGCTGCATTGTCCAGCAGTCAGGCAAAGATAAACTCACCCGTGACGTTAGCAATTGCCATTAACGACGGCCGCCAGCGCCTTTTCGAGGGGCGGAAGATACGGATGCCACCGGCGTTCCCACTCCAGGCAGATGCTGCCGGCATACGCCGCGGGGGTGAGCAGGGCGGCCAGTTGCCGCAGCGGGAATTCTCCGGTGCCGGGAACACAATAGGTATAGGGAAATTGCAGGATGGGTTTCCGCCCGCCGTCCTTGAAATGCACGTGCACAACGTGGTCGCCAAGCGCATCCCAGGTCTCGCTGATCTCCTCGCCGCCTTTAAACCACGTATGCCAGGTGTCCCAGAGTATGGGGACCGGCTCGGCCAGCTGCGCCTCGAGGCGCAGCACGTCGGCACTCGTGCAGAGCAGGTCGTGGGTTTCAACCGCGATGTCCACCAACCAGCCATGGCGCTGGCGCAATTCCCGCCACCAGCGGACCGTTTCGGCCGCGGCCTCGATGGCGCTGTCAGGTACGGTGGGCGTCAGCCGGCTCCCGTCAAAGACACGGAGATAGCGTACGCCGAGAGCTTCGGCCCATGGGACAAAGGCCAGGAAATCTTCCCGGGCCCGTGGATCAGACGCGTCAAGGGCGAGGCTCGTATCAAGTACCGGAATGGTAATTCCGGCTGACTCAAGGTGGTCGGCCAGCCTGGCCGGAGTCCCGCATCGTTCGGCGAGACAAACCGGGAGATCGAGCCGGTTGTTAAGCGCCCGCAACTCGAGTTGCTTCAGGCCAAAGCCCCGCACCAACGCGATGGCCGCGTCCAGATCAAGCTCCGCACAGCCGAGGGTGGAGACACAATCGCAGCGGAGCATGGGAGGGCCGGACATTGAATATTACGATTGCGGGTCGCTGACAACTACGAGCATGAGCTTCGCCTGCAAGCCGCGGCTCATTTCTCGTGGGCGTCAAGTTTCCGGCCGGCCCAGATCATCAGGCCGCTGATCCCCAGCGTGGCGAGCGCGACCGCGCAGATCTCCCGGGCGTGTCCCAGACTGCTGGCCGGGAGCAACAGCAACAGGATCGCCAGACCGATGGTGACGCCAAACACGCCGACGATCCGCAGTTGCCGGCCGTCGTTGCTCTCGCCGATCTCGACGGCGAAATCGACCGGACGATCGCGGCGGGCGAAGAATTCCGCCTCTCTTTCCAGCATCGCCGCGTCGGGCCGGCGCCACGCGCGGACCAGCAGGAACGTTATGACGCTCACCGCGACGACCGCCGCGACCTGGTACTGGAACGCCCATGGCCTGGCCGTCGAAACCAGCGGCGCCAGGTAGATTGAAAGCGACACGCCGAAGCCGGCGGCGATGGACGCGTAGGGCGCCACCAGCGGCACGCGGCGGAGGAACAGCCCCAGCAGCATCGGCATGGCGAGCGGCGCCCCGATCGTGGCCATCACGTCCATCAGGATCTTGAAAATCCCGCCCCGGCCATAACGCGCCATGGTCAGGGCGGAGCCTATGACCACGAGCGCACAGAGTGTGTTGACGAACTTGCCGAGAAAGAACCGCGCCCGCCCTTCCCAGGGTGTCACGTGGAGCAGGCGGCAGACCGCCGGATAGATGTTTTGGGTGATATTTCCCGCGAGGCTGGTGAGACCGACATCGAGCGCGCTCATCGTCGCGGCGCACATGCCCACCAGCACGAGCCCGACCAGCCCGGCCGGGAGAAAGTGCATCGCGATCGCGGCGTACGCGCCCTCCATGGGATTGGCCAGTGGCATGCCCCGGACCTCATCGGCGATGAGCAGGCGCGCGGTCATCGGCGGCACGAACCAGATGAACAGGCCCAGGAGGAACAGGCCGCCCGCCAGGGCCGCCGCCCGGCGCGCCTCGCGACCGTCCTTCGCGCTGAGGAATTTTCCGCCGTTGTTAAGCGAGACGCCGTTGATCACCTGACTGGCCCACCACGCGAGGAAAAACGCCACCGTGAACCAGTTGGCATCAACTCCGGTCATCGTGCTCTGGATCTCCGGCGCCTTGACCGGAGCAAAGGCCGCCGTGAGTCCGGCCTGACTGATCGCCGCGAGCAGCCCGCTGATGCCGCCCATTTTCCACAGGCAGATCACCGCGAGCAGAATCGAAATGGGCATCAGCACGAGCGCCTTGATGAAGTCGGCGGCGAGCACGGCCCACGCGCCGCTGAGCGCCGCATAAAACAGCACGACAAAGCCCAGCAGCACGATCGTGTGGCTGACGTTCACCCCCAGCAGCGTGGAGGTAAAGATCGCCAGCCCGTAAAGCTGCACCCCGCCGTAGATCGGCCCCATGATCATGTTGAGGCCGGCGGTGAACTGCTCCATGCTCGGACCGAAGCGCAGCCGGATCAGATCGGCGCCCGTCACGCAGCGCAACTGCCGGATCCAGCCGGCGGAGAATGCCGCGTTGGCCGCAAATGCCAGGACGGTTCCGGTGAACATCACCGGCAGACTCCAGCCCGCCTGGAACGCCGCGCCCGCCGCACCGGTGAAGGTCCAGGCGCTGAAATTCTGCATGAACAGACTGCCGCCGAGCAACCACCAGGTCGCCTTGCCTCCCGCGCGAAAGTAATCGCTCGTGTCCTTGCTGAAGCGCCGGAACACCAGGCCCACGCACACCAGCATCAGGAGGAATCCCGCGATCACGGCGAAGATCGTGCCCCGGTCCTGCACCATGAGGACTGCGACTCCGGGTTTGCCCGCCGTGATCAATTGTGCTGCCCAGGGCATGGCGGGTATCGGGGTGATGAGGGGTCGCGGGATTGCCGGTGGCGGAGCACGCCACACAGCCATCGGCGCGCTCCAAACCATTTCTACAACAGCGCCGGCAATGTTCCTGCCTGCGCCGTGGCAGACAAGCCTCTTCTTGACTTCCCGGCGGGCGGGCGCCCCGATCGCGCCGTCAGGCCGGCTCTGATCGTGCTAGAAGGCGATCCAAGCCTCGAAATAGAGCGTGTTGTTGTCGCGGGCGTTGGCCCCGGCGCCGTCGTAGTTGTTTTTGGCGCCGTCAAACCGGTTGTAGACGGTATACTGCAGCGAAAACTTGACGTTGCTCCTCGGCCAGAAGGATGGGCCGCCGTTTTTGTTGAACGGCATGTAGCTCGCCTGAAGAATGAACCCGTCGCTGGTGGGCGCACCCGACGCGCTGCCGCCGTAAAGCGTGGCATCGGTTGACCCGTCGGTTAGAAAATACTGCACCGTGGCCCCGTAGGTCTTGTCGTAAAGGTAGCTGACGGACGCCTTCAGATTCCGCAACGTGTCCGAGGCATTGTCGGTGTTGCCCAGAACCTGGCTCGCATTCCAGTTCTGGCGTTCGTAGATCCAGCTCAGCAGCGCCGTGACATCATGGGGGCCGTGCGACAGCTGATACTGCGAATCTATTCCGAAGTCCACGATCCGGTCCTTGCCCGCACTGGAGTCACGCCCTGGATAAGTATTTGCCATGAGCCCGAAGGTGCCGAATTCCCAGCGGGCGTCGCCGACCATCTTCTCGACCGCGAAGCGCCAGTAGGGCGCGAGTCCGGGGATCTGGGTTTCGCCATCCGGAGTCACGCCTAGGGATTTCTGGAATTGCGCGCCGAGGGTGCGATACCCGCCAAGGTCGAAGTAAAAGGTGTTGTCGACAAAGACGTAGGCTCCCACGCCGCCGACCTGTTGGGCCAGCGCGCCACCGATCAGCGGTGAGGCCGAGGGCCCCGGCGCCAGTTTGGAACCTGAAAACGGGTACCCCCAGGCCGGGGTGGTGTTCCAGAGATCCTGGAGCGTGGGGTTGTTGTTCAGGTAGAATCCGTAGGCGATACTCCGCTCACCGACGGTGCCGCTGTCGGCGAAGCGCAATTCCGTGTTGTCCCACGACCAGGTCTTGGATGCGCCGTTGTAGGTCGTCTGGCTGAAGAGGCCGAACTTGTTCGCGATCACCGCGCCCTCCTTGCCGAAAATGTCCGCCGCAAACGGCCCGAACAGCCGGCCGGCATAGAAGAGACTCACCTGGGACACCGCCCAGTTGTTGTTGTCACCAAAACCCGGGGCGGCTCCACCGGCCTGGGGCGACTGCGTGTGGGTGAAGGAAGGTTGCACCATGACGGCGATGGGCAGCAGCGCCACAGCCTGGTCGTCAGAAAGCGTGTAGCCGGTCAGCTTGAAATTCCGGCCATACGAGTTGAGCACCGGAAATTCCGTGTGACAGGCCGTACATTGCATGTTCAACTGCCGGGCGAAACTCGGCAGCGCGCTGGCGGTCTGTGGGGCCAGCCACAGAACGGCGGCGAGCAAAAGCCCGCCGGTCAGGCCGGCGTGGCTGGGAATCGGGTTGCAGGCGGCTGCCTGGGAGGTTGGTCGGTTTGTTTTCATTGTAAGCAGATTCGAAAAATCGGAGCCGCGGCGGGTTAGTTTGGGTGGCAGGTTTCGGTCGGATTGAAGGGCCGGGAGAATTGAATCGGGCCGCTTGGGACGGACTAGAATCCGACGTCCTCCTTGGGCTTCAGGCTGAAGAGGTAGGCGACGAGATCATCGATTTCGGCGTCCTTGATCGTGCCCCGCCAAGGTGGCATGTAGAGCGGCGGCGGCGGCAGCTTCGGGTCGAGCGGGGTGATCTCACGCTGGCCGTTGAGAATGCGGTTCTTCAACTCGGCCGCGGTGTAGCCCTCCGCGACGTGAATCAGGCCGGGCACCTGCTGGGCGGTCTTCGCGTTGGGATTCGGCACGCCGCCCTTCGCGTCGGGCCCGTGACAGCCGGCGCAGCCATATTTGCCGAATAAGGCGCGGCCGCGTTCCACCGGACCCATCAGCATCGGCAGGTCCAGCGAAACCTTCTGTTCGCGCAAATGCACCAGAAAATCGGTGAGCGCCCGGGCCTCGCCTTCGGTGAAGCCGAACTTCGGCATGACCGAACCGGGGGTAACCCCCTGCGGGTCGCGGAAATGCTGCATGATCCAATCGGGCGTGCGGCGCAGGCCGACATCATCCAGCGCCGGCCCGACCTTGCCGCCCTTGCCGTCGATGGAGTGGCAGCCGATACATCCCTTCATCTGGAAGAGCTGGCGACCCTCGCCGGTGCTCGGAATGACTTTCATCGACGCGTAATAACCGGGCGCGGTTTCGCCGGTCTGGCTGAGCATGAAAAGGGTGATCGCCTCGAGATCGGTCGGGGAAAGATTTTGCGGGGGCATGCCGGAACCGGGGGAAACGGCGGCGGGCGTGAGGAAATGTTTTCTCAGCCATTCGGCCGAACGGCGGGCGCCCACCCGGTCAAGTTCAGGCCCGATGACGCCGCCGCGTCCGCCCAGCTTGTGGCAGCCGCGGCAACCGGTGTCGTCGAACACTTTTTGGCCCCGGGCCAGGAGCGGCGCGCCGGGATTATCAGAGGCTTCGTGGCATTTGCCGCAGGACGCCTGGATGTAACGCAGCGGCAGCATCGGCTGATCCCAGTGCTCCGGGCTGCCGTGGGCGTCGGCCACGGTGGTGGCCCGGCCCTGCCCGCGATGGCAGACCGTGCACCCAAACTTCTCGAACGGATGCTGCTGGTGCAACGGATGGTAGGACAGCGGCTGCGGGTAGCCGCCGTAACTCGGGTCGTCCACCGCAAGATGGCAGGTGGTACAGCGATCCACCCGGTTGAGATCAGGCAGGATGATCTGCCGGATCTGGACCGGAATGCGCTCGGCGAGCACCCGTTGCTGGGGCGTCGCCGCCCGGCGGATTTCCTCCTGGATAAACTTATGCTGGTAGCCCTTCCACTCGCGATATTCGTCCCGATAGTAGCCCACGACGGCCAATCCGCCGACCAGGAGGCCCAGGATGGTGAACCAGGCGTAGAACTTGCTGACTGATCCGTTGCTCATGTCAGTGCTCCTCCACGACTGCGGACGGCTGTCGCCACGGCACCTGCCAGGACCAGTTCGGACCGCGGAACACGCTGCCGATGATCGTCAGCACGACGGCCACAATCAGACAGAAGGTGAAGATCGACGTGGCGACCGTGCGTTCGCGGGCGAACCAGCGGCCGACTCCTTCGCGCCGGCGGTCGAGATACGGCAGGAGCGCCAGGGCCACCACCAGCACCCCGGGCACCACGACCCCGCCCCAGAAAGCCGAGTAGCTGACCAGTTCCTGGAGGCCGAGAAAATACCACGGCGCCTTGGCCGGGTTCGGCGGATGGATCGGGTTTGCCAGCTCCTCCAGCGGGGCGTTCCAAAAGATCGCGAGGAACAGCACCACCGCCACCACGGCGAGCCCCAGCAGCAATTCGCGGAAAATCAGATTCGGCCACGAGAACACCTCGTCCCCGGGATCTTTCCCGACCTGCGGCGTGGTGCCGCGCGCAAGTTCCATCAGGCCATAGGACTTGTTGGTCGGCAGCTGGCCGAGCTTGATCTGCTGGACCTCATCGCCCGGCTCGTCCGGGCGCGCCAGCCCGCCATCCTTGCGCACCCGCCAGAGGTGGACCGAAATCATCAGCACGGCGATCGCCGGCAGCACGATGACGTGCAGCGCGTAGAACCGGGTCAGCGATTCCTGCCCCACGATGTGGCCGCCGAGCAGCAGGTATTGCAGTTTCTGTCCGATCAGCGGCGCATAGCCCGCAATGCTCGTGCCGACCGTGATGGCCCAGAACGCCAGCTGGTCCCACGGCAGCAGGTAACCGGTGAAGCTCAAGCCCAGCGTCAGCAGAAAAAGCCCGACGCCCACCAGCCAGTTGAATTCGCGTGGCGGCTTGTAGGCCGCGGTATAAAACACCCGGCACAGGTGCAGCATCACGAACAGCACCATGAGATGGGCGGCCCACCGGTGCATGTTGCGGACGACCAGCCCGGCCGAAACCACGAACTGCAGGTCCTTCATCACGTCGTAGGCGTGGTCGGTGCTCGGCACGTAATAGAACATCAGGAGCACGCCGGTGCCGATCAGGATGAAGAAAAGATACAGCGAGATCAGGCCCAGACCGAACGTGGTGGCGGGCCGCAGCGCGTGGCGGCTGACCTTCGCCGGCTGCACGTGCAACAGGAAGCTGGAAACCATCGCCTGCGCCCGCTCCAGGTTGCTCTGGGGCAGACCGACCCGGAAGATCGAGCGGCCGACGCGCGTTTGCGCGAACCATTGCCAGATGCGTTTGGGCAGCGGGGCGTTCACAGGACGAGGTAGTTGTCCGACTTGACCCGCTGGCTCTTGTCCACCAGCAGCCGGTTGTCCTTGCTCAGCGACACGGAAAACCAGTCCAGCGATCGAGGGGCCGGGCCGCTTTTCACGTTGCCCTGGTCGTCGAACACGCTGCCGTGGCACGGACAATGGTAACCGCGCTCAGCGCGGTTGACGGTGCACCCGAGGTGCGTGCAGGTTGAGGACAGGACGCGAAAGGTATTGCCCTGGCGGACGATGAAGACCCGCTCCTGCTCCAGAAAGGTCACGGACCCGTCGGGATAGTCGTCCGGACGGCCGGCTTTGAATTGCTGGCTCGGCTCGAACAGGACGTTCGGCACCAGAAATCGCACGGCCGCCGCCGACGAAGCGGCCACGGCAAAACCCGCGGCCAGCCAGCCCAGCGTGAGCTGGAAGAATCCGCGCCGCGAAACCTGGTCATTGGGGATGGGATGATTCATGTCAGGAGGAAATCAGTTCGACTCGTTCCATGGTGATGGCCCCGGTGGGGCAGCGGGCGGCGCACAGCCCGCAGCGGATGCAGCGGGTTTCGTCCTTGATGATCGCGCCGTGCTCGCCGGGAGCCGGCGTCCGTCCGTAACGCGCCAGAAACGCGGCCTGCAGTTTCTCATCGCCGCGCAGGCTGGCGACATCCACCAGGCGCAGGCAATATTCGGGACAGACATCCGCGCAGCCGCCGCACAGGATGCATTCATCGCCGTCAAACACCGGTCCGACATGGCATTTCAGGCAGCGATCCGCCTGCTGTCGCGCCGCCGGATCGGGATACTCCAGCTCGACCTCGGCAATGCCGATGCGCCGGTCCAGCGGCAGCGTCGGCGGCGACCGGCGGACCAGCTTCTCGTAATCGGGTTTCATCCGATACCGGCCGGTGTCGTAAATCGTGACCCGCGCCTGCTGCGGTTCCGGCGGCACGCGCCCGGTGAGAAATTTGGCGATCGACCGCGCCGCTTTCTTCCCTTCGGCGACGGCGGTGATGATGATGCGCGGCCCGAAGGCCACGTCGCCACCGGCAAAAATGTCGGGCCGCGACGTGGCCATCGTGGCCGGATCCGTCTGGAGCGTCCCGCGCGGCGTCACCTTCAGGTTGTCGCCGGGCTGCATCCAGGAAAGGTCCGCCGACTGGCCGATCGCCAGCACGACCGTGTCGCACTCCACCATTTCCTCGCTGCCCTCGATGAAATGCGGATTGAACCGGCGGTTTTCATCGAAGACCCGGCTCGCCTTGACCAGTTCGATGCCCGTGACCTTGCCCTCGCTGCCCACAACGCGCTTCGGGCCATAGCGCGTGTGCAGCCTGATGCCCTCTTTTTCCGCCTCCTCGATTTCCTCGCGAGCCGCGGGAATTTCATCGAGGCTTTCCAGGCAATACATGTGGACTTCCGGCGCGCCTTTGCGGATCGCCTCCCGGGCGACATCAAGGGCGAGACGCACCTCGTCCGGTGCCTCCGGCTCCCGCGCCGTCAGCTGCTCGAGCGCCGAGGCGGCCTGATGCAGGGCCGCGCGCAACTCTGTCTCGCTCATGCCGGCCAGCTTTTCCGTCTGCCGCACGACCGAGCGGGCCACATCGAAGGCCACGTTGCCGCCTCCGATGACGACCACCTTCCGGCCGAGCGTGACCCGGTACCCGAGGTTGATGTTCAGCAGAAAATCGATCGCCCGCAGCACCCCGTCGTTCTGCACGCCCTCGATCGCCAGTTCGCGGCTCTTGTGCGCCCCGATGCCGAGGAAGACTGACTCGTAGCCCTGCCCTCTGAGGTCGGCGAGGGAGAAGTCCTTGCCGAGCCTCATGTTCAGGCGGATCTTCACGCCGAGGGATTCGATGGCCGCGATCTCCGCGCGGATGATATCGCGCGGCATCCGGTATTCGGGCACACCGAGCACGAGCATCCCCCCCGCGAGATTCTGGCCTTCAAACACCGTCGGAGCGAAGCCCATCAACGCCAGTTCGTGCGCGCAGGAAAGTCCGGCCGGCCCGGCGCCGATCACCGCGACCTTCCGCCCGCCGCCGATCAGCTCGCGGTTCGGGTCGCGCAGTTCGGGGTAAACCCGGCCAAGATCAAAGGCCTCCGATTCGACGCCGAATTTCTCGCAGACAAACCGCTTCAAGGCCCGGATCGAGATGGATTCGTCCAAGGCGCCCCGCCGGCATTTAGCCTCGCAGGGGGCGGCGCAGACCCGGCCGCAGATGGAGGCAAACGGATTCGGGGTGCGGGCGATGATGTAGGCGTCCTCGTAACGGCCCTCGGCGATCGCCTGCACGTAGCCGCCCGAGTCGGTCCGGACCGGACAACCTTCCCGGCAAAGCACCTGCCGGCTGAAATAATTCACGTCGGGCAGCTCGACTGGAAAGGTGGCGGGCATGGGCTCGGTTGCCGGCTCGGCCGGGAGGATTATTTCCCGTCGTACTCCGCGTGGAGCTCCGCAAGTCTCTTTTCGGCGTCGGCCTTTTCCTCCGGCGTGGCCTTGGCGAGCTTCTCGTTTAACATCGTCTTCTTCCGCACGCTCGAATCGTAGGTGAGGAACGCGTAGATCTTCTTGGCGTCGGCCGGGGTGATGCCCGAACCGGGCTTGAACATCATGCGCTTGACGTAGCGCGACCATTCGTCCGGCAGCGCAAAATCACAGTTGATGGGCCGGCTCAACTGGTGGCAGAGCGAACATTTCTGCCGGAACACCGCATAGTTGCTTTTGATGCCCGCCGGATAGCCGGCGACGTCGACCGACGTCGGGCCCTTGTCGTATTTCTCGATCCGCGCCTTGGTCGCGGGGTCAAGCGGTTCGTCGGCAAAACAAAACGATCCCGCGCCGACGAGGCCGGTCAAGAGCAGGACGGTGGCGAGGCTGGTTTTCATGGGGAGATATTCGGTTGATGCTTTTCGACCGGGCCCTGTTTCCGTCGGACCCGGATGATCCAATGTAACCGAAACCCGGGCCGACGGCTACTGGCCGCTTGGCATTCCCTGCTTGGCTATTGGCGTGGCAACCGCCTAAGTCCCGGCCCCGCTTCAACTCTGCTCCGGCGTGCGCAACGTGGCCCGGTACTCCGACGGGGCCATGCCCGCGTAACGCTTGAACACGCTGTTGAACTGCGGCACGGAGCCGAAACCGGCCGAATAAAGCACCTCGGTGATCCGCAACGACGGGTCCACGAGCAGCGTCTTGGCCTTCTC
Organism: Opitutia bacterium; assembly: GCA_037446975.1. GTDB lineage: Bacteria > Verrucomicrobiota > Verrucomicrobiia > Opitutales > Opitutaceae > Lacunisphaera. The sequence goes on from JBBIHQ010000001.1 coordinate 89,248, forward strand.
CACGCGGACCCGCGCCACATATTCGGTGAGCGTCATCCCCGTGGCCTTCTTGAACATCTTGCAGAAATAGAACCGGCTCACCCGGGCATTCTGCACCACCTGCGCCAGCGTGATCGGCTCGTTGACGTGGGCCTGGACAAACTGCTTGGCGCTGGTCACCGCCGCCGGTTCCTCGGCCGAACAGGCAATCGTGTGGCGGCCGGCGAAATCCGCCAGGTACTGGGCGAACACATTCAACAGCTCGATGATCGCCTGGAAACGGTCCGCGGTGACCACCGGTGTTTCGAAATAGGCCTTGCGCGCCTGCCGCAGCCAGTCGTCGTCCATCCCGGTCCCGACCATCTTGGCCACCATCGTGAAATCGCGCTCGGTCGGTTCGCGCCGCAGGACCTGGCCGCTCACCAGCGTCGCCACATGCCACTCGCCGATCATCACCGGCACGGCCACTTCGGTCAGGCCTGCGAAGCAGGATATCTGCTGGGCGGCCACCGTCCGGGCCGCACCGCGCTGGGCCCGGACCTGGGTTTCCAGGCAAGCCGCGCAACCGACCGGACTGCGCGCCACCAAGGCGCAGAACGCGTTTTCATGGGTCCCGAGGCACAACCGCTGCTTGGGCTCGCCCGGCGGAACCACCTTGAGCGGCACGCCGGTGCCCTTGCGAAATGCCGCCTCGTAAAATTCGATCACCGGCAGCCGGATCAGGTCGTCAAACGTCACCCGCTTCGAATTCCGGCTCGCCGGTTCAACCGGCAGTCGATCATGGATGTTGGACCGCATGTAAACCGGGACCTAATATAGAATTCGCGTGCTGTCCAGTCACGGCACGCCGTGGTAGTGGGCTACTTTGAAAAATAGTTTAATTGAGCTGTGGTCCGACGTCCCTTCAGCTTGGTGTCCTATGACATGCGCGGAAACACCCGCAAATACTTCTCCATGTTCTCCGCTGGAGATTCGTCGGCCTCCACTTGCATTTTATGCCACGCTAATTTTTCGACCGGCGCAGTGGAGAGGATTCTCTTCCAATGACTCTCCCCGAATTTGTCGCAATGCCATTCGCCATTTGGCGCTAGGGATACAGAGACAGGCAGATATTTTACAGTGGAGGCTGGCATGCATTGCGCAATCACGCGTTGATACTCTGGAGGCCCAAGCCGGTGCTCGAAATGTTTCCAAGGTATTTGTACGAACAGTAACGGCACTTCGCCGGATTGTTCTACTCTGGCCACGGTCAGTACATACTTTTTCATTCAATTTATGAGGCTGGCATAAGCGCACGCGCCGCGCAAGCGGCTAGAGCGTTTCACCTGAAGCGATGTAGCCCGCTACCCACGCCCGGCCTGCACCGGAGGTGATGGGGTTTACCGATCCTTCCGACCACGGGTTGATGGAGCTCGTTCCCGTCCGCAAAATCGCCGGCGCCCGACCGGTCAAAGGCCTGCCACAATGCGTGTTGCGATTCGCCCGGGATGAATATATCGAATCGTTGTGGCCCTCGGAGACCGGCCCTCGTCCCGATGTCATCCCCTCGCAAGAAGAAAATCCCAACCCGCAAGGTCAGCACGAAAGCGAAGACGGCACCCCGGACGGAGCGCACCGGGCGTGCTTCGGAGCGAATGGCGCTGGCGACCTTGGACGCGCTTTCGGCCCATATCGCGATACTAGACCGATCGGGGACGATCATCGCCGTCAACCGCGCCTGGCGCAATTTCGCCAAGGCGAACCAACAGTCGCTCGCCTGCGTCTGCGAAGGCGTCAATTATCTTTCCGTGTGCGATGCGGCGAGCGGTCCGGATGCCGCCACCGCCGCAAAAGTCGCCCGCGTGGTCCGCGCCGTCATCCGCGGTCAACGGCAGGAGTTTTTGCTCGAATACCCCTGCCACTCCCCCAAGGAGCAACGGTGGTTCGATGTCCGCATCACCCGCTTCCCCGGCCGGGGTCCCGCCCGGGCGGTCGTGGCCCACGAGAACATCACCGAGCGCAAGCGGGCGGAATCGGCCCGGCGTGAAAGCGAAGAGCGCCTGCGATTGGCCGCCGAAGCAGGCGGCTTCGGCACTTATTCCTATGACTGCGTGACCGGCGCAAGTCACTGGTCACCGGAACTCAAGGTCCTTTTGGGTGTGGCTCCCGATCAACCGCTGCCTCTGGACAAGGACAAGCTTTTCACCGGCCTGCATCCCGAAGACCGGTCGGCATTTCTTGCGGCCATGACCGCGGCCAACAACCCCCGGGGCAACGGCGTATTTCGTCTTGAATACCGGGTGATCCATCCGGGCGGGAAGGTGCGCTGGCTGCACGTCCGCGGGCTGACGAAATTCGCCGGCAAAGGTGCCGCCCGCCACGCAACCCATGCCGCCGGAGTGGTCTTGGACATCACCGAGCGCAAGTTGGTGGAAGCCGAGTTTCAGTTGGCCCAACAGCGTCAGGCTCTGCATGTTGAACAGACTCCGCTCGCCGTCATCGAGTTCGACCTCACGGGCCGGGTGCAGCAATGGAATCCGGCCGCGGTGGCGTTGTTCGGCTTTTCCCGCGATGAGGCCGTCGGAAAGCATTGGACTTTCATCGCCCCCACCGCGCTCCACGAGCAACTGGAGGGAACCTGGGCGGCCCTTGTCGGCCAGCGTGGCGGTCAGCGGTCCACCAACGACAACCTCACAAGGGATGGACGGACCATCAGTTGCGAATGGTTCAACACTCCGCTGATCGACAGCGGAGGCCGGACCATCGGGGTGGCCTCGTTGATCCTGGACGTCACCGACCGAAAGCAGTCCGAAGCCGCCCTGCGGGAGGCGCACCAGCTCACTCGGCAGATCTTCGGCGGGGCCCGGGCGGGGATTGTGGTCTACGGCACCGACATGCGGTATCAGGTTTGGAACCCCTATATGGAGGAACTGACCGGCGTGCCGGCGGCCGCGGTGTTGGGCCGGCTCCCGGTGGACGTTTTCCCCTTCCTGCGCGAAACAGGGGTGATCCAGATGATCGAAAGTGCGCTGGCGGGCGAATCCCCGGCGCCCAGCGATTTTGCTTTTAAAATCCATTCCTCCGGGCGTTCCGGCTGGGTGTCGGACTGGACGGCGCCGCTGCGCAATTCCAGCGGGGCGATCATCGGGGCCGTGGGCATGGTGCGCGACATCACGGACCGCAAGCGACGGGAGGTGGAACTGCAGAACTCGCGCGAGCACCTGCGGGCGCTGGCGGCACGGCTGCAATCGGTGCGCGAGGAAGAGCGCACCCGCATCGCCCGCGAGATCCACGACGAACTGGGGCAGCAGCTCACCGGCCTGAAGATGGATTTGCGCTGGCTGGAGCACGGGTTGGAGGACCTCCGGGATTCGCGCGCCAACGCCCTCATTGACAAAACCATGGAGGCCACCGGACTGCTGGACGCCACCGTGAAGACCGTGCAGCGGATTGCCGCGGACCTGCGGCCGGCGGTGCTCGACAAACTGGGCCTCGTCGCGGCGCTGCGCCGGGAGGCCAGGCAGGTCCAGCAACATCTGGGCATCGCCTGCACCCTGACCGGCCTCGGCATCGAGCCCCAGCTTCCGGCACTGGTCGCGATCACTTGTTTCCGCATCTTTCAGGAAGCGATAACCAACGTGGCCCGCCATGCCGCAGCGACCGCCATCGAGGTGGAATTGAAGACCCAGCCGGACGGTTTGGTCCTCGAGGTGCGCGACAACGGCAAGGGCATCCCCCCGGCCATCGCAGTGTCGGCCGAGACGCTGGGCCTGATCGGCATGCGGGAGCGCGCCCGGGCCGTGGGCGGCACGGTGACGTTCGCCCCGCGCGCCGAGGGTGGCACGGTCGTCCGGTTGGAGATTCCCCTCGCCGCCAAAGAGTGACCGGCGCCCTGGGTTTCCCCGACGGCGGATTTCCGGCGAAAAATATCACCATTGAAGGAAGGTGATCCGGCCCTCATTAACGTGGTGGCGCGTGACAATGAACGCGGCCGAAACGATCCCCTCCGTCTGTTCACATGCCCGCCTCCCGCCAAATCGCCCCCGTCGACAAATCGCCCAAGCATCTCTTGATCGCCGACGACCATCCCGTCGTCCGGCAGGGATTGCGCGACCTGCTGGCGCGGTCTTATCCGGGACTAAAGACCGGTGAGGCCACCAATTCACGGGAGGCAGTCGAGCTTCTGATGAAACAGTCCTGGGATCTGTTGTTGCTCGACATCAACATGCCGGGGCGCAGCGGTCTCGACGTGATGGAGGAAGCGCGGCGGCTCCAACCCAAGACCCCGGTCCTCGTGCTGAGCGCCTATGCCGAGGAGGAGTTCGCGGTGCGCGCCTTCAAGCTCGGCGCCTCCGGCTATCTCAACAAACACTGCGCGCCCGACGAAGTGGTCGCCGCCGTGCGGAAGCTGCTCGCCGGCGGCCGCTATGTCACGGCCTCGCTGGCCGAGCGGATGGCCGCTCTCCTCGGGGGAGAAATCCTTCAGGTCCCCCACGAATCATTGTCCAGCCGCGAACTCCAGGTCCTGCGGATGATCGCATCGGGTCTGACTCTCAAGGAAATCGCCGCGGAATTGTCTTTGTCGGAAAAGACGATCGGTACGTACCGGGCGCGCATCGCGGAAAAAACCGGCCTTCGCTCCAAGGTCGAGATCACCCGCTACGTCCTCGAACATAAACTGGTGGAGTGAGGTCGGGCCAGGCCGGTGGTTTGGTTCTGCGGAATTCAAGTTGATTCCGGCCCAACCCGCCGGTGTCGGGTGAATACCCGGCAGGCTCCTGCCACCGGCGCCGACGGCAATCTCAGCGCCGCCGGGAGTGAGATCGGTCCGCCGCCCGGTTATCGGTTGTTCCATCATGAAGAAGAAGGTCAAGATCGGTGGAGCGGCCCAATCGGCCGTCGCCCTCAGTCCGCCCTTGCATCGGGCGACCCCGGGGCGCGCATTTCAAGTCCTCATTGTGGAGGATTCACCAATCGTGAGCGGCCGGCTGGCCGCGCTGATTAGCCGCCTGCATCCATCCATCAAGGTGGCGGTGACCAACGACGGCCTTCAGGCCATGCCGCTTTTTGAGGAACTGCGCCCCGACGCGGTGGTGCTGGACATCGAGCTGCCCGGCTCAAGCGGATTCGATCTGCTGGCCCAGTTCAAACTGCACTATCCCGCCTGCGTTGTGATCATGCTCACGACCTACGCCTATCCGGAGTTTCGGGAAAACGCCCGGCGACTCGGCGCGGACCATTTCTTCGACAAGGCCATGGAGTTTGAACAGGTCACCCGGGTCCTCGCGGCCCTCGCGGCGCGGCCCAATCCTGCAGCATGAGACGACACCCGGATCGCCCTGCCCTTTCTCCACGTTCGACCCGCCCGGTCGGATGCAGTTGGAGTTGGCGCGGGTGTTGCCGGGCAAGCGGCCGATTGGCGCAGGAACCGGACGAATGCTGATCCCGCCATGAGCGCGCGCAAAATCATCACCCTGATTTCGAATCGCAGCGTCGACGGCGCGGCGCTCGGCACCATTGGGGTCGGTATGTTGGCGTTGGGCACCTGGGTTTTCGGTCAGTGGCAGTTTGCGTCCTTCGGCTCCAACCACGTGCCGATGGCGCCCAGCACCGCGGCTCTTTTTGTGCTGCTGGGCTGTGCCTTGGGCGCGAATCACCGGTGGCCGGAGGGGCGCGGCGTCCGGTTGTTTTCTGCGGCGGCGTCATTTGCCTGCCTGCTGACCGGCGCGCTGGTTGCGCTTCAGGCCTGGTCCTATTTCCCGCTGCCATGGGATGACTGGCTGACGGAGCCTGACCTACGCATGGGGGCCATCCCCCTGGGCCGCATGTCGCCCCTGACGGCGGCTTGCTTCATCCTGTGCGCCGCGATCCTCTTGGTGCAAACCGCCACGTTTCCAGTTCCACGATGGCTGAAGCATGGGGCCAACGGCGCGGCTGGATTCGGGTTGACCGTCTGTCTGATTGTCGTGCTCGGGTATGCCTTGGGAACGCCGTTGTTCTATGGCGGAGCAACCGTACCGATGGCGTTGTTGACCGCCCTCACCTTCGCGGCGCTCAACACCGGGCTTTTGCTTTCCCACGGGATGGCGGCGCGCCTGTTCGACCGGTGGTCGATGGGACCGGACGGGAGAATTTTCGGATCCCAGCAGATCTTTGCCTGGCGGTTGACGGCCATTATCGCCGGCCTTTTGGTCGTCATCATTCTGTCCGGTTTCTTCTATCTGAAACACCAGCAGGCGGTCGCCCGGGCGGACATTTACAGCGACCTGCGCACGGTCGCCGAGCTCAAAGCCACCCAGATCACCAACTGGCGGCAGGAGCGCCTGAGCGACGGACGGTTCCTCATGCGGGCACCGTATCTGGCGGAGGATGTGGCCGCATTTCTCTCCGGGCATGCCTCGGCCGCCACGGAGAAGAACGTCATCCGCTGGCTTAATCTGCCCAAGGGTCGTCGTTACGAGTCGGCCGAACTGTTTGATCCGGACGGGAAGCTGCGGCTGGCCGTTCCGGAACCAAAGGCGGTGGGGGAAGCGACGGCCCGGTTGACGCGCGAAAAGATCCGCGGGTTACGCGACGCCGCCTTGGATTCCCTCCAGCGCGAGGGCGGGACAGGAGCGATCTTCCAGAACCTGCTGGTGCCCGTGTTCGCGCCCGGCGCCGCCTCCGGCGCACCAATCGCCCTGATCGCCCTGCGGTTGGATCCGTCGAAGTTTCTGTATCCGTTGATCCAAACCTGGCCGACACCAAGCGAAACGGCGGAAACCCTGCTGGTGAGCCGCGAAGGGAACGAAGTGGTCTTTCTGAACGAGCTCCGGCATCAACGTGGCACGGCCTTGGTCCTGCACCGGCCGGTCAACGATCTATTCCTGCCGGCTGCAGCAGGATTGCACGGGATCTTCAGCGTGATCGAGGGTCTCGACTATCGGGGGGAGCTTGTGCTGGCCACCACCCGGGTCATCCCGGACTCGACCTGGCTGGTCGTGGCCAAGATTGACACGCGGGAAGCGTACGCGCCGATGCGCGTGGAAATCCGGCGCACCACTTTGGCGGTGGGCTTCCTGCTATTGACCGTGGTGCTGGTCGGAGCCTACCTTTGGCGGCAACGGTATGCCGCCCTGCTGGTTCACGAACTCGTCCTGGAACGCCGGCAAAAGGCGTTGACCGAGCGGCTGGCGATCGTCACCCGGCACGCCAACGACATCTTCCTGTTGCTGGATGAGACGGGCCGGATCACCGAGGCCAACGAACGGGCGTTGGCCGCTTACGGCTATTCCCTCGACGAGCTGCGAAACCTGCCGCCGGGTGGGTTGCGGCCGGCAGCCGACCGCACCGCGCCTGATCCCGAACTGACGCAACAACTTGACCGCCTGGCCTCGACGGAGGGCGCCGTTTTCGAAACCGTCCACCAGCGCAAGGATGGCACCATTTTCCCGGTCGAGGTCAGCGGCCGGTCGGTGCAGATTGACAGCCGCAAATACATTCTGGGCGTCTACCGCGACATCTCCGAGCGCAAGCGGGCGGAGGCCGCGATTCTTCAGCTCAATGCCGAGTTGGAAGAGCGCGTGCGGGATCGCACCGCCGAATTGGAGGCGGCCAACCGGGAGTTGGAGGCGTTTTCCTACAGCGTGTCGCACGACCTCCGGGCGCCGCTGCGCAGCATCGACGGCTTCAGTCATATTCTCCAGGAGGATTATCGGGACCAGCTGGACGCCGACGGCCGCGATTGCCTCAACCGGATCGGTGCCGCCACGCAGCACATGGGGCAGCTGATCGACGATCTGCTGAACCTCTCCCGGGTCACCCGCGCCGAGCTGCGCCGCGAACGGGTGGATCTGAGCGCCCTGGCCCGGGCCGTGGGCGCCGAATTGCAGGCGCGCTTTCCGGAGCGCACCGTGGAACTGGCGGTCGCCGACAACCTCGTCGTCGTGGGTGACCAGCCGCTGCTCCGGGTCGCGCTGGAAAATCTGCTGGGCAACGCGTGGAAATTCACCGCCAAACGCGACCGGGCCCGCATCGAGTTGGACGCGGAACGGCAGAACGGGCAGACTGATTTCCTGGTCCGCGACAATGGCGCGGGCTTCGACATGAAATTCGCCGACAAGATGTTTGGCGCATTCCAGCGCCTGCACAGCACCGCGGAATTCCCCGGCACGGGCATCGGTCTGGCCACGGTGCAGCGCATCGTCCGCCGGCACGGCGGACGAATCTGGGCCCGCGGTGAAGTGAACCACGGCGCCACGTTCTTCTTCAATCTCGGCCCCAACACCCGCACCGCCCATCCATTTTCACCTCCCGCCACTCCATGAACAGCCAGATCCTCCTCGTGGAAGACAATCCCGACGACGTGACGCTCACCCTCCGCGCGTTCAAGCAAAACAACCTCGGCAATGAGATCGTCGTCGCCAACGACGGCGAAGCGGCGCTCGACTACCTGTTCGCCACCGGCCGGTTCGCCGGCCGCGACGCGAGCCAGGCGCCGGCGGTGGTTTTCCTCGATCTCAAGCTGCCCAAATACGACGGCCTCGAGGTGCTGCGGCGCCTGCGCGCCGACCCCCGGACCGCCCTGCAGCCGGTCGTCATCCTCACTTCGTCGAAGGAGGAGCAGGATATGATCTTCAGCTACAAATTTGGCGCGAACAGCTTCGTGCGCAAGCCGGTGGACTTCGGGCAGTTCATCGAGGCCGTCCGGCAGCTCGGCCTCTACTGGCTGGTGCTGAACGAAGCGCCGCCCGTGACCCGGATTTCCCCATGAGCACACCACTGCGCTGCCTGATCATCGAGGATTCGGAGGATGATGCCATCCTTCTGGCGCGTCGTCTGCACGATTTTGGATACGACGTGACTTCGGAGCGGGTCGATACCGCCGAGGCGATGCAGGCCGCTCTCAGCCGTGGATCCTGGGACATCGTCATTTCCGATTACAAGATGCCGCGCTTTAGCGGACCGGCAGCCTTGGAACTTCTTAAGGCGACCGGGCTGGACCTGCCCTTCATCATCGTTTCCGGTACTGTTGGCGAAGAACAGGCGGTCGAAGCCATGAAAGCCGGCGCGCACGATTACCTCATCAAAGGCAAGTTGGCGCGTCTCGTGCCGGTGGTGCAGCGCGAGTTGCTTGAGGCGACGGAACGGCGACAGCGCAAACTCGCCGAGGGCTGGGCGCGCCTGACGGGTGCCGCCCTGACGGCCACGGCCAATGCTGTCGTCATCGCCAACCGCGAGGGTATCATCGAGTGGGTCAACCCGGCCTTCAGCCGGCTCACCGGCTACAGTCTGGCGGAGGCCGTCGGTCGGAATCCCCGCGATCTCGTCAAATCAGGCGAACAGGACGACGAGATCTACCAAAACATGTGGAACACGATCCTCGCCGGTCGCGTCTGGCGAGGCGAGCTGGTCAATCGCCGCAAGGATGGCAGCCTTTATTCCGAGGAGCAAACCATCACCCCGGTGCTGGGTGACAGGGGCGAAATCGCCCACTTCGTCGCCATCAAGGAGGATCTCACCGAGCGCAAGCGGGCCGAATCGGCGTTGCGGGACTCCGAGGCGTTGTTTCATTCCCTGGTGGAACAAGTGCCGGCCGCGGTATTTCGCAAAAACCCGGACGGGCGCTATGTTTTTGTCAACTCCTGGTTCTGCCAGCTAAAAGGACTTCCGGCGGAGGAATTTCTTGGCAAGACCCCGCAGGAAGTGGCCCGTGGCGAGGCGGCCCGGCAGGATGCCGCCGGGCGGGCCGTCATGCATTCGGCCGAAGGCGAGGACCATCACCGCCTGATCATGAAGTCCGGCAAATCCATCGAGCAAATTGAAGAATACACGATGGCCGACGGCCGGAAGGAGTACGTGCGCGCCATCAAGAGCCCGGTCTTCAACCAGGAAGGAAAGATCATCGCCACCCAGGGAATCTTGTTCGACATCACCGAGCTCAAACTGGCCGAAGAATCGCTGCGCCAGGAGCAGGCCCTGTTCAACAGCCTGATCTCCACCGTCCCCGACCATATCTATTTCAAGGACCGCCAGAGTCGCTTCGTCCGGATCAACCACAGCATGGCGAAGAATTTCGGCCTGCACAATCCCGCCGAGGCCGTGGGCAAGAGCGATGCGGACTTCTTCACCGCGGCCCACGCCAAGCCGGCCTATGAGGCCGAGCAGCGGGTGATGGAAACGGGCGAGCCGGTCATCGGTCTCGAGGAGATGGAAACGTGGCCCGACGGCCGGATCACGTGGGCATCCACCACCAAAATGGCCCGGCGTGACGCGCAAGGACGCATCACCGGACTGGTCGGTGTCTCGCGCAATATCACCGATCGCAAGCGGGCGGAAGAGGCCCTCCGGCAGAGCCAAGGGCGCTATGAGCGCATGTTTGATGGCGCACTCGACGGCATATTCTCCGTTGCCGCAGACGGGAAGATCACGTCGCTCAATCCGGCCTTCGAAACAATCACCGGCTGGTCGCCGGCCGATTGGATCGACCAGCCGTTTCTGGATCTGATCCATCCGGATGACCGGTCCCGTGCGGCGGAGATGTTCCAGGTCGCTCTCGTCGGCAAGCCCAGCCCGTTGGTGGAACTTCGCGTGCGAACGGCCGCCGGTGGCTTCCGCGACATCGAGTTTACGGGGTTCCAAAGCCAGCTCGGCAGCGGTAGCGTTGAAGTCCAGGGCATCGGCCGCGACGTCACCGAGCGCAAACGCGCCGACCGCCAACTCCGCCAACAGGGTCAGATTCTCGCCCAATCGCACGAGGGCGTGATGATCGTGGACCTAAACGACAAGGTCACGCTGTGGAACCGGGCGGCCGAACAACTCTTTGGCTGGACCCCGGCCGAGGCGGAGAACACTTCACCCGAGAAACTGGTCGGCGTCGACGATCTCGGCGTCATTTCCACCTTGCGCAAAGCGGTGGAAAAGGACGGCCGCTGGAACGGCGAGCTGCGCGGGCAGACCCGCGACGGCCGCAAGCTCATTCTCGACTGTCGCACCTCGCTGGTCCGGAACGAGTCCGGCAACCCGGTCGCCCGGCTCAACATCCTCTCCGACATCACGGAGAAGAAACAGCTCGAGGAGAAATACCTTCATGCGCAGCGGCTCGAAAGCCTCGGCATGCTCGCCGCCGGCATCGCCCACGACCTGAACAACGTGCTGTCCCCGATCCTGTTCGCCGCGCCGTTGCTGCGCAACAGCGTTTCTTCGGCCCGCGATCTCAAGATCCTCGATACTCTCGAGCGCTGCGGCGAGCGCGGCTCCGGACTCGTGAAGCTCATTCTTGGCTTCGCCCACAGCACCACCGGTGCGCCGCGGCTCACGCACATCAAGCATGTTGCGCGGGATGTCATCAGCATGGTCGAGGAAACTTTTCCCCGGAACATCCGGATCGAGCACCAGATTTCGCCCGACGCGTGGCCGATCCTGTGCAACCCCACCCAGATTCACCAGGTGTTGCTCAACCTTTGCGTCAATGCGCGCGACGCCATGCCCCAGGGCGGCACCCTGCACGTCCGCGCGGGCAATCGCCGGCTGTCCGCGGAAGAGGCGGCAGCGATCCCCGAAGGCCGGCCGGGAAGCTGGCTCGTCGTCGAGGTCGAGGATACCGGAACCGGTATTCCCCCGGCGGTGCGGGAGCATATCTGGGACGCATTCTTCACCACCAAGGGCGCGGGCAAAGGCACCGGGCTGGGTCTTTCCACGGTGCGCAGCATCGTCGCCACCCATCACGGATTTATCCAACTGCAGACGGAAGTGGGCCACGGCACCACCTTCCGCGTTTTCCTGCCAGGCGTCGAAGACGAGAAGGCCGCCTCAACCAGCATTTCGCCCTTCGAGATTCCCGAGGGTCAGGGCGAGCTGATCCTGGTGGTCGACGACGATCAGGCTGTCCGCGACGTGGTCAGGTCGATGCTGCAGCGCCACAACTACCGCGTCCTGTGCTGCAACGACGGCGTCGAGGCCATCGACCTCTTCAGCGCCAATCTGAACGAGTTCGTCCTGGTCATCACCGATGTGGACATGCCCAACCTCGGTGGAGCCGGGCTGATCCGCGTGCTGCTGCAACTGCGACCCGACCTCCGCGTCCTGGCGATCAGCGGTCTGGCCCGCAGCGAGACCGAGGCGGCCATTCCGGCGGCCAAAAAGCTGGCGCACGCATTCCTGCAAAAGCCCTTCAAATTCGAGGAGCTGCTGGTCGTCGTCCACCGCCTGCTCCATCCTCCCGAGAACCCCTGAACCGCCATGGCCTCCATCCTGCTGATCGACGACGACGACCTGTTCCGGACCACCCTCGCTGACGCGCTGACCGAGAGCGGTCACAAAGTCATCCAGGCCGCCGACGGCGACCAGGGCATGATCCTGTTTCGCGCCACACCGACCGACCTCGTGCTCACCGACATTGTGATGCCGAACCAGGACGGCACGGCCACCGTGGCCCGGCTGCGCCGCGAGTTTCCCCAACTCGGCATCATCGCGATGTCCGGTGGCCTCGCCTGCGAACCCACGATCTACCTGGAGATCGCCCGGACTTTCGGGGCTGACTCAACGATCGAGAAACCTTTCAAAATGACCGCATTGCTGCAAGCTATCGAAGACGTGCTAGCCAGTCAGAAACATATTCCGCCCTCCCGACCGGGAGGGCCGACCGCGCCGATGCCTGCGCCCCAGCCCTGACCGTAAACCCGGCGGACCGGAGAAGATCCAACTCACTTTGATCCCGAATTGACGAAACTCCCATGACCCCCGCCACTCCGCTACCCGCCCCTTCTTCCCGCCGCAGTCGCTGGCTGCCCGCGCTGGTGTTCACCGGCTCCCTGCTCTGGACGGTGTTCGTCTGGCGTCTGGTGCAACGGGAGTTGCAGGTCGAGGTCCATCATCAGCTGCTGCCAGTCGCGCTGCTCCTGGCCGGGTTGGTGGTCAGCGTGCTGGCCACCGCCGCCACCTGGACCCTGACCAGTTCCAGGGCCCGGGCCCTCCGGTTGGCGGAGAAGATGACCGGCGAGGTTCGGCGCCTGGCGTTGGTGGCGAGGCACACCACCAATGCCGTGGCGCTGGCGGATGCCGGGCGGCGGGTCGAGTGGGTCAACGAAAGCTTCACCCGCCTGACCGGCTACACGGCGGATGACATCAGGGGCCACCAGCTTTCCTCCCTGCTGGCGGGAGCGGAGACTGACCGGCGCACCCTGCAGACCATCGACGCAGCCGAAACCGCCGGGCAACCTTTCAAGGGCGAACTGCTCAATTATGCCAAGGACGGGAGGAAATACTGGTGCGAGTTGGAAATCCAGGCCTTGCGCGACGAACAGGACCGGTTGCTCGGTTACATGGCGCTCCAGCTTGACATCACGGACCGCAAACAAGCCGCGGATGCGTTGCGCAAGGAACAAGCTTTGATGCAGGCCCTGATGGACAACCTGCCTGACAACGTCTATTTCAAGGACGCCACCAGCCACTTCCTCCGGGTCAACCACGCCATGGCGCGAACGTTTGGCTTGAGCGATCCGGCCCAGCTGGTCGGCAAGTGCGACGCAGATTTCTTCGCCGGCGAACACGCGGAGCAAGCCCTGGCCAACGAACAGGAGATCATCCGCACCGGCCAGCCCCTCATAAACGTGGAAGAAAAGGAAACCTGGCCCGACGGATCGGAAACCTGGGTGTCGACCACGAAGATGCCGATGCGGGACAGCGCCGGGCGGATCATCGGCACCTGTGGCGTCTCCCGCAACATCACGGACCGCAAGCAGGCGCAGGAAAAGCTGCGGGCGAGCGAGGCGAAGTTCCGCTTCATCTTCGAGTCTCTGCCGGTCGGCCTCTCCTGGAACGTGCCGGGTAACGATGAGAGCCGCATCGTCAACGCGGAACATGTCCGATTGACCGGCATCAGCTCAAGCGAGGCCAACGTGCCGGGCATCTTCACCAGCCGCACCCATCCCGACGACCGGGCCCGGCAGGCCGCCCTCGTGGAAAAGGTCAACGCCGGCGAGATCGACCAATTCGCCCTCGACAAGCGCTACCTGCACCCGGACGGACAGGTGGTCTGGGTGCGCCTTTCCCGCCGGCATTGCCGGGATGGCAGCGGCCGCCTGGCGCAGGAACTCAACGCCCTGGTGGACATCACCGAGTTGAAGCTGAAGGAGGAGGAATTGCGGCGCGCGACCGAAACGGCCGAGAAAGCCAACCAAGCCAAGAGCGCGTTTCTCGCCATGATGAGCCACGAGATTCGGACGCCGATGAACGGCGTCATCGGCATGACCAGTCTGCTGCTCGACACGCCGCTCACGCGGGAACAGCAGGAGTTCGTGGAGACGATCCGGGTCAGCGGCGACACTCTGCTGACGATCATCAACGACATTCTCGACTATTCCAAAATCGAATCGGGCCGGCTGGAGTTGGAAACCGCGCCCTTCGTCCTCCGGGAGTGCATCGAAGGCGCGCTCGACCTGCTCGCCGCCAAGGCGGCGGAGAAGGGCATCGACCTGCTCTACGAAATCAACGACGGCGTGCCCGGGACAATCAAGGGCGACGCCACGCGCCTGCGCCAGATTCTCGTCAACCTGCTGGGCAACGCGGTGAAGTTCACCGCGCGCGGCGAAGTGGCGCTTACGGTGACGGCCACAGAGGGTGCGGTCGGACTCTCGGGCACTGCGCCCGTCGGCTCGGGCTCATCCCTCGGGGCGGTGCAGCCGGTAAAGCTGCTGTTCTCCGTCCGCGACACCGGCATCGGCATCGCGCCGGAGGCGGTCAGCCGGCTCTTCCAGTCCTTCACCCAGGCGGACGCCTCGACGACCCGGCGCTACGGTGGCACGGGCCTCGGCCTCGCCATCAGCAAACGACTGGCCGAACTGATGAACGGAAACATGTGGGTCGAGAGCGAGGTCGGCCGCGGCTCGACCTTCAATTTCGAGCTGCCGATGCAGGCCGTGGCCTCGAGACCCCGGCCGTACCAGCAACCCGCGCTGGTGCGTCTCAGCGAGCTGCGGGTGTTGGTGGTGGACGACAATTCGACCAACTGCCGCATCCTCAACACGCTCGCACTGCGGTGGGGCATGAAGCCCCGGACCACGCTGTCCAGTGCCGAGGCGCTCGCCTGGATTCAGGCGGGCGAGGCGTTTGACGTCGGCGTGCTCGACATGCACATGCCGGACCTTGACGGCGTGGAACTGGCGCGCGCCATCCGCAAGACTCGCAACGCGGATGCGCTCCCGCTGGTGCTGCTTTCGTCCATCGGCAGCCGGGAGGCGGGCGCGAAAGACCTGTTTGCCGTTTCCCTGACCAAACCGGTCAAACCCTCCCAGCTATTCGATGCGCTCGCCGGTCTCTTTCAACATTCCCGGCAGCCCTTCGGTCTGCTGTCCGAGCCGATCGTCGCCGACGCCGGGGACGCGGCCACCGCGGGCGCGGCGCACCTGCTCTTGGCCGAGGACAATGCCGTCAACCAAAAGGTGGCGCTCGCCATGTTGCGCAAGCTCGGGTTTCGGGCTGACATCGCCGGCAACGGCAAGGAGGCGCTCGAGGCAGTCGAGCGCCAGCATTACGACATCATCCTGATGGATGTGCAGATGCCGGAGATGGACGGACTTGAGGCCACCCGTCAGCTGATGCAGCGCCACCCCGATCCAGCCTTTCGTCCCTGGATCGTGGCCCTGACCGCCAACGCCATGGAAGGCGACCGCGAAAGATGCATCGCCGCCGGCATGGACGACTACATCAGCAAGCCCATCAAGAAGGCGGAGCTGGCTGCGGCCATCGAGCGGGCGATGATCCAGCGGGCCGCGCACGCCCCGCCGGTTCCCGACCCAAACGAGCCCGCCACTCCACCTACCAACCCCGGGTCCAATCAGCCATGAGTGAAACCACCCCCACCCTCACCGCCCTGCTCATCGATGACGAGACCTACTTCCGCCGGTTCGTCGGCCAGGTGCTGCAAAACGCCGTGGCGGTCAACATCGTCGAGGCGCTGGACGGCCGCGAAGGCGTGAAGCTGTTTCAGGAGCACCAGCCGGGCCTCGTCCTGCTCGACATCAACATGCCCCACATGGACGGGCTCGCCACCCTCGCCGCCCTGCGAAAGCTCTCGGCCACCGTGCCCATCATCATGCTCACCTCAGTTTCCGAGGAAATGGTGGTGGAGGAATGCATCGGGCAAGGGGCCTCCTATTTCATCCGCAAGGACGTGCCCGCCAGCGAGCTGGCGGCCGCCTTGCGCGTGGCGCTCGACGAATTTCTCGAACCAAAGGATCCAAGCCCATGAACGAGCCCGCTCCAAAAACGAAAATCCCGTCCCTCGCGGACTACCTGGTCCGCTATGACCTGGCAGCCATGCTGGAAGAAGCGCGCCTCGACTACAACCAGACGACTTCCGGTGGCCCCCGCCACCTGGACCAGAAGGATATCGCGGCCCGCTTCAAGAACCTGCGCCGGGCGCAAAAAGGATCCGATGAGCCACGTTGACGAATTTCTCAAGCTGGTGCGGCAGGCCACGCCGGCCCAGGCCCAGTTGATCGACACCCAGGCGGACCTGCTTCGGGGCGATCCGATGCGACTGCTCAACGACCTGATGGAGCGCACCGTGCTGCCCAAGGGCCGTCTTTGCCAGCTGTGGGCCGACTCCCTCGGGGTGGCCTACGTCAATCCCATGAACGTGGCGATTCCCACCGACGGTTTCGAGCAGTTGCCGGTGGAAATCGCCCGCCGGGTCGTGGCGGTCGTGATGAGTTCGCTCGGCAATACCGTGACGGTGGCGATGGCCGATCCGCTCAATACCAAGCAGATCGAATCACTGGCCAAGATCCTCGGCAAGGAGATCAGCCCGGTCTTCGCCCATCCCGAGGAGATCGAGACCGTCATTGGCATGTACCTGGGGACCGAAGGCAATATCGCCACCAATCTCGAAAGCGTCTGCAGCCAGCTGCCCAGCATGATCGGAGCGCGGGAAATCAAGACCGCCGCCGATGTCACCGATCTCGTCGAATCCAAGGCCGTGATCCAGCTGCTCAACAGCATCATCCTGACCGCCTTTCGGCGCCGCGCCTCCGACATCCATTTTGAAACCCGGAAGGAGGACAGCCGGGTCCGGATGCGCATCGACGGCGACATGCAGACCGTGATGGAGCTGCCGCGCGCCGTGCATGTGACGCTCGTGGTGCGGATCAAGGTGCTGTGCCAGCTGGATCTTTCGCAAAACCGCATGCCGCAGGACGGAGCCTTCGAAATCAATTTCGGGGCGCTCCACACCTCGTTTCGCGTCTCGACGCTACCCAGCCTGTATGGCGAAAAGGCGGTCCTGCGGGTCCTCGGTTCGCCGTTGGACCAGTCGATGCTCCGGATGGACTCACTCGGGTTCCCGCAGTCCACCCTGGAGGCGATCAAACGGGTGATCTCCCGTCCCAACGGCATCCTGATCGTCTGCGGACCCACTGGCAGCGGCAAAACCACGACGCTCTACGGGTGTCTCACCGAGCTGAACCGGCCCGACCTCAACATCACGACCATCGAGGATCCGGTGGAGTATCGCCTGCCCGACATCACCCAGCACCAGGTCAACGGCGCGATCGGCCTCACGTTCGCCAAGGTGCTCCGCAGCATCATGCGGCAGGACCCGGATGTCATCCTCATCGGCGAAATCCGCGACCTGGAAACCGCGCTCATCGCCACCGAGGCGGCGTTGACCGGGCATTTTGTGCTCACGACCCTGCACACGAACAACGCCCTGCAGGCCGTCACCCGCCTGGTGGAGATCGGCGTCGATCCTTATCTGGTGGCGCCGACCACGATGGGGGTGCTTTCGCAACGGCTGGTCCGGCGCATCTGTTCGTCCTGCAAGGAACAATACGAGGCGACCGAAAGGGAACTGGCGGCCCATTTCAACAACTGGCAGGGCGTGCCGGTGAAGCTCTACCGTGGCCGGGGCTGCCCGAGATGTTTTGGCACGGGCTACAGTGGGCGCGTGGGCCTCTACGAGTTCGTCGAGGTTTCGGAGCGGATGCGCGAGCTGATCACCGAGAAGCAAAGCGTGGTGCTGCTGATTGACGAGGCCAAGCGGGTTGGCCATCGCTCGCTGCGGTATGACGGTTTGAAGAAAGCCCTCATCGGCTGGACCACCCTCGAGGAAGTGGAACGCAGCACCCTGCCCGACGTGGGCTACAAACCGGTGGAGGACTGAGCCGGAACCTGCGCGCCATGAACAGAGGCTGGCAGGAATCCCAGGGCGCCGCCGCGCGGCATCCGCTGCGCGACGTCCGCGGGCTTGTCCTGATCGAGGTTGCTCTCGCCCTGCTCGTCTTGGTCCTCGCGGCCGTCCTCGTCTTCACCCTGGCGGGCCGGTTCCAGCACCGGCGGGATTGCAACACCTGCGCCCGCGACTTGCGCGCCTTTGCCGCGGTGTTCGATGACTACTATCAACGGCACAGGACCTGGCCGCCTTCCAGCTACGCCGATACGGCCCTGCCGCGCGAGATCGAGGAGGCGCTGAAAGACACCAACTGGACGAAGGGTTCACCCTTTGGCGGGAACTACGGCTGGCTGGCGCCCGAACCAAATGGCGCCGCAGCCGGCCCGGGACGGAGCAAACCCGGGGCGGTCACGCTGACGGCTTTTTCACCCAGCTTTCCGCTGACGCTGGACCAATCCGACCTGCTCTATATCGACCGTCAGATCGACGACGGCGACCTGGCGACCGGACGATTCCGCACCGGCTTCAACGGCTGGCCGGTGTACCTGGTGGAGGCCGTGACCCGGTGAACACGACGTACAACGTCTCGCTGGTCAATCTCGACGCCAACTTGCGACCCGTAGCCGGCTCGCTCGCGACCATCGAACGGCCGGGAATCTCCGAATCTGATTTGAGGACATTGCTTCTGAGCCTCTGTGAAATCGACGCCGTGGAAAACGCCGTGGCCGAGCCGGAGATTCGGGTGCGGGTGAGAAATGAAAGTTACCGGATTCTCACCGGGCAGAAGAAACTCATGCTCTTTGACGCGATTCGCCGCGAACTCCCGGCGCTGGTGCTCACGGTGGAAGAAGCAATGGCGGAGCTCAATGGTTCCGCGGCGGCGGCCCGTCACGCCGCCGTGCTCCAGTATTCCGACGTCATTCCCGGTGAGACGGTCACTCAACCCACGCCGGTCCATTCCGTCGAGCGAGCCAGCATGCCGCGCCTTGTCGTGCTGGGTGCCGCGGCTCTCGCCCTGGTTGGGGCGCTGGTGTATTTGCAGCTGGGCAGGGACCGGCCGATTGCTCCCGCGGCGTTCCAGCCCGTCACCCCCGCCGAAGCGGCTGAGCTGCAAAACTCGCTCGCCGGCGTCTACATGACCGGCAACCAGCCCGGGCAGCACGGAATTGTCTTCAACACGGCGGCCGATGTGAAGCTGTTTGAATTGGGTGCGTTGGCTGCACCCCGGGTCGTCTATGCCTCGGGCACGCTGGGGCGTACCGGATCGCATCTGGCGTTGGCCACGGATCAGCCCGGCGGATTGATCGAGGTTACCGGCCACGACACCCTGACCTATGGCGGCGAAATTTACCGGCGGATTCCGTAGCCTGACTCATGCACCCCGCGCCTCCAATCGCCACCGTCCGTTGTCCGCGTCCGGTCGGCGGTTTCACGATCGTGGAGGTGGCCATGGCGGTGATTCTGCTGGCGATGGCGCTCACCACCTCGCTCACCGCGCTGCAACGGGCCTTCCTCGAGTTTGACACGGCCCGAAATCTGGAGATCGCCGGCAACATCATGCAGTGCGAGATCGAGAAGGAGCGCCTCTTCGACTGGCCCACCGTCAGCGACGCCGCCTATCACCCGGTGATCGACTCCAGCTTCGCCCGCAATCCGGCGATCGCCGGCCGCTTCACGCTGTCCCGCTCGCTGACGACGCTGGCCGGACACTCCGCACAGATGCTGCAGATCACGCTGACCGTATCCTGGCGGAGCTATGACGGCCACCTGCTTTCCCGGAGCTACACCACCTATTATGGCCAGGGCGGGCTTTATGCTTATCTCTACAACAACCCGTAACCCCGTCGCCAACGCCGTGCGCGGCTTCACCGTCGTGGAGCTGATGGTTGCCGCGTTGATCGGGGGCCTGGTGCTCACCGGAGTCCTGACCACCAATCTTCAGTTGATGCGCAGCGGCGTCCGGCTCACGCAATACGCCGAAATGAGCACCCAGATCCGGCGGGGGCTCGAGCCACTCGGCGTGGATCTGAAGAGTGCCAGTGCGATCAAATGGAACGGTGCCAGTGATATCACGCTCACGATCCCGACCACGGGCGGCTCGACCCGCCAGGTTACCTATGCGTGGACCAGCGCGACGCAGAGTCTGTTTCAAGTGCCGGGGACCGATAGCTCGGTCACCGCCGGCCGGGTTTACCTGGTGAAGGGAATTCCTTCGTTCGCCGACGGCACCGCCGGTGTGACGTTCGCCCGGTTTGACCGCGACGGCGTCGCCGCCACCACCGACCTTGCGACCAAACGGGTCCAGGTTATCTTGAACGTCGTACGCTCGGCACAAACGGCCGCAAAATCCACCGACACCGCCGTGTCGGCCGGATTCATCCTGCGCAACAAGCCTGTCTCGTGATGAAAAGCCTCGGCCCAACCTCACGGGTGGTCCGCCGGTGTTTCGCCAGGCCACGCGGCAGCATGCTGATCGCCGCCATGTTGTTTGCGATCGGGATTGCGATCGTTCTGGGCAGCTACCTCGCCCTCGGACGCACCACGCTTAAGGTCGCGCACCGCTCCTATTTCGCCAACGACGCCACCAATCTGGCGGAGGCGGGCCTGGAGGAAGCGCTTTATCGCTTTAACTTGATGGGTACGGGTACGGCGGTCGCGACTGCCTGGACCGGCTGGACCATTTCAGGGGCCAACGCCAGTTACACCCTGCCGACGTTCAACCGCGACCAGAACGCCGTCGGAGTCGTCAAGGTTTACGTCATCGGCTACAATGGCAGCACCTCGGTGCCCATGATCATTTCGCAAGCCACCATCACGCCCTTTGACGGCGGAGCCCCGGTCATGAAAACCGTGCAACTCGAGCTCAACTATGACTTCGCGCCGCACTACGGCCTCGTGGCGCTGAGTGGATTGACTTTTAACAACACCGCTTTCGCCGACAGTTTTAACTCAAACCCCAGCAACAGCCCGACCGGCCCCTGGGCGGCATACCCTGGCACCGGCGCCACCTCCAAAAACACAACGGTAGTGCTCGCCGGAAGCGTCACGGTAGCGACGGGGCAGATCAAGGGCGATCTCAAGCTGGGGGCCGGAGTCGCGACCCCCGCGGCCAGTAAATACACGGGCACCGTCACGACCAGTTTTTCGGCGCAGTTTCCGATGCCGGTCTATCCGACCGCCGGCAGCGTCAGCCAGAGTTACAGCCTGGGTGCAGCGATTCCTGCGACCTTGCCCCGCGGTGGCGATCTGCCAGCGACAGACGGCCGGTATTATTATTTTTGCAGTGGCGCGACGATTGGAACAGTCGCCATCACCTCCGGGAAAAACGTCACGATTGTCGGCACCACCACGGGCATGAGCGCCGGCCTAACCATCGGGAGCCTCGGCACCTGTATCATCTACATCGACAAGCCGGTCGTGCTCGCCACCGGCAAATTCATAAACAATACCAATTGGGCCGGGGCGCTGCAGATCTATACAACCACCACGACTGCTTCCACCTTCGCCAGCAACAGCCGGATCACGGCCTGCTTGTACACGCCCTCGGCTGCGCTCACGGCCTCCGGCACCGGTACCACCGCCACGCTTACCGGGTATTTCGTGGCCAAGACGATCACCGCCTCCAACGTCAGGGCTTTCCATTTCGACGAAGCCCTTCTGTCCACAAGCAATCTCTGGAAACCCGATACTTGGTTGGAATTGCAGAGCGCGGCGGACAAGGCCACCGTCGCCGGTCGGACCGGAAATTTCCTTCACTGACCGGCAGGCAGGAATCGGCAGGGCATTCGGCCTTGTGCTTTTTGTCGCCAACCGGACCGAAGTGACTAACGTATGGATCTCATGATGCTTCGGAAAATTGAGCATTCGTCTCGTTTCGCGATCACGGCCATCGGGTTGGTCCTGTTGACCGGCTTGGCCGCAGTTCCCGCGTTCGTCGCTGCCAAACCCGCCTTACCGGGAAACAATTCGCCCGCCGTGTCCCGGATGGACCAACCGCCGCGAAAAGTATTGGTGGGGACGCTCATCTGCGGTCAGGCCATTTTCTCCGAGCCCCTGGAGCAAAGACTCCAGGCGATGGACCGGCTGGTCGCAAAGGCTGCCGCCCAGGCGAAGGACAACTATCCGGGCAAAAACCTGGACCTGGTGGTGCTGCCGGAGTTTTTTCTCGCCCGGCCCGGCGATTCATTGGCGCAGCAGGCGGTGCGCCTCGGGGATGTGCAATCCCGGATCGCCGCCTGCGCCGCGCGGCACGGCTGTTACCTGATTGTACCGTTGTTGTTGCAGGAGACGGAGCCGGCTCCACGTTTCAGCAATGTCGCGCTGATGGTGGACCGCGCCGGTCGCGTGATGGGAATGTACCGGAAGGTGCACCCGGTGGCTCCGCAGGGCAGTGACGTGATCGAGAACGGCACCACGCCCGGACGGGACTTTCCGGTGTTTGACTGCGATTTCGGCCGGGTGGGAATTCAGATTTGCTTCGACATGCTGTATGCCGACGGCTGGCAGGCGCTGGCCGACCAGGGAGCCGAGATTGTTGCGCTGCCATCCGCCTCGCCCGAGACCATCCGCCCGGCATTCTATGCCATGCAGCACCACTACTACGTTGTGAGCGCAACGCCGCGCGACCACGCCGCCTTCTTCAGTCCGCTCGGGTTGATCGAGGCCCAGGTCACCACGGAGGGCGCCGTCTTGGTTCACCAGATCGATCTATCATATGCGCTCCTGCACTGGGAAGCCATTCTCGAGGAGGGCGAGGCGCTCCAGCGGAAGTACGGCGATCGGATTGGATTTCATTGGTACCATTCCGAGGACAAGGGAATCTTCTGGTCGAACGATCCCAAGATTACCGTCGGACAGATGATCCGGAGCCTGGGTCTCACCGAGACGGACGCCAATGTGGAGCGAATCCGCCGGCTGCAGGACAAGGCCCGGGGCGGTCCGCCGGTGATGCCGTGAGTCAGGGATTGGTTTTGCCGGGCGTGGGAAAGGTTCCACCCCGCCAAGCGGCGATCCTACAAGGCCGGCCGGCTGACGATTGGAGTGCGCAACACGCCCAGGCATTCGATCTCCAGTTCCACCAGGTCGCCCGGCTTCAGCCAGCCGCCCGTGTTTTCCGGTCCGAGCTCAAGGATGCAGCCCGTGCCGACCGTCCCCGACCCGAGCAAATCCCCCGGCAGGAGCGTGGCGTCGCGTGACGCCCGCGCAATGAGCCGGGGAATCGTGTGGTGCAGCGCCGCGACATCGCCGCGGGAAAACTCCCGCCCATTGACGCGCGCGCACATTTCAAGGGACAGCTTCTCGCCGTTGATCCGGCCGGCGACTTCGTCAAGGGTCACCAACGACGGACCGACCGCCGTGGCGAAATCCTTTGCCTTGGCCGGACCGAGGCCCACCGAAACTTCCTGGCGCTGAAGGTCGCGGGCGCTGAAATCATTCAGCACCGTCAGGCCGGCCACGTGCTCCCAGGCCCGCTCCGATGGGATATCCCGCCCGCCCCGCCCGATGACAATGCCCAGTTCCAATTCGTAATCGAGCTCGACGCAGCCGGCCGGGGCGAAGACCGGTACGTCGTGGCCCACCAACCCGCCCGGATTGGAGAAATAAAACACCGGAATTTCATACCACGCCCGCGGAACCTCCTGGCTTCGCTTCGCCCGCGCAGTCCGCACGTGCTGTTCAAAGGCGTAGAAATCCCGGAAGGACGGCGGGCGGACAACCGGCGGAAGAAAAGTTATCTCGCCGTCGAAATATCGCTTGCCGCTCCAGACCGCCGCCCGGGCCGCGATCTCCGAGTTCAACTCCATCAGCGCCGGCAGGAGTTCTTCCAGCCGGCCGGACATCTTCGCCAGACGGTTGAGTTCAATCCAGCCACCCGCGGGCGAGGCGACCGCCACCACCGGCACACCGTCACGCCGGGGAACTATGGTTGCATAGCGCATGGCACGATGGGGACGGGACGGGTCTTCAAAGCAACATCGAACGGCGCGCCGGTTTTTTCGCGGAGTTCCTCCAGAGAAACTCCCGGAAACAGCTCCGTGAGCACCAGGCCGCCGGCTGGTTTCACCTCGAATACCCCGAGGTCGGTGATGATCAGGTCCACCACCGCCCGCCCGGTGATCGGCAACGCGCATCGCCGGAGAATCTTCGGACGGCCGTCTTTCGCCGTGTGCTCCATGACCGCCACGACCCGCCGCACGCCGGCCACGAGGTCCATCGCGCCACCGGGGCCCTTCACCATCTTGCCCGGCACCATCCAGTTGGCGATATCGCCGTTCTCGGCCACCTCGAGCGCGCCGAGGATCGACAGATCGATGTGGCCGCCCCGGATCATGGCGAACGAATCGGCGCTCGAGAAAAACGCCGAACCGGGAAGCGCGGAGATCGTCTGTTTGCCCGCGTTGATCAGGTCGGAATCAACCTGTGTCTCGGCCGGGAACGGCCCGACGCCCAGCAGCCCGTTCTCCGACTGCAACGTGACCTTCAGGCCCGGCGGAATGAAATTGGCCACCAGCGTCGGGATGCCGATGCCGAGGTTGACATGGTAACCATCGCGTAATTCCTGTGCGGCGCGTTTCGCCATCAGCTCGCGCGCCGGCGATTCCCTTCTGGCCGGCGCGCTTCCCTGCACCGTGCGAAACTCGATCCGCTTTTCGTAACCCGCTCCCCGGATGATGCGGTCCACATAGATGCCCGGGGTGTGGATCTGGTCGGGATCGAGTTCGCCCACCTCCACGAGTTCCTCGACTTCGGCCACGCAAACGTTGCCGCAGGTCGCGATCATCGGGTTGAAATTCCGGGCGGTCTTGCGGTAGACCAGGTTGCCGGAGCGATCGCCCCTCCAGGCTTTCACCAGGGAAACGTCGGCCTTGATGCCTGGTTCCAGCACGTATTCCCGGCCTTCGAAGACCTTGGTCTCCCGGTTCTCCGCCAGCTTCGTACCGAAGGCGGTGCGCGTGTAGAAGCCCGGAATGCCCGCGCCGCCGGCGCGCAGCCGCTCAGCCAGCGTGCCTTGCGGGACCAGTTCCAGGTCGAGTTCGCCGCTCAACACCTGCCGCTCAAACTCCCGGTTCTCGCCCACATACGACGCCACGACCTTCCTCACCTGCCGCGTCTGCAACAGCAGGCCCATGCCGAAGTCGTCCACCCCGGCGTTGTTGCCGACGATGGTCAGCCCGCGGACACCGCTGTCGCGCAGCGCGGCAATGAGATTCTCCGGAATGCCGCACAGGCCGAATCCGCCGGCGGCTATCGTCTGGTGGTCATGGAGCAGGCCGGCGAGCGCGGCCTCGGCATGGGGATGGACTTTGCTCACGTGCATGCCTCAGCCCAGCCAGCTGAGCGGATAAGCCGGGTCGTCCATCGTCAGGGCCTGCGCCGTCAGCTCCAGCGGGAACTGCGTGTCGAACATCACCGCCAGTTCCTCCGTGCGGGTGTGCTCGAAACTCCTGAGCGTCGTGCCGGGATGCGGGCCGTGCGGAATGCCCTGCGGATGCAGCGTGAACGAACCGGGCTCGACACCCTTGCGCGAACCGAAATTGCCGCGCACATAGAACAGCACCTCGTCGGCCTCGGTGTTGTCATGCGCCCAGGGAACCTTGACCGCCTCCGGATGGTGATCGAGGTGGCGCGGGGCAAAGGTGCAGATGACAAAACCGTTGATCTCAAAAGTCTGGTGGATGGGTGGCGGCAGGTGCACGGTGCCCGTGATCGGTTCAAAATCATTTGCGTTGAACGTGAACGGATAAAGGTAGCCGTCCCACCCGACCACATCGTGCGGGTGGCCGGCCATGACATTCCGCGTGAAGCGGGTCCGGTCCTTCGTCAGCACGGCGAAATCGCCCTCCCGGTCCACGGTCAGAATCTCGGTCGGTCCGTGGAAGTCGCGCTCGCTGTACGGCGCGCCCATCCGGATCTGTCCTTCCTGGTGCAGGTAGCGTTCCGGGAGGCGAACGGGATGCGCCGACTCGAGAATCAGGTAGTCTTCCCGGCTGATGTCATCGGGTACGAGCCGGTAGATTGTACCGCGCGGGATGACGATGTAGTCGTCGGGCCGGTACCGGAGCCGGCCGTATTGCGATTCAAGCCAGCCGCCGCCCGCCCAGACAAAGATCACGTCGTCGCTCTGGCCGTTGCGGTAGAAATCATAGCCCGGCTCCATCGCCGTCGCGGGACGGCAGCGGTAGCAGCCGATGTCAGCGTTGAACATCAGCGGCACTCGTCCGGTGTAGGGATCACCGGCCCGGGCCATCCCGGCGGACTTCAGGTGGTGGTGGCGCAGTGGCGCCGGTCCCGCCGCCTTCAGCGCGAACTCCCGGAACAGCTCGACCCGCTTCACGCGGGTCGGCGGCTTCAGGTGGTAGGCGATGGTGTAGGCACGGTCAAAGCCCTCGGTGGTGATGACGTGCTCGTAGTGCAGGCCCTCGCCCCGGTAGCTTGCCGCGGTCTCGCGGGGAAACCGGAGATGATGTTTGCGCGGGACCGATCCGAGTTTGAGGTATTGGGGCATGGCAAAAGGAAACGCGGATTTCAGGTGCGAGCGCCCCGCACGCTGCCGTGGTCTTTTGTCCGATGGCTCATGCTGAATTCCTCGGGTTACCGGTGCTTCCGCTCACAGCGTTCCGCGTCTGGCCTGTTCCCGCTCGATCGCCTCAAACAGCGCGCGGAAGTTGCCTTCGCCGAATCCGCGGGCGCGACCGCGGCGCTGGATGACCTCAAAAAACAGCGTGGGCCGCGTGAAGACACATTTGGTGAAGAGCTGCAGCAGATAGCCGTCGTCGCCCAAGTCGCGGTCGGCCAGGATGCGCAGCCCGCGCAACACCTCCTTGTCCTCCGTGATCGGTCCGACCCGCTCGTCGAATCCGGTGTCGTAATAAGTATCAGGCACCTCGAGGAATTCCTGGCCCATGCGCCGCATCTCTCCGACGGTGCTGACGATGTCCGGGGTCAACAGCGCGATGTGCTGCACGCCGGGCCCCCGATACTGGTCCAGAAACTCCTGGATCTGGGAATTGGCCGACGACGGCTCGTTGATCGGCATCTTGACCCAGCCGTCGGTGGAACTGACCACCTTCGACATGAGGGCGGACCGGCCGGTGTTGATGTCAAAATGCATGTACAGGTCGAAGCCGAACACCTCTTCGTAATATTGCACCCACGGGTCCATGTGTTCGACGTTGGCGACCACGTGGTCGATCATCGCAAAGTTGATGTCGCGATCCTCGATGCCGCCGGGCTGGTTCAGATAGCCGGGCGCAAACTCGCCGTGTTTCCGGCGCTCGATGAGACTGTGGATGGTGTCGCCATAGGCGGCAATGGCCCCGTGGACGATGCCCGCGTCCTCGAACAGGCTTCGCGCCGGCTTGGCTCCGCGCCGCTGGGCCTCGGCGAACGCCTGCCGCGCATCGCCGACCTTGAACGCCACATCGCGCACCCCGCAGCCATGTCGGTCGAGGTGCCAGCGCATGAAGTCCGCCTCGGGCCCCGCGCCCTGCGGCTCGGCCACCAGAAAATTCACCCGCCCCTGTCCGACCACGAACGCCCGCCGGCCCTTCAAGCCGGACCGGCCGTCGCCATAGGCCCGCACCGTCATGCCGTATTTGTCCACGAAAAATCCGCGCCATTGGTCGGCGTCGTCGACAATGAACTCGATGTGGTCGACCCCCTTCAAACCGAGCGGATTGGGGACAACCGTTTTAACCGCCGGCTTTTCAAAGTAAGTCGTGCTCATGCGTGGTGAGGGCTGGGTCCACTGTACTCCGCGCCTCCCGACCGGTCCATAAGCCAAACGGAGTAATCGGTCTTGCGAGGAGGGAGTGACCGTGACAGTGAGGGGGGCAGGAGCCTGACCGTCCCTGATTTTCCTCCGCGCTGTTGCCTCGCTCTTAATTTCACTCTCCCTCCCCTTTCACTCTCACTTCTGCCTTTCCCCATGCCCACCCCCGATCGCGCCGACCTGCTGGTTCACTACGCCGCCATGATGGAAGAGGTGCCCGTCGGCCTGCTCCTGCTCGACTGGGAATTGCGGCCGGTGTGGTTCAACGCCGAGGCGGCCCGCGCCTGTGCGGTCTGGAACCATGGCGAACGCCGCGCCGCCGCGCTGCGCGCGCGCAGCGCGTTCCGGCTGCCGGCCCCGCTGGCGGACGCGGCCCGCACCCTGCGGTCCGCCTGGCCCGGGAGCGAGACGGTTGGCCATCCCCTGGTGGTGAGCGACCATGCGCGCGGCCTGCATGCCCGCATCAAGCTGCATGCGCCCGCCGGGGGTCAGCCGCCGGCCTTCCATCTCCAACTCGATTACCGGCGGCCGCGCGGCGACCGCGAACGCCCGCTTTCCCCCGGCGCCGTGGCCCTGCTCGCCCGGCTAACCGAGCGCGAACGCGAGGTCGCCATGCGGGTGCGTGAAGGCCTGCGCACCGCGGAGATCGCCGCGGAATTGCGCCGCAGCCCGCTCACGATCAAGACGCAGCTCGCCGCTGTTTTCAGCAAGCTCGCGGTGCGTGGCCGCACCCGCGTTGCCGCCCTGCTGAACCGGTAGGTCAAAGCTGATCGGGGGGATACTCCTTTCGGCGTAATTTGCCGGTTTCCGTTCGATTCACCGGATAAACCGGGCAATCTGCTCCCATGCAGACCACCCACGCTCCCGCTGCAACCCGTACCGGTGGGCCGACCCCACCCACCGGTGCGGACGATCCCCGTTGTATCCCCCACAAATTGACCGCCCCGCTGCTCGTCGGCGGCGAATGCCGGTATCCCGACTACACCGCCGAGGAACAGGATGTCTGGCGCACGCTCTATGCCCGCATGGCCACCCTTCTCCCCGGCCGCGCAGCCGATGAATTTCTCGTCGGCTTAAAGGCGCTTGATCTGGAGCACGACCGGATTCCGGCGCTGGCCGATGTCTCCCGCAAGCTGGAGCAGGCCACGGGCTGGCAGATCGCACGCACGCCCGGGCTGCTCGACGCCCACGATTTCTTTTCCTATCTCGCCCGCCGCGTGTTCCCCTGCACCGACTACATTCGCTCGCGGACGGAGCTGGACTACACGCCGGCGCCCGACTGCTTCCACGACATCTTTGGCCACACCCCGATGATCATGCACCCGCGGTTCGCCAATTTCTACCAGAAGATCGGCCAGGCGGCCCTCGCCTGCCGGGACCCCCTCGTCGAGGAGCGACTGACCCGCATCTACTGGTTTACGGTCGAATTCGGGCTCATTCAGAACCCCGGCGGCCTGCGCATTTACGGCAACGGCATCATCTCGTCATCCGGGGAGACGCAGCACAGTCTGACCGAAAAAGTCAGGAAGGTACCGTACCGCCCGGAAACGCTCGCCGCACAACCCTACGACATCTGGCATTTCCAGGACACCTTGTTTGTCATCGAGTCTTTCGACCAACTGGAGAACGAATTCATCCGCTGGGCGCTCGGACACCATCTGCTTTGACGCCCGGACAAGAGGTCTATTCGGCCGCCGGAATTCTGTGGGCCGGCTTAGTCGGCCCGCAGGGCCTCGAGGGGATCAAGGCGGGCGGCGCGGAGCGCCGGCAACCAACAGGCCACGATTGCCGCGACGCCCACCGCGGCGGTCGCCAGCAGCAAGGGCGGCACCGTCAGCCCGTCCATGTGGTAAACCAGCGACTTCAACACCGACGAGAGCGCCACGCTGCCCGCCAGTCCGAACCCGAGCCCAAGCGCGACCCACCGGCCGCCCTGGGCAAAAACGAGGCGGACGATGTCGCCCTTCAACGCTCCGATCGCAACGCGCACGCCGATTTCCCGGGTCCGTTGTTGCACGTGATATGAGAGCGTGCCGTACAAACCCACCGCCACGAGTCCGAGCGCCGTCGCCATGAAGAAATTCACCAATCCGGCCACCGCCCGCTGGCCCTGCGTGGCGTCGTCAACCACCTGCCGCATCGTGCGAACGTTCTTGAGCGCCAGTTCGGGATCGATCGCCGCCAGCTCACGCCGCAGCGGCGGCGCCATTTGCGCCGCCGGCAGCGACGTCCGCAAAACGAGGTGGATGCCGCGTCCCCAATGCCCTTCGGGCGCCGTGTACATCTCCGGCTGAACGTCGGCCTCGGCGCCCCATTGCTTCACGTTTTCCACCACTCCCACCACGCGGGCCGTGTACCACGGCTTGCCGGGATTGTTGCCGCGCAGGATTTCGCCGACCGGATCCTTTTTCGGCCAAGCCTTGTCGACCATCTTCTGGTTCACCACCACGCCGCGGACATCACCCTGACGGTCCTCCGTTTGCAGGTCGCGCCCCTTCAGCAGCTTCAACCCCATGGTCGCAAAGTATCCTTCCGTCACGGACGAGCGTTCGACCAGCATCCGCTGTTGCGTCGGATCGTAGGTTTCGTCGTTCACAAGTGCATTGGTATTGTTGCCGCCTTCCAGCGGAAGTTTCGACGTCACGGCCGCATTGGTCACTCCGGGCAAAGCCCGGACGCGCCCGACCAGATCGTACCAGAATCGCACCCGCGCGTCGTCTTTTTCATAGCGAGGGCCGTTGAGCTCCACCTGCGCCTCGATCACGGCGTCGGTCGCCAGGGTTCGATTTTCACCGACGAGCTTGAGGTAGGCCGCCGAGAAAAGCACGGCGCCGTTGGCCATGACGAACGCCACCGCCACCTGCACAATGATCAAGGACCGCAGCATCCGGTGCCGCGACCGCGACCCGACCGCCCCGCGCGCATCGCTGCGCATGACGTTGGCGACCGACGTGCGCATCGCCGCCAGCGCCGGCGGCAGCCCCGCCAGGAGCCCGGTCAGGATGGTCGCCCCCAGCCCGAAACCAAGCGCGGCCGGGCTCAACGCAATCGCGGCCTTGCGCGCCGCGCTGACCGGTGAAATGACCCGCAAGATCTCCACGCCGCCGTAAGCCAGACCCGCGCCCAGCAGGGCTCCGGCCAGCGCCAGTACCAGACTCTCGGTCAGGGCCAGCTTCATCAGATCGCCGCCGGTTGCGCCCAGGGCCACCCGCACTCCGAGTTCCCCCTGCCGGCGGGCACTCCGCGCCAACAGCATGCTCGCCACGTTGCCACAGGCCACCAGCAGGACCAGCACCACCGCGCCAAACAGCAGCCAGACCTGTCGGCTGACATCGCGGGTCATCTCCTCGTGCAGCGAACGCACGAGGAAAGCCTTTCGCGTGTTCGAGTCGGGATAGAGCTTGGTCAACCGCCGCCCGATCGTCTTGATTTCCGCATCCGCCGCCTCGACGGATACGCCATCGCGCAGCCGCGCAATGCCGAGGAGATAGTGGCTGTCGCGCTGTTTCAGCTCTTCCTTGTCGAACGACCGGGGCATCCAAAGCTGGCAGTCGGCCGTTCGCAGCCAGGGGCTGACGAACTCAAAGCCGGCCGGCATGATTCCGACAACGGTCACATCATTGCCGTTGAGGCGCACCTTGCGGCCGACTGCGCCCGGGTCGCCGGCAAAAAGCTGCTGCCACAGGCTGTAGCTGAGAATCACCACCGGCGCCGCACCGGGCACGTCGTCGGTCGGCTCGAACCAGCGGCCGAGCATCGGTCTCACCCCAAAGGCGCGCAGCACGTCGGCGGTGCCGGCCACGCCCATGACCGATTGGGCGCTCTCCTGCCCGATGTTGACCGACTGCGGCGAATAAACACCGAACGCGCTGAAACTCGAGGACTGCTGCCGGAGGTCAAACGAGTCGGCGGGCGACAGCGGCCAGCGATCGCCGGACCAAACATGCACCAGGCGGTCGGCGGCCGGATAGGAAAACGGCGTTATGACCAGCGCTTGCAGGGCGCTGAAGATGGCCGTCGTTGACCCGATGCCCACGGCGAGCGTCAGGACGGCAATGAGCGTAAACCCGCGCGATTGGGCGAGCGTTCGCAGGGACAGGCGAAGATTGGATAGCATGGTGCCACGAATACAACCCGGCTGGTCCGGAATAGTTACAGTATATCCTGAAGCCCAACCCGGACGCCCATCAAGGAAAGGACGGCGGCGGCTTGCCAAGTCCACATGGTTTGTTGATGGTACGGCCTTGACCACGACTCCCCTTCCGACCGGCGCGGTACCGGACGCCGACCGTTCCTTTCTGGGCCATCCACGCGGCCTCGGTTATCTCGCCTTCACGGAGGCGTGGGAGAGATTCTCGTATTACGGGATGCAGACGTTGCTCGTGCTTTACATGGTCCGGCAGCTTTTGCTGCCCGGGCATATTGAGCGCATCGCAGGATTCACCGGGTTCCGCTCGGCGCTTGAGCACGCTTACGGCAAAACGCTCTCCAACGTCGCCCTCTCGTCGGCGATTTTCGGCCTCTACACCGGGCTCGTGTACCTGACGCCGATCGCCGGCGGGTTTGTCGCCGACCGGTGGCTCGGCCGCACCCGTACCATCACCATCGGTTCGCTCCTGATGGCGGCCGGCCATTTCTTGATGGCGTTCGACCGCTCGTTCTTGCTCGCGCTGCTCTGCCTGCTGACCGGGGTCGGCTGCTTCAAGGGAAATCTCGCCAGCCAGATCGGTGCGCTCTACGCGCCGGAAGACCTGCGCCGGGCCGACGCTTTTCAAATCTACTACCTGTTCATCAACGCGGCGGTGATCATCGCTCCGTTGGTGGCCGGGACGCTGGGCGAGGTGTACGGCTGGCATTACGGGTTCGGCGCGGCCGGCGTGGGCATGTTGATCGCGCTCACGATCTACCTCAAGGGCCGGAAATGGCTGCCGGTTGAACAACGGCCTGAGCCTGGGGCCGGGCCGGTTGCACGACCGGCTTTGACCGGAGACGAGCGCAAGGCGGTTGTCATCCTCGTCTTCCTGCTGCCGGTGCTCGCGATCGGGGCGGTGGGCAACCAGGAGATATTCAACGCGTACATGATCTGGGTCCCGAGCAACGTCAGCCTCGTCTTTTTCGGCCGGACGATGCCGACCACCTGGCTGATCACCCTCGATGCGGTGGTGAGCGTGTCGTGCCTGGTCGGCGCCGTGGCCTTCTGGCGACTGTGGGCGCGACGCTTCAAGGAGCCAAGCGAGGTCGTCAAGATCGCGATCGGCCTGGGGATCAGCGCCGTCGGCGTGCTGTGCCTCGCCGGCGCCGCCGTGTTTTCGTCGCCCGACCACAAGGGCAGCATCGGCTGGGTGCTCGGTTTCGAACTCTTCAACAGCATCGGCTTCGCCAATGTGTTCCCGGTCGGCTTGGCCCTGTATGCCCGGGCCTCTCCGAAGGCGGTCGTGGGCACCATGGTGGGGGTTTACCTGTTGCATCTGTTCCTGTGCAACAACCTGGTCGGCTGGCTCGGCGGACTGTTGGATCACATGGCCGGCACACCGTTCTGGCTGCTGCATGCGGGGTTGGTCGGCAGCGCCGGGGTGATCATGCTGATCGTTTCACGCGTCGCCGGACGGCTGCTGGATCCCACAGGTGAGCCGAAGCCGGTTTGAGCGGCGGAAAGATATTGCAGAAAGATTCCGCGCCGCGATCCGTGCCGGCCAACGGGCGAAAGTGGCCAAGGTTTCGCGGCTGCCCGCCGTGCCAAGAAGAGTTCTGCATCGTTGCCTTTTGGTTCCTGCGACATTAGCGTATCGGACCAATCAAGATGCAGAATCCAGCCAAAGGAACAGAGCCCTCCCCCGACCGGCGCAGAAAGGCGCGCTACGCCATCAGTCCGAGTTTCCCGCTCAAAGTGGTTCTCGCCTTGCCCGACGAGGACGGCGACTCCTGGAAAGACTGGTCGGCGACATTGGTGGATCTCTCGGCCACGGGTGCCCACGTCGAAGTCAGCATGGCGGCGGTCGCCTATCCCGAAAGTCATTGCCGGCTGAAGCTCAGCCTCGGCACCTTCAAGCTGGAGATTCCCGGCACGATCGCCCACTTCATCTGTTCCGCGCGGCTGGCGGTTGGCGGAATGCAGTTTTCGTTCCCCAGCCAAGGGATCGAAAAAACATACCACAAGGTGCTGGAGCCGGCGATCATCGGCGCCACGCTCGCGCCGGTCGAGGTGTCGCAGGAGAATTCCGTGCGTTACCGGGAGGAATACGTCGGAAAACTCTCCGCCCGGCTCGCCATCTGGCGCGAGCGCCGGGAGAGCCCGGTGGTCGGATTCGATTTCCGGATGAATCGTTACGGGGTCGAAGCAGACCGGGAACCCGGCGGTGATGCCAGCGCCCGACTGGCGCTGAAGTTCAAGCTGGGCGCGGCTGAGGAAACCACCGGGAGCGGATCCCAGCCGCCGCTGACCGGGGTGCAGATTCAGGAGGCACGCTGGCTGTATCGCCTGGCCGCCTCCAATCTTTCCGCCGCCGTGGCGCCTGAGGTGCGCAAGTTGCTCCTGTCGCTGGTGTGACAGGTGGCGGGGTCGCGGGACCACCGGCGGGTGGCGCGTCAGTCAGCCGCGGAAACGCGGTTCAATTTCCCGCTGAACCTACGGCACATCCAGGATCGCGATGCCGTGCGCGGCGAGCCTGACGGTCCGGGTTGATTTGCCGTTGGCGAGGGTGACGGTCGTCCGCTGTGGTCCGCCGGCGTTGTTGATGACCACGAACTTGCCGGCCCGGGCAAACCAGGCGCATTCGGTTTTGACGTTGGTCGTATTCCATACCTTCCACATCGCCTCCCGCGCGGCCGCCCAGAAAATGGCGCGGTGCAGCAAGCGCGTGTTCTCGTGGTTGAACTTGTAGCCCGAGAGATAAACGCTGCGCCCGCGCCCAAAAGGGTGGGTGGCGACTCGCGGTGAATTGTCGCGCGCCACCAGCACCTCCGTCTCCGGTCCCAGAACATAGATGCCATCCACGTCCTTGCCGAAGTCGGGCGCAGCGGCGAGGTCGGCGGTGATGAAGTGCCGCCCGACCGGACCGGCCGGATGGGCAAACTTGAATCTGCCATTGGCCAGGCGTTCCCCGCGGTCGCGGTCGAGTCCCAGTACCTGGGCCAACCTGAAAAGCTGGCCCGGCTGTGGCAACGCGCCGGGCTCGGCGACTCCGAGGAATCCCCCACCCCGGTGCACCCATTGCGCAAGGATTCGCTCGACCCGCGGGTCGGCCCAGCAATGGCCGCCGCTCCACGCGCTACCCGCCCGGCCGGCATTCACGATGACCCGCACGCCGTCGGGTACGCCCCCCGCCACCAAGTCGTCAAAACTGATGAACTGAACGTCGAGCGGCAGACCGGCGAGCGACTCGATGATCTCGTTGAGTTCGAGGCCGCGGGTGAAGTGGCCCGAGCAAGTCCATGCGCGGAGGTCGCCCCACGCGGTAAGCACCGCCACCTTGAATGGCGCCGTCCAGGGTCGGTCGCCGGTGTGGAAGGACTTCAGCAGCCGAAACTCCTGCGCCAGCCGTCCGATGTAGGCCTGAAACTCAGGGAACGGTCCGACCAGCGAGAGATAACCGCCGAGCCCGATGCGATCGATCGGCGCCCGGATGAGGCCACGGCGCGCGTCGATCCAGAAGTTTTTCGCATCCAGCGTCGGATTGCCGCCGGCCTTGAACGTCGGCTCACCCCTGAGGCCCGTCGGGAACAGATACGGATGGAGCCGCAGCTCATGGACGGCGACGCCCCGGGAATGGGAACAAAGGCGGACTTCGAAGGCGTTGAACACGCACTTGATCAGACCGTCGAAACCGAACTCGGCGAAGCGCGGGCTGTTGGGCTCCACGCCAATCCAGTGGTCGTCATAGAACACGTAGGCCTTCTTGCCGGCGCGGTGGACGAGGTCGACACATTGGCGGCCGAACTTGATCACAAAGTCATGGATGAATTCCATGTAGTCGCGGTAAGCGCGCGACGGCGGGTTATGGGTGGAATTGTAGAGGCCGCCGTTGACGAAGTCCTCCGAGGTGAGGCGGTAACCATATTTCCTCGCGAAGAGCCTCAGGGCGCGGGGGCTGACGGTCATCGCATAGTCGGCCCAGTCGGAGTAGATGTCGCGCCACCTCGTGTGGTCGGCACCCCAGAACCACGAGAAATTATAGAACAGCGAGGTGAAGCGAACGACCCGGGTGTCCGGGTGATCCTGCAGCCACTGCCTGAGGCAGGCCAGCAGCACCTTTTGCACGGCGGGCTGCATCGGGTCGACGGCGGCCAGATGCTCGCGATCGCCCCAATTGTTCGTGAGATGGTTGTACATCGAGATCTCCTCCCACCGCCGGAACGAGAGGAAATTCACCGTATACCGGTGGCCGGGAGTCGCACCGCGGATCGAGACGGTGCCGTTTCGCGGGTTCACCTCCCAGTGCCGTCTGGCGATCTCCCGCCCGCTGGTGCGGTCAAAGACCTGCCACCACTGCTTGGGTGAATCCGTGAAATTCACGGCGAACTGCTCGCGGTAAAAGCCCTTGAGCAACTCGATGACCACCCTCTCCTTCGTGGCCACGACCGGAAAGCTCATCAGGAAATTCTGCTGGAGCTGGTCGTGATGCCCGCGGGCCCAGGGCTGCACCGCCCGCACGAGGCAGATCGTCGAATAGATGGCGTAACCCGACCGGACGATCTCCGGCGAAAGCTGCGTACCGTCGGAATCGCGGATCGTATCCGCGCCCCATTTCTTGGCGAGGCGGAGGGTAAGCTGCTCGTAGCCGGCTTCGCCCGGCAGCGTGAATCCGCCTTGGGAGTGACTTGGGTTCTTCATGAGTTTGGAAGGGACTGGAAATTTAGATTCAGGGCCAACCCGGCTCGCCCCGGGGCAGATTGTGATCCGTATTGGGTCGGCGGGGAAACGTCAGCGGGTCAGGGATCCGGCATAGTTACCCGCAGCCGGACCAAAGAGTCCTGTGAGAAAGGCATAGAATTCGGGCTGATTCTCCTTGAGTTTCTCGCGGTGGAACGGCTCCTGCGCCGTCACCCCAAACAAATAGGTGGTCGCCGAACACGCAAAATACTCCTTTTCGTTCTGCATCATGTGCGACTTCGCTGCATAAGCCGGCACCGCCTTGGCGCGCTCGTAGTAGCCGAGAATCACGGGATTCTTGAAGCCCTTTTCAATGGCTTGGTCGTGATAAGCATGGAGCAGTTCATGCAACAGGACCGGCTTGTGCCCGGTGCTCACGATCGCCGCCGATACCTGGACGCTCCTTTCCCCCCGCCCGGAGTAGAGCCCGGGGGTGTTGCCGGCAAACCGACCGACGGGCACCAGTTTGAACCTCACGCTCTCGAAAAAGGCCAGGATCCCGGCCGGAAGGCCGACGGCATGGACGATATCGATCTGCTCTCGCGTGGCGGCGAGAATATCGCTGAGGCCGGCCTGATCGCGCACGCCGGTATCGTCGATGACAAATCCGCGATACACCGGCAGGGCCGGCACCGGCTCTCCGCGCAGGAACTCCGGCGCCGCAATCACGACCGCAAGAGCAAAACTCAGCCAGACCGCGGTAAAACGGGTTGTTTTCGGAAGCATAGGTTTTGCATCTTCTGTCTAGACTTACGGGAAGCGTTGGCGAGCGTTTGCGACTCGCCCCGGAAAGGACTGCTCAGGCTGGCAGCAAAGCCGGCGGGCGCGAAAGCCGGCTCCTTTCGGATTGTCCGGCAGGGTCGGCCGGCGCCGGCTCGACCTGACGGGGACTGTCCGTTTACCTCGTCGTTGGTTTTGCCCGGATGGGATTCATAATCGGTTCGCCCCACCTAGTCCGATGCTTTCCGCCCCATCTCTTTACTTTGATCCGACCGCCATCCGCACCGCGGCGCCATTCCACCCGCCGGTGGCGAATCCTGTCACCCCAACGCCCCGCCTCATCAATCTCATGCGCTCAACACCAGTCTGTCTGCTCAGCCTTTTCTCCGTCGTGGCCGCCGCCCGAGCCGCGAATCCGACCGCGGACATTTTTGTCCATCCGATTCCGCCAGCCTCGATCTACCACGAGGGCTGGATCGACCTGAACAAAAACGGGGTGAAGGATCCTTACGAGGATCAGGCACTCGACCCCGAGGTCCGCATCAGCGACCTCCTTGGGCGGATGACGCTGGACGAAAAGACCGCGCAAATGACCACGCTTTATGGTTTCCCCCGGGTATTGAAGGATGAGCTGCCCACCGAAAAATGGCGGACGGCGTTTTGGCGGGACGGTATCGGCAACATTGACGAACACATGAACGGCAATACCGGATGGAACAACGATCTGCCGGAGCCGGTGCATGCCCTGCCCTGGTCGCTGCATGTGCGCGCGATCAACGAGGTGCAGCGCTGGTTCATTGAGCAGACCCGGCTGGGTATTCCGGTTGATTTCACCAACGAAGGCATCCGCGGTCTGCTGCATTCCAAAGCCACCAGTTTTCCGGCGCAATTGCCGGTGGCGTGCACCTTCGACCGCGAACTCGTGCGCGAGATCGGCCGCATCACCGGCAGCGAAGGAAGGGCCCTCGGCTACACGAATGTCTACTCGCCCATCCTCGACCTCGCGCGCGACCCCCGTTGGGGCCGCACCACGGAGACTTACGGCGAGGATCCTTTCCTGGTCAGCGAGCTCGGTTTCGAGGAGGTCCGTGGCATCCAGGAACAGCACGTGGTGTCCACGTTGAAACATTTCGCCGTCTACAGCATCCCGAAGGGCGGGCGCGACGGCGAGGCGCGCACCGATCCGCAGGCGACCTGGCGCGAGGTGCAGACCATCTACCTCGCGCCCTTCCGTCATGCGGTGCACGACGCCGGCGCGCTCGGGGTCATGGCCTCGTACAATGATTATGACGGTGTACCCATCGAGGGAAACAAGCTGTTCCTGACCGACATCCTGCGCGGCGAGTTCGGCTTCAAGGGCTACGTCGTTTCCGACAGCGGCGCCGTGGAGTTCATCCACCTCAAGCACCGGGTCGCGCCGACGGCAGCCGATGCCATCCGCCAGTCGGTGGAAGCGGGGCTCAACATCCGCACCAACTTCACCGCGCCCGAGGCCTATGGCGAACCTCTCCGCCAGTTGGTGCGCGACGGGAAACTGTCCATGGATGTGATCGACGCGCGCGTCCGCGATATTCTGAGGGTCAAGCTCTGGCTCGGTTTGTTTGACCGGCCGTATCGCGAGCCGGCGGCGGCCGACCGGATCGTCCGCTCCCGGGCGCACCTGGCCGTCGCTGACCGGGCGGCGCACGAATCTATCGTACTGCTCAAGAACGAACCGGCCTTGTTGCCGCTCAGCCGGAATCTCAGGAAGGTGCTCGTCGCCGGACCGCTCGCCGACGACCCGCACGGCTGGTGGTCGCGCTACGGCCCGCAGAAGCTGGAATTCATCACGCCGCTGGCCGGCATTCGTGCCAAGCTCGGACCGGCGGTGGAAGTTCGTTACGCCAAAGGCGTGGCGATGAAGGATGAGGATTTCCCCGCCAGCGATGTCGTCAAGGAAGCGCCCGATGAGAAGGTGCGCGCCGGCATCGCCGCCGCGGTCGCCGCAGCCCGGGATGTCGACGTCATCATCGCCGTGCTCGGCGAAACCGAGGAAATCAGCCAGGAGTCCGCCAGCCGCGTCAGTCTCGACCTGCCCGGTTATCAGGAAGATCTGTTGCGGGCGCTGCAGGGCACCGGCAAGCCGCTCGTGCTGGTGCTCAGCAACGGGCGGCCCCTCAGCGTCAACTGGGCGGTGCGGCACGTGCCGGCCATTGTGGAGCTGTGGTTTCCCGGCGATCAAGGCGGTGCGGCCTTGGCCGACGTGCTGTGGGGCGACTGCAATCCGAGCGGCCGCCTGGCCATCACCTTCCCGCGCAGTGCCGGGCAGATTCCCATGAACTTCCCCGCCCACCCGGGCTCGCAGGCACGCGACGGCGGCCAGGTCACCGGCCCGCTGTTTCCCTTTGGCCACGGGCTGAGCTACACGACCTTTAAGTTTTCGGATCTCAAGATCAACCCGGCGCGGAGCAGCACCCCTGATGAGTTTGCCGTGTCGTGCAACGTGACGAACTCAGGTTCCCGCGCCGGTGACGAGGTCGTGCAACTCTACTTGCGCGACGACTACAGCAGTGTAACGACCTATGAGAAGGAGTTGCGCGGCTTTGAGCGCGTCTCACTCGCGGCGGGTGAAACCAAGCCGGTCAACTTCCGCCTGACCACGCGGGACTTGCAGCTTTACGACCGCAGCGGCCACTGGACCGTGGAACCCGGACGATTCACCGTGATGGTCGGTGCCTCGTCGGAGGACATCCGGCTGCGCGGCAACTTCACGGTCACCGCGCCCGACGGCAGCGCGCCCGACGAGGCCCTGTTGCCGGACGAGACGGCCGGTGGGCACTAGATTCCACCCGGCAGGCCGATTTTGTGCACCGGGCCGTTTGATTGAGGTTTGGAAAACAATTTTGTCCGGTTTTGATTACAGCGGCAGCCACTGGGCAAATACCGCCATGGAAAACGATACTCAGCTGTTGCTCCGCTACGTTCAGGATCGCGACGAGACCGCCTTTACCGAGTTGGTGCGCCTTCGCCTGGGCCTCGTTTATTCAGTCGCCTTGCGCCGCGTGGGCGGGGACACCCAGATCGCCGAGGACGTCGCCCAGAAAGTTTTTTCGGACCTCGCCCGGAAAGCGGCGGTGCTGAGCAGACGCGCCACTCTCACCGGCTGGCTCTACGTCAGCACCCACCACGCCTCGGCCGAGGCGGTCCGCGGCGAACGGCGGCGGAAAACCCGGGAATTGGAATCACAGACCATGCAAACTCTCCTCGACGAATCCACTCCCGAACCCGATCTGAACCGGCTGCGGTCGACCCTGGACGAGGTGATTGTCGCGTTGCGGGACGATGAACGGGAAGCCATCGCGCTGCGATTCTTTGAACAACGCAGCTTTGCCGAGATCGGCGCGACCCTCCGGCTGAGCGAGGAAGCCGCGCGAAAGCGGCTTGACCGGGCGCTGGAGAAGTTACGCCTCGCACTCTCGCGGCGCGGCCTGACCTCCACGTCGCTGGCGCTCACGGCGACCCTGGGCGAACTCGGAGCGAGCACCGGTCCGGCCGGGCTCGCCACGCAAATCGCCGGTGGTGCGCTGACCCAAGTCTCTGCCGGCGGTGCGGGCGGCTCTCTCGCCACGTTGCTCAGTCCGAGCACGATGGTGGCGGGAGCGGCGCTGCTGGCGGGCGGCTGGGCGGTGGTCGCGCAGCACGGCGTCAACCAAAGGCTCGGCGCGGAACTTGCCGGTTTTTCGGACCAGACCAATGCGATCACGACTCTGCGCACGGAGAACAGCCGACTTGCGCGGGATGCCGCGGAAGCCGAAGCCCCACTCCGCCGCTGGGCCCAAGCGCAGCCGCCCGCAATGACTCCGGCACCGATGGCGACCCCATTGCCGGCTTTACCGCCGGGCACCGCGATCAGCGTCACGAAGGACGGCATGATCCTCTGGGGAAAAGTTCCGGTCACGCTCGATGATTTTGTATCCCGGTTGCAGAGTTTGCCCTCTGCGGCGCCCAATGGCGAATCGGCGGTGGAGATCAGCAGTGCAGGCATCTTCCCTCAACTGGCCTATGTGATCGATGAAGCGCGCAAGGCCGGAATCAAACACGTGAAAGTGAACGGCAGCCGGCCGAACGATCCCACCTTCACTCCCGGTTGGTTCTGATCGCCATGAGAAATATCCTCTTCTTTGCGGTGCTGGCGCTACTCGGGCTGACCTGGATGGGCGAAAAGTTCTCAGCCAGTCGGATGGCGGCCGAACTCGCCCGCTTGCGCCAGCAGCACGATGAGATGTCCCGTTTGCTCCAGGAGCGTGGGCGGTTGTACCAGCAAAGAAGCGATGCCGAGAACCGGCAAGAATCGCTGCCTGAGCAGACGGCGCCGGCCGCTCTTGCGAGCCCCGCCAAGCCCACGGCCCTGCCTCGGGTCACCATGCCACTCGGCGATTGGGTCGGCGTGCAGGGATGGGGATTTCGCGGCCAAGCCACGCCGCAAGCCTCCATCGAGTCGGCTCTCTGGGCCGCCGCGGGAGGCGACGTGGCGGTCCTCAAGCAACTTTTGTTTGTGTCCGACGAGGCGCGCACGGCAGCGGCGGCCCTGCTCGCCTCGTTGCCGGCCTCATCCCGCCTGGCTTATCCGGGTCCGGATGATTTGATCTCCGCCCTTACAATCAAACGCATACCCCTTGGCGAAGCTCAGCTGGTGTGGCTCAACCAGAACGGTTCCGAAAATGCCACGGCTTGTGTATTCATAAAGGATCCGCTCAACCCCATTGGGGCCAATGACCCGGTGCCGGTGACCCAGGAACAAGGTCCAAGTCCCCCGCAACTGGCTCCGGACAGAAAATCAGTCGCCGCGTACCTCGCTCTGCGGCGCGAAGGAAACAGCTGGCGTTTGGTGGTGCCGCCCACCGCAATCCCGGCATTGGCGCGCGAGTTGGTCACCATAACCAAACCCGGAAGTTGAGCCGCTCGGCGGGTGCGGGCAGATCCGAGCACCGGATCCGGTGCCGCGACTCTGTCCGTGTCGCAGCGTTTCCGACCGAGGTCTTCGGTCGGGCACTAAC
Source organism: Opitutia bacterium (assembly GCA_037446975.1). GTDB lineage: Bacteria > Verrucomicrobiota > Verrucomicrobiia > Opitutales > Opitutaceae > Lacunisphaera. The sequence goes on from JBBIHQ010000001.1 coordinate 131,751, forward strand.
GGTGAGCCAGCCACCGGGCGCCAAGCCCCCCGGATGATTGGTCCGTCCCGTTGTTCAGGTTTCAGTCAGCGCGCCGCCGACCAGGGCCAGGCACTCAATGGCGGCCAGCCCCCATTCAGCCGTGCTGTTGGTCGACATGAACGGCACCTCATCCACCGGGTTTAGCACCGCCGGCCCGGTCACGTGGGTGGTCTGGACGACCCGGTGTCGGCCGAAACTTTCATCGCCATTGAACTCGGTCCACGCCCGCCGGGCGAGCGCCGGGTTCGCGTCCATCTTTGCGGCAAACGCCGTTAGCCGCGAGTGGTCCGAGCGCAAACCGATGCCCCTGAGCCTGCTCCCCAGCCGGCGCTCCTGCTCTTCGGGCGTGGCATTGTAAAGTTCGCAATAGTCCAGCCACGCCCGTTTGAATTCCGGCACGTCGAGCAACTGCACCAGCTCGGCGCAGATTTCGACGAGCCCAAAGACTGCGCTGAGGTGCGAAACGCTCGCCCGGTCGCTCGGATTGAGGGCAAACTCGCCCGTGTCCAGGTTCATTATCGCACTCGACGAGAAGAAACCACGGGGTTGCCGGGCGATGGAACGCATGCTGGCCACCAGCCGGTCGCGGACACGGGGATCGCCGGTCCGCTCCCATTCAGTCAGCCAGGCGGCGGAAACCGCGCCCCAATCGGTCCCAAAACCCACCAGGGCGTGGCCGGGGTCGGTCACCGGCGCGTGGGCCGCCCGCGCAAGTTTGCGTCCCGGCTGGATTTTCACCAAGGTGCGGACCGCCTCGATCTGCTCGCGCATCAGATCACCCACGCGTTCGTCGGCCGTGAGAAAATAGTAGTACCGGCGGTTGGCCGCGGTGCTGATGCGGAGCTGCTTGGCGCTGCAGCCCCAGTGCAGCACGTTGTGGCGGGAACCGAGGGGCGCAAAACGCCCGACATGGTGCACGTCGACTTCGCCTGTATGCCGCGTCATCGCCTCGGCAAAACGAAAGACATCGGCGCGCCCGGTGCGCAGGAAATAGAGCCACAGCCAGATGTCGGTCGACAGTTCGGAATTATCCCAGGCAAAGCCGCCCACGTCATAGCGCCATTCGTGACGGTCGGCATCGTAGGTGTGCATGACGTCGCCATAATTCCAAAAGCCGAACCAATGATGCTGCTCCTGCTGCTTCAGGTAATAGGCAAAATTGAAATCCAGCTGTTCCTCAATGCGGGCCTTGGGCGGGCTGGAACTGTCGGGCAGATTCCAGATGCCGCCAAAGACTCCGGTCGCATGATAATATTCCGGACGGCAGACCAAAACCGGTGGTGTGCGCACCGTCCCGGCCAGCTCCACCAATTGCTCGCGGGCTGGCGTGGCGGCCAGCACCCAGAGAAGCAGTTCACTCGTTCGGGCAACGCCTTCCGGTTTGTCGAAGCCCGGTTCGTAATCCTCGTAGGTGATGTCGAGCCCTTCGGTCTGTTTGGCATAAGTGTCCTCCCCCATGCTGTCATGGTAGCCCCGCAGGTCCATGCCTTCCGCCTCCGGCGACCAGAACCACACGGTCACTTCCGCCTCATCGCCATTCGCCCCGCGAATGTCGAATTGCGCGGGATAGCTCTGCCAGAAATTGCGCAGGCCGAAGGCCACGCCGCCGGAGGGTCCCCCGAGGTAGCCGGTGCCGCCGGCACGCCGGCCGCTGGCGGACTTGATCCACGTGTAGCCGGGCTTGGTGCGCTTGCGGATTTCGAAACCGTCGGCGGAAAGCTGCGTCAGGGTATAATCGCTCCAGACCGGCACATATTTCAAGTGGGTCTGCACCGGTCCGCTCCACTCGGATTGGGGCGGGCAGGCGCGGCCAGCCACCTGGGCTTCGCGCACCGCCCGGCCCGGGTCGCGGCGCAGCCCGGTGAGGCCCTGCACCGCCTCGCCAAACAACCCGGCGTCTTCACCGGCAAACCGCACGTGCCGGTCGTAATGGGCGTCAGCCAGGGGTACCCCGAAACGCAGTCCCAGGCCGCAGATGAAATCCGTCTGCTCATCGCCATCAAAGATCACCGTGTGCAACACCCGCACCGACTCCGCCCCGGCATAAAAATACAGACGCACGACAAACGGCAGCCAGGTCCGGCCGGCGTTATTCGCGTGCCGGCCCTCGATCTTCACCACGGCGCGGACCGGACCGTTCTGCTCCAGCGTCACCGCGCTGATCTCACCGTCAAACGGTTCGGGCGCCTGCCCCGGGCCGGGTTGACTCTGCCGTAGCATGACCAGGCGGCCGTGGCGGAGAAGTTCCCGACCGTTCCTGGTCACGAGCGGAATGAGTTCGCGGCCGCTCTTCGCGATCCATACCTTGATGACGCCCGTATCGATCTCGATGCTTCCGGGATTGTCCGCGGTCGCCAGCGGCCGGGCCGGCATCACGGGCGCACCCGGCGAAAGCTCAAAGATTTCGGACGCGGGAGCGTCAGCCGGCAAGGCATGGCCCGTCCACTTCAAGCTGCCGTCCGGCCAGTAGGCCAGCGGCCAGCTCTGCAACGGCACGGCGGCACCAGAGGGAACTCTCAGGGCAAACGTCGACTCCCGCGCCTGTTTTCCCTGCGGCCACGCGACGCCCCAGGTCGCCCCGGGCAGCGCTGCGGGCGCCTTGCCGTCGAGCCAATGCAACTCGGCCAATCCCTCCGGGAGGGGCTTGGCGCCAGCAGGGACGGAGACTGTTTCCGAGGCGCGCAGCGTCGAGGCCAGTTTGGCCACCGCGGCAACCATGGCGGTTTTCTGCACAAATTCACGACGGGTGAGATTATTCATAAAGCGTGGATCGAGGCAGGCGACCGGCCGGCCGGCGGGGCCCCCGGAAGGGCTGGAGCGCCTTACTCGAGATAAAAGACTTCCCTCAGTTCTGACGACACGGGGCTGTGGTCGGGATTGCCCGGCATGACATCGCTCATGTGCTTCCACCATCGCTGGCATTCCGGTGTCCGGGCGATCGCCGCCCAGCGCGCTTCGTCTTCAATCTCCACGTAGCCGAAAAGTTGCCGCGTGGCCGGCAGCAGATGGATGGAATAGTTGTGCACCCCGTGGGCCTTGAGCACCTTCTCCAGCTCCGGCCAGATCGGGCGGTGGCGGCGTTCATATTCCTTCTCGGAGCCGGCATGGACCGACATGACAAAAGCTTTGCGGATCATGATGATTCGGGACGTTGAGTTGGCACGGATGGTTACCCGGCCGCGCAGCATGCAACAAAACCGGGAGCGAAGAACCCACCCTAATCGCCCGGCGATGCCGGGGACGAGAAATATGCACCGGGACAGTCCGAGGACGCCCGGCCGCCGTTTGGCCGCGCCCACCATGAAAAATCGGACTGACCGATTTTTCATTGAACTCGGAGGCGGATGGTGGATTCTGTCTCCGCCCATGCCTACCCCGACACTGCGCACCCTGGCCAGGACTCTTGGGCTTTCACGCACCACCGTGTCCGATGCTCTGCGCGGCTCGCCCCGGGTGAAAGCCGACACCGTGCAGCGGGTGCGCGACGCCGCCAAGGAGGCCGGTTACGAGCGCAACCCGCTGACCGGTGCCGTCATGTCACTTCTGCGTCGCTCCCGCGGCCAGCAGTTCCGCGGGGTGCTTGCGGCGCTTGAAATGGTGGAGCCGGGCCGGACCCCGCAGGCGGCACGCTACAACGAAACGCTGCTGGCGGGAATAGCGGAAAGGGCCAACCACCTTGGCTTCAAGGTGGAACGTTTCGAGATCGGCCTGCAAGGCGTGCGGCTCAACCGACTCGACACCATTCTGCACACGCGCGGCATCCAGGGGCTGGTCATCCTGCCCGCCTCTGGTTTTCCGGACCTGTCGAGCCTCAGCTGGCATCGCTACACGGCGGTTTACGCCGACTATTTCATCGACCATCCGCCGCTGCATTGCGTTTGTGCGGACCATTACCGCTCCATGGTCGGGCTGCTCAACGAACTGCACGCGCGCGGCTACCGCCGGCCGGGGCTGTTCATGCAGATTGCCATCGACGAGCGGCTGCAGTTTCGCTGGGAGGGCGCCTTCCTGGCGCTGCAGAAATATCTGCCGGAGATCACCGAGGTGCCGGCCCTGCGCCTCGAAAAAATCACGCGGACGGATTTCGAGACCTGGTTCAGGAAATACAATCCCGACGTGGTGCTCGGCCATTTTCCCGAGGCGATCACGTGGATGAAGGCCTGCGGGGCACGCATGCCGAAAAAGCATGCCTTCGTGTGCCTGAATTCACTGCGCACCTCCGGCAACTGCGCCGCCCTTGACCTGCAGACCGGCGAGTTGGGCGGGCGGGCCGCCGAACTGGTGATCGGCCAGCTGCTGCACAACGAATTCGGCATCCCGGCCCGCCCGTCACTCACGACCATCCCGGCCAAGCTCGTCGAAGGGCCGACGCTGCGACCACCGGGCAAACGGCCGGTCTCGCCGTTTGCCGCTGTAATTTCGCCGGAGGTTACGGCTGGCGGCTGACGGCAGCCTCGGCCGGCGCGGCTGGCGCGGGCTTGAAATATTGGGCCAACGGGTCGCCCGGCAGCGACCGGAGGGCCGTCGCGACAACGCCCGCGTTCAGATCCGCTCCCGCCCGGCTGGTGTGCGTGTGCGGATCAGCGAAGAGCGGATCGACCTTCGCCTGACCGAGCGCGTCATAGCGGCCGGCGATCAATTCATTCAGGTCGATCAGGCCCACCCCCTCCTGCTCCGCCACCTGGCGGGCCCAACCAGCATAGCTGTTCGCCGAACGGACGATTTTGCCATCCTTCCAGGTCTTGCGCGGTATCGGGGTACAAACGACCGGCGTAACGCCCTTTGCTTTCGCGTCATGGATGTACTGGCGCAGATACCAGCCGTAACTGTGGACAATCTCATGTTGCTTCGTGATCAGGTTGTCGATCGCCTCGGTTTCTTCGCCGGTGCCCTTGATCGTCCCGCGGGCCCGGGAAGTGTCGTTGAGCGGGCCGTCGTCATTGTGCCCGAATTGCATCAGGACATAGTCACCGGGCTTGAGCAGCGTCAGGGCCCGTTCCCAGTGCCCTTGGGTAAGAAAAGTGCGGCTGCTGAGTCCGCCCACGGCCCGGTTGACCACATTGATCTTTCCCGGGTCAAAATAAGCGCCCAGCGAGTCGCCCCAACCCCACTGGCCGCCGGCACCGTCACCCCGGCCGTTCCGCACCGTCGAATCGGCGATGAGAACCAGCGAGGGCAGCTTCGGATTGGCGGGCTCCGGGAGGTTAAGCCAGCCGAGGCGGTCGGCTTCCACCGCCGCACCCTTGGGTGAAAGCCATTGCTCGAACGGTCCCTTGCGGATGCCCTTCAGGCCCGCCACGACCGAAGCGGCGTTCAGATCGGCGCCGGCGGGATTGGTGTGCGTGTGGTCGGGGCCGAACAATCCGTGCACCTTTGCTTCACCCAGCAACTGGTAGCGGTCGGCGACAATCCGCGTGAGGTCGACAAACTGGATGCCGGCGGTTTCCGCCAGCGCGTGGTCCCATTCGCGATAGCGGCCGGAGCCGCGCTCGACCGTGCCGTCGTGCCAGATGTTCCGGACGGTGAGGGAAAGGATGATCGGCGTGGCCTTCTTCGCCTGCACGTCGGCGACCATCTTCCGGATGTACCAGCCGAAGGTGTGGACGACCTCGTGTTTCTTGGTGAGGATGTTGTCGATTTCGACGGTCTCCTCCCCGAGGCCGGGCAGCGAACCCCGTGAGCGCCAGCGCTCGCGCGGGACGGAAGCATCCTCGTTGACCGGGCCGGCGTCGTTGTGGCCGAACTGGATGAGGACAAAATCGCCGGCCTTAACATTGGCGAGCACCTGATCCCAAAGCCCCTCGGTGATAAAGGTGCGGCTGCTGCGCCCGCCGCGCGCGCGATCGGCAATATTGACCTTGGCCGCGTCAAAGTAACCCGCGAACGGCGCACCCCAGCCTTGGATCGGATTGCCGCTGTACTGCGCCGCGGTGGAATCGCTGGCGATGAAGATCGTCGGCAGCGCCGGGTTCAGCGGCGTAATCTTTGCAGCGGGATTGACGGCCAGATCCGGGGCGAGGCCAGGCGTCTGGGCGAATAGGGCGACCGGTAGCAGCGCGGCAGACAAAAACAGGGAGCGAATCGGTTTCATTGGCTGGTGAGGATGGTCTCGGCGGTGGTGAGACCCGCCGTGGTGGCGCGTAACGTGATGGGACCGGTTTCGCCGGCCTTGGTTCGGACGATGACAAGGGCAAGGCCGTTGAAAGCGGCCCGCTCCTTGGATTGGAACGATTCAAAACTCGTCGCGTCGCCGTTGTCAGTCGCGATGATCTCGCCCGGACCGGTGAGCTCGAACTTTACGCGGTTCTTCGAACGCGGCACCAGCAGGCCGTCCTTGTCGGCAATGGTCGTGGTGACAAACGCGAGGTCCCGTCCGTCGGCGTGGAGCGTGGCGCGATCGGGGGCGAGGAGGAGCTTGGCGGCCGGGCCGGTTGTGCGCATGATGTCCTCCGCCCATTTGGCGCCCTGCTTGTAGGCCACCACCCGCAGCTCGCCGGGTTGATACACGACGTCGTCCCAGCGAAAGCGATATTCTGATGGACCACGTTTCTTCCGGCCGAGTGACTTGCCGTTGAGAAACAACTCGGCCTCGTCGCCGGAGGAATATACGAACACCGGCGTCACCTGCCCCACCCGCTCGGGCCAGTTCCAATGCGGCAGAATATGCGCCATCGGCAGGTCAGGCCGCCAGCGCGATTGGTAGAGGTAGTAACGGTCCTTGGGAAAACCGGCCAGGTCGATGATGCCGAAATACGAGCTGCGCGAAGGCACGGAAATCTTTCCCAGTTCCTTCAGTTCCTTCGCCATCTGCGCCTGCTCGGCGGGATCGGAAAAGTTGAGCAGATTGGTGGCATCCGCGTTGTAGGGAGTGGGCTCGCCGAGGTAGTCGAACCCGGTCCAGACAAACTCACCCAACACGGACGGATTGGCATCGAGCCCGCGCCATTCCGTTTCGGGGGGCGTCGCCCACCGCGGAGCGTAGAGATCGTAGCTGCTTACCTGAAAATCGGCGCGGCCGGCATCCTTGTCCTCATTCACCGGAAAAAAGTATTCGCCGCGCGAGCTGATGCAGGAGGCGGTCTCCGAGCCCTGAATGACCAGCTGCGGGTGGGCCTGCCTGAGCTTCGCGTATTCGCCGGGCTTGTAATTGTAGCCGACGATATCGAGGACATTTTGAAACCCGTTGTAACCGGACTGGATGTTGTTGAGCCCGGCCGCCACGGGCCGCGTCCGGTCTTCCTCGCGCACAATGGCGGCCAGATGGCCGGCGAGCTGCCAGCCATCGGGTTCATATTGCTCGCGAATCTCGTTCCCGATGCTCCACTCGATCACACAGGGATGGTTGCGGTCCCGGCGGACCATCGCCCGCAGGTCTTTCTCGTGCCAGTCCACGAACACCCGGCTGTAATCGTCGGGCCGTTTGCCGATCCGCCAGCAGTCAAACGCCTCGTCCATGACCACAAATCCCATCCGGTCGCAAAGATCGAGCAGCTCGGGTGCGGGTGGATTGTGGCTGGTGCGGATGGCGTTGCAGCCCATGGCCTGCAGGATTTCCAGCTGGCGCTCCAGGGCCCGCACATTGATTGCCGCACCCAGCGCACCCAGATCATGATGGTCGCAGACGCCTTTGAGCATCACGCGTTCCCCGTTCAACTGGAATCCGTCGTCCGCTGAAAACCGCAGCGTGCGGATGCCAAAGGGCGTCTCGCTCCGGTCGACGATCCTGCCGCCCTGGGAGATTGTCGCCCGGGCGACATAACGGTTCCGCTCCCGCAGGCTCCAAAGTTTCGGCGTCGGCACGGTCAGGGTCAGGGCAACGCTGGTCGGCCGGCCGGGCTCGATTCGCGCCAGCGGGGCCGGGCTGGTCCCGGCGGCCACGGCCACCCCAACCGGCAGCCCTGCGGCATCGGCCGCAAATAATTCCACGGTCACACCGGCCTCGGCCCGCGCGGCGGAGTCGTTTTCCAATGTCACGGCCACATTCACAATCGCCGATCCCGATGAAACCACCGGAGTGGTGACGAACATGCCCCAATGGGCCACGTGGACCGGTGCCGTCTTCACCAACCAGACATTGCGATAAAGCCCGCCACCCGGATACCAGCGCGACGAGTCGCGCTGATTGTCGAGCCGGACCGCGATCACGTTCTCGGCCCCGGGCTTGAGGCTGGAAGTCAGGTCGACGCGCCACGAAGCGTACCCATACGGCCAGCCACCGACCAACTGCCCGTTGCACCAAACCATCGCGAACGACATGGCGCCATCGACATCGAGAAAAACGTGCCGGCCGGCGTCCGAGGCCGGCAGCGTGAACTTCTTCCGGTACCACCCGACTCCAATCCAAGGAAGCTTGCCGGTATCGCCGGACAGGTCCTGCTGGAATGGTCCCTCGATGCCCCAGTCGTGCGGCAAGTCGACGGACCGCCAGCCAGTGTCATCGAAGCCCGGCCGGACATACTCCACCCGGGTCCCGGGCGAACCTTCCGGCCGCACCCGGCGCGACGCGGTGAAGCTGAGCAAGTCGTCGCCGGTGGGCAGCACCCATTCCTTGACGCGTTCGTAAGCAAGCGAGTCGCCGACATTCGGCGGATCGCCCTTGGTGAACCGCCAGGCGGAGTTGAAGGATTCGCGCTCGAGTGGCGCATCGGCGGCCACGAGGCAAATCGGCAGCAGCAAACCGCCGCAGATCGAAAGCATGCATATTTTCGGGTTCATGGGATAAAAGATCAAGGTCCGGCCCCCGCCGGGGGCATAAGGGAAAGCCTGTCGAACACGATGCCGGCATCAAGGCCGTAGACCCGCAGCGTATGCGTTCCCTCGCGCACCTTCGGCAGAATCACCGTGATTATCCGGTCCGCATCAAGGACCCCTTGGGCCCAGCCCGAACCGCCATCATCGGCCTCCAACCCGGCCAGCCTTGGCGGGTCGTTGTCCCAGGCAACCGCCACGCGCAGCTGACCTCCGGCAGCGAGCGGATGAACCGGAACCAGATGGATCTGCAAACCGAAATCGCCCCCGGTCGGAAGCGTCACCGCATAATCCAGCCGGGGCGCATCGCTGGCGATCCGCGTGAGGTCGACGCTGGGCGCGGTCGTCGGAAACACGGCCATGGCGCCGCCGGATATTCCCAGGCCCGGCACCGATTTCCAGCCGGCGCCGGCGCGGTCCCGTTTGGCCGTGAACCGGTCAGCCGGCAGCGAAAGAACCGGCGGCAAATCGGCTGAAGCGGACGTGGATTCAAAATGCGGCAGCCGCCAGGCAGCGATGCGCATGCTTTTCCAATCGTCATCCGCCGGCTCGAGGGCCATCAGGTGCCGCCATTTTCCCCCCGCCAGCCGTTCATTGTAATAAAGCGTCTCTTCGCGCAACCGGGCATCGGCGGCAAGCGCCCGGGCCGCCAGGCCCTTGTCCGAACCATGCAACGCAGCCTGCTCACCGTAGAAATACCGCTGGTTGGCGAGGGCGGAACCACGCACGGGGTACGCCACGAGTTCATAAAAAGCGTCATGACTCCCGGGAGGCAGCGCCGTCTGCACGGCGGCACTTTTCCCGACAAGTCGCGCAAACTCCTCCAGGCGCCGATCTTTCTCCCCGCTCGTGAACGGACTGGCGCGGGGTGGCTCGCCGGGCAGCCACCATTGCAGCTGCTCGGGTTTGCGCTGGAAATTCAACCGGTAGTAGCCGGCCATGACCTCCGCGATCGCCGGGGCGGATGCAGGCCCGAACTCGCGCGCGGCCCACTCGGGGAGGAAGTCGGCAAGATTGTTCCGGTTCCACCGGTTGATGTCCCAGGCCATCTGCAGGAAGAACTCCGTGTCGATCTCGGCGGGCTTGAGATCGCCGACGTTCAGCATCCAGATGCGGCGCGCCCCGTGATCCCAGGCCTTGCTCATCTCCTCCCAGATCAAGGCGGGCGGTGTGGTGCAGAGCCAGAGGTAGGAAAGCGGCCGGCCCAGATACGAAACATGGTAATACACGCCAAAACCGCCGGTGCGCCGCTGCTCCGTCGCGGACGCGAAGTCGCGGATGTAGCCGAAGTTGTCGTCCGGCCAGACGATGGTGACGTCATCCGGCACGCGCAGGCCCTGCCGATAGAGGCCCAGCACTTCCTTGTAGGCACAAAACATCTGGGGCACGCGCTCCACCTTGGGATCCACGTGCTTCGCCAGCAGGGCGCGCTGGTCCGTGAAAATCTGCCCGAGCACCCGGACGCGGTCCGCGTCAGTCGTGGGTCCGATCATGCTTGAGTCGTGTATACCGCGCATCCCGAGCGTGTAAATGTTCTCGTACCGGCCGTTGGCCGCCACCCGCTGTTCCCAATAGCGGAGGACGCCGGTGCGGTTGGTCACGTAGTTGTAGTCCTGCGGCGGATCGGTCCATTCCCCGACGTTGTTCCTGAGCATCGGCTCGGCGTGCGACGAACCCATCACGATGGCGTAGTCATCCGCCAGCGGGGCGTCTTCCGGAAAGTGGTTGAACGGCGGCGTGCACTTGTGCATCGCCGGCCAGAGGGTGTTGGCCTTCAGGCGCAGCAACAGTTCAAAGATCTTCGCATAAGTCTTTGGACCGATGCCTCCGTCCTCCGGGGCAAAGGTTTTCGCCGCCCATGGCTGCAGGCCCCAATCCTCGTCGTTAAGGAAAATGCCGCGATATTGCACCGACGGCGGACCGAAGCGCCGCGTGCCGCCGGCGATACGCAGCTCGGGTCGCCTCACGGGCGCAACATCGGCCCACCAATACCAGGGCGACACGCCGATGGCCTGCGAGACCTCGAAGACTCCGAACGCCGTGCCGCGCCGGTCGCTGCCCGTGATCACCAGACCCTGCTTCACCCCCGGCACCGGATCCGCCACCGTGGCGATCAGGAACGTCTCCCACCGGCCGCGCAACGCCGCCACATCAAGCTTACCGGCGGACACCAGGGCATCGATCACCCGGCTCCGGCCCAAAGTGCCGACGAACACCGTATACGGCGTGAGCCCGCCCGGCCCCGCCTGCACCGCCGGTTTCTGTCCCGCCACCCGTTCGATATCCATCGCCAGGTCGTGGGCCGCGATCGACACCACCTTGAAGTCGTCCGGATCAACCAGAATTCCGGCCGCCCGTCCGCCGGTCACCAGTTCGAAATCGCCCGGCTGCGGTGGGCCGTCCCGCAGCAAACCCGGCGCCGCGCCCAGGCGCACCGCGGCCAGCAAAATCAAGAAGGCAAGCGACTGGTAACGCATCGGGGCTCGTCGCTCCTAAGGCTGCGGCGCGACTCCGCGCAACCGGTCCACCAGATCCTTGGGTGCGGCAATGACTGTTCCATGTTTCATTCGTTGCGGCGTACCCTCGAAGGGAAACTGCATCTTCTCCGTCACCTCTTCCCAGGTTTTCAAATCGCGGGACCGCATGGCGCAGTAGTGCCGCTGCCTGTAGGCCTCGAAATAGACCAGATATTCGCCGCCGATCTTGATGGCGGTCGGCCCCTCGGACCAGAGACCGGGCGGGGTAAACGGATCCGAGAGCGGACCAAACGGGCCCTGGACCGTCGCCGCCGCCGCGAGGCGCAGGTTTTTTGCGGGCTGAGGAAACCTGGTCTCGTCCTTGAGAATCAACCATTGCCGGCCATCCGCGCGAAGCAAGGTGGCATCGATGCAACTGAAGCCCGGATCGAAAAACAGCCTCGTCGGCGTGAAAATCCGGAAGTCCTTTGTCGTGGTGCAATAGATCCGGTGATTCAGCTCGTCTTCGGAAGCACCGGCAGTCGCGGGAAACCGGCCCGGGATCGTGGTGGCCCAGAAGATGACAAACTCGCCCCGCGTCTCATCAAAATCGATCTCCGGCGCCCAACTGTTTCGTGCCGTCGGCTCTTGCGCCATCACCGGCAGTTCGCGCTCGTCGGACCAGGTGACAAAGTCGCGGGTCGAGGCGTAGCCGATGCCCTTTTCCCACCAACCCGAAGTCCAGACCATGTGGAAGATGCCGTCCGGACCGCGCACCACGCAAGGATCCCGCATCAGCTTCTCCCTGGCGCCGATCTTCGGCGCAAGGAAGCTGCGGCCGCCGTTGAGCGCCTGCCAATGGTAGCCGTCGTCGCTCCCGGCAAGGTGCAGACCATCCTCGCCGTTGCCGGTGAAATAGGTGAACAGGTAGGCTTCGCCGGGCGCAGCGCCCAGTTGTGCCGCCACCCCCAGCAAGAGCAGAAACGTGGTCCGGAAAATTGTCATCGAAATCAGCTCAGTCACCCAGCGGTCGCTGGTTGGTGAAGTTCGGACTCGGCGGCATGACGAAGGTTTCCCAATCGTCCGGGTGCGCCGGAACGAATCCGGTGAAATCACCCGTGAGGTGCGCCGCAAGCCCGGGGATTTCTTCGCGGATGGCCTGGGCGACACACTTGGCGAGCTCGTAGCTGCCGTAGTTGTCGTGATGGGTGTTGTCCACCTTGCCGCCGGGCGCGGCAAAGGCGCGGGCCGATTTTTCCGGTCCCAGCGCCTCGTAAAACCCGATGCTCATCGCGTTGAGGTCGATGCACGCGACCTTCTCCTCCGCCGCCACCTCGCGGGTTGCCCGGGCATAGTCGGCCAGGGACGGCACCACCCTGCCGGCCGCATCGAAACCCCGCCGCTCCATGGGGGTGACCACGATCGGGATGCCACCGGCTTGGCGGACCGCTGCGATGTGCGCTTTCATCTCCGCTCGGTAGGTGGTGAACGGTCCGCCGGTGCCGGCCGCGATCTGTTTCTGGTCGTTGTGCCCGAACTGCATGAGCAGCCAGTCGCCGGGTTTCATCACGCTGATGATCTTGGCGAGCCGGCCGCGGCTGATCGAGTCGCGGTAGGTCTCGCCCGACTCGCCGTGGTTTGCCACGGCAATCGTCGGCTCAAAGAAGCGGGGCAACATCTGCCCCCAGCTGTTGTAAGGCTCTCGCGACTGGTCACAGACCGTCGAGTCGCCCAGCAGGAACAGCACCGGCACTGTCGCGGGCTCGATGTCCACCGCCGCGAGCACGGCTCCGTCGATCTCCAGGGTGAGCCGGTTGTCCCACGCCCAGGCCTCCGTCGTCGTTTCGCGCGGCGCCTTGAGTTTCACCCGGCCCGGCGCGGTGCCTTGACGTGCGGCGATCAACGGCGAGCGGAGGTTGACGATGAACGTGCGTTCGAGCTTTTCGTTTTCCGCCAAAGGCACCGGTCCGGCCATCAGCCGGCGGAGCTCGGCCTTGATGGCCGCGACACCGCCACCGGGCGCACCGCGCAGCGTGACCTTCACGCGCCAGTTGCCCTCCGCCAGGTCGGTGGTAAAGTAGAAGGCCGGCGCGCCGCCGACTCCGCCGGGAACATTCTGCACCGCCATGCCCGGCTCGAAACCGCAGCCCCGCTCCGCGTTGAAGGTGTCGTCCGCCCCGACGAGTCGGGCGCCTCCCGTGGCCGGGCCGGCACCGAACTGAAAATGCTCTGCCCGCTCCGCGCCGATCCCGGCGACGGCTGCGCCGAGGACCAGCACAAGAAGGCGGCAGGTGCGGTGAATCATCATCGGGGAATTCAGCCGGCGGCGAGTTTCAGGAAGAACAGGAAGATGCCGACAATGACGGCGGAAAAGGCGCAGCAAGCGATAAAGCCGATCGTGTCGACCTTGTCCCATTTGCAGAATTCCCAAGAGGTGTCCGGGAAAAGCTTTGTGTGGTCAAATCGCGCCGGCTGGCGGCGGGTCTCCGCCATCGCGGCCGCCTCGAGTTCGGGCGTTTCTCCGACCGGCGTCTTCATCTTGCCGTAAAACAGCGCCGTGCGGGCCGGGTCGGTCGGCCGCGTGAGCAGGCTGGCGACGAAGAGAACCGCGAACGGGAAAATACCATCAAAGAAGAACTGCGCCGTAAGCAACTGGGTGGGTGAACAGCCCGCGGCGTCGAAGCCGGCTTTGCTCATGAGCCAGCACTCAAGGTTGAACCGGTTGTTGAAGATGCCCGGCTTGGCGATCAACGGGCTCGTGAGTTCGTCAGCCCGCTGGTGCACAACCGCGGCGAAATACACGCCCGTGCCCGGCGCCTTGGCGCTCATCTGCGTGAGCGCCGGATTCGTGCCCAAGGCCGGGATCGCCGACGCCGTCCAGGGAATCACAAGAATCATCAGCGTCGAGAGCACGACGCACGCCCAGACCGCCGGGGCCGTGAGCCGGCGCCAGAAAAAACTGAGCAGCACGCACGCGCCGAATGGCAGGTTGACCGTGAGGACGATGTTCACGATCGACAGGAAATCGCCCATCAGCCACGCCGAAGTCGCGCCGAGGGCCAGCACCACGACGATGGTCCAGCGAGCGAAGTACACGCCCCGTTTCTCATCGAGGTCCGGCCAGATCTGGCGGTAGACATTGCGGACGAAGAGCGAGGAGATCGCCAGCGCCTTGGCGGCGAGCGTCGACATGGTCCCCGCAAGGACGCCCGCCAGCATAAGGCCGACGAGCCCGGGCCCAAGGAGCTTGTTGGACATGGCGCCCCACGTCGCGTCAGGATCGGACAGGCCGCCCACGCCGAACATCGCCAACGCGATCAACCCGGCAAACGACCAGAGGATGATCATGAAGCGCTTCAGGTAGTTGCCCGAGACGCCCGAGCGTGCGGCAAACTCGTTTTTGGCCGAACCGCAGATGCCCATGTTGTGGCTGAGGCCGCCGTTCTGGATGATGCTCACGAGCAAGATGGCCAGAAGGCTGAACACCGAGAACTGCTCCGCGTTGCCCGAGCCGAACAGGTCGAACATCTTGTGCGGCACCTTGGCGGCGAGGGCGCTCCAGCCGCCGATGGCGTGCAGGCCGGTGGGGATCAACAACAGGGAAAAGACAATGATGAGGACGCTCTGCAGGCCCTCGTTGATGGCGGCGGCGGCCATGCCCCCCATCACGATGTAGGCACCGACCACGACGGCAAAGACGGTGAAGAAGAGCAAATTGTTGAGCAGCGTGATGTAGCTATGCAGTTCCCCGCGGGCCCGCCGTTCGCGCAGCTCGTCCAACTGCGGCCGGTCGGCGGGTGCCAGGGTGCCGGCGGCAAACTGCTGCTCCAGCCGGTGAAGCTGATGATATCCTTCCACCGACGAGCGCTCCGCCACCGTGTACGCCGACTCCGGTTTCACGACCAGGGAAGAGGCGATGGTGTAGGCGGTGACGTTGGCGAAGCCGAGAAAAACGCAGGCCACGAGGATCTGGAAGATCGCATAGAAGAAGCTGAGACCGCGACTGCCGAAGCGATCCTCAAACAGATCGGACACCGTCGTAAGGCGCACGCGGCGAAACCAGACGTTCATGAACCAGAAATACGGATTCATGAACACCGTCTGGAAGGAGAGCCAGGCGCCCGGGGCACCCTGCTGGTAGACGAAGCTGGCCGTGCTGACCGCGCCGGATGGCTCAGTGGCGTTGCCGAAGTTCAGGAAGAATTGGTAAAGCTTGCCCAGCTTGCGGCCGGCGAGGAAAAATCCGTCCTCGCTCTTCGTCCCGCCGGAGGCCCGGCGCCCGATCCAGACAACGGCGACGAGATACGCGGCGACCATCAGGATGTCCAGGATATGCAGGCTGCCAAAATGCATGGGAATGGGGTGATGAGGGGTGAAAAACCGGCCGGATGAAATCCAAGCACTAGGACGAGCGCGCGGGGCAGCCCCAAGTTTCCCGCTCAAGGTCGCGAGCGCAAGGCCCGGCATCCGGGACCACCTCGGACAGTTCGCAGCGCCGGGCATCAACAACGGGCGCAAATTAAGTTTCACTTGGCGCCATGATCGGCCGGCAAACGCCGCCGGCCTGACGCGTCGGGCCCATGGCCGGCAATTTCCGGATCCCGGCACACGGTGAATAAAAAGGCTCCCTCGTCATGCAGGGAGCCTTGAGTCGAAGCGAGTTGGGAACGTTCCGGTTAGAAGTCGAACGTCGTTGTCAGGGTGAACTTCCGGGAATCGATGATGCGGTAGCCATACGGCGAACCGTCGTAGTTCACCGCAACCACCTGGAGATGTCCGTCCTCGAAGACGTCTTCCACGTTCAATTGCACCGTCAGCCCGAGTTTGCCGTGCCAGATCTTGGTTTTGTAATTGACGAACAGATCGGTGTACCAGTTGGCCTTGTCATAGATCGGCCGGGTCGTATCGGAAAGGTCGAGGAGGTTCGGGTTCGATGCCAGGGCGCCGCTCGCTCTGCCATAGTAACCAATGATGGATTTTGCTTCCCAGCGCTGAGCCCCGCCGATGCCGATGCCTTTCAGACGACCGGTGGTGAAATCATAGCCGGTATTATACGCCCAGCGATAATTGCGCTGGCCGGGGGCCTGCTGCCCGTTGAGATCCTTCGACAGCTGGACCTGCGGGGTCAGATTGACGTTGATCCAATCCTGGACGTTTTGACCACCGGTCGGATTCGTGATCCTGACCGTACTGTTGTATCCATAGCTCGTCAGGAAGTTCGTGAGATCCACCTGCGTGCCGTTGGTCTGGTCCCCGATTCGATAGGTCGCGAAGCTCTGGTACTGCGGCAGCAGGTAGCTGGAGGCTTTGGCGGCCACCCACACCGGATCGCGGACGGCATACCAGTCGTCAAACTGCTTCAGCGCATTGGAATTGCTCGTGAACTGTCGGCCAAAAGTCAGCCGGTTCCGCCAATTTCCGGTGTTATAGTTGACTTGAATCTCCATGCCCGTGGACACGGCGTCACTGGTCGCGGTAATCGCACCCGGCAGGCTTTCATAATAGGTATAGGGCAGCCCCCAGATCTTTTGGGCCGCCGCCTCAACATCGAGCTCCTGCTGCGGGCTCAAAGCCACCGCCGGATCAATCCTCGGATCGATGCCCATGTTGATCTTGGCAATCGCCCGTGACCAACCCTTGAAGAGCGCATCCACGCTGGCTTGGGCTGCGTCCGGAGTCGTAAGTGGAACCTGGGCGGTCATACGGCCAAGCGACGTGCCGGCGCTGGTTAGGCGTTGGTTCTGACTGCTCGACCTATACCAAGTGACGCGGGCGAACAGTTTGTTGTCGAGCGCGGAGAACTGGAAACCGACGTCGCGGCCGATGCCTTGGGGATTCGGCAGCGGCTTGCCAAACGCATCGTTCTGGGCCCCCGTCGGAGCATCGAAGTTGTCGGACCAGTTGTAAACCAGGCCGAAGTCGCGAATGAATTGCCAGAATTGGCTGCCGTTGTCGGCCCGACTATCGATCGTCGACCAGTTGCGGAACGGGCGCAAGACCCCACCACCGGTCTTGGTCCGGCCCGTGGCGCGACTCCATGGGCCAAAACGATTCCAAATCGAGCTGTAGTTATAGTAGCCGTCGGGGTTGAATTTTTGTTGGGGCGTCAGGGCCGGAATGACCGTGCCGTCGGCCTGGGTGATCGCGGCGGAGGTGATATTGCGAGCCTTGAATTTATCCAAGCGGGCTCCGAACGTAGCCGTTAACCGGTCTTGCCACAGGTAGCTCGTCAGACCCGTGCTATACGACTGCAGCGTCCGCTGACTGCGAGCGGGATCGACCACCGCTACATTATACTTCTCCGTGACGTTGGCATCCTCGAAACTGTTGGTCAGATAATTGTACACCCTGATATTGCCCGTGAAGGTGTCGGGATTCCATTCGCCGGAGGACGTGGTTATCTTGCCCAATGGATCACCCGGATTGGCGAGATAGTACAACCGCTGGGTGGCGCCGGCGAAATTCCAACCTGTCAGCGTGCCGTTGGCATTCGGGTTTGGATTGGCGACATAGCGAACCATCGCCGACGGGCTGCCAGCGGCGACATAATTGAGCCGTTCGCGCAGGGCCAAGGCCATGGATTCATCGCGCGACCACAGTCCGAGAATCTGATGGTGACCCAGCCATTTCAGCCACCCGCTCTTCTGCGTGAAATCAGGTGTCCAGGCCAGCATGGCGCGGAAGTGATCATCCAGCTGGTTGTTGATATAACGATCCGGGTCCAAGTCTTGGACGAAAGGCAATCCAACGTAAGCGTTGGGTGTGCCATCCGGATTGTATTTGTTTTCGTCGATCCTCACCGCCGTGGCGTTAAGCTGCCCGATGGTGTAATTGGATGACTGCTTGAAGTCCTGGCGCAGCCAACCGGCGT
Source organism: Opitutia bacterium (assembly GCA_037446975.1). Taxonomy (GTDB): domain Bacteria; phylum Verrucomicrobiota; class Verrucomicrobiia; order Opitutales; family Opitutaceae; genus Lacunisphaera. The sequence continues at coordinate 149,847 of JBBIHQ010000001.1, forward strand.
TAAGGAAAAGGTCGCTGGCGATCTGCTGGTCAAAATCCAGATTGTAGTTCTTGTTGCTCTGGGACCCGTAGTCCGCCTGGAGGATGTTGATCTTCTTCCAGTCGTAGATCGAACGGTCGGTTACGCCCGGGTAGCGATAACTCCCCCCCAAGTTGCTCACGAACGAATTGTTCGTGAAGCCGCCGGATGCATAGGCATTGCGATCATAAATATCAGCTGAAGCGGGATTGTTCCAGATATTGGAAATGGGATTGTTGACATTCGGCGGCGCTGCAAGGCCACCGACACCCGGGATGGCGTAGCCGGTGGAGTACGTGGTGTTGTAAAGCGGCTGGTACCAGTTCTGCAGCTGGCCGTTGGCGATCGTCATGTACGCCCGCGTGTTGAACGCACTCATGCCGGGGACGAAAAGGGCGGACGCGGCGGGATTCGGTGCCGCCGCGGTGAGGGTGGGATTCAATTGCACGCTACCCGTTCCGCCGAATATCGGTTGGCCGTTGTAGAAGGAAAAAGTTGTGTCGGTGCCGCCGAAGGCGGTGGCCGACGTGCCGCGCAACGCCGGATTATAGTTCGGCAGCGACAAAATGTAGTTTCGCACTTGTTGCGCGTTGGGCGAACTCGCGCTGCTGATATACGGTCCGACCACCCTGCCGGAATTGGTGATGGTGATCGTCTTCGTCCGGTTGTCATAGATGGGCCGACCGGCGAGGTCCCATTGCGTAATATAGTCGACCGGCGAGATGGTGTTCGGCCGGCGGTTCCGGTTGTCGTAGTTTTCAAAGTTTCCCCGGATGGTGGTCTTCGAAAACGGCTTGTAGGTGAACGCACCGTACTGCCGGCGGGTGATGTCGTAGGACGGCTTGCGCTCAAACTGCACGTCATCGTACAGGAAGGCGCCGTAAATCGCGAGTTTGTCCTTGATCAGCGCCCGGTTGAACGAAAAGGAACTGCGGTAGGATCCGCGGTCGTCCGTGCGGAGTTGAAGCTGGTTGGAGTCCCGGTCCACCGACGCCTGGGCCGTGGTGATGTTGGCGATGCCGGCCGGGCTGCCCAAACCGAAGAGCATCGAGTTCGGACCGCGGCTGATTTCAAAGGACTGGATGTTGTAGGAATCCGGCGGGAGCTGCGCATTTGACGGGTAATAGTTGATCGCTGAGCTGGGGATGCCGATGCCGCGCACCCGGTTCGCGATGGCGTTGGTGAGCGAAGTCACCGCATTGCCCTGCGTGCCGCCGGCGTTGACGTCGAGGACACCGTCATTGCGGAAGGCCTGCGTGGCCGGGGTATAGGTCCCGGAGCCCTCCGTGTTCACCTCGTAGCGAAACACGTCATTGAGATTGGTGGACGCAAAATCCTCCATCTGCGCCTTCGTGACGATCGAGATCGCCGCACCGAGATCTCCCAAGTTGGTCTTCATCCGGCTGCCCGCCAGAGTATTGGCGGCGAAGTAGCCGGTATCCTTGTCGGTCGTCACCGTGAAGGGCGACAGCTGGATAACTTCCTCCTTCTTCGCTTCGTCGGCCGGCTTGGCCGCGGGCTGGGCGGCCGGAGTGGCTTGGGCGAAACATACGGATGCGGTGACTAAGGCGAACAACGACACGAACAGGTGTCGGACTCCCAAATGGAGCGGAGTGGTTGATGAGGTCATGGTTTCTCGGGGTGGTGAGGTGTGCGGGATCGCTGGGTCTAAACGAATGCGCCGGCAACGCCGGACAGTCGAATCGGAAGGGTAAGGCAGGGTGCTAAAAACCTGAGTGGGGGGTGAGCAACTAGTCCTGAAGCCGAAGGTTTGGCCGCTTCGTTGATTTCATACAATGGGCCGTATCTCAGACAGTCCGAAAGAATCCTGTCAGTGGCGAAGTTGCCAGGGCCGTGAACGCAATCTTGGGATGACCGGGGATAGCATGTCGAAATGGCCGGGGTTTCAGCCGCTCCCGGTCGGCGGCGCCACCAACAAACCGGAATCACTGAGCAATTCTTGCGCGGCGAACGCACGGCGCAGAGCGGCGTCCAGTCCGCGCACGTCGGCCACGGCCGTCAGGTTGTCGCTTGCCTCCGACCATCGAACCCAGTCGCTGGGAAAATCTTGAATCGGAGCCCGGCGATGGACCGCCTCGATGACGGCCGTGTGCTGGCTGGCCATCCCGGTGGTGCACACGGGAAAGTCCGGGTCGCTCAGGCGGCGCAGCACGGCCGACATCATCGAACGCCGCGTGGCCGTCGTGTCCGGCATTGCGCGGCGGTACAGTTGTCCCGCGGCGTCGCGCAGCACGGCCTCGTTTTCATAACGCCACCAAGCCATGCCCTTTGATCCGTGAATGACTATTTCAGGCTCGAGCGCCTGCCGGCAGGCGTGACTGGCGCCGAACCAAAGCCTGACTCCCTGGGGCGTCCGCAGCGTGACCACCCCGGTGTCGAAACTCTCGATGTGATGAGCGCGGAAAAGCTCCACGCCCTCCACCGCGGCCTCCGCCGCAGTGTCCGGGGTCGGACCGGCAAAAAGCAGACTGAGCATGACAAAATGCGCGAAGGCGTTGTTAAGCGGGGAGTCAAAGACCGGCACTCCGCCGACCTGCAGTCGTCCGGCCCAGTCATTGCGGGTATAATAGGAGCGCTGGCGCGGCCAGATACCCATGAAACGAACCGAGCGGATGGCTCCGATGGTGCCCTGGTGCAATTCGGAACCGAGCCAGGTGGTGCCGGGCTCGTAATACGCCTGGAATCCGACCGCAACAAAACGACCGTTTTCCCGCTCGGCCAGACGCACGGCCGCCACTTCGGCAAGCGAACCGGCGAGTGGTTTTTCAACCAGGACATTCGCTCCGGCGCGCAACGCGGCGATGGTCATGCGGGCATGCCAATGGATGCCGGTGGGAATCAGGCAAAGGTCAATCGCTCCCTGGTGTCGCTCCAGCATTTCCTCGTAACTGAGAAAGATGTCGCAACCGTGCGCGCGAAGTTCCGCGATATTTTCGGTCTCGGCCTCGGGATTGATCACGACGGCCGCGACAATATCCACCTCACCCCGCTCCCGGCATTCGCGCGCCAGTTGCAGGTGGATGCGTCCGTAACCGGAGATCCCGATCAGCGCTAAACGCGGACGTTTGGCGGCGGCGATCATCAGGCAAAAATCTGCAAGAGTCCGGCCGCGCCGCGGATTCCCGTCGACAAACAACCGAGCCGGAACGTCTGGTGGCCAAGCGGTCCTTGCGGAAGCAATATCCTGCGGAACAGGGGGCGTCCTGGATTCACAAGTGGAGAAAAATAACGGGGTAGGGAAAATTGCGCAGCACGCAGGCCGAGACTGCCGGGAGGGATGCAACCTACCGGCTGGAGTTTCGGTAGCCATCCGCCCCGGTCTTGACAGTCCGAGAACAGCATCATTGCGCCGCACGTCGTCGTGAACTTACTGTAATCCGTCCGCGCCGCCAGGTCACAGAAACTGCCCGCTCCGCTGACCGCATCATCCCGGCCTTCCTCCGGATTCCCTTCAACCCCCGCTTTCCTTTGGCCGTCGCCCACCGCCTCCCGTTTGCGCCTCGATCCGACAACGGCCGTTCCGGCCCGGCCGTGTTCGCCATATTATTTCCATGGTGATCAACCGGCGTCATCTTCCCAGTCTTCTGGCCCTCCTGTTGATGGCGAAAACTGTTTTCGCCCAGACCCAACCGCCGGCGCTCGACGCGCCGACGGTTGTCACCCCGGCTGCGACGTCAACGTTGGCAGCCTCCAACTCCGGCCGGTCGACGCCCGCGTACCCCCTGCCCTACCCACCGGCCAAGGTGGAGGAGATCAAAGCGGTGCTCGACCGGGTGCTGGGTTATCTTGAACGGGCCAGCCCGGTCAGAGTCATCAACCGCGATACCGGGGAACCCGTCGCCGATCTCACTCATCTGCCACCTCATCCCGCTCTGGATCGCACCGATTTTCTTCTGACCAGCTACGAGTGGGGCGTCACCTACTCCGGTATGCTCCAAGTGGCCGCAGTCACGAACGACCAGCGCTACGCCGCGTACACGAGGGAACGGCTCGGGGCCATCGCGATGCTTGCCGCCCATTTGAAAGATCAACCGCCGGCCGCCGAGCCAGCCGGGCTGCAGCGCATGCTGTCGCTGCGTTCGGTCCTCGCGCCCGGCAAGCTGGACGACAGCGGATCCATGTGCGCGGCGATGATCAAGGCCAGCCGGGCCGGCATCTTGAGCGAGGTTCTTCGTCCATGGATCGACAATTATATGGGCTGGATCTGCCGCGATCAGTTTCGCCTGCCTGACGGCACGCTCGCCCGCCAGCGCCCGCTCCCCGACTCGCTCTGGCTCGACGACCTTTACATGAGTGTGCCCGCCCTCGCCCAGATGGGTGCGCTCACCGGCGACCGGAAATATTTCGATGACGCCGTGAAGCAGGTCCGGCAGTTTTCCGCCCGGATGTTTGTTCCCGAGAAAGGTCTCTACCGGCACGGCTGGGTGGAGGCCATGGAACCGCACCCGGCGTTTTTCTGGGGCCGGGCGAACGGCTGGGCCCTCCTGGCCATGACCGAGTTGCTGGAAGTGCTGCCCAAAGACGATCCCGGCCGGGCTGCGGTGCTCGGGCAATACCGGTCGCTGGCCCGCGGACTCGCGCAATGCCAGGACCGAAGCGGTCTCTGGCACCAGCTGCTCGACCGGCCTGATTCCTACCTGGAAACCTCCGCTTCAGCCATGTATGTCTATGCCATCGCCCGCGGTATCAATCGCGGCTGGCTGGACGGATTCGCTTACGGGCCGATGGTTTCAGTTGCCTGGAATGCCGTGGCCCAGAAGGTCAACGCCCAAGGTCAGGTGGAAGGTACCTGCGTCGGCACGGGCATGGGTTTTGATCCGGCCTTCTATTATTACCGGCCGGTCAGCGTCCATGCCGGCCACGGCTACGGTCCGGTGCTGCTGGCAGGAGCCGAGATGATAACCCTGCGCCAAGGTCTGGGCGGGCAATTGGCCGTGCAGGATGGCAGCCTGCAGTTTGGTCCGCCACCCGCGCACTTTTGACTTATTCAGGGCACGATGAAATTTCGCTGCGACGGCACACCACGATCGATCCGATCAGCCGCGCCCGGCGCAGCACCCTTCGGTCTTGAATCCAGATCGGGCCGCGCCGTGAGGCTTTCGTTCAGGTTCCTGTGCTGGTTCGCCTTCGCCGCCTGCGTGCGGGCCGGAAGTGCTCCAGCGCCGGCCCGGACGGACGGTCTGGAGTTGGAGAGCCCCGGTACGTTCCACTTCAACCTCCTGCCCAAGGCATTTTCCGCCAACCCGACCTTGGAGATGACGGTATTCACCGAATTCACGGAATACGGGCGAACGCTGCCGGATGCCTCGCCGGGAAATCCGGTTTATTACGTTTCGCACAGCAAGGGATTTCAGTCCAAGGGGCTGCCGGTGGGCGGCGAACAACCGCCGCCGGCGCCCGAGATTGAGCAACTCCTGCAGCAGGCGCTGATGGACCGCGGTTATATTCCGGCCGAAGGAAGCAACCACCCGCCCGCCCTCGCCCTCTTCTATTTCTGGGGAACCCACGCCGGCGTCGCAGTCAATGATGATTTCACCAACGGATATTTCCCGGAGTTGCGCCGCCAGTTCATCATCGAGCACGCTGCTTTGGTCGGCGGCCCGGCCTATGCCCATCGCGTGGCCGAGCGGCTGACGTTTGGCGCCGGACCACAGGATCATACCACCAAGCAGGATTATCTTTTCTACCAGGCCGACCATGACCTGTATTTTGTGGTGGTCTCGGCCTACGCTTACGAGGACGTCGCCCAGAACAAGCACCGCCTTGCCTGGCGCACGACCATGACGGTCAATTCGGCCGGTGTCTCCCTGAAGGAAACACTGCCGCCGCTGATCGTGACCGCGGCGAATTATCTCGGCCGCCCCACCGACGAGGCGGTCGCCCTGCAACGCAAGGTCCGGCCCGGTTCGGTTTCCTTGGGTCCGCTCCAAGTCATCGAAGACAACGTCACCCTGCCGCCACCGCCCCGAACCAAATAGACACCCATGAACATCCGTACCCCCCTGTTGATCGCCATATTTTCCGCCTCGGCCTGTGGCGTGATCGCCCTTGAGAAACCGGATCACACATACAAGGTCTTCCAGTTCCCCGCGGACAGGATTCCGCGCATCGATGGCAATACCGACGACTGGGCCATGGTGCCCGAGAGCTACGTCATCGGCACCGACCAGCTCTGGGACGACTCGAGAAAACATCCGGCCCCGGACCCCAAGACGCTCGACGTGCGCGTCCGGGTCGGCTGGGTCAAAGGCCTGAATCGCCTCTATTTTCTCTACGAGGCGTATGACGACTATTGGGACTTCTCCCGCCCTGACCTGCACAACGACACCTTCGAGATCGTCGTCGACGGCGACGCCTCCGGCGGCCCATTGATCGACAAGGGACACAAGGAATTCTGGACACCCGACATTGTCGGCGCCGCCGCCGCCGCTCCCGACGACCGCATCAGCCCGGACGAGGCGCACTGGGCCATCCACGGGGTGCAGGCGCAAAATTATCATATCTTCACGCCGGCCTTGAACAAGGACTGGTGCCTGGCGTGGGGCGCTCCAACTTGGATCAAAGAACTGCCGTGGGCCAACGCGGCCTATGCCTACAACTTCAAGCCGGGCGAACCGGGGCGGCTGGTACTTGAATTCTGGATCACACCGTTTGACTACGCCGGGCCCGAAGGACCGCAACGCGCGGTTGAATCGGTCCTCGCCGAAAACAAGATCATCGGCCTCGCGTGGGCCGTGATCGATTACGACGACGTGAACGCGAAGGGAAACAACGGCTTCTGGAACCTGAGCCCGCGGCACACGATGTACGGCGACGCTTCCGAGCTGTGCGCGTTCCGCCTCATGCCGCTCGAACCCGCCCTGCAAAAGAAACTGGAAGCCCGGTGGACGTGGAAAGTGGTGGACATGGACCGCCGGCTCGTCGCGTTCAAGGATCTGTCGGTCGGCACGATCACCTCGTGGAAATGGGATTTCGGCGACGGCGGCACCTCGACCGAGCAGCATCCGCAACACACCTATGCCAAGCCGGGCAACTACGTCATCATTCTCGACATCGCCGGACCCGAAGGCACCTCCCGCCGCTCCAAGGTCTGGGACGTGCAGCTGAAGTGAACCGACCCTTATCATGAAAACCCGCCGTATTCTCTCCTGTGTCCTGGCCGCCACCCTGGCGATACCACTATTGGCCACGAGCCCGGTTGCCCCGCCAATTCCCAAACTTGAAAAACGGGGGGCCGTCACCCAACTCATCGTCGACGGCCAGCCCTGGCTGATCCGCGGTGGCGAAGTGGCCAACACCGCCTCCTCCAGCCTGCCGTATATGGAGACGGTCTGGCCAAATATGACCCGGCTCAATCTCAACACCGTGCTGGTCGCCGTGGCGTGGGCGTGGGTCGAGCCTGTCGAGGGCAGGTTTGACTTCTCGCTGGTGGACGGCCTGCTCGCCGGCGCGCGGCAGAACCACCAGCGGATCATCTTTCTTTGGTTTGGCAGTTGGAAGAACAGTGTGTCCAGTTTCGTGCCGGCCTGGGTCAAGGCCGACCAGACCCGTTTTCCCCGGGTGCGCATCGCCAGCGGCAAGTCCGTGGAGATTCTCACGCCCCTCAATGATGCCAGTCTCGCCGCCGACACCCGCGCCTATGTCAAGTTCATGGCCCACCTTGCCCAGGTGGATCCGCAGCGGACGACCTTGATGGTTCAAATGCAGAACGAAGTCGGCGTGCTCGGTGACTCGCGCGATCGCGGTGACGCGGCCAACGCCGCATTTGCACGCCCGGTGCCGAGGGAGTTGTTGCAGTACCTCGTCGCGCACCGGGACAGGCTCACCCCCGAGCTCGCGAGAATCTGGACGGCGGCGGGGGCCAAGTCCGCCGGCACCTGGACAGAGGTCTTCGGTACCGGTCCGGCCACCGACGAGCTTTTCATGGCCTGGCAATACGCCCGTTACATGGACCACCTCACTGCTGCCGGCAAGGCCACCTACCCGATTCCTGTCTTCACCAACACCTGGATTGTGCAGCCCGAGGACAAAGGCCCGGGCGACTACCCCAGCGGCGGCCCCGAGCCGTTGACGCTCGATGTTTGGAAGGCCGGTGCACCGTCCATCGATCTCAACTGCCCCGACATCTATCTGCCCGATTTCGACGAGTGGGTCGCGCGGTACCACCGGCCGGACAACCCGCTTTTCGTGCCCGAGTCACGCGGCGATGCCGCCGGCGTGGCCAACGCCTTTTACGCCATCGGCGCGCACGACTCGCTCGGCTATTCACCCTTCGGCTTGGACAATGCCGGCCGGCTGGTCACGCTGCGGCCCGCACCGGGCGCGCCGGAACCCGCCGATTTGGAGGAACTGCCCCTCGCCAAAGGATACGCGGTGCTGCGCGATCTCGCTCCACTCATTCTGCAGCACCAGGCGGCCGGCACGATCAGGGGCGCGTGGTTGAACAAGATGAAGCCGTCCCAGGAGATTTCCCTCGGTGATTACCTGCTGCATACCGAACTTCGGCGCAGCTCCCGTGATCAGAGTTATCTGGCTGAATCGGGCTATGCCCTCGTGCTGGCTCTCGGTCCGGATGAATTTCTCATCGCCGGCACCGACATGCAAATCACGTTCACGCCGCGCACGGCGGGCGATCCCATCGCCGGAATCGCCGAGGCCGAGACCGGCAGCGTCAAGGACGGACATTGGGTCGCGGGACGCAAGATGAGCGGCGATGACATCCTCCTGAACTACCATCTGGCCGAACAAGCCTCATCCAACCAGTCGGGCAGCGGCCTCCGCTTCGGTCCTGATGGCCCGACACTCCAGCGGGCGAAACTTTATCGCTACCACTGAGCCCGCGATGCGCCCCGTCTCAGCCGGTTTCCTCGGTTGCGCACCCGGCCTCGCCGGTTTCTTACGGGCAGCTCTAGCGGCCACACCGTCCGATGCCGCGTTGCCCGCCCCGAATGAGTCCACCCTGCGCCGCATATCCCCGGGGATGCTTTCGCTGCGGCATTGCACATCGGATGAATTTGAATAGATGAATCAATCTTACCTCTGAAAAACATGCCCAAGCGCTTCGGCTTCTCCACCCTGTTCTCACTGCTATTCATCGCCGGCCAACTGGTCGCTGATCTTAAAGTCGCCAGTCCTTTCGGCGACCACATGGTCCTGCAACAGGGCGTGCCCGTGCCGGTGTGGGGAACCGCCTCGCCAGGGGAGAAGATCACCGTCGAGTTTGCCGGGCAGCAGATGTCCACCCAGGCCAGCCCGGATGGCAAGTGGCGGCTCGACTTGAGGAAGCTCAAGACCTCGGCTGAATCGCGGGATTTCAAGGTGTCCGGATCAGCTGCACCGGCTGCGATGATATTTCACGACGTCCTGGTCGGTGAAGTCTGGCTTTGCGGCGGCCAGTCCAACATGGAACGCCAGCTCGGCCTCCGCTCGGGGCAAAAACCCATCATCGGTTGGGAACATGAAGTCGCTTCCGCCACCCATCCGCTCATCCGCCAGTTCTATGTCCACCAACACGACGCCCAGTTGCCGCAGGCGGCCACCGCTGGCTCGTGGACCGTCTGCTCGCCCGCCACCGTCGAGGATTTCACCGCCGTCGGCTATTTCTTCGCCCGCGATTTGCAGGCCCACCTGGGGGTGCCGGTCGGCATCATTCACAGCTCGGTCGGTGGCACTCCCGCCGAGGCCTGGACCAGTCGCGAGGGTCTGACCGGCTTCCCGGACTTCACCGCGACGATCACGCAAGCCCTGGAGGGTTCGGCGGAGCCGCAGCGCGTGCACCAGGAGTATCTCGGCAAACTGAACGCCTGGTTTGTGGCGCACGATCCGGGCAGCGGCGCCCATCCGTGGTCGGCTCCCGGCCAGGACACCAGCGGCTGGGAAACGATGAATTTGCCGACGCTCTGGGAGGACGCCGGACATCCCGACTGGGACGGAGTCGCGTGGTTCCACAAGACATTCGATCTGCCCGCGGCCTGGGCCGGCCGGGATCTGGAACTGCACCTCAGCGCGGTCGACGATATCGACACCAC
>JBBIHQ010000001.1:160013-170329 GCA_037446975.1 Opitutia bacterium
GGCTACGGTGCGCCGACGGTTCTCTACAACGCCATGATCGCCCCCTTGGTGCCCTATGCGATTCGCGGTGTCACCTTTTACCAGGGTGAAAACAACGCCAGCAACGCCACCCAGTATCGCACCTTGTTGCCGGCGCTCATCGCCGATTGGCGCAAGGCGTGGGGCGAGGGCGACTTTCCGTTCCTCTTCGTGCAGATCGCCCCGTTCAGCGGCCAGCCGCCCGAGATCCGCGAGGCGCAGTTGATCGCCTGGCAGGCGACAAGGAACACCGCCATGGTGGTCACGATCGACGTCGGGGACGCCGGCGACATCCATCCGGCGAACAAAGCACCGGTCGGCGACCGGCTGGCCCTCGCCGCCCGCGCGCTCGCCTACGGGGAAAAGATAGAATATTCCGGTCCGGTTTACCGCACAATGTCGGTCGCCGGCGGACAAGCCGTGCTCCAGTTCACCCATCTCGCCGGCGGCCTGGTGGCGCCGGGCGGAAAATTGACCGGCTTCACGATCGCCGGGGCCGACGGCAAGTTCCATCCGGCCGAGGCGGTGATCGCCGGCGACACCGTGGTGGTTTCCGCCCCTGACGTCAGCCAGCCGGTCGCCGTGCGCTACGGCTGGGCCAATGTCGCCTCCGGCAATCTTTTCAACACCGCCGGCCTGCCGGCCTCGCCGTTCCGCACCGACGTGACGCCCTGATCAATTGCCCCAAACGATGGCTGCGAAAAGATCTTTTCTCCGGCTATTTTTCCTGATGGCGGCGGCGACGGGACTTTCCGGCGCCGAACTCCCCCCGAACTCGTGGAAATTTGACTTCACTTCCGGCCCTCCCATGGCCGGCACGACCAAAGTGGCCGCCACCGACGCCTTCACCGCCGTCCGTGGCTACGGATTCGATCTCGGCACCGCGCCGGTCCCGCCGGGCAAGCCTTTCTTCTTTTCGATCGCGGTGCCGGAGGGAAACTACCGGGTGTCGGTCACATTTGGCGATACCGCTGCCGCCTCGGTCAACACGGTCAAGGCTGAGTCGCGCCAGCTCATGCTGGAGCGGGTCGAGACCGCCCCCGGCGAATTCGTCACCCGACACTTCATCGTGAATGTCCGCGACAGCCGCATTCCTCCGCCCCCGAAGAACGCTCCGGGTGGCTCCGCCGTGGTCCTCAATGACCGTGAAACCGGCCTGCTCCGCTGGGACGACAAGCTCACGCTCGAGTTCAACGGCACGTCGCCGCATGTCACTGCGGTCGCCGTTGAGCCGGCCGACGTGCCCACCCTATTTCTCGCTGGCGACTCCACGGTCACCGACCAGCCCTATGAGCCGGGCGCCAGCTGGGGTCAGATGCTCCCGCGCTTCTTCAAACCGGAGATCGCCGTCGCCAATCATGCCGAGTCCGGGGAGACCCTGAAGTCATTCATCTCCGGCCTGCGGCTGGCAAAAGTGCTGAGCCAGATCAAGGCCGGTGACTGGCTGTTCATCCAGTTCGGGCACAACGACGAAAAGAAAAGCTGGCCGCAAACCTACGTCGAGGCGCGCACCACCTACGAAGCCTATCTGAGGGTCTTCATCGCCGAGGCCCGGCGGCGTGGGGCCACGCCGGTGCTCGTCACGCCGGTGCAGCGGCGTAATTTCGATTCCGCCGGCAAGATTCGCAACAGCCACGGCGACTACCCGTCGGCGGTGCGCGAGGTTGCCGCCGAGGAGAAGGTCGCATTGATCGACCTGGAAAAAATGAGCGCCGCCTTCTATGAAGCGCTCGGGCCCGCCCAGGCGCCGCTGGCTTTCAGCGCCGGGGGCAAGGACATCACGCACCACGACAACTACGGAGCCTATGAGCTGGCGAAGTGCGTCGTCCAGGGAATCCGCGACGCCCGGCTGCCGCTCGCCCGGTTCATCGCCGATGATTTCGCCGGATTCGACCCCACCCATCCCGACTCACCGGAGGCTTTTGCCCTGCCCGCCAGCCCGCTGCGGAGCAATGTGCCGCCGCGCGGCAACTGATCGTTCACCGGGCCGGCTCGAAGCCGCCACCGTGGGCGTCGGCGTGCCCACTTCGTGCGGCCCGAGCCGGCCCCGCCGCGGTTCAGACCGTCCGATCCCGGACCGGTTGCGGCTTGTGCTCTGCCATTGCCTCATCGGTGATTCGGCTATTTCCCTACTCTGAATGAAAAAGAGACGCCATGCGTTCGTTGGCACCGGTGGCCGGGCCATCAGTTTCATCGAACCCTTGGTCACCACCTACCGTGAGACCAACGAGCTGGTCGCCCTCTGCGACCTCAGCCCGGCCCGCATGGCTTATTACAACGAAATGCTGGCGGGAGTCTGGAACTTCCACGCCGTGCCGGCCTATCCCGCCGCCCGATTCGACGAGATGCTGCGCACCGAGAAGCCCGACACGGTCTTCGTCTGCTCCGTCGATTCGACCCATCACGACTATATCGTCCGCGCCCTGAACGCCGGTTGCGATGTCATCACGGAAAAGCCGATGACGATCGATGCCGCCAAGTGCCGTGCGATCCTTGAGGCGCAGCGCATCACCGGCCGGCGGGTGCGCGTGGCCTTCAACTACCGCTGGGCCCCGTTCCGCACCAAGGTCAGGGAACTCGTCGCCTCCGGCGTCATCGGCAAGGTCCGCTCCGTCAATCTCGAATACCTGCTCGATACCAATCACGGCGCCGACTACTTCCGCCGCTGGCACGCGCAGGCCGCAGAGTCGGGCACGCTGCTCGTCCACAAGAGCACGCATCACTTCGACCTCGTCAACTGGTGGCTCGACGCCATCCCGGCGCAGGTCTTTGCCTACGGCGACCTCGTGTTCTACGGCCGCCGAAACGCCGAGGCCCGGGGCGACTGCGCCCTTGCCGCCTATCCGCGCTATACCGGCCATCCCGAGGCGAAAGGCGACCCGTTCTATCTCGACCTCGACGAGAGCGAGCCTTTCCGGAAAATCTACCGCGCCGGCGAAGCCGATTCCGGCTACATCCGCGACCGGAACGTGTTTCGCGACGACATCACCATTTTCGACCAGATGTCGCTGAACGTCCGCTATCGCACCGGCGAACTGCTGACCTACTCGCTGGTCTGTTACAGCCCGCGGGAAGGCATGCGGGTGTGCTTCAACGGCGATCGCGGCCGCATCGAGTATCACGAATTCATCGGCACGCACATGAACCGCGCCGTCCGCCCAAAGGACTACAAGCCCGACGTCAAGCCCGGCGCCGAGGCCGAGGGCGAGTGGATCAAGGTCTATCCCCATTTTCAAAACAGCTACCTGGTCCAAATGCCTCCCGCCACCGGTGCCCACGGCGGGGCCGACGAGATCCTCTGCCACTCGTTCTACGCGGCCGACTCTCCGGCCGAGGATCCGTGGGGCCGCTTCGCCGGCCACGAGCAAGGCGCCGCGTCCATTCTGGTCGGCATCGCCGGGGTCGAGTCGATCAGGCGCAATGCGCCGGTCAACATCACCGACCTGGTGCCGTTGCGCCCCGAGGTCACCCGCCTGAGCGAACTCGTCTGACGTTCAGGAACATTGGGGGCGGATCATCTGGCAGGGAGATTTCCCGTCGGCCGGAGCCGGTTCCGGCTGCGGCCTGATCGCCGGGAACGGCCACCGGACTATTTTGCAGTTTTTGGCGCCTCCCTCTTTGTGTTTTTCGTTGACAGTAAATAACAGGCCATTGTTGACTTATCAAGAAATATGCCATCCGTCCCGCCCAAGTTCGATTTCAGTGTGCTGCGCCGCCTGCGCCAGCAGCATAACCTGACCCTGGCGGAATTGTCCAAGGCCTCGAAGGTCTCGGTGGCGGTGATCTCGAAGCTGGAACGCAACCAGCAGTCCGCCGAACTTGACACGTTGTACCGGCTCGGCCGCGCCCTGGGCATGAGCGCCACCGACCTCCTCGCGCTGGCCGAGTCCCCGCTGGCCCACCGATCCGCCGAGGGCTTCCACCGGTCCGGCCAGTTCAGATTCCGCGAAATCCGCTTCGCCAACGTCGTCGCCCTCTTTGGCACGGCGCCGGCGAGTTCCAAGGTTTCGCGCCCCGAAATCCACCACGACGATACCGAGGTCTGCTGGGTGTTGGCGGGCCGGCTGCGGCTCAGCCTGCCGCACGAGCATTGCGTGCTGGAGTCCGGCCAGTGCATGCAATTCGATGCGATCCAGCAGCACACCTACGAAGCGCTCGCCGACTCGCAATTCATCATCCTTCACCTCCGCAAGGACAAACGCTACTGAGCAAGCGCTCCGCCAGCAGAAGATCCATCCCGGTTCGACTTTCCACCACCCCCTCATCCGGCCGACCGCTGACCGCCCCTCCAATATGCGCATCGACGACCGACTTTCCGCCGCCGCCCTCGCCCCCGCCCTGGATAATTTCTGGCGGCTGTCCGGCACCAAGATCGACCTCATTCTGCGGGAATATGATCCGGCGCTCGGCTCCCCGGTCTTCACCGTCGGCGGCAAATACACCACCCGCGGCTGGACCGAGTGGACCGAGGGATTTCATTACGGTTCCGCCTTTCTCCAATTCGACGCCACCGGCGAAAAGCGTTTTGCCGAGCAGGCGCAGCAGCTCACCATCCGGCGCATGGCCTCGCACGTCAGTCACGTCGGGGTGCACGATCACGGCTTCAACAATCTCAGCACCTACGGCCACTGGCTGCGCCTGCAGCGCGAGGGCCGGCTCCCCGCCAGCCACGTCGATTTTTGCGAACTCGCGCTGAAGGTCTCCGGCGCGGTGCAGGCCGCGCGCTGGTCGAATATCCACGGCGGCGGCGGTTACATCTACTCCTTCAACGGTCCGCACAGCCTTTTCGTCGACACCATCCGCTCCGTCCGCATCGTCCTGGTGGCTCACGCGCTGGGCCACCGGTTGATGGCAGAGAATGACTCCGCCCGGTCTCTGCTCGAGCGCGGTTTGCAGCACGTCGAGGCCACCGCGAAATATTCCGTCTTTTACGGCGAGCACCGCGACTCTTACGATGAGCGTGGCCGCGTGGCGCACGAATCCATCTTCAATCCCGTCGACGGCCGCTTTCGCTGCCCGAACTCGCAGCAGGGTTTCTCTGGCTTCACCACCTGGACGCGCGGCCTCGCCTGGGCCATGGTCGGTTTTGCCGAGGAGCTCGAATTCCTCGACCCGCTGCCCGACGCCAGCCTGGCCCCGCTGGGCGGCAAGGCGAAATACCGCGACCTGATGCTCAAGGCCGCCCGGGCCACCTGCGACTGGTACATCGCCAACACCGCACTCGACGGCATTCCCTACTGGGACAGCGGCGCTCCTAATCTGGGCAGGCTCGGTGACTGGCGCGAGAGACCGGCCGAGCCCTTCAACGATTTCGAGCCGGTCGACAGCTCCGCCGCCGCGATCGGCGCGCAGGGACTGCTCCGGCTCGGTCGGTATCTCGGTGAATCCGCCGCCGACGGGAAAAGATACTGGCAGGCCGGTCTGACAACGATGCGCACCTTGCTCTCCAATTCATATCTGGGCCTTGACCCGGCGCACCACGGCCTGCTCCTCCACTCCGTCTATCACCGTCCCAACGGCTGGGATCACATCCCCGCCGGTCGGAAGGTTCCGTGCGGCGAGGCGTGCATGTGGGGCGATTACCATTTGCGGGAAGCAGCGCTGCATCTCCAACGGATCATTCGCGACCAACCCTACCTGACCTTCTTCGGTTGCCTGCGCAGTTGAGCCGCGCGCCCTGAGCTCTATGCGATTGGCTGTAAGCTTTGATCCATTCCCCTCCCACCCCTTTCAGCTAAGCTAGCTTAAAGCCTACCGCCCATGGCTCCTCTCGACCGCCTCTGCCTCCACACGATTACCACCAAACCGTGGGCGATCGAGACCGCCGCGCCGAAATTCGCCGCGGCGGGCGTGAAGGGCATCACGGTCTGGCGCGACGCCCTCGCCGGCCGGGACATCGCCCAGACCGGCCGGATGCTCCGTGACCACGGCCTCACCGTCGTCTCTCTCTGCCGCGGTGGTTTCTTTCCGGGCAGATCCGCCGCCGAACGCCGGTCGGCGCTCGATGACAACCGCCTCGCCATCGCCGAGGCTCACGCTCTCGGCGCCCCGCACGTCGTGCTGGTCTGCGGCGCCGTTCCCGGCCAGCCGCTCGCCGAATCGCGCCGGCAAATCCAGGACGGGATCGCAGCTTTGCTGCCGGACTGCCAGTCGGCCGGAGTGAAGCTGGCCATCGAGCCGCTCCACCCGATGTATGCCGACACCCGCTCGGCGGTGAACACCCTCGCTCAAGCCAACGACATGGCCGAAGCACTCCGGTCGCCTCTCGTTGGAGTCGCTGTCGACGTCTATCACGTCTGGTGGGATCCGACCCTCGAGGCGGAGATCGCCCGCACCGGCCGCCTCAAGGCCCTCTTCGCCTATCACGTCTGCGACTGGCGCACGCCAACCGTCGACCTCCTCAACGACCGCGGGCTCATGGGCGAAGGCTGCATACCGCTCCGCCAGATCCGCGCCTGGGTCGAGGCCGCCGGCTTCAAGGGCTTCAACGAGGTCGAGGTCTTCTCCACGCGCCTCTGGGCCATGGATCAGGACGAATATTTGACCAAAATCGTGGACGCGTATCGCAATCACGTCTGATTCCCCCGAAAACAATCTTCGACCGAGAGAAAATCTGCGAACCACAGAGCACCCAGAGTTTTTTCTAAATCTCAGTGACCTCTGTGCCACCTCCTCCGCCTCTGTGAAAAAAGACCACCCCCTCCGTTCCCTCCTGTAAGAATTTCCCAATGAAGACTCACAAACTCGGCATCATCATGAACGGCGTCACCGGACGCATGGGGACCAACCAGCACCTCATCCGCTCCATCAAGGCCATCATCGATCAGGGCGGCGTGCGCCTCTCCGACGCCGAGGTCATCATGCCCGATCCGGTCCTCGTCGGTCGCAGTGCGGAGAAGCTGGCCGCCCTCGCGGAGCGCACCGGCATCAAGCGGGTCTCGGCCAATCTCGACGCCGAGCTGGCAAAGCCCGAGAACCATATCTACTTCGACGCCACCCTCACCGGCCAGCGGCCCATCGGCGTAAGAAAGGCGATCGCGGCGGGAAAACACATCTACTGCGAAAAACCCACTGCCACCACCTCCGCCGAAGCCCTCGCCCTTGCCAAGGAAGTCACCGCCGCCGGCCTCAAGAACGGCGTGGTGCAGGACAAGCTCTGGCTCCCGGGTCTCCTTAAATTGCGCTATCTAATCGACACCGGTTTCTTCGGGAAAATCCTCTCCGTTCGCGGCGAGTTCGGCTACTGGGTGTTCACCGGCGAATTCGAGAAACTCCAGCGTCCCTCGTGGAATTACCGCAAGGAGGACGACGGCGGCATCATTGTCGACATGCTCTGCCACTGGCAGTATGTCATCCAGAATCTCTTTGGCGGCATCAAGAGTCTCACCTGCCTCGGCGCCACGCATATCCCGCAGCGCTGGGATGAGAACGGCAGGCCCTACCAGTGCACCGCTGACGACTCCGCCTACGCCACCTTCGAACTCGTGAACGGCGTCATCTGCCACTTCAACTCCTCGTGGGACGTCCGCGTCGACCGCGACGACCTTCTCACGCTCCAAGTCGACGGGACGCACGGCTCGGCGGTCGCCGGACTGCGCGACTGCAAGGCGCAGAGCCTCGCCGCCACGCCCCGCTGCGTCTGGAATCCCGACATCGACAGCCCGATCAAATACAAGGACGGCTGGGTGCGCGTGCCCGACCAGGGGCCGTACGACAACGCCTTCAAGGTTCAATGGGAGCTCTTCCTCAAGCACGTCGTCACCGGCTCGCCGTTCCCGTGGTTGCTACACGAAGGCGCCAAGGGCGTGCAGCTCGCCGAACTCGGCCTGGCCTCATGGACCCAGCGCCGCTGGGTGGATGTGCCTCCGCTCGCGTAGGCGAGCGTGGAGTCAGGATTGAAGGATTCAGGATTCAGAATATCCCGATCCTTGCGTCCTAACTCCTCCTGTCCCGACTTCACCCAGATCAAGCAACATCTCTCTCCTTCTCTCCTCCACTCCTGACTCCTTCCCTCCTATGAATCGCGTCGCTCTCGTCACCGGTGGTTCGCGCGGCATCGGCTTCGGCATCGCCGAAAAACTCGCCGCCGAAAAGTGGGATCTCGTCATCAACGGCGTCCGCGAGGAAGCCGCCGTCGCCGAGCCTCTCGCCGCGCTGCGCAAGCACGGCGTCCGCGTTGGCTATGCCCGCGGCGACATCGGCTCCGCCGAAGGCCGTGCCGGCATCCTCGCTGCGACCCGCAGCTTCGTTGCAGCAGGGAGCAAAGAGCACGGAGCGAAGAGCTCTGGCCCATCGCCTTCAATAAATCTCCTCGTCAACAACGCCGGGGTCGCCCCCAAGGTCCGGGCCGACCTGCTCGAGACTTCCGAGAAATCCTACGACTGTGTCATCGGCACAAATCTCAAGGGGACGTTCTTCCTCACGCAGGCCTTCGCCCGCGACATGGTGGTGGCGAAGAAAACAGACTCCTCGTTCTCCGGCTGCATCATCAACATCACGTCGATCTCCGCGACAGTCGTAAGCATCAACCGCGGCGAGTATTGCATCGCCAAGGCCGGCCTGAGCATGATGTCCCAGCTCTTTGCCACCCGCCTCGGCCCCGACGGCATCCCGGTTTACGAAGTCCGCCCCGGCGTCATCAAGACCGACATGACCGCCAACGTGACCGAGAAATACGACAAACTCATCGCCAACGGCCTGAACATCCAGCCCCGGTGGGGCTATCCCGGGGATGTCGGTAAAGCCGTGGCATCGTTAGCTCGGAGAGACTTTCCGTTTTCGACAGGACAAGTGGTGATGGTTGACGGTGGCTTGGTTATCCCACGACTTTGAATCCGCCGCTGGCCCCTGGCAACGGAGGTATGTAGGGTACGCGACATCGCCCGCATGACGAAACCAACCTTCACCCTGTCCTCTCCCGAGACCGGCACCACCTACGCGCTTTTTGTCGCCAAGCCGCCCAAGACGCCGGGACCGTGGCCGCTGGTGCTGGTAATGGATGGTGACTTCACCTTCAGCGACCGCGTGGATCTCCGCCCGGTGCTCGCGGCGGCGCCCGTGCTCCTGGTCGGCGTCGGCTACGGCGCCGGCTTTGGCGACCCGGCCAACAAACGCGGGCGAGACTACACGCCGGTGCAGCATTCCGACGAACCGTCGAGCGGCGGTGCCAACGCCTTCCTGAAATTTCTGACCGACACCGTCTGGCCCGAACTGGCCCGGCGCTACCCGATCGATCCGGCGCGGCGCGGCATCGCCGGACACTCCCTCGGTTCGCTGCTGGTGCTGCATGCACTCTTCCAGCCCAAGCCGTTCTTCACGCACTATCTAGCCAGCGCCCCGTCCATCTGGTGGGCCGAACGGGCGATCCTGAAGCAGGCGGCCGATCTCCGCGCGAGGCAGTCCAGTCTGCCGGGCAAACTGTTTCTCTGCGCCGGCGAGGAGGACAGCGCATCCATGACCGGGGATCTCCGGTTGCTTGAGCAGCAGTTGGCGGCAAAGCCGTTCCAGGGATTGGAAATCGTCTCCCGGCGTTTCCCCGGAAAGGACCACTACAACGTGGTGCCAGAAGCCTTCGCCACCGGGCTGCGTGAGCTGTTCGCCCGCGCCTAGGCCCTGGCCTTACTTGATGGCGAGCAGTTCCACCTCGAAAATCAGGACGGAGTTCGGCGGGATATTTCCCCTGGCCTGCGGGCCATAGGCGATGGTTGGGGGAACATAGAGTTTCCATTTGGAGCCCATCGGCATCATCTGCAGCGCCTCGGTCCAGCCCGGGATCACTCCATTCACGGCAAACTCGACGGGTTGGCCGCGCTGGACGGAACTGTCGAACACCGTCCCGTCGATCAAGGTGCCGTGATAATTCACGCGGACGGTATCGGTGGCCTTCGGTTTGCGACCGAAACCCGCCGTCACCACTTCGTATTGCAGGCCGGACGCCGTCACCTTCACACCCGGGCGCGTCTTGTTCTTCGCGAGAAAGGCGTTGCCGGCCTCCAATTGCTTCTGCGCCTCGACGGCCATCGCAGCGGACACTTTCGCGCGCATGGTGGCAAAGGCCGCCTGAAGATCCGACTCGGACACCCGGGTCTTGGCGCCAGCCAGGCCGTCCTCAATGCCGGTCTGCAGCGCCGCTTTGTCCAACTGCAGCATTTTGTCGTGGCCCAGATTCGCGCCCATGCTGTATCCGATGCCGTAGCTCACCTTCTGGTCCACCGACTCAATGCCCTTGGCGCCCGCTGTGACCGCCGGGTCCGATCCCTTGGTCGATTTTGCCGGCTCCTTGCCACAACCCGAAAACG
>JBBIHQ010000001.1:170429-201832 GCA_037446975.1 Opitutia bacterium
GCCGGGTCCGATCCCTTGGTCGATTTTGCCGGCTCCTTGCCACAACCCGAAAACGACAGGGCCAGGATGGCGAGGAAGGCGCACGAGATTGCCGGATAGAGTTTCATGAGCGGTTGGCGGAATGGGGTGATCAGCTGGGGTGAATCGCGAGAAATAGTGACCATGGCCCGCGTGACAAGACTTCGCTGCAAGAGAGTTCCATCCGCGACTTTCGCGGCCGGCTGGAATCCAGGAGTTCTCGCAGCCTCGACCGGCGGAAACTGCCGCCCCAAATCCTCGGCCCGAGATTCCAGCCGCCACGAACACCCGGAACGACCGGCCGCAAGATACAGGGGCAACGCTGGTGGGATGCCGCATCGGCGGCGACGCTTCGGCTACAAGACCGGGCACATTGCAGGTGGAGCAAATGGACAGGCCGGCCAAACGTGGAGGACTGTCTTGCATTCCGCATTGTCGTGTCCCGTGCCGGAGGTTAATATGAGTTCATGTCGAACTCAACCCGCCGCAATCTCATCATCATCGTTCTGCTGGCGCTGCTTGCCCTGATCGTGCTTCTGCTGTTTCGGTGCAAACGGCAGGCGCCCGTCGCCGACCAACGCCCCGTCGCGCCTGCTCCGTCGGCGGCTGTGGCCCCACCCGCCGCGCCGACGCCGGCGGCCAAGGAGCCCGACGAAGTGCTGACTCCCGCCACTTTGCAGGCGCCGACGCAGGTCGTGGCGGGTTCGGAGCTGTCGGTCAGTTGGACCGGACCGGATAACAAGGGCGACTATGTCACCATCGTCCGGAAGGACGCCCCGGCGGGCGCCAACGGTAATTATCGCGTCACCCGCGAGGGCCGCACGCTGAAACTGATCGCCCCGATCGAGCCGGGTGAATGCGAGGTGCGCTACGTCACCGGCCGCTCGTCGACCATCCTCGGGCGCGCACCCGTCACCGTCGCTCCCATCACCGCGACCTTGGACGCAGCCGCCGAGGCCACGCTCGGCACCCAGTTAGCCATCAAGTGGACCGGGCCGAACAACGCCGGCGATTTCATCACGATCGTGAAGAAATCCGCAGCCGACGGCCAGTACGCCAACTACACCTACACCAAGCCGGGCTCGCCGATCACGGTCCTCGTGCCGATCGAGCCAGGCGACGCCGAGATCCGCTACATGACCGGCCAGGGTAACAAGGTCCTCGCCCGCCGCCCGCTCGCCATCGTCGCAGCCGAGGTGAGCCTGTCCGCCGCGGCTGAGGTCATCGCCGGCTCCACTCTCAGCGTCACCTGGGCCGGCCCCAACAACTCCGGCGACTTCATCACCATCGCGGCGAAGGACCGGCCCGACGGCCAATACGGCAACTACACCTACACGAAATCCGGTTCGCCCCTCACCGTGCTTGTTCCGATCACGACCGGCGAGGTCGAGTTGCGCTACATGACCGGTCAAGGCAACAAGGTACTCGCCCGCCGCCCGCTCACGGTCGTCGCCGCCGAGGTGAGCCTGGCGGCCCCCGCCGAGGCGATCGCCGGGTCCAACCTCACGGTCACCTGGACCGGCCCAAAGAATCCCGGTGATTTCATCGCCATCGCGCCAAAGGAGAAACCCGACGGCCAATATGTTAACTACGCCTACGTGGCCAAAGGTTCGCCGCTTCCGGTGCTCGTGCCGATCATGACCGGCGACGCCGAACTGCGCTACATGACCGGTCAGGGCAACAAGGTCCTGGCACGGCGGCCCGTCACGATTGTCGCCGCCGAAATCTCCCTGTCCGCTCCCGCTGACGTTGCGGCCGGTTCCGCCGTCACCATCACCTGGACCGGTCCGGGCAACCCCGGCGACTTCATCGCCCTCGTGCCGGCGGGAAAACCCGACAATCAATTCGGAAACTACGCCTACACAAACAAGGGTTCACCGCTGAAGGTGCTTGCACCCAAGGAACCCGGTGAAGCCGAGGTGCGCTACCTGGCCGGCCAGGGCAACAAAGTCCTCGCGCGACGGCCGATCAGGATCACCCGCTAAGAGCGGCTCATAGACATTCCGCGTCGGGGCGAAAATCCACCACCACGAGACAGACGTCGTCCGGCAAGGCTGCCGGTGCTTCCGGCGGCCGGCACGCCTGGACATCGGCGAGCAAACCGTCGAGCAACGCCGGCGTGGCCTGCGCCAGCCGTGCGGCCACCGCGGCCCGCAAACGCGCCTCGCCGAATTCCCTCCCCGCCGCGCTCTCCACCTCAAACACTCCATCGGTGAACAGCAGCATGCCATCGCCCGCCACCAGCGACAGACGCACCGGAGCATAGACCGAATCGGGAATCAGTCCGAGCGCCGGACCGGGACCACCCGGGATCGCGCACGCCGCCACCTTGCCGCCTGCCCGTCGCAAGTGTAACGGCGCGGGATGACCGGCATTGGCCAGCCGCACCTCGCCGGTTGCGGCGTCCACCACCAGATACACGGCGGTGACAAACACCAGATCGCCCACCCGCTCCAGCAGGGCTTTCAATTTGCGATTCAATTCGCCGAGAAACGCCCCGGGGTCACCCGCCAGGGCCTGCTGCTCCCGCAACAGCCCGCGCAGCAGCGCCGTGATAAGTGCCGCCCGCATCCCATGGCCCATCACGTCGCACAGAAATACACCGGCCACCGTCGCCGAGACGGGGAAAACCGTGAAAAAATCACCCGCCACCTTGTGGCTCGGAATCCAGCGATGACAGAAGCGCAGGCGGCTGCGACCGGGTTCCACATCGGGCGGAAAAACCGGATAGTGCTGCGGCAGCAGGGCCTGCTGCACTTCGCGCGCCATCGCGAGGTCCGCCTCCAGCTGGGCCGTGTGGCGCTGCAACTGGAGCGTGGACTCGGCCAGCCGTTCCTCCAGACGGTGCCGTTCCAGCGCGCTGATGATGGCGCGCCGCAGCGCCGGCAAGTTCACCGCCGTCTTTACCATGTAATCCTTGGCCCCGAGCTTCATGGCCTCGACCGCCACCTGTTCACTGCCCGCGCCGGTCAGCATGATGACCACCGGGCGCCGCGCCACCGGCAGTTCGTTCAAAGCTGTGAGCAGCGTGAGACCATTTTCGTCGGGCAGCAGGTAATCGAGCAGCACGAGCTGGTGGATGCCACGTTTGAACTCCAAGCGGGCCGCCGCCCCGGTCTCCACGCAGGTCGGGACGCACACCAACCCCTCGCCCAGGTTCCGCAACAAGCCCCGGAGCAAAGCCGCGACCGTCGGGTCGTCATCGACAATCAAGACCGGAATAGGAGTCAGATCCATGGTTGGCCGGGGCATTCCAGCATCGGCCGGGCCAGATGGCTGGCGAGCGTATTTTCCCGGTGAGTCGGCCGCCCCGCCGCACCTGAGGCCGGCCGCGGAATTCCATGCGCCCCCCAAGCAGGGCGGCTATTTCTTCGGCGGGAACAGTCCCTCAAGAATCGGCGTGCCGTGACCGGCGGCGTCGCGCACCCCGAAGCTGTCCTGATAATCCCAGACCGCCCAGCTCCAGCCCAGTCGCTTGGTGTCGGCCATGATGGCCGCGAGGTAATGACGCTTGGACGCCGCATCGGCGGGCTGGTAGACCCCGAATTCCCCCAGGTAGATCTCGCGACCCGGCGCCTGTTTCGCGGCCCAGGCGGCAACCTTGTCGAACGCGTCGTCGATCTGCTTCACCGTCAGTTGGTATCCCGCAGGCTTGAACGCGAAGTGATCGGCGGGGACAAAGCCGGTGAGATCGGGCACCGCGCCCGGAAATTTCACGGCCGGCATGTCCGCGGGAAATCTCGCCCACGCCGCGCGCTGGTGGGTGAACAGCATGGGTTCGTAGAAATGCAGCGTGATCGCCACGTGGGGATCCGGCGGCACCTCCACATCGCCGACGGTGGTGAAGGTGCTCCAGCGGTTCGAGGTGATGTAGACAGTCCGCGTCGGATTCGATTCACGGATGGCCGCCAGCATCCGGCGGTTGAAGGCATTCAGCTGCTGGTTTTCGGGCGCGACCGGTTCGTTGAGAATCTCGAATCGAAGATAGTCACTTTCGCCTGCAAAACGCCGCGCGACCCGCGCCCAGAAATCGGCCACCTTCTCCTGCAGACGGTCGTCGGAAAACACCGCAGCCTGCTGGTCGTCGGGGTCGAAACTCGCGCCGGGAAGAAAGTGCATGTCGAGGATCGCCCCCAGTCCATGGGCCTTTGTCCAGCCAAGGGCGCGCACCAACGGCGCGATCTTCGTCTCGTCAAGCGAACCGTCGTCCCGCAGCCAGACCCGGCCGTCAACCGGGTAGCGGATGTGGTCGAAGCCCTGCGCGGCAATCCACGCCACGTCCTCCTCGTCAAACCACGGAGCTGCGTAGGGCTGCTCCGGTGTGTTCTGCGACAGCCAGTGGCTGATGTTCACCCCCTGCTTGAAAGTGGCAGGGTGCGCTGACGGCGTGCCTTCGGCCGCCGCGAGCGATGTCCATGCACCGGCGGCAAACATGAGTCCGACAAAAACACGGGTTACTGGGAGCAACGTCATAGGGTAAGAGGGAAGAGGGGCCGGGGAGGAAATAAGGCAACTGCCGGACATTAGCGGAGCCGGCCTGGGGGTTGAGACTATTGACCGAAGAACGCCACGCACTCGTAAATCGTCCGTCCCGCAAGATATGGCGTGGTGCGGGTGACGGCCACGGTGCCGCCCACCAGAGGAAACGGCACGCCGGCGGCGAGAAGGGTCGCAAGCGCGGCCTCCTTTTCCAGGGCGACGATGCAATCGTTGTCGTTGGACAAGACGAACACCCCGGTCGGCGAAGCGACCAGCACCGTGAAGGGCACGATCCGGCCCCCCGGTTTGAGTGCGGGGAGAGCGGGCCCGGCAGGGCCGGCGGCAGCGGCCGGAGCGGTCGCTTGGGCCTGCCTGACCTCCAGCTTAATCATGCGCGCCACCGCCTCCGGGCCGGCATCGCCCATGACGCCGCCCACCCAGTCGAGCAGCAGGTTGCGGACGCCGTTCAAGTCGGGTGCGTTCACAATGGGCTCGATGCCCCCGGTCTTCTTGACCGCCTTGAATACGCTGGAAATCTCCTTCAGGTAGACGTTCTTCTGCGCCCCCGGGATGTAATACATCATGACGAGATGGACGGGCTTGCTGTCCGCCGCGCCATAGTCGATGCCCTGGGGCGACCAGCCGATCGCGCAGTAAAGTTCCCCTTCCTCGCGCTTCGCGCGGATGTGCGGGACACCCACGCCGAGCCCGATGCCCGTGTTGCATTCGTGCTCGCGCAGCTTGACCTCCTCGATGACATCGGTGCCAACCTCGATGTCGGGATTGGCGTCCAGAATGCGGGCGAGGAATTCCAAGGCCCGCTCCTTGCCCGCATCGGGCAATTCGAAGAGCCGGCCTTCCTGAAGGGCGGTAAGAATGCTGCGCATGATCAGTCGGTGCCGAATTTACGGGAGAACCACATCTTTACGAAATGGGTGAGGAAGCTGTAAGTGACGAGAAAAACCAGCAGCCAGAGGAAAAACACCGCCGACAACGGGACCAGACCGACCAGCCTGGCGAGCGGCGAGAAGGGCAGCCAGCAGCCGACCGCCATGATGATCAGTGTCGTGAACATCATCGGCTTGCTGGCGCGGCTTTGGATGAACGGTATCCGCTGCGTCCGGATGATGTGAACGATGAGCGTCTGGGTGAGCAGGGACTCGACAAACCAGCCGGTATGGAAGAGCGCGGCGGCATAGGTGCCGTCGGAATCCTTCGCGCCGGCAAAGTGGGCCGCGAGTCCGGCGGGCGCAGCGAGATCGAGCATCTTGCTGTTGAAGAAATAAAGCATCAGGAAAAAGGTCGCGTAGTCGAAAATCGAGCTGATCGGCCCGATGAAGAACATGAATTTCTGGATGCTCTTGATGTTCCAGCGCCTCGGCTTGTTGAGATACTCCTGGTCGACGTGGTCGAGCGGAATGCCGGTCTGGGAGAAATCGTAGAGCAGGTTGTTCACCAGCACCTGGATCGGCGCCATCGGCAGGAACGGCAGGAAACACGCCGCGCCCACCACGCTGAACATGTTGCCGAAGTTCGAGCTCGCGCCCATTTTGATGTACTTGATGATGTTGCCGAAAACCTTCCGGCCCTCGAGAATGCCGTCCTCCAGCACGAGCAGGCTTTTTTCGAGGAGGATGATGTCGGCGGATTCCTTCGCGACGTCGACGGCAGTGTCGACCGAGATGCCGACGTCGGCGGCTTTCATCGCCAGCACGTCGTTGATGCCGTCGCCCATGAAGCCGACCACGTGCCCCTTGGCCCGCAGGGTCTTGATGACCTTCTCCTTTTGATCCGGCGTCAGCCGGGCCAGCACATTGGCTTCGCTTACCTCGCGAGCGAAAGCGTTCTCGTCGAGCGCCGCCAGCTGCGGGCCCGTGACGATCTTGGTGATCGCCATGGCGACGTCGTTGCAGACCTTGCGCGTGACCAGCTCATTGTCGCCGGTAAGAATCTTCACCGCCACGCCCGAGCGGGTGAGGGCCTCGATGGCCCGGGCCGAGGTGTCCTTCGCCGGATCGAAGAACGCGATGTAACCGAGCAGGGTCATTTCCGTTTCATCGGCGACCGCGAAGGTCTGCTTGGTGCGGTCAAATTCGCGGTAGGCAATCGCCAGGACACGGTAACCGTCGGCGCTGAGGTGCCGGTATTCGTCCATCAGGTCATCCCGGATGAGGCGGATGAGAGGATTGATGTCCTCGTCGACCTGATAGTTCTCGCACACGGCGGCCACTTCCTCGACCGCGCCCTTGCAGATGAGCACGTGGCGATCCTCGTAGTCGATCACCACCGACATCCGGCGGCGTTTGAAGTCGAATGGAATCTCGTCGACCTTCCGGCAGTTGCGCTCCACGTCGAGATCGCTGTGCGCCAGGATGGCGCGATCGAGGAGGTTCCGCAGGCCGGTCTGGTAAAAGCTGTTCATGTAGGCGTAGCGCAGCACGTCCTCGCTGGTGCGGTTGGTGACGTCCACGTAACGCTCCAGCACGACATGATCCTGCGTCAACGTGCCGGTCTTGTCCGTACAGAGCACGTCCATCGCGCCGAAGTTCTGGATCGCGTGGAGATGTTTCACGATGACCTTCTTCCGCGACATCATCAGCGCCCCCTTGGACAAACACACCGTGATGATCATCGGCAGCATCTCCGGCGTGAGGCCGACCGCGACCGACAGGGCGAAGATCAACGCCTCGGTCCATTGATGATTTCGCAGGCCGACGATCAGGAAGGTGGCCGAAACCATGACCACCATGAACCGGATCATCAGCCAGGTGAAACTCTTGATGCCCTTGTCGAAACTGGTGAGTTCGCGTTTCGCCCCGAGTTTTTCCGCCAGCGAGCCGAAATAGGTCCGGGCACCCGTGACGAGCACCATGGCCCGGGCCGAGCCGCTCAGGACGTTGCTGCCCATGAAGCACGCGTTGGTGTACTCGAAGGGCGAACGGCCCGCCGGTTGGTTGCCATCCGCACCCTTCTCCACGGGCATGGACTCGCCGGTCAGAGCGGACTGGGTCACAAAAAAATCCTTGGCCGACAGAATGCGCAAGTCAGCCGGGATGAGGCTGCCGGCCGCCAGGATCACGATGTCACCGGGCACGATGTCCTCCAAGGGAACGTCGGTCTCCTTCCCGTCGCGCAGCACATTGACGGTGGTCTTGACGAGCTTCTGGAGTTTCTCCACGGCGCGGGAGGAGCGGGCTTCCTGAAAGTAGGAAAGAAAGACGCTGAGAAACACCATGCCGCCGACGATGACCGTCGAGGGGATGTCGTCGGTGAGGTAGCAGACCGTGGCAATGACGAGCAGCTGGATGACCAGCGGATTGCGGCAGCGCTCCAACAGGTCAAAAAGCGCCGAATGCCGGCGCCCCGCCGCCACGGTGTTGGCGCCGACCTCGCGCAATAATCTGGCAGCCTGGTCACCCGAAAGGCCGTTGTTTGAACTGCCCAGCTGACCGAGCAATTCGGCTTCAGGAACGGTATAGAGGTTGGCGTTTGAGCTCAAACTGAAGCAGAATCCTCCTGAACCTCGTACAACGGGCAAGGTGAATCCGTCACGCCAGCAATCGCTTCCGTGGGCGCCCGCGGCGAACGCGCCCGGGAGGGCCCGGCCGGCCCGGCGAAAGATTTTGAAGGACTTTCGAGGGGCGTGGTGTTATGCCTGTTGCCGTCAGCCTTTCCCGCCATGAACCCTCCTCCCGATCCCCTTGATCCGCTCCTGGACCGCTGGTCTGTGACGCCCGAACCGCCGGCCCGGCTCTCCGCCGAGGTCTGGCAGCGCATCGCACTGAACCAAGTCGACTCCAGTCCGTCCGCCGGATGGCGGGTGATGCTGGAGTCATGGTTTGCCCGGCCACCCTTTGCCGTGGTGTTTGTCGCCAGCTGTGCCCTGCTCGGGCTTTTTCTGGCGGAGGTTCGGGTCAACCATGCCCAACGTGAGCGCAGTGAGCAGCTTGCCCGCAGTTATCTGCAATTGATCGATCCCTTGCTCACCGTCCAAAATGAGGAGCCCCGGCGATGAAACGTACATTGTCCATGCTGACGCTCGGACTGGTGGTGGGCTTGGCGAGCCATCTGGCGTATTTCCGGCTGCACGTACCGGCCGCGACCGACACACTTGACGGCCAGCTGGCCTGGATGAGGACGGAGTTGCAGCTGACCGACGCCCAATACGCGCGCATCAAGGCGCTGCACGAGGCCTCGAGCCCGAAGTTGCGCGCCATGGCCGCCCAAGTGGCGCAGCTGCAGGGTGAGTTCACCGCCTTTGAGCGCATCCGCCGCACCAGCGACCAGGTGGATTTCCTGGAATTTGCCCGTTTCGTTGAAACCCGGCGGCATGTCAGCCGCGAATGCCTTGACTCCACGCGCCAGCTCGTGCTCGCCTCGGCCGAAGTGATGACCCCGCAGCAGCGGCAGCGTTATATCCGGCTCGTCACCACCGCCGAGCCTTTGGCCCAGCTGCTCCTGAACTGATGCGCTTCCCCTGCGCGCCGTGTCCTTCGACCCCGCCACCGATTCCGCCAGCCTGCATGCTCTCCAGCAGGGCGAGGCGGCCGCGCTCAACGGAATGATCGCCCGCTGGCAGCGCCCGCTGCACCATTTCGCGTACCGTTACACGCAAAACACGGCCGATGCGCACGACCTCGTGGCCGAGACCTTCGTGCGTCTCTACCAGCAGCGCCTGAAATTGCGGCCCGACACCAAACTCAGTGCGTGGCTCTTCACGACCCTGACCAATCTGTGTCACAATCAACACCGCTGGAAGCGGCGTCACCCCACAGTGGCACTCGATGCGCCAGTCGGCACCAACTCCTCCGACCCGGACCACCGCCAGGCCTCATTGGAGATCTCGGCCGATCAGCCGGCACCGGATGCAGCGCTGGAGCACGACGAGACACTGGTTACCGTTCGAGCCGCAATCGACCGGCTGCCCCACGATCTGAAAACCACGCTGCTGCTGCACCACTACGACCGCCTGTCTTACCGCGAGATTGCCGAGATAACCGGCTGTTCCGAGCGCGGGGTCGAGACCCGGCTCTACCGGGCCCGCCAGCAACTGCGGGAAATGCTGGCTGAGCTGATCAACGAACCGGTGCCCCGCTAGGCCGGCCGGCTTTGTTCTGCCGGGAAGAGCGCCCGTCCGGCTACTTCTGCGCCTTCGCTTGCGCCTGGGGCACAAAGTTAAATTGCTGCCGGGCAAAGACGACTACCGGCCGCCCTTTGCGCGTCGGCGGATCAAAACGCCACTGCCGGACCGCATCCAAGGCGCTGGCCGCATAGGCATCGCCAACTTCTTCCCTCGTCACCGAGGGCAGCCGGACACGGCCGGTCTCATCGATGTAGAAATCGACCGTCACGGTGTGCCGCTTCTCCTTTGGATTGGCCGACGGCGTACCAGGCGACACGACCTGGAGAGGAGTGGGGATGCGATCGAGTTCCCGCAAAGAATAAATGCGAAAGGCAAAGCTGGCCTTCACCATTTCTTCCAGCTGGGCGTTCATGGCTTCAAATCCGGTAAACGTCACCACGGCGCCGGTGCGCGTATAGTCAAATTGAAGTTCCTGGACCGAGGCCCACGGCTGGCCGCGATAAAGAGGCGGTTCATATTTCCACTTCCGCAATGCTTCCACCGAAGCATCAGCGAACTCCTTGCGCGAATAACCCGTGACCAGATAATCGGTCAGCTGGCCGTTTTGGTCGACGTCGACCACGACTTTCGCCTCTCCTGTCATCACAATGCCGTTCAACAAGGTGAGGGGAAATGCCGCCGGTTCAGTTTGAATGATATTCAACGTCTCCCGTTCCGACGGACCGGGACGGTACTGGGCTAAGGCCGGGGCAGCGAACGCCAAGGCCAGACAAGCGAATGGCAAAGAGTGGTTTTTCACGGGAATGAGAGCTTTGACCGGTATAACACCACCCCTGTCATAATCCCTTCACGTCAAAAGCATAAACTTGCCCGGCACAGCCGGATTAAAGGCGCCGGGTGCGGAAATTGCCGGCCAGCCCCGGCTGCAACCCCAGATTCCGACGGATTGGGCGAACACTTCCCCAGCCGGCACCCTTTGGAACCACCCGGGGAATATCGGGTTAAAAAATACTTCCGTCCGCCGGCCGCCTTCCGCATCTTTCCGCCCGTGTTGGCCTTTGAACACACCCTGATCCTGCTCTTGTTGACCGCCAGCCTGAGCGTCGTCGGCCGCTGGCTGCCCTGGCCGCAGCTGATCACCTACTTGCTGGGCGGCGTATGCGCTGCGCTCGTGCCGTTTTTTCCGCGGCTCACGCTCGATCCGGGGTTCTTTTTCGTCTGCTTCCTGCCGCCCCTCCTCTTTTCCGACGGTTGGCTCATGCCGTTGCGCGAGTTCGCCCGCGCCAAGCGCCCGATCCTTCTCCTGGCCGTCGGCTTGGTGTTGTTCACGACGCTGACCGTCGGCCTGATTGCCCATTGGCTGATCCCCGGCCTGCCACTCGCCATGGCCTTCGCGCTTGGGGCGATTGTCTCCCCGACCGATGCGGTGGCGGTGAACGCCATCACCGCCCGGCTCCGGGTGCCGGCCCGCCTCACCACCGTCCTCAACGGCGAGAGTCTGATGAATGACGCCACCGGCCTTGTCGCGTTCAAGTTCGCTCTTGCCGCCCTGGTCGCCGGCACCTTTTCCGTGCGGCAAATGGCGCTCGATTTCCTCCTGCTCTCCGCGGGCGGCATTGCGGCGGGTCTGGCGATTGGCTACGGCATCGGCCGGGTGCGCGATCTCCTGCAGCGCCTGCGGGGCGCCGATCCGTTGACCGAAATCACTCTTTCCCTGTTGACCCCTTACGCCGCTTATCTGGCGGCCGAGCGCCTGGGCATGTCCGGCGTGCTTTCCGTCGTCGCCGCCGGCCTCTATTCCGGCTGGCGCGATCCGGTGCGCATGGACGTGGAAACACGCCAGACTGCCTTCGCCGTATGGGACCTGTTGATTTTCTGGCTCAACGGCATCGCCTTCATGCTGCTCGGCCTGCAGTTTCCGACCTTGCTGGCGGCGGTGAACCATCAGTATTCCATTCTCCAGCTTGTGGGTTTCACGGGCGTTGTCGCCGGTACCGCCATGCTGGCGCGACTGATTTGGGTTTATCCCGGTACCTACCTGCCTTTTCTGTTCAAAAGCGTCCGCACCAAGGAGGTCGCAGCCTCGAAGGCCGCCGTTTTCGTGGTCGGTTGGGCCGGGATGCGCGGCACCGTTACTCTCGCCGGAGCGCTTTCCATCCCGCTGCTTCTGCCAGACGGTTCACCTTTCACCGGACGCGATATCGTCATTTTCCTGGCCTTTGGCGTCATCGCCACGACGCTCCTCGTGCAGGGCACTACCCTAGAGCCGCTCATCCATCGGCTGGGGCTGCGCGAAGACGACAGCCGCGCCCTGGAGGACCGGCTGGCCCGCACCACGGCCGTCGAGGCGGGCCTAGACAGCCTGCGGGCACTCGAGATGGAGGCGGCCACCACCGAGCAAAATGCCGCCCTTGGCCATGTGGTTGCCGAATACGAGCACCGGCTGGCCGCGCTGGTGGCCGGCGGCGAAACCCGGACCAGCGCGCGGCGCCGTCGGCACGCCGAACACCGTTACCGCTCGACCGCCCTGAAAGCCGAGCGCCAGGCGGTCGACGCTCTCTGGCGCAGCGGCAAGATCGTCGACGATGTTCACCGTCCACTGCAGCAACTCCTCGACTACGAGGAGTCGATGCTTCGCGCCAACCCGCCGTTGGCCGAGACGTAATCCGCGGGCTCAGGCACAGCGGCCAAAATTGAGGGCGAGAGAAGGGCCGCCCCGGTCGCCGGGTCGCCGAACTGCCGCCATTGCCGGGTCGGCCAAAATCCGCGGGAAGCCCGCCCGTCCGGTCAATTCCCGTCCGGACGATAATTTAACTGACTTTGTATTGGAACGCTGCGGTCATTTTGTTTTACCAAGTAATCCATGGAACGCATCCCGTATCTCGGGCACACAATCTTGAAGTGGCAGGTGGGCGCCTCCTCATTCCTGGCCGTGCCGGAGCTGGGAGCGCGCCTGATGAATTGGAACGTCACCCTCGGCGACGGAACGGTGCGCGACATCATTTACTGGCCGGAAGTGGATAACCTCGACAAGATCGCCGGCATTCGCGGAGGCAATCCGATCCTTTTCCCGTTCACCGGACGCACCTATGACCGCGGCGAAATCCATCACTGGCGGGCGGAGGACGGCGTGCGGCGCCCGATGCCGATGCATGGCCTCGCCCGGCAGGGTAAATTCCGCACCACGCGGCTTGACGAGGGTGGCTTTTCGGCTCAGTTCGTGCCCGACGAGGGGGCGGCCGCGGCGTACCCGTACGACTATGAGTTCGTGGTCAGCTATCGCTTCGATCCGCTCGGACTTTTTGTAGAGCTGCAACTGAGCAATCTGGGCACCACGCCAATGCCCTGGTCAGCCGGGCACCACTTCTATTTCACCCTGCCATGGAGCACCGGACGGAGCCGGCGGGATTATCTGCTGGAGACCACCGCAACCAAACACCTGCAACGCGAAGAAAAGGGCGGACTCGTACCGGGACCGCGGGTCGGCACCCGCGAAACCCTCGCGAATAAAGACCTGATCGATCTCATCCACACCGGCCTGCGGCGCAATGTCTTCGCGGTGACTGAAACCGCGACCGGCAGCCGGCTGCTCTTCCGGGCCGGCATGGCCCACAGTTCCGACCGTGATATTGCCGTGGTAACCTGGACCGAAGACGAGAAATCGCCTTTCTATTGCATCGAACCGTGGATGGGCCCCCCGAATGCACCGGAGACGAAAGTCGGTCTGCATACCGTCGCCCCGGGGCAGACACAAAAATTCTACGTCGAAATCACACTGGGATGAAACCGGGGAGCCATGCTGCAGACACATCCGCACCGTACCGGCCCGAGCCGGGCGCGGCAGCATTGCCTGGTCGATCGGTATCCGCCCGGCGCTCCCTCGTCACGGCGACTTGATTCCACCGTGAATTTATCCCCGGCATTTATCGAGGGCGTGGGCGGTCCCGAAATCATGGTGATCATGTTCGTCTTTCTGCTCTTCTTCGGGGCCGACAAGCTGCCCGCGCTGGCCAAGGGGATCGGCAAGACCGTCCGCGAGTTCAAGAAGGCCGCCAGTGGCGTGGAAGAAGAGGTGCGCCGCGCGATGGAGGAAACGGAGGAGGTCCAGCCCAAGAAATTTCCGCCCCACCCGCCGCCCCCGGTCGCCATTCAGCAAGGCACGCCGGAAAGCCCGAAGTCGGCGCCGCCCCATTCGGCCGACTGAGCGGTCGCGGTCTGCCGGGGGCGCCAGCCGCCAATCACTCGAAGAGCGGACTGCGGTTGAAACGCCAGACCGCAACCGTCATGACGGCGGCCGTGGTGCCGAGCAAAATGCCCAGAATGGGCAGCAGTTGCAGAAAGCTGTTTCCGGCCCAGAGTACGGCGCCGAAGCCCTCGATCGCCCAATAGACCAGCGTGAAGCGCGCGAGGTGCTGCATGAATTCGGGCATGAGGCTCACGGGAAACCACGCCCCGCCACAGGCACTCATGGTAATCGTGAGCAAGGTGGCGAGGCTGCCCGCCGCCGCGGCCGAGCGGGTGATCGCCGCCAGCAGCATGCCAAATCCGGTGCACGCGGCGGCCACGCTGGTGCAGACCACCAGCAGGTTCCCCAGATGACCGAACACGTCGACCCCATAGAGCACGTGGCCGGCAAAAAAAAGTGCCATGAGCTGCACCAATCCGAACAGCACCCCGTAGAGAAACCGGCTCCAGAGCAACTGGGCTCGGCTGACGGGCGCCGCCAGCAAGCGCTGGAAGAGCCCGGCATTCTGCTCGTCAAAAAACGCCGCGGCCGAATTGCTGAGCGCAAACAGGAGGAACATGACGGCATAGCCGCCGACGATCCGCGTGGCGGCGGGGCTCTTCACGTCCTTGCCCACGACTTGCTCGCGGTCGATTTCGACCATCCGGGAAAAAATGTCCGGTCCGGCAGTGGTGCCCTGGGCCGGGCCGCCCGGCGCCGGCGCGAGTCGCCGGGCCAGCCGATCGAAGCCAAACCCGCCCTTTTGCATGTCGGCTAAAATCCGGTCGGGATCGCCGCCGAAAGCGGTCGCGACGTCCTGGGCGACGGCCCGGTTGAAAGCGTCGCTGCGATTGGCCCCGAGCAATTGCCGGGCGCGGGCCTGCAGCGACTGGCCGAGCAGTTGGGGCACGTTGGAAAAAATCGTTTTTTGCAGCAGGCCGTTGACGATCTGATTCTCAATGTCGTTCCGCGGGTCGGCGAGAATCTTCAGGTGCAAGCCAAGCCGACGGTCGCTCAGGACGTCAGACGGGATGACCAGCGCATAGCTGAACTGCCGGTCCTGGATCATCGGCCGCAGGTCGGCCTCGGTGAGCAAACGCGTGCTCCGGTCAGCGTTGACGAACGTAGTCAGCACCCGAAATGCTTTCTCCGCCTGAAGAGCGTCGACCAGCTTCCGGGCCGCCGGATTGTCGCTTTCGTTGACGACCGCAAGAGGAATGCCGGTCGGGCCGCCGTCGCTGCGGCCCAGACCGAAGACCAGCCCCACGATATAGATGATGACCATCGGCACGATGAACGTCAGCACGAGGGCGGCGCGGTTGCGCCGGAGGTTGGCAAAATCCTTGCCGAGGAGGGTAATAAGGATGCGCATGATGCTGATTATTCGCGAATGGTCCGGCCGGTCAGGTGAAGAAAGAGCGCTTCGAGCGTCGGACGCCGGCTGGTGAACAGGCGCGCCGGCAGACCCAGCGACTCGGCGAGCGCAAAGAAAGTGGAGAGCTTGCAGTCAGTCCGCGGCCGGAAGCGGTGAATGCCGTCAAGAGTGGCTACTTCACCAAGGGCCGGAAGCCGGGCCGCCAGCGTCGCGGATGCCGCCGTGGCCGGAAACCGGATTTCCTCCTCGAAGGGCAACCGGGTCAGCAGGTCGTCGAGCGTGCCAAGCGCCAGAATCCTGCCGTGGTCGATGATGCCGATGCGCGAGCAGAGCCGCGTCGCTTCCTCCATGTAGTGGGTGGAATAGATGATGGTAAGGCCCTCGCGGTTGAGACGCTCGAGGTATTCGAAGATGGCGTTGCGGGACTGCGGATCGACCCCGACGGTGGGCTCGTCACACAGGAGAAGCTTGGGCCGATGCAGGAGCGCCGCCGCAAGATTCAGCCGCCGTTGCATCCCGCCGGAAAACTTCTTCACCTGGTCCTTGCGGCGGTCGGTGAGTTGCACCGCGGTCAGCGCTTCGTCGACGCGGCCTTGAAGTTCGGTGCCGCGAAGCCCGTAAAGCCGGCCGAAGATGCGGAGATTCTGATCGGCGCTAAGTTCCGGATACAACGCGACGGACTGCGGGACGAAGCCCAGCGCGATCCGGCCCGCCGGATCAGAAGCGGTGAGCGCCGTGCCATCGAGCGTCACCGATCCGGCATTGGCCGCGCGCAGCCCGGCGACCAGTGACATGAGGGTCGATTTGCCGGCGCCATTCGGACCCAGCAGGCCAAAGCACTCCCCGGCTCTGACTTCGAGGGAGACGCCGTTCAGTGCGATCAGCGTGCCGAAGCGTTTGACGAGATTTTGGATCAGCAGCATGGAAAATATTTTGTCCCGGTTTTCATATCCAGAGCTAGTTCCGTTCTTCCGGTTCGCCAGACTGAAAGCCCGTCCGAAGGTCATGGTCAGGCATGACCGAGCTTTGTCCCATTCGCGGGAATGGTGAATTTCATCTTCGTGCCGGATTCACTGGCCCGCGGCTTGGGGAAAATCGCCAAGAAAAATTCTTCTGCCTGAGTCCGTTTGATTTACGCCGCGCACTGCAACTTGGCACAACGCCTGCGTGTATGTTGGGCAGCCAAACCTTCCCGATGAAAACAAACACTCTGCTCCTTCTCGCCAGTCTCGCGGTGCTCGCCACCAATGCCCGTGCCGCTCAAACCCAGCCCGAGCCGGTCGTGCTGCCCGCGTACCTGATTGAAGTCCCGCGGTATCAGCCGGCCGAGCAACAGATCAACGCCAGTTTGAACGAACTCCGCCAGCAAGCTCACGAGACCGCGTTCATTGATCCCGAACTCGCTGCGATCAAGACTCAGGCCGATCAGAGCCCCGTGTTCGTTCAATCAGCCAAGGACGCCAAGATCATCCGGGTGGCCAGATCATAATTCTCGTCTGTTCCGAATTGTTCATTGTTAGTGTGTGTGTCAAAAACCCGCCCAGCCTGGCAGCAGGGGGCGGGTTTTTTGTCGCCTGGTGTTCCCGGCCGTCGAGAATGCCCCCCATGCCCGACGATGCTGCGCCTGAACCGGTCGCGATCCCGATCACCGGCGAACTGGATTTGCACACTTTCCGCCCCGCTGAAGTCACAAGTCTGCTCGACCAATATTTCGCCGAGTGCCGGAAGCGCGGGATCGGCCGGGTGCGGGTGGTGCACGGCAAGGGAACCGGCACGCTGCGCGCGACCGTGCACGCCCATTTGCGCCGGTCGCCCCACGTGGTGGATTTTGCGCCCGGCGGCGCAACCTCCGGCAGCTGGGGCGCGACCTTGGTCACCCTCCGGTCCGTCGATTCCGGCCGGTAAGGCCGCTCATCCGGGACGGGTGCCGTTCGTCACTTTGGATTTGTGCGTCGTGGCAAAGGCGGCAGGATCACCGCATGAGCACCAAATTCGTCTATGCCTTGATCCTGACCATCAGCGGGGCGGTGCTGAACCTCCTGCTTTATTTCACGGGCTACCAAACGGAAAAACTGGCCACTGGACAATACCTGCAGTGGATCGGCTTTGTCATCATGATCGTCGTTTTGTGGCTCGGCATCAAAGCCGTCCGCGAGGAGTCGTCACAGCAGGCGCTGACCTACGGCCAGTGCCTCGGCACCGGAGTGCTCATCTCCTTCTATTCCGGCCTGATGAGTTCGGCCTATTCCTATATCCACTTCAAGTTCGTCAACCCCAACTTTGCCGACTACCAGCTTGAGCTTATCCGCGCCAAATGGGCGGCAGCCGGCATGAGCGACGCGCAGATGGAGAAGGCCGAGGGCTTCACCCGGATGATGATGGGGCCCGGGGTTCAAGCCATCATGACCCCGATCATGGTCGTGGTGATCGGCTTGGTGATTTCGCTGATTCTCGCTGCGTTCCTGAAGCGCAATCCACCCGACGAGATCAAGGTTACGACCTGAAGCAACCTGGAGCGGCGGCTTTGGTCCGCACCGGGCCGCCGATTAGCAGGCGGAGCCTGGCGCCGAGAGCTTTCTAGAAGGCAGGACCGTGGTCGGACGGAGCGCTCGTCGGATCGACGCTGAATTCGTAGCGAATCTTCGTCTTGGTAGGTTCCGACGGCAGTGGCACCACCTCGGGCCTGAAGTCGTCACCAATCTCATAGGTCATCGTGTCCTTTTCCAGCTTTTCGATCCGCCGGCTGATCTCCGGTGGCAGTTTCCGCCGTTCGTCCTCGGTGTTGACCGGCCCGTCAAATGCCACGTCGCCCTTGGCGTTCTTGACCGTCAGGTTTCGTTTGCCGTCGTCGACCTTGATGTCGATTGACCCCTCGTCGTCCGAGTAGGAAATGTTGCTCTTGGGAAGATCGAGGATCGTCGAACCGTGGCCACCGTGGCCATGGATCCGTACCTGGTATCCGCCGAGGAAGTCGCCGCGCTCGTGCGCGATCATATGCAGTACATTCCTCGCATCATCCGTTCCCATGCCAGGCAGTTCCCGCAACTGGGCCAGTCCCTGCATGCCTGCCGGCGGCAGCTGACCTTGCCAGCCAACATCACCATGCGGGCCACCAAAGAAAAAACGGGCGTCAGCCAGCTTCGGCATTTCATGCGTTCCCAGCTTCACTTTGACCGTCATCTGCTTCCCATCGCGCAGCAGGGTCAGGGTGATTTCATCGCCTTCCTTCTTCGAGCGCACCAGCACGCTGAGTTGGTGGTTGTCGATCAGGATCTGGTCGTCGAATTTGACCAGCAGATCATCCCGTTTCAGCACTTCGGCCGCCGGGCTCTTTTCCATGATGGTGCCCACCACCAGTCCGGTGTCTTTCGGCAGGCCGAGTTGGGTGCTGAGCGTGCGATCCGCCGGCCAGGCGGCGATTCCCAGATAGGTGACTTTCTCCTTTTCCATCATTGCTTCATCTTTGCCCGGGAGGGCGTGCGGCGGGGAATCCACGTCGAGCCGGCGGATAACAACTTCCTTTTCGGCCCAGAGGTGGGGCGTCAGGCAGGCAAGTGCAAGTGATGGGAGCAGGTATTTTCGACGGGCGGTCATGGGTGATGCGTTGGGGATCATGTTCGATTGAAAAGTCAGTTCATGGCGACCGGCAGGACGCGGATCTCGTCGCGCGGCACGCTCCACTTGATCGAAGCACTGCCGCTGGAGTTCTTCCAAGTATAGGTGTCGACGTACCGGTAGCGCAGCCGGCGGGCCAGCACATCGCCGTCGACGTAGACCGTGCCCTCATCCTTCAAGTCGTAAAGCACATTGGACGCCGCCACCGGCCGGTAGCGATCAGGCATGCTTCCCGGTGAGCGTTGATCGACCGGGCCGGCGACGGCCGACGAAACCGGCTGCCGCGCCTTGGATTGACGGGCCGCAGACGGCCGCGCGAAAAATTCCAGACCAAGCGCCGCCAGCATGACCAACGCCGCGGCGACTCCGGTCGTTCGCCAGCCACGCCATTTCCAGGAAGCCAGATTGGTCGCCGTGCGATAGGCGCGGGCCGGCGCCGCTTTGCCCTCATGACCGAATTCCCGCTCCAGTTCCAGCCACAGCGCCGCCGACGGCCGACGGGGCGGAAGGCGCTTCAATTCAATTTCGAGTTCTTCCAGTGTCTCATCCATGGCAGAGTGGCTCCAGTTCCTTGCGCAGGGCGGTCAACGCATAGCGATAACGCGACGCGGCGGTGTTGGGCGGGATGTCGAGAATTCCGCCGATCTGCTCAAAAGTGAATTCCTGCCAGATCTTGAGCACGAGAACTTCCCGCTGTTCAGCCGGCAAACGCTGCAACGCAGCCTCGATCTCGATCCGCCTTTCGTCACCTTCACCCGGCAGCCGGGCAAAGCTGGATTCGGTGCCCTCCAATTCACGATCGGATTTCTCCTCGCGGATGAGTCGTCGCGATTCGCTCCGGGCATGATCGAGCGCCGCCCGGCGGATGGAGGTAATGAGCAAAGCCCGCGGATCTCCGGGAAGCTGCCGCTGGTGGCGCCAGTAACGCACGAATGCCTCCTGGAGGACGTCCTCGGCATCAGCCAGCGAACGGGTCCATTGGCGGGCGCAAAGGAGGAGCCTTGGGCCGTGGACCTCGAACCAGTCTTTCCAAGTTCCTTCTTCATGTGCGGCCGCCATGCAATGCGTTAGGGGTTGATGCCTGAAGAGCGTCACGAGCCGGAGGATTTGTCTAAACTGGCCCCGGATCGCCCGAATGCAGACATAAAAAGGGGCCGGGTATTCGAACCCGACCCCTATTGCACACTATCGACTGAGGAAAGATTTCCCAGTGCCCGACCCGATCAGTAGGTCTTGGAGCCAACCCGGTAATCCAAGGCGGCGAGTGCTACCAAGACGGCTACCGCGAGATAGCTTACCGCCTGCGCGACCGCTGACAGGTAGCTGCCGGTAACCTCGGTCTTGACGAGCAGCGCTACTCCACTGATTGCCACTGCGGGGAGGATGACACTTAGTTTATTTATCTTCATAAAGTTATTTGGTTTATGGTTTTATATCCTAACACCTATTTGGTGTACGCAGAGTATACGCCACATCTTGCAATAGTTTAAATACTTAGTTTCTATAGTAATCATCTGTTTAATCTATGGAAATATACCAACTCCGTTACTTCTTGGCAGTCGCAGAGACCGGTAATTTTACAAAGGCGGCCCAGCGGTCTTTCATTTCCCAGCCATCTTTGAGCCAGCAGATTCTCAACTTGGAGGAGGAATTCGGCCAGAAGCTGTTTCACCGGCTTGGGCGCAAGGCCGTGCTGACGGAGGGGGGCAAGATCCTGCTCGAAGGAGCTCATCGGATTATCAGCGAGGTCGATCAGACGTTGGGTGAACTGAAAAGTGATCCCATTCAAGGCCCCCGGGTGGCGGTGGGGGCCATTCAAACCGTGGCGCCGTTCTTCCTCCCGGCAGTCCTGGCCTATTGCAGCGCAAATGACATTCACCTCAGTCTGCACACCGAGGAGAATTTCAGCGTACCGCTGGTCGACGCCTTGATGGAAGGCCGGCTCGACTGGGCGTTGCTGTCGCTGCCGTTGAACGAATCGTATCTGCACGTCGAGAAACTCTATAGCGAGCCCCTCTGGCTGGCAGTCGGCTCGTCCCACCGGCTAGCGAAGGCCGACCGGATCACTTTTGACGATCTTCGTGACGAAAGTTTCATCCTGCTCGGCGACGGCTCGACGCTCGCCTCGCAGATCCAGCGCTATTGCGGGGAACATCATTTCGAACCGCACATTTCCCACCGTTGCGGCCAGCTCGCCACGGTGAAGATCCTGGCGGCAATGGGATATGGAGTTAGCGTCTTGCCGCAAAGCTCCCGTGGCGCGACTGATCCTGAAGGCCTGGTCTTCCGGAGATTCACGGGCATGTCCCCCTCGCGCGAAATTGCCCTGGTCCGCCATCGAAGGCACCATCTGGGTCCGGGCGCCCTGCAATTCGCCGAGGCCGCCCGGGCCGTCGTCGGCCCGGTGCCCGTGCTCGGCTCGGCCCCACCCTTCCAGCTTTCGCCCGGCCGCTCTGCAACCTGAATTTGCGTCCGGCTGCCTTTCGTGAAATCCTAAGCGCTTATGTCGGTGAAAAACCCGCTTCCCCGTTCGACGGA
This sequence comes from Opitutia bacterium, assembly GCA_037446975.1. Classification (GTDB taxonomy): domain Bacteria; phylum Verrucomicrobiota; class Verrucomicrobiia; order Opitutales; family Opitutaceae; genus Lacunisphaera. Next base: position 191,763 of record JBBIHQ010000001.1, read on the forward strand.
AAACCTACTGCTGTTCACGTTGGCCGCGATCCAGTTCACGCACATCATGGACTATATGATCATGATGCCGCTGGGCTCGCACCTGATGCGCGTGTTCAATATCAGCCCGGAACAATTCAGCTGGTTGGTGGCGGTCTACAGTCTGGCGGCTGCCGTGACCGGATTCCTCGGCGGATTCCTGGTTGACCGCCTGGACCGCAAGCATGCCCTGCTGGTTCTCTATGCCGGCTTTTCCGTGGCCACTCTCGGGTGTGCACTCGCTCCGAATTACCACAGCCTGCTCGGCATGCGGTTTCTCGCCGGAGCCTTTGGCGGGGTGGCAAGCTCGGTGGTAGTGGCCATGGTGGGCGACGTGGTGCCCGCCGTGCGGCGGGGCACCGCCATGGGCGTCGTGATGACCGCCTTTCCTTTGGCGTCGGTGCTCGGTGTGCCGGTCGGCCTTTCCCTGGGCAACGTGTTTGAGTGGCATGCACCATTCTTCATGCTTTCCGCGATGAGCCTGGTGATCGGTCTGGTTGGGTGGCGCATTTTGCCCTCTCTGCCCGCCCACCCTGAAGCGGCCCCACCGTGGAAACAAATGCGCGCCATCCTCTCGCATCCGGTGCACCACCGCGGATTCATGCTTTCCGCCACCCTGGTGTTCGCCGGCGGGTGCATCATCCCCTTCATGGCCCCGTCCATGGTGACCAATGTCGGCCTGACTGAGGCGCAATTGCCCCTGATTTACGTTGCCGGCGGCGCCTGCACGTTTTTTTCCACCCGCTGGTTCGGACGCCTTTCCGACCGGCACGACAAACTTCATGTCCTCGCCTGGATCACCTTGGTCGCGGTCGGCTCCGTATTGATCCTGACCAATCTCCCGGTCGTTCCCGTGGCGGTCGCGCTGGTGATCACCTCGGTGTTCATGGTCAGCATGTCGGGCCGGTTCACTCCGGCGATGACCATGATCACCAATGCCGTCGAAAATCGCTTCCGCGGCGGATTCATGAGCGTCAATTCCGCCATCCAGCAGGCCGCCAGCGGTCTCGCCAACACCGTGGCGGGATTTTTCATCACGCGCACCGACACCGGAACACTGGAGGGATACGGCCGCGTCGGCTGGCTTTCCGTGCTCGCCTTCGCGCTGACCGTCTACCTGGCGGCCCGCCTGCGCGCCCTGGCGCCACACGCCGCCAAACCGGGCTTGCTCATTCCGGCGGCTGTCGTGGATTGAATTCATGTCCGTGGCTGCCACCGCTGAGACCGGATTCACGCCCCTTCCCCTTCCGGTGCGACCCGAACTGCTTGCGCCCGCCGGCGACTGGGAGTGCGCCCGCGCCGCCGTGGAAAACGGCGCCGACGCGATTTACTTCGGGCTTGAGCGGTTCAACGCCCGAATGCGGGCCCAGAACTTCACGGTCGCCGATCTGCCGAAACTCATGGAATTTCTCCACCGGCGAGGGGTGCGAGGCTACGTCACTTTCAACACGCTGGTATTTGCGGATGAAATCGCCTCCGCCCAGGATTACCTCAAGTCCATCATCTCCGCCGGTGTCGACGCCGCCATCGTGCAAGACATCGGCATTTGCCGCCTCATCCGTGCGCTCTCGCCGGATTTCCCGATCCACGCTTCGACCCAGATGACCGTCACCAGCGCAGCCGGGGTGGAGTTTGCCCGGGATATCGGCGCCAGTCTTGTCGTGCTCGCCCGCGAAAACTCCCTCAGGGAAATCGCGGCCATTCAGGAAGCTCAAGGTTGGCCGGCGGTTCTGTCCGCCAACGATGGGCTCGCGCCGGACGGAACGCCGCGGCCGACCCGCCGCGCACCCCTGCCCCTGGAGGTGTTTGTCCACGGGGCGCTCTGCGTCGCCTATTCGGGCCAGTGTCTCACCAGCGAGTCGCTCGGCGGCCGGTCCGCCAACCGCGGCGAATGCGCCCAGGCCTGCCGGATGCCCTATGAACTCGTCGCGGACGGGCGGACCGTCGATCTTGGCGATCGTCGTTACCTGTTGAGCCCGCAGGATCTCTCGGGCCTTGACGTGTTACCCGACCTGGTCCGCGCCGGAGTGGCCTCGCTCAAGATCGAAGGGCGGCTCAAGAGCGCCGGTTACGTGGCCAACATCACCAATGTCTATCGCACGGCGCTCGACCGGGTGATGGCCGAGATCTTCGGTCCGACGCCTGCGCCCGAGGCAGCAGTGCTTGCGTCATTGCGACGCGAATCGCTTTATGACCTGGAGATGGGGTTTTCACGCGGGCTTTATCCCGGATGGTTCCGCGGCATCAACAATCAGGAGCTCGCCCATGCACGTTTCGGCACCAAGCGCGGGGTGTATCTTGGGCGCGTCGCGTTTCTGGGCCCCGATAGTGTCTCGCTCAAACTCGAAGGCCCGGCCAAACCCGGCGACGGGATCGTATTCGACGCCGGCCGGCCCGACGAAAAGGAGGCGGGCGGGCGCATTTATTTCGTGGAAGAACGCGGCGGTGAAACCGTGCTGCGGTTCGGCCGCGGCGATATCGACTTTGCCCGGGTCCATGTCGGCGACCTGGTCTGGAAGACCAATGATCCGGCGCTCGACCGCCGGGTGCGACAGACATACGAAACAGCGCAGCCCCGTTTCCGCCGCGCGCTTTCGTTTGAGGTGCACGGCCATGCCGGCGCACCGCTCACGCTCCTTGCCCGGGACGACGACGGGAACGTTGCCCGGGCCGACTCCGACGTGCCGTTGGCGATCGCGATCAAGCAGCCGCTCACCGGGGAACGGCTGGCCGACCAGTTGGGCCGGCTTGGCGGCACGCCCTTCAAGCTCGGCACCCTGCACAACTATCTCGAGGGCGATGTCATTCTGCCGGTCAGTGAACTCAACGAACTGCGCCGCCGGGTCGCCGCGGAAATCGAGACCCGGCGTGCCGCCCCAAAGAAATGGCGGGTGAACGCGGACTACGACCTGCCAGCATTCCACGCCTCGGCGGCCGCGGCCGGCACCCCCGACCTCATCGTCGTCATTCGCGAACTGCATCAACTGGAGGCCGCCTGGTCGGCCGGGGCCCGCACCTTTTACTGTGAATTTGAGAACCCCAAGTTCTATCGCGACGCCGTGACCGGCTTCCGAACCTTGGCGGCCGGCAATTCTTCCGCGAAATGCCCGGCCTCCATCTGGGTCGCCGCGCCACGTGTCTTCAAACCGGGCGAGGAATGGATCATGAAGCAGGTGCTCTCCTGTGAGGCCGACGGCTACCTCGTCCGCAATTACGACCATCTTCAGTGGTTCGCCGGCAAACGCCGGCGCGGCGATTTTTCGCTCAATGTCGCCAATGCGCTCACGGCGGACTATTTCATCAACCGTCACGGCCTGGAACGGGTGACCGCGTCCTATGACCTGAACATCAGCCAGCTTGAAGCCCTGCTGCAAAGTGCTCCCGGCGCGTGGTTCGACATCACGTTACACCAGCACATGCCGATGTTTCACATGGAGCATTGCGTGTTCTGCGCCTTTCTCTCCAGCGGCAAGGACTACCGCGACTGTGGCCGGCCATGTGACAACCAGCGCGTCGCCTTACGCGACCGCGTCGGCGCCGAACACCCGCTCAAGGCGGACGCCGGCTGCCGCAACACCGTGTACAACAGCCGCGCCCAGACGGGGGCGGAATTCGCCGCCCGAATGATGGCGCTCGGCGCCCGTTCCTTTCGGATCGAGTTTCTTAATGAGAACGCGGACGAGGTGCGGCGCACGGTGGCGCGATATCAAGAGCTCCTCGACGGCCGGATCGGCGGCGCGGAGTTGTGGCACGATCTGAAACTGGTCAACCAGCTCGGTGTCACCCGCGGCCAGATGGAAACCGCAACCAGGATCCTGCCCCGCAAAGGCGGCTGAGCTTGGCCGCGAACGGCCGGAGCAGCCGCACCGTTCTCGGCCAGCGGACAATACACCCGGCCCCAGCGAAACCCCGCCCGGGCAGGCCAATCTTGGAGGGACGGCCACCGGCGCCATAACTGCTGCCGTCGTCTCCCAATTTTTGTCGCCTCGGGCAGATGCCGCGTCCTAGGCTCCGCCATCCTAGCATGAGCGAGACCCCACGAAATACCTCCCCGGCGCAGCCTGCGGTTCCGGCCCCGTCATCAGACCTGGAGATCAAGGACGCCAAGATCATTTTTGACCCCATCTGGTCCGACTTGGAGGCGCATTTCGGGCGTGAGTATCTGCGCCTGCCCAAGGAGATCATTTTGCTGGGAGGTGCGCCGGGCGCAGGCAAGGGGACCAACACGGCGTTCCTCGGCAATACCCGCGGCCTGACTTGCGGACCCATTGTGATGAGTTCGCTGCTCGACACCCCGGAGATGAAAAAGGTGAAGGACGCGGGCAATATGATCGGCGATCGCGAAGTGCTCGCCGTCCTCCTGCGGCAGCTCCTCAAACCGGAATACCGCGATGGGGTCATCCTCGACGGCTTTCCCCGTACAAAGGTGCAGGTTGAATGTCTCAAGATGCTTCATGAGAAGATGACCCAGCTCTGGCGGGAATTTTACGGCACGGCCGCATCGATCCATTTCCGCCAGCCCATCATTCATATCGTTGTGCTCTTCGTGGACGAAAAAGAGAGCGTCGCGCGCCAGCTCAAGCGGGGCCGGGAGATAAAGGCGGCCAACGAGGAGGTGCGCCGCACCGGCCACGGCAAGATTCTTGAGGAGCGCGCGACCGATTTCGACGAGAAGCTGGCCCGGCGCCGTTATCGGGTCTTCAAGGAACAGACCTGGGACGCGCTGCTTTCGCTCAAGGACATTTTCCATTACCATCTTATCAACGCGGAGGGGTCGATTGCCGAGGTCGAGGGAAATATCGTCAAGGAGCTGGAGTATCAAAGCTCGCTCGAACTCGACCCGAGCACCTTCAACCGCCTGCGCACGCTGCCGCTGGCCAGCGAGATTGTCGTCCATGCCCGGCAAGAACTGGTCAAGCGACTCGACACCTACGAACTGAGCAATCCCGAGCTTTTTCAACGCGTGGTCACGCTTATCGAAAAGAAGATGATGCCGATCATCACGCGGCATGCACTTTCCGGCCACTCCAACATCAACAGCGAGGATCCGGCACTCAGCGAACCCGAGGCGCTGGCGATGCTGATCGATATCTTTTCCGAACGCGGCTATCATGCCGTGGTCGACGTCCACCGTATTGAGATACCCGAGTCCGTTGACTTAAAGACCGGCCAGATACTTTGCCGGGTGAAGAAGGTCTATCGCACCATCATTCGCTTCAAGGGTTCCGAAATCCGCCGCGGTTGATTTCGGGGCCGCCTTTCAGGCCAACGGGCTTCAAGAGAATTTGATTGGGCATCATGGGCGACTGCTGCTGCAACGCTTGCCGGCTGCCAGCCGCGGCCTGCAATCGAGCCGGAAATCAACGCTCTCCGATCCGAACGGGCATAAAAAAACCGCCCCGGGGACTTGGTCCCCGGGGCGGCGTCGTTTTCTTAGTAACTGCGTTTCCGTCGGTCAGTGGCCGCCATTATGTAAATTGCGACCACTGTCAGCCAGGAAACTGCAATAGCGGCGATAGTCAGCATGACTTTCGTCCTCCATTGCCGCTTGAGGCGGCGGTTATGGCCTTTTCCCACCAAGGGTCCGGGCGTTATCAATCAACTAACGGGCGGGAATCAGATCCCGACCGTCGACCAATAAAATGAGAGCCTTTTCGCCTTTGGCAAGTGCTGGAAACAAATTATTTTAACTGTTCACCTATAACGCCTAACACATCTCTGGAGATATCGCATGTACTCGGTCGCCCGACAACAGAACCAACAACAATATGGGTGGGACAAAAAGTCATAAGTCCGTTTCAACGCTTTGCGTGCCTTCTATCAGACCAAGAAGATCTCCTGCCGGTTGACCCGGCAGAACTAAGTAAAAGCCAAGCCCTCTCAGCGTAAGGACGGTCGCAGCGTCGCAGGCGAAGACTGGAGCGAAACTGTCACGGGCTTCAACCCGGCCGAGCGCGCCGTCAGCTTGATCTGTCCGCTTTCCCGCGTCGACTGGACGATGATTTGCGCCAACCCGTTAAACACCGAACGCGACCACTGGACCGGCGGTGGATTGTCCACGAACCGCAGCTTCGCGCCCTTGTTTATCCCCGCGGTCAATCCCCAGTTGGCGACCGCGACAGCGATGATGTTTTCCCCGGGATGCAGCAGGGCCTTGGCATCATAAACCGAGGCGGCCCGGGAATCACCCCCGGCACCAATCAGGTTCCCGTTCACATACACCTTTTCCCCGCCTTCGATCTTGCCAAACCACAATTCCACGCCCGGGGCGGCGAGGTCTTGCGCCGTGACGGTGACCCGACCGCGCAAAATCCCTCGTTCAGCCAAGGCCAGCGGTCCGCTCTCCGCATTCACATCAAACGGGGTCCAGGCCGAATCATCGAACTGAACGCCCTCTTCCGGCAGGTTTGCCTGGCCGACATCGGCGAATTTCTTCCATCGCCACCCGTCGATTGCCATCGTCCGGATGACCGGAGATGAAAAATACACATCGGGTTCGTGGCAGCTCGGATCGCCGTTGCCGACCCCGATGATCCGGCCCGGACCTTCGAGAGTAAATGAAACGTTGTTGTCCGCCACCGGCACCACGCGGCCTTGCGCGTCGGCTACCGAAACCGTTACCACCGAAACGTCCTCGCCGTCGGCGTTGATGGTCGCCCGATCCGGTGCCAGCTGCACGGTTGCAGCCGCACCCGTGGTCTCAACCTTCGTCTCGGCGACGACCCGGCCACCATCAAATCCCTTCGCCGACAGCGTGCCCGGCGCGTAGGCCACCTTCCACTTCAGTTCGGAGTCACGTTTCATGGCCTGCCGGCCGAGGCTTTGGCCATTGAGGAACAATTCGACTTCGTCGCAATTGCTCAGCGCCCGCACATCCATTTCCTGCCCTTCGCGGCCGGTCCAGTTCCAGTGCGGCAGCAGGTGAAGCACCGGCCGGTCAGTCCACCAAGACAGGTAATACCAGAAATTATCCTTGGGGAATCCGCAGGTGTCGAATACGCCGAAATGGGAATTGATGCACGGCCACCCGTAGGGCGTGGGTTCGCCGCGGTAGTCAAAGCCCGTCCAGACGAAACCGCCTGACATCCACGGCCGCGGCGCAAAGAAACTCCACCATTGTTCAGCCGTGTTGGACCAGCTCTGCGCATGATCGTCGTAGGCGCTCACGTAGCCGCGCTCCTTGTCGTCGGCGTAAATTCCGCGGGTGCTGACCGTGCTGCCCTGCTCACTGCCAACATTGGGCTGCAGCGGATGCGCCGCGTGATAGGCGTCCATGTTGTCCACGCCAATGTGGTAGCTCCAACCGCGCACCTCGACGACCTCGTTGATGCCGGTGAACTCGTTGCCGACCGACGCGTTGAATGTCACCGGCCGGGTCGGATCGAGTCGCTTCACGAGCGCCTGCATCGTGGCGGCGACGCGGCCGCCAGTCGGCGTCTCCTGGGTGGTGAACTCCTCGTTGCCCAGTGACCAGATGGCCACACTGGCATGGTTGCGGTCGCGGCGAACCATCCGGTCCCAGCGGTCGAGGTTCACCGCGTCGCTGCCGATCAGCCGGCCTTCGTCCATGACGAGCATGCCGAGTCGGTCGCAGGCCTCGAGCAATTCCGGTGTCGGCGGGTTGTGGGACGTGCGATAGGCGTTGACGCCCATTTCCTTCAGCCGGGCGACGCGGAAATACTGGAGCCGGTCCGGCAGCGCTGCGCCGACACCGGCGTGGTCCTGGTGATTACAGGTACCCTTGAGCTCATAGGGCCGGCCGTTCAACAGGAAGCCCTTGTTGGCATCGAAGGCGAACGTACGAATGCCAAACTCCGTCTCCATCCGGTCGACGGTCTGGCCGCCACTCACCACGGTGGTTACCAGCTTGTAGAGTTTCGGCGATTCAGGCGACCAGAGTTCAGGCGAAGCCACCTTCACGTTCTGTTCGACATCGGTCATACCGGCTGCGCCAATCCTGGCCTCCCGCTGGGTGTCCGCAACCTTCCTGCCACTGGCGTCTTCGATTTCCCACAAGACGGTGACGTCGGCGGGTGCCCGCAGCGTATTGGTCAGCTGAGCCTGCAGATGGATTTCCGCCGGCCCGGTTGGCACTACGTCCTTGAACCGGCTGTAAACGAAGATGCCGTCGGGCGCGATGGCGAGCGGCGCCGTCCTGACGAGCCACACGTGCCGGTAGATTCCCGCGCCCTCATAAAACCAGCCTTCAAACTGCGACGCGTCGACCCGGACGGCGACCACGTTGGTGCCACCAGCGTTGGCCACATCGGTGATGTCGTAGCGGAAGTTGCTGTACCCGCTCTCGTGATGGCCGACGAACCAGCCATTGACGAACACGGTGCAGTCGCGGTAAACGCCGTCGAATTCAAGCCAGAGGCGCGAACCCGCATCCTCCTTCGGCAGATCGAAGGTCCGGCGGTACCAGCCGATGCTGTTTTCGGGAAAGCCAGCGCCCAGCGCCTTGAACCCGTGTGCCCCGTCGGCCTTTGGGTCGAAAGGCAGTTCGACCGCCCAATCATGGGGGAGATTCACGCTTCGCCAGCTTTGGTCGCTGAAGGTGGCGCTCGCCGGGCCATATCCTGTGCCGGCTTTGGCCAGATTTTGGCCGATGCCCCATTCATTGCCGAGATGAAACTTCCAGCCAAAGTCCATGAGCAGACGCTCCCGCGAAGTGCTGGCGGCTGCAGAAGGCACCAAGACGCCTGCGGCGAGCATGAGGATAAGGGTGAAAAGACTGCATTGGAGACGTTTCATGGTTCTGATAATTGGGGAAAGTTAAGCAGCACTCGTCCGGGCGGTCACGCCGTATTTGGGGATTACCTTATTCGGGCCAAACCTCAGGCGAAATCGATCGCCGCGGGCCATCGCGAAAATCCACCAGACGCCCGGGCCCGGGCAAGGTCGGACCGGGACGGCGAGGCCGGCGGGCCGGAAAAACGGAAACCAGACCTCCGCGATCGCGCCGCTTGATTCTGCGGACCGAAGGGCGGACTCACAACGCCCGCCACCGTCCGAAATGTGGGCGTCAACCGGAGGTGATTTCATTTGGAGGGGAGGAACCGTAAACCTTTGTATTAACACAATTGCTGGGTTCTGTCCATCGGACGCATCCACAAATACCTTTGCAATATCCTCGCCTCGGACTTCAACATTGCGTCGGCGGGTTGATGTGATGACCGTCTTGCCGGAAGATGGAAAGCCGCCCGGAAAATCTCTTGGAGACCCATTCGCTCGGGGCGAAGACCCGTGAGTGGCTGGTCAGTGTCCGGCAGGTCCCGGCCTTCAAGTTTACCCAGACCAGATTTGCCGGGTACTCGCAGGCCCGGAGCGGCTACCGGTTTGTTCGCCACCGTCCCGCCTTCAGCCAGATCCTGGCCTGCACCGGTGGCGAAGGCCGGGTGCTCGTCAACGGGCGCTGGCACCGATGTCCGGCGGGCTACGTGTATCTGGCACCGCCCCGCACGCTCTGCGCCTATGGAGTTGGCGCGGGCGGGCGGTGGGACGTCTGCTGGGTTATCTACGACGAGAATAGACAATGTCCTATGCTGGCGACCGACCAGGCGCCCCGCCTTGTGCGCGGCGACGCCCGGAGCCTTCATCTTGCCATCGAAGGACTCTGCCACGAAGCGGGGGGCGAAGCCGAACCGGCAGTGCTGGACCTGTGGGCGGCAACAATGCAACGGCAGGCGTCACGCATCTTGCAGCCCGGCGATGCCGATCCGCGACTGAGTCAGCTTTGGCTGACAATTCAGCAGAGCCTCGGCGGAAACTGGAACTTGCAGCGCATGGCCCGATGCGCCGGTCTTAGCCCTGAGACATTGCGCCGACTCTGTCGCCACCACTGCGGGCGCCCGCCGCTCTCGCAGCTCACCCACCTACGGATGCTCTTCGCCGCCGACCTGCTCACTTGTACCCGGGAGAAGATTTCGTCCATTGCCACCCGGGTGGGCTACGAGGACGCCTTCGCCTTCAGCAACGCGTTCAAACGCGAGATGGCTTATCCACCCGCCCGCTACCGCGCCCGCCAAGGCCTGCCCGTTAGCGCAAGCTAG
>JBBIHQ010000002.1:0-92046 GCA_037446975.1 Opitutia bacterium
CGCCCGAACGGGGCATTTTCGTAGTCAACATGCCGGACCCGCCATTCGCCCCGGGCGAACATCTGCTGGGTCTGTGCGATCCAATCGAAGCTGTTTTCGTTCCGCTCGGGCACGATCAATTCGCGTTGCCCGTTGGCATAGCCGGTGGGCGAACCGGCGTCGGCCACGTCCACCGGAGCGGAGCGGCCGGCCAGGCCGGATACGTACCCGACGCGCTGCAAACGGACCGTGTTGGTCCAGACCAGAAAGCCGCAGGCGCACACCAAAGCGGCAATCCACAATCGGGGAACTATCTTGGGAATCAGACTCATTCGGCTCACGGCGGGATCGCCGCTAGTTGAGGAATGATCATTGAATTGCCGGTGAAGCCGGGGCAAGGAAAGTCGAACCCGCGGAAAACAACTCTCTCTTGACTCACCTTTTTGGCCCCCGCTGTATCGTCAGGTCCATGTTCCCTCCGGCCAACTCCCACCGTCTGGCAGTCTGGAGTTTCGCGGGAGAATGCCTCGCCGGGACCCTGCTGGCGCTGGCGTTGTTCCACGGCGCGCCCGGGCGGGCAGCCCAATCCACCGGCGGGCTCACGGAGCAGCCGCTGGCTCCGCGGTCGGGTCCACGCGGCGCGACAATGTTCACCGAGCTGCCACCCGCCCAAACCGGTGTCGTGACGACGAACGATTATTCGGACCCCAAAATGTGGGGAGAACTTTATCGTGAATTTCAAGTCGGCTCGATCGGCACCGGGGTGGCGATCGGTGACTACGACGGGGACGGCAAGCCGGACATATTCGTCGTCAGCAAGACTGAAAGCTGCCGGCTGTTCCGCAACCTCGGCGGCTGGAAATTCGAGGACGTGACCGAGAAGGCCGGCGTTGGCGACAAGGGCGCGGCGGCCCTGGTATGGAAGCAGGGGGCGACTTTCGTCGATGTGAACAACGACGGACGACTGGATATCTACGTCTGCCGTTTCAACGCCCCGAACCTGCTCTACATCAACCAAGGCGACGGCACCTTCAAGGAGATGGCCCACGCCTACGGTCTGGACGTCAAGGATGCCAGCGTCATGGCGGCGTTCTGCGACTATGATCGCGACGGCTGGCTCGACGTCTTCATCCAGACAAATCTGCTGAGTTTCAACGAGCACCCCAACGGTCAGAAGAATTACCTGTTCCACAACAACCGCGACGGCACCTTCACCGACGTGTCGGAGCGCGCCGGGATTTCGGGCGAAGCCCAGGGGCACTCCGCCACGTGGTGGGACTACGACAACGACGGCTGGCCGGACCTTTACGTCGCCAACGATTTTTCGCAGCCTGACAAACTTTACCACAACAACCGCGACGGCACCTTTACCAATGTGATCGATCAGGTGGTTCCCCACATGCCGTTTTCCGCGATGGGCTCGGACCTGGGTGACATCAACAATGACGGGTTGATCGATTTGATCGTACCCGACATGGCCGCGACCACCCACGAGAAGGATCAACGCGGCATGGCCGACTCGCGCGGCCGCACCATTGAGAATGACCGGAATCCCGGTCTGGCGCCACAATACGAACGCAATGTGGTCTATCTCAACACCGGCACCGGCCGCTGCCTTGAGGCCGCCTATCTCATCGGCCTGGCAGCCACTGACTGGACCTGGTCCCCTCGCTTTGAGGACCTCGACAACGACGGCCGCCTCGATTTCTTCGTCACCAACGGCATGCATCGCGAGGCGACCAACGTCGACCTTATCTCCCGTCAGATGAACGCCGAAACGATGGCGGAGCGTCTACGCGTCATGCGCGACAGCCCGCCGCTTACCGAGGCGCATCTGGCTTTTCGCAATCGGGGCGATCTCAGATTTGAAAATGTTGGCGCCGCCTGGGGCCTCAACCAGCGCGGCGTGAGTTTTGGGTCCGCCTTCGGTGATCTGGACGGCGATGGCGACCTCGATCTGGTCTATGCGAACTACCATAAAGGTGTGACCCTGATGCGCAATGATTCCGACACCGGGCATCGGGTGGTCATCGATCTCCATGGCACCCTTTCCAATCGGTTTGGCGTCGGGACGATGGTTCGGATTGAAACCGCTTCCGGTCCGCAAGTCCGTCAGCTGGTCTTGGCCCGGGGGGTTTTGTCCAGCAGCGAACCGATCATTCATTTCGGCCTCGGTGACGACACGAACATCCAGCGTTTGGTCGTGAGCTGGCCCAGCGGTCACGTGCAGTCCTTTGAAAATCTCGCCGTTGACCGGCGTTTTGCGATCACCGAACCTTCAACCCCGGTTCCGCCGCCGGAGACGAAACCCGTCCCGGAGTTTCAGTTTGAGGAAGCAAGTCAGGCAACCGGTCTCGCATACCGGTCAAGGGAAGATATCGTCGATGAATCCGCGCTGCAGCGGTTGCTACCGTTCCGGCTTAACCGTCGCGGCCCCGCCGTGGCCGTGGGTAACATTGACGGCAGTGGAAGGATTGCCGTTGTGATCGGCGGCACCACGCTTGATCCGCTGCGCATCCTTCAATCCTCGGCCGCCGGACATTTCGCCACCGTTGACAGTTCCAGCGTCACGACCGGCACCACCATCGACGACGGACCGCTCCTGCTGTTTGACGCCAATGGCGACGGGGTAGATGACCTGCTTGTAACCAAGGGTGGAAATGCCCTGCTGGCCGGCGCGCCCGAGTATCAACCGAGGCTTTTTATCAATGATGGCCGCGGCGGTTTTCGGCCGGCCGCCGGGGACGCTTTGCCCACGCTGTCGATCAACGCCGGAGCAGTGGCCGCTGCCGATTTCAATCATGACGGCCGGCTCGGCGTGTTCATCGGCGCACGGGTGCTGCCAGGTCAGTATCCGCTTTCGCCGCGCAGCGCCTTGTTGGCAAATCGTGGCGGCAAGTTTGAGGATGTGACCGATGCTTTGGCCCCGGGGCTGCGCGAGGTTGGCATGGTGACGTCCGCCCTGTGGAGCGACGTCGATGGGGACGGCTGGCCCGACCTGCTGCTCGCCCTCGATTGGGGCACGGTGAAGTATTTTCACAATGACGCGGGCAAGGGATTCACAGACTGGTCCGAGCGGGCAGGTTTCGCCGCTGCCGGAGTTGGCTGGTGGACATCGATTGCGGCAGCGGATTTCAATGGCGACGGCCGACCCGACTACGTTGTCGGCAATGCGGGCCTCAACACCCAATATCACGCCGACTCCGAACGCCCGGCGCTGCTGTTTTACGGTGAGTTCAACGGAAGCGGCGAGGAGCCGTTGGCCATCGAAGCCTACTACGAGGGTGACCACCTGTTTCCGTGGCGCAATCGCAAGGATCTTGGCGCTGTGATTCCATCGGTCCTTAAACACTACCCGAAGAATAACCTCTATGCCCGGGCGACATTAGGGGAGATTCTTGGCGATGACCGACTTTCCGCGGCCCGGCGATTTGCCGCCACGGAGCTGCGCAGTGGCATCTTTCTGAGCCAGCCTGACGGTACCTTTCGGTTCGAACCACTGCCCCGCATCGCCCAAATCGCGCCACTCCAGGGCATCGTTGCCGGGGATTTTGATGGCGATGGCCACGCCGATATTTATGCCGTGCAAAATTCCTTTGCGCCCATTCCCTACGTCGGCCGTTTTGACGGCGGGCTCAGCCAGTTGCTTCGGGGCGACGGTCATGGTCATTTCACTTCCGTGACGCCTGCCACCAGCCACTTGCTTGTAAGTGGCGATGCCAAGGCACTTGTCGCCTTGAATCTCGACGGCAATGGCTGGCCCGGCTTCTTGTTGACCCGAAACAACAATTCTACTCTGGCGTTTCGCAACCAAGGTGTGGCGGGCCGGCATTCTCTGCGCGTCCAACTCCAAGGCCCCAAGGGCAATCATTCCGCAATCGGTGCTCGCGTTACGGTCCGCCTTGCCGACGGTTCAACCCAGACCTGCGAAATCGCCGCCGGGTCAGGCTATTGCAGCCAGTCGACTGCGGATTGTTTTTTTGGTTATCCCGACAGCAATCCACCCGCGACGATTCGCGTTCATTGGCCATTCGGACCAACCACGGAACAGACCGTTCCGGTCAACTCATCTCTCCTGACAGTTGTGGAACCGACTCCGTAATTCGTCGTCGGACGATCGTAAATGCAACCGCTGGCGGACTCGCCGCACGAACCATTGCGGACGAATTGCCGGCCAAGTCTAGCTGAGCTATGCGGCTCCGGCGCATCCGTACCGTCATTCGTTCAGACAAGAAAAAGTCCGGCGGCTTTTGGCCGCCGGACTTGAATTTGTCTTTCTTCGGGAGCGGAAATCCGCTCTCTCAGGAAACGCTGTCTTAGAAGTCGAACGAGTTGGTCAGCTGGAAGCCCATGCCCTGTTGAATGCGGGCGAGGGCAATGCTGCCATCCGGGTTGATCCGTGAGGGAGTCAATCGATCCTTCTCGCCCACATCCCTGATGTTCAGCTGGATGCGCCAGTTAAGTTTATCGCTAATCTTCCTGGAATAACCCACCCAAGCGTCTAGGTGGGTGTCATCTGGGCCGCGGTACGGCTGGTTGACATTCAGACCGCCGAGGGTGAGCGCCCTGACTGCAGCGTAGTTCGGGTCGGAGGTGATCGCGTTTACGAAGGTCGCATCATATTTGTAGCCGAGGATACGGCCGGCTTCGATGCGCAGCGCGCCACCAACAAACGCGCCCTTCAGGAATCCGTGGTCGAAGTTGTAGGTGGTGACACCGTTGAACCGCCACGGCGAGACTTCCGGTGCCTCGTGGCCGAGCTCGTTGACGAGCACGGCGTACGGGGCGACGATACTCGCATTCCATTGGGCACCAAGGGTGCCGCCGCCATTATACCACTCGCGGACCTGGCCGCCCGGACCGTTCATGAAAGCGGTCATCGTGCTGAGGAAGTTCTTCGATACTGGGTCGATGTTTTCGTGGGTCGCATTCACCTTCGAATAATTGAGGGTGATGTTCCAGTTCTTCACCGGCTGGTAGGTGAGCTCGATTTCGGTACCGTTCGAGAGGTTGTCTACCGTCGTCTGGTGATTGCCGAAGCTCGAACCACCACCCGCTGGAACGCCGCCGGCGAAGCCGCCGGGGACGCCGCCGACATAGGCGTCGACCAAGCGCCCGGAGGCATAAGCCAAGGTCGGATTGATCGCCGGCGTGAGCGAATAGCTCGAGAAGAAATGCGCCGGGAACGGAGCATGGAGCCAAGCCGCTACAATGGCATTGCCGCCGACGTAGGTATGCGTCGTGCCGTTACCGTCAGTAAAGGTACCACCAGTCCGGTTATAGGCATCATAGGCGGCGATCTGAGCCGGTGTATTCCGGGGCAGACCGTCTGCATTCGCCGCGTCGAAGAAGTTGGTGTTCGGCGTATTGCCGGCCAGACCTTCCTGGACGTTTGTCGCCCATGCCCAACCCCAGATCGAACCATCAGCAACAAAGTAGGCGTTGTTGCCCAGACCGGCGATCGAGTTACCCTGCGTGTCGGCCAAGGTCGCGTTTGCAACCTTCGTCTTGAACCAGTCCACTTTCAACGACAGCTTGTCGTTCAGCGTGGTGATGGTAACGCCGTATTCCTTGGTCTGGCCTCTGGCATTGGGGATTATCTCTCCGGCCAGATCCAAACGGGTCGCGTCGGCCTTGAAGTTGCTCGAGCGGTTGTAGAAAATGCTTACCGTGCTGCCCCACGGCAGGTGGGACGTAAGCGACTTCGGGAGGTGATAGACGCCGCCCCAGGACTTGCTTTCGCCACGCACATCGGTGCGGGAGCCCAGATCATCTTGGTAGCCGAGATCCGTGAAGCCGGAGAGAGCGTTCGTCGGTGCAACCGTCTGATAGGCCGTGATTACGTCCTTGCGCCAACCGAAGGCAGGAACGAGGTCGCCGCCAAGCATGTAGCCCTGCCATGTGAATCCAGTCGAGATGTCCCGGGTGCGGGTACGATTGGCCGACTCCACGAGGCTCGGGAACTGCGACGGGTCGCTTGCCCGCAGCCAAGAGATGTTCTGCGTCGTCCAGCCGACATAGTTGGCGGGATTGTCCCGCTGGGTGGTCGTATTGCTCGATCCATTCTGGTAGTTGACCCAGGTAAAGGTCGCGGCCGGATTGACGTAGTTGGGATCGTTCGGATCTGTCGGCTTGTTCCAAGCCGAATTGAACACCGTCGCGTACTGGCTGGTCGGGGGCGCGATCATGTAGGGAATGTTCGTGAGATTCGCTCCCTTCGGGGACGCGGCGTTGAGGAGGCTCGGCCCGACGTAGGCGATCCACTCGAAGCTGCGGTTGGAATTCAGCGTGTTGGCGGCGTTGAGATTCAGCGATCCGCTCTGGGGATAATCGGGCGTCGTGGCGTATTCCGCCCAGTTGACATAGTCGTTCTTCACCGTGTCGCGTTCCATGACGCCGGTGAAATTCTGCTTGCCGATGATTTTCGCGAGGGTGGAATCATCGCCCAGGAAGTCACTGGCCCGAAGCTCGAAGGTCGGGGTGAAGCGGACTCCCTCTCGGACAATGTGGTTCGAATAGTTCAGGCCCGGGGCGGAAGCGCCGTTGCCGAAATACGGGCGGCCGACATTCGGATTGGCGGCGCCATTGGCATAGGTCGCATTGATGTCGATGTTGATGTTGTAATTTTCACCTGCCATCCACTGCTCGGCGCTGGAGAAGTAGTCCTGGTGGTCGTAGGCAAACTGCAGACCGAGGCGGTCGTGGAACAGCTGCTGGTCGATTGCGACATTGAAGGCATTCCACTTCTGGTACTCATGCTTGTTGGGGCCGTCGCCGAGCAGCTTGTAGTAGTTGAAGATACTGGGATCCTGCAGCACGATATTGGCGTAATAGATACCGCCGGGGATCGGGGTCGACCCGCCGGGGTTGGAGCTGGAAACACCGTTGTTGGAAGTACCGATATCGCGATAGTAGGTGGATGCCATCGGGATCGCGAGAGGCAGGTAATTGGGATTGATGGCCTGGACCGCGTTGCCACCACTGCCGTTGCTTGACAGGCCGATGTTCGGCTGGTTGGCGATGGTCAGCAGCGGGGTGGCCGACGGAACCGGGGCATTCTGCACGCTATTAACACCCCGGGGGGTCGCTTCGTAGTAGTTCGTAATGTCAGGCCAGTAGGTGCGGATGGCGTTGGCGAGCTGGAGTCCCGCTGCATAGCTGCCACCCTTGGCGCCTGGAAGGGCCGCGCCCCACGGCGTGGGATTAGTCAGGCTAAACTGGTTGAGAATGAGGTGATTGTATCCGTAGTGGCCATAGGCGTCGACGCCGGTCTTGAACCAGAGTGACATGTCGTCCGTAGGCGGAATCGACCGCGGGTTGTTCGAGTTTACCTTGCCGTCCTCATACTTGACCCGGATCGACGTGTGGTTCGATTCGCCAAAAAGCTTGGGGTCGAAACGAATGGCACCGTAGTAGCGGGTGCTGTTGTTGAAGGCCGGCTTTTGCTCGTAAAGTTCGTTGTCCTTAACCGCCGCGACGCGAATCGCGAGCACGCCCTTGATCAAGTCTTTGTTGAAGTTGATCGAGTTGCGAACCGAACCGTATTGATCGATGCGATTTTCAACGTTGTAGGCGGTCTTGAATGACGCGTCGTTTACGCTGGTGTTGATGATACCGGCCGGGCTGCCCGTACCGAAGAGAATCGAATTCGGTCCGCGCTGCAGATCGACGCGACCTACATTGAAGCCGTCCCATGGGATGTCGGTCAGGAAGTAATCGCGGGTGTTGTCCGCCGAGTCCAAGCCGCGAACGCGGGTGGTCTGGCTGATGGTATTTTCCTGGTAGATGCCACCGCCGGCGACACCGCTGAAGTTACCACGGATACCCGCCACCTCGGTGCTCGGCGTGTAAACCAAAAGGTCGGCGGAATTCTTCGCGCCGGTGTCCTTCAGGAATTGTTGCGTTACCACGGAAATCGCGGAAGCAACGTCTTTCAACTCGGTACGGACGCGGGTACCGGCCAAGGTGTCCTTGGCGGTGTAGCCCTGGTCTTCACTCGCTTCAACGACGAAGGGAGACAAGACAATCGTCTCTTCATCCGGTTTGGCAGCAGCTGGCGCTGCAGTGGCTTGCGCCGAGAGGCGCCCCACGGTTACTAGACACAACACGGACGTGAGCGCGAACGCTCCGGCACGCGAATACAATCGATTCATGGTCGTTAGGGTTGGGGGTGTATGGTCGGACGAACAGTCAGGTGTCAGACCGTGCTGTTCTGGGGCAGAACCCCACCAACAGCATGTTGACTATAGGCTTCACGCAGCTTGCCGTGAATGAGTTCAATTGCTCATGAATTGAGATCCTTTGCAAGGGTATTCCTCGCGCTATGTCTCAGGATCGGGGCTATTTGCGCCATGCCCGCGGCAGCTTTATTGAGCAACTTTGGACTGCATTTTCTTCCGATAGATACCCGGAGAATCACCGGTCAGGCGTTTGAAGAGCACACACATGTATTCCACATGTTCAAAGCCCGTGAGCTCCGCTATCTTCTTCAGCGGAAAGTCGGTCTCGATGAGAAGCTGGCGGATTTTGCCGACCTGCACCCGGCGTATTTCCGCTTGGGGGGACCGGCCAAGAAAATGGCGGAATTTCTTCTCCAACTGACTGCGGGAGGCGTACGCGTGACGCATCACTTCGTCGACCGTAATTCCGTGGCAGGCACGCTCGCGGATGAAGCTGAGCGCGGTAGCCATGTTGCGATCTGCAATGGCCAGCACGTCGGTTGAGGGACGGGTCACCACGCCAACCGGCTCAATCCTCAGGTCATAGCTCTTGGGCTTCCGGCCCGCGAGCATCTCCGCGAGCATTTCGGCGGCAGTGTAACCGGACTTGAAAGCGTTCGGCACCACGCTTGAGAGCGGGGGATAAGTCATTTCGCAACGGATGGGATCGTTATTTACTCCTAGTATCGCAACTTCCTCCGGCACAAGGATATCATTGGCCTGGGCGGCATTGATAATTTGCTGGGCGCGCAAATCCATGCAAGCCATGACTCCAACCGGCTTGGGTAACCGTTTCAGCCAGTTGGCAAGCGACGCGATCTGCGCTTCGTCCCAGACCGGGGTGAGATCGCCGGGATAATTGACGTCAAATACATCACATTCGCGCCCGGCAAGGCGCAGGGCCTCGACAAACCCGTCGCGCCTTTCACATGACCACCCGTCATTGGAAAAGCCGGTAAAGCCAAAGTGCTGGTGACCCCGCTCAAGAAAATGCTCGGCCCCGAGATGTCCAAGCCCGACATTGTCCGGTCGGACCTTGGGCACCCCGGGATAGGGCTCGATATCGTTCAGGTCGACCAGCGGGATTTTCAATTCCGCGCAAACCTGCACCAACCCCGGCGTGGTGTGCCGGCTGATCACGCCATGCCATTTCTTGCTGCGAAGCCAGTGCGGCTCGGTCTCGGCGCGGGCTTGGTCATCATGAAACGCAGCCCAAAGCTGATGGGTTCGCTCGTAGTGCGCGATGCCCTTTAGCATAGCCATGCTTTCCTCAAAACGGGTCAGGAAAACGAGCAACACCTGGGGTCTCATTAACCCGCAAGGTGGCAAGGTTCCCCGGGCTGGCAAGCCGGCAACTGTCAATGCGTTTGATCCAACACCGGCGGATGCAGCGGGATCGCGCGGTACGACGGACAAAAGAAACTTCACTGGTAAGTATCAGCCAGGGATCGGAAACTGATGCGCTGCCGGAGGTGCGCGGCGGTCTGCGGCCGCTTAAATTCGACCGTGACCGTCTTCTTCTCGCCCGGATACAACTCAAAGTAGTTGTCGGTGGAGTGATGTTCAGTTCCACCAAGATCGAACGCAAACCGGTGCTGAAACACGGGCGAAACAAAGGTAAACGCGGCCCGGAAGCGCGAAACGAGCCGGATGCGAACCGCCACGCGCCCTTTCGGCAGGTCGATGAATCGCGGTGGTGTCAGGAACACCGTGTCTTCGCTTACACACTTGCCCGCGATATCCAGTGCCAGCCGCAAATAGAGCGAATCGCGACCGTGATGTGCCAGCGGTGTCGCCAGGTCTAGCGTGTGCTGGCGCACGCTCTCGCCATGACGCAAGGCCACCCGTTTGCGGCCACGACTGACTATCCGACCATCACAGTGGAAAAGGTCCCAGCGGAGCAGGCCCCGGGCGGGTTGCGGCGCATCGTAGACGGTATAAATATGCACCTCGCGGACCGTGGTCCGGCGATAATTGTTGATGATCGTGGTTTCGCCACCGGGCACGTGCGCCGAGACTGCCGCGGGAGCGAAAAACCGGCGGGCGACATGGTGGAGCGCGCGCCAACGGCCGGCGAACTCGATTGAGCTCCACGACGCCACCGGCCAGCAGTCGTTGAGCTGCCAGTACAAGGCGCCCATGCAGCGGGGCATGTTTCTCCGGTAGTGCTCGACCCCGACCTGCATGCAGTAGGCCTGATTCAGCTGCGATAGGTAGATGAGCTCGTCCTGGCCCTTCGGAAATCGATACAGCCGGGAGACGTAATCCAAGATGATCTGGTTCCCGAACCGGTTCTTTTGGTGGTTCTCCATCTCCGGTCCAAAGACGTTGTCGTCATGCGGCGGGCAGAATGTCGCGTTGGTTTCCCGCGAACTGTAGCTTTGCATCCCAAATTCCGAGACAAACCGGAAAAGGTATTTCTCGTAATCCTTCACCGGCTGACGGGCGTGCCACACGTCCCAGAAATGCGTGTCGCCGCGCCGCTCGCCCGCAGCGTGATCCGCCGCCAGATCACCACGCCACGGTGACCCCGGCCAGTAGGCCGTCGCTCGATCCACCATCTTCAACGCCGCCGGCAGCTCGCGGTGAAAAAGCTTCAGGTAGTCGGCCCGCTTCTTGCGGTCCCGCACGAGCTCGTGCTGGTTGCAGCCAAACACCTCGTTGTTGCCGCACCAGAGGGCCAGCGCCGCCCGGTGGCGCAGCCGCCGGCCCTGAAACTCCGCTTCGGCGCGCGCGCTCGCCAGAAATTTCCGATCCGCCGGATATAGCGTGCAGGCAAACATCAGGTCCTGCCAGACGAGCAGACCGAGTTCGTCGCACAGGTCATAGAAATCCTCGCTCTCGTAAATGCCGCCGCCCCACACGCGGATCATGTTCATGTGGACCTGGGCCGCATTGCGCAAATCGCGCTCGTAGTCGGCGCGGGTCAAACCGGCGGCAAAACTGTGCGCGGGAATCCAGTTGGCGCCCTTGGCAAAAACCGCCCGGCCATTGACGATGAACTGAAAAGACTCGCCCCATTTGTCCTTGTGCCGGTCGAGCACGATTGTCCGCAGGCCGATCCGTCCTGCCCACCGGCCAACACGGGTTCCGTCCTGCCCGGTGACCTCGACCTCGAGGCGATAAAGCGGCTGGGCTCCCTGGCCGTTGGGCCACCATAGCTGCGGATGCTGAACAAGAATTCCGGCTCCACTCCCCTCGCCCACCGCAACTTTGTCCAGCGTCAGCCGCCAACGGCAGGTCACCGTGGTGTTTGGCAACGTGAGCTCCGGCGTCAGGTGCAGTCGCACGCTACCGTCCGGGCGGTGATCCTGCGTTACCCGCACGCTTTCCAG
Organism: Opitutia bacterium; assembly: GCA_037446975.1. GTDB lineage: Bacteria > Verrucomicrobiota > Verrucomicrobiia > Opitutales > Opitutaceae > Lacunisphaera. The sequence goes on from JBBIHQ010000002.1 coordinate 11,534, forward strand.
CCGGTTTCCACTCCAGGCTTCAAGCCGGATGTCGCGCCAGATCCCGGCGGTGACGAACCGCGGTCCCCAATCCCAGCCAAACTGGCATTGCTGTTTGCGAATCACCGTACAGCCGCCGACGGGATCGTTGATATCGCGCGGGCGATGTCGGGTGCGGTGGGTGCGAATGTATCCCGCCGCACTGGCGAAGCGGATCACCAGCGTGTTCCTCCCCCGGTGTAACCACCGCTTCACGTTCCAGCGACACCCGATGAACATGTTCTCCGTGTGCGCAATTTCCCCGCCGTTGAGCCGGACGGTGGCCACGGTATCAAGCCCGTCGGCGACCAGTTCGATCACCTTTTCAGCCAGGAGCTCCGCCGGGACGCTGAACTCGGCGCGATATTCCCAGTCGCGTTCCTCAATCCATTGCAGGCCGGCCTCGTTGTTGGCCCAGAACGGATCGGAAATGAGCCCGTGGCGAAGGAGATCGCGATGGACACAGCCCGGCACGACTGCTGTCCGCCAAGCAGAGCGACGGGTGGCATCGCGAAAGTGCCACGCCGCCGTGGCCAAGGACAGAATGCCCATGCGAAGTGGAACGGCCCGACTATTTCTTCAACGGATTGTCCTTCACAAACCGGATGATTTCCCCGGCATTGCCAAAGCAAACGGCGGAAACCGTGTCGGCCGCCCCGTAATAGATCGCGAGCCGGCCGGTCGCGCTGTCGCAGAGGCAGCCAACCGGGAAACAGACACCGGGAACAAAACCCGCCAGCTCGTAGGGCGCCTCCGGGCAAAGCAATGCCTGCCGCGCCGAGGCGATGACCTTCCACGGTTGCTCCAAATCAAGGATCATCGCACTGATGGAGTAGACGAAACCGTTGCAGGTGCCGGTAACCGCGTGATAGATGAGCAGCCAGCCCTCGCTGGTTTCGATGGGTGAGGGGCCGGCCCCGATCTTGGTGCCTTGGAACCAGGGCCAGCCGCGCCCCATGACGTGACGATGCCTGCCCCAGTAGACCATATCAGGGCTTTCGCTGGTGAAGATATCGCCGAACGGGGTGTGCCCGGTATCGGAGGGCCGGCTGAGCATCAGATATTTGCCGTTCACCTTGCGGGGAAAGAGCACTCCGTTGCGGTTGTAGGGCAGAAAGGCGTTTTCGATCTGCTCGAATTTCTTGAAGTCGGTTGTCTTCGCGATGCCGATGGTGGGGCCATGGTAGCCGTTGCACCACGTGACGTAATGCACGCCGTCGATCTCGGTGACACGCGGGTCGTAGGCGTATTCGTGGCGCAGGACCTCGGGCTCGTTGCCGGTGAGGTTGATGGGCTTCGGCTCGAAGGTGAATTTCAAACCGTCCGGGCTGCGCCCCACATGGAGGTGCGGCACCCGATCCATGCCCTCGGTACGAAACACGCCGATGAAACCACCCTTCCATGGCACCACGGCGCTGTTATAGATTCCGGTCACATGCGGGAGCGGGCGGCGCCCGATGACGGGGTTGGCGTCGTAGCGCCAGAGCAGGTCCTGGCTGCCGGCTGGACGAGGCTGCCAAGGGATATTGGGGAGTGGCGATCCGACAATCTTGAGCTTCATGAGGTTTTTTGCGGACTATTCGGGCCAAACCTGCGGTAAACCCGGGCGGTTCAAAGTCGCTGGGATAAGGCAATAGGGGAAGGCGGATATTACGTACATTCCGAATCAATGTTAATGAGATTCCTTGTCTGGAACTTGAGAAGCTCCCGTAAACCGCGGTCCACCGCCGTCTGGTTTCCTTGCCGTGTGTTCAGAGGATAGCCGGTCCAAAACAATCTTTTGGACCCGTAAACCCGCTGCCGGGAATCGCCGCCGAATTTTCGCGACTATCTATTTCTTAACCGGCGTAAGCCGAAAGAGCAGGACGTCGTGCGAGTCGACCCGCGCAGTGTAGGGCTTGCGGGTGTCACCCGCGGACTTGCCGGCGTAGATGTCATGCACCTGGAAGTCGCCGGAGATGGTCCAGAGCTTGCTCCAATCAACGGTGAGATCGGCCGCGGTGGAGCTGGTGTTGAGCGCACACACGGCCCATTCGCCATTGCTGAGTTCCTTCACCCAGATCTCGATATTCTTTCCCGTCTCGGCGAGGGCCCGGAAGCCCTGCTTGCCGAGCGGATCTTGGTCGATGGCGATCACATCGCGGTTGGTCAGGAGGTCGCGAATTTCCGGGGCCATGTGCCGCACGTCGTTGCCGGCCATGAGCGGAGCGGCGATGATGCACCAAAGACTGAAGTGGGCGCGCGACTCGGCAAAACTCAGCCCTTCCTTGCCCACCTCGAGCATGTCGGGATCGTTCCAATGCCCGGGACCGGCATACTTGCCGATTCCGTCGGGACCGTTGCTTTCAACGAGGGAGTATTGCAGGTCAAGAATGCGCTTCCATCCCATCGCCCAGCCCTTGCGACCGTCGTAGGAATCATAGATGTCGCCCGTCGTGCGCCATAGGTTGCCGACGTCGCCCGCCCATTCCCAGGGCTTGTTCTGGCCCCATTCGCACAGACTGAATACCACGGGCCGGCCGGCGGCGTAAAGTGCGTCGCGCATGGTCTTGTAAGTCTCGCGGGCGTCGGCAGTGCCGTGGTCACACCAGTCGTATTTGAGGTAGTCAACGCCCCAGGAGGCATAGGCGAGGGCGTCCTGATACTCGTGGCCACGACCGCCGGGATAGCCGCCACAGGTCTTGGTGCCCGCGCAATTATAGATGCCAAACAGGAATCCCTTGGCGTGCAGAAAGTCTCCCAGGGCCTTCAGGCCGCTTGGAAACTTTTTGGGGTCCGGCACGAGGTTGCCCCGGGCATCGCGTTCCAAGGCGGACCAAGTGTCGTCGAGCACAATGTATCGGTAACCGGCGTCGCGCATACCATTCGCGATCATTGATTCCGCAGTTTGCTTGATCAGGTCTTCGCTGATGTTGGAGGCGAATGTATTCCAGGTGTTCCAGCCCATCGGCGGCGTGAGCGCGAGGCCGGGAAATTTCTGTGCGGACGCGTTGACGGCCAGACACAGGCCGAGCGCGAGAATGAGGGCGGGTGTTTTTTTCATTGGGGAAAGCTGGCTGCGCGAAACGGAACCGGGTGCCGGAAGCGGACGGGATTCCGCCACCGGCGGGAAAATGACGGGAAGGGCGATTTAGCGCCCGGCGACAAATCTGGACAAGCTCAAAGCAGCCAACTGCCTCGCCCGGTCCCTATCAATCCAAGATCCTTGGCCTCCGCGACGGTGATCATGCGCGGGTCCGGTGGAACGCGACACCCTCATTTCTTTTCCGCCGTCAGCAGTTCGGAGCAGCCACCACATCACGGGCGGCGCAAGATACCCGGATGCGCGTGGGTCGAACGCCGCGGTGCCGCGGGGCTCAAACGCCGGTGAGTTCGTCGTAGGCCGCGACCAGATTGCCACCAAGCCGGTTGCCGGGACCAGGTGGCACATGCAAATCGGGAAAGCCCGGGAAATTCTCGAGCTTCACGATTTCTTCCCTGGTCTTGCCAGCCCTGATTTCCTTTTCGACGTGGGTGAGCAGCGCGCTGAGATAGTCGCGAAAGTAGAGCAGGTCGGCGTGGCCGCCGGTGACCCCGAATTTCTGGTGGCCGTGACCACAGATGTAAATGGCGTCAGCTGGATAGGTATTGACCAGTTCATCCAGTCGCGCGATCCAGCCCTTGAAACGACCGCCTGCGCCCCGGTCGATGACCGGATAAATGCGGTTAAACAGGAGGTCGCCCACATGAACCACGTTGGCTTTTTCAAGGAGGATGGCGCTATCGCCGCTGGTGTGCGCCGGACCGAAATACCGGGCAGCGATCGTCTCGTCGCCGAAGTCATGGCGCCACGCGTCAGCAAAGGTGGTGTCGGGCAGAAAATCGGCAAGGTTGCCATGGAGCGGGTTGGGGTTGCGCCGGACCGCGGCGCGCATCAGTTCCGGAACATTGGCCTGGGCCACGATAGTCTTGGTGACAGGGCGGAAAGTCGCGTTGCCCGCGGTGTGGTCAAAGTGGTGGTGGGTATTGATCACCGCATCGAGCCCGCGGCTGTTGCGCCCCGGCATTTTCTCCAGGAAGATGGCCGCCGTATCTGGAAACTGCGTGTCCACCGCCACGAGTGCGTCGGCGTCGGCCAGCCAGCCGATCGTGCCACCCCGGCCGGTGAAGTAACCGGTGTTGCGACGCAGCGGATGAAACGCCGTGACGGGCGGCGGAGGCTGCGCCGGTCCGGGCGGGGCAGACGCCCCCTGGGCCATCAGCGGGCCCTTCGCGACCAGGCCCAAGGAGACCGCCGCGCTTGATTTGATGAGGAAATCCCGGCGATTCATGGCGGTCACGCTAATCAGGACGGACGTCTCCGCCAATTCTTTCCCCGGGATGTTTGTAACCTTTCCGGCCGGCGGAGGTATTCCCAGCTGCACACCGCCCATGACCGCTTCCCATGCTCGTCGCTCCCGTCACACAATTCCGAGTTCACTCCGAGCCTTCCGTGGTTAACCTGCCCGTCGCCGTGGAAGCCCCCACCGACCACGAACTCATGATCGCTGTCCGCGCCGGGGAAATCCGGCGGCTCGGCGAGCTCTTCGAGCGCTATCACCGGCGCCTCTATGGGTTCTTTGTGCAGCTGACCAACCAGCGGACCGTCAGCGAGGACCTGGTCCAGATCGTCTTCTACCGTATTCTCAAATACCGGCACACGTATCGGGACGAGGGAAAATTCTCGGCCTGGATCTACCACCTGGCCCGCAAAGTGGCCGCCGACCATTTCCGCAAACACGCCGCCGCGCCGGTTTCCTCCGATCCGGCCGATCTGCCTGAGGCGGCCGATCCCGACCCGCAGCCATCGGAGCAAGCCGCCACGACCGAGGATGTAACCATCCTTCGCGCGGCCCTCGCCCGCCTGCCGTTGGAGCACCGGGAAGTCCTGGTGCTTTCGCGCCTCCAGCACCTCGAACACAAGGAAATCGCGCGCCTGCTCGACTGCTCGGTCGGCGCCATCAAGGTCCGCGCCCACCGCGCCCTCAAGGAACTCCGCGAAGTCTATTTCAAAATCCGAAAGGAGAAAGCCGCATGAACTGCTCACGTGTCCAGGATAGCTTCATTGATTACCAGGATGGCTCGCTGCCCGCTGATGCCGCCGCCCAGCTTCGCGACCACCTCGCCAGTTGCCCGACGTGCCAGCGCGAATGGTCCGCCCTGCAGGAAATCACCCGCAAACTCGACGCGCTGCCCGCCAACGAGGAGCCCGGTCCGCGGTTGCGCGAACAGTTCTACGCCATGCTTGAGACCCACCAGCGTGAAGCCGATGCGCCCAGCCCGTTTGCCCTCGCCCGGGGCCGCATCGACCGGTTTTTCGCCGCGCTGCTGCCCGCACAACCCGCGCGGCAGTTCGCTCTGGCGGTCGCGTTGCTCTTGGGCGGCCTCTTCGCCGGCCGGCAGTTCCTTGCGCAGCCGGCCGTGGTGGCGCCGGCGGACGACCACGCCAAAGCCGAGCTGGCCGCGCTCCGCGCCCAGGTGAATTCCATGGGCCAGCTCGTCACCTATTCGCTCCTCCAGCAACAGTCCACGAGCGACCGCATGCGCAGCGTGCTCGCGACGATGGACCTGAAAAGCCCCGATCGGAAGGTCCTCACGGATCTCGTCGGTTCGCTGGTCTTTGATCCTTCCATCAACGTGCGGCTGACCGCGGTTGAGGCCCTGACTCCGCACGCCGACGATTCTCTTGTCCGCGCCGGCGTGCTCTCGGCCTTGCCGCGCGAAAGTGCCCCGCTCGTCCAGGTCGCCATGATCGAATTGCTCGCTTCGGCGCGTGACCAGGCCGCCCGGCCCGTCTTTGAAAAATTCAGCCGCGATGAAGCCCTCGACCGCAACGTGCGCGAGGCCGCGCGCCGCGCGCTCGCGGTACTGCTTCTGCCGGCTCAACCCGGCGGCAATCCCGCCGCCAAGCTCCACCAGGAAACTCCCCCCGCCCTCTCATGAAAACCACCGTCTCCGCCCTCCGCTTTCTCGTTCCTTTCTTCCTCTCTGCCGTGCTGACCGGCCCGGCGGCCCATGCCGGCGACGACGGCTCGACCGCCACCGTCAAGCTCTCGAATCCCGGTAAGCCCGCCACCCTCCGCGTCGACGTGCCGTGGGCTGACATCAAGATTACCGGTGTCGAAAGCGACACCGTCACGGTTGAGTCCACCATCGACCAGAAAGGTGCCAAAGAGACCCGGAGTGACGGTCTCCGCCGGCTCGACGACGAGGTGACCTTCGAGCTCACCGAGCACGACAATGTCGTGAACCTGAGCCTCGCCGGGGACAGTGCCTGGGGCAACCACGATGCCGAGTTCAAGCTTTCCGTGCCGCGCACCATGGCGCTCGACATCAAGACCGAGGCCGGCGGCGACCTCACGGTGAAAAATACCGACGGGGATATCGAAATCAGCAACATGAACGGCGCGGTGATGCTCGAGGGCATCGCCGGGTCGATCGTGGTGAACACGATGAACGGAGAGGTGCACGCCATCTACGCCAAGCCGCCCCAAAAGCTGGTTTCAATCACCTCGATGAACGGCGAGGTGGATCTGCGGGTACCCGCCGACACGAAAGCCAACGTGCGCCTCCGTACCCACAACGGTTCGATTCTCACCGATTTTGACGAGACGGTCCTCAAGACCAAAGCCGAGGGCAAGGGCTCCGGCTACAATTACGGTGGTGATGCCGCGCGGATGAGTGCTGACGCCGCCCGAGCCGCGGCCGATGCCACCCGCATGGCCATCCAGGTAGCCCGCGAGGTGAAACGCGAAGTGGAACGCGCCGTCCGGGAGGAAACTGATTCCGATGACATCGCGCCGACCCCCGAGGCGGCGCCCCGTGCGCCCCGGGTTCCCCATCCCGCCCATGCACCGCGCGCCCCGATGCCCCCGATCACCGGAGGCAAGGTGGTAAGTGGCACGCTCAACGGAGGTGGCGTGGATATCAAGATCTCCACCATGAACGGGGAAATCACGCTTCGTCAGACCAGCGGCACGGTGCATTCTTCCGCCGTCAACCCGCCGGACGGCGTCACGGTCACCTTTCAGGATCCCGATAAATTCACGGACGTCCGGGAAAACGGCAGCAACGACAACAGCGCTTCCGATCTGGACGAGTTGCAGGCCTGCCTTCAGCAAGCCGCCTCGCCCGCTCTCGCCGCCGGCCAGAAACTGGCCATCACCATCACCGACATCGATCTCGCCGGGGAAAACCGTCTCAACCAGCCGGACCAGATTCGCGTGATGAAGGATGTGTATCCCCCGCGCGTCAGCTTGAAGTTCCAGCTTATCGGGGCCGACGGCAAGGTGCTCAAGGAGGGGGAGCGCAAACTCCAGGACCTTGATTACCTTGCGCAGTCGGGGCGCCCCGGCTCCCAGGAACCGCTCTTCTACGACAAGCAACTGCTCAAGGATTGGGCGCGCAAGGAGTTCAAGACCGGTTCCTGAACCGGCTGGCACGTCAGCCCGATCCGATTTGCCGCTCGGTCAAAAATGAATAGGGTTTGGTTCAACCGTCATGAAAACAAGTCAACTCATACTCTTCGCCGGCCTTGTTCTCACCGCCAGCTTTGTCCCCCTGATGGCCGCCGCCGCCAAGGCGCCGGATAATGTCACCGTTACCTTTCAAGACCCGGACAAGTTCACCGATGTCCGGGAGAACGGCCGGACTGACACCAGCACCTATTATCTCGATCAGCTTCGCGACTATATCCAGCAAACCGCCGCGCCCCTTCTTGCCACCGGACAGAAACTGACCGTCACCGTCACCGACGTCGATCTCGCCGGGGAGAATCTCTTCAACCAGCCGTACCAGATTCGCGTGATGAAGGATATTTATGCCCCGCGCGTTAAGCTGAAGTTCCAGCTCCTCGGCGCTGACGGCGCCGTGGTTAAGGAAGGCGAACGCCGGCTCCAGGACCTTGATTACCTGATGCAATCCGGCCGGCCCGGTTCCGAAGAACCCCTCTACTACGACAAACAAATGTTGCGGAATTGGCTGCAAAAGGAATTTCGCACCAAGCCCTGAATTGCTCGAACCGACGTTTCCCTTCCCGCGGACGGCAACAGCCGTCCGCTTTTTTGTTTCGAGCCGGGAAACGGTGGTGGACGCAGCCGCGTCGGGCAACTATGCCTCCCGCCTGCTGATGCCTACGCGAAAAAAGAACGCTTCCCGCCCGTCGCCGCGGCCCCGCGCCTGTGCGCTCGCGGACATTGCTCCATCAACGGCCGAGAACGACGCGGCGGTTCGGCCAGCCGACCCGCTTTTCAGCTGGTTGAAAGAACGCGGCGCCGGCCTTCTCCTGCACCCGACCTGCCTGCCGGGCACCCAAGGATGCGGGGTGTTCGATGAACAGGCGGTCCGCCTGCTTGATTTTCTTCAGGCGGCGGGTATGAAATACTGGCAGGTCTGTCCGCTCGGACCCACCGGCTACGGCGATTCACCCTACCAGTGTTTTTCCGCCTTTGCCGGCAATCCCTACCTGGTCGATCTTGCTCCCCTCGTACGCGTCGGTTTGCTGGCGACCGGTGATCTCGCGGAGCTCGCCGCCCTGCCGGCCGACCAGGTGGATTATGGCGCGCTCTACAGCTTGAAACCCCGGCTGCTGCGGTCGGCCCACGCACAATTCACGCGCCGGCACCCCAAACTGCCCTACGGTGATTTTGCCGCGTTCTGCCGAACGCAGGATCACTGGCTTGACGCCTATGCCTATTTCCGCGCGCTGAAGGACCATTTCACCGGCCGGGTCTGGTGGGAGTGGCCCGTTGATGTGCGTGATCACCGCCGGGCCGCCAGATCCCCGTTGCGTCTCCAGCTGGACGACGAAATCGCGGCGTATAAATTTGGCCAGTATCTATTCTTCGGCCAGTGGGCGCAGCTCCGCACCGCCGCCCGGGAACGCGGCATCGAGATCATCGGCGACCTGCCGATCTTCGTCGCCGGCGATTCCGCCGACGCGTGGGCCCACCCCTCGCTTTTCGAACTCGATCCGGAGACATTCCTCCCGGTTGCCGTCGCCGGCGTGCCGCCCGATTATTTTTCGAAGGACGGGCAGCTCTGGGGCAATCCGCTGTATGCCTGGGAAGCCCACCGGGCCGATGGCTACGCCTGGTGGCTGGCCCGTTTGCGCGCTTCGTTCGAGCTCTGCGATATCGTGCGGATCGACCACTTCCGCGGCTTTGACGCCTACTGGCGCATTCCCTATCCGGCGCAGTCGGCGCGACACGGCGCGTGGATCCCGGGGCCCGGTCTCGCGCTGTTCCGGGCTTTTCGCGCCGCGCTGCCGTCCGCCCGCATCATTGCCGAGGATCTCGGTGTGCTCACCGACTCGGTCATCCGGCTTCGCCAGGATTCCGGACTGCCCGGCATGCTCGTGCTGCAATTCGCCTGGGGCAGCGACGCGGCGAACAACTACCTCCCGCACAATGCCGTGGCCAACGCCGTCGTCTATCCCGGCACGCATGACAACGACACCACGCTCGGCTGGTACCGGACGGCGCCCGAGGCCGAGCGCAACTATCTGCGGCGTTATCTGCGCGTTCCGGGCACGGATGTGCCGTGGGATTTCATCCGCGCCAGTTACGCCAGTGTCGCCCGCCTCGCCATAGTTTCGCTGCCGGATATTTTTTCGCTCGATTCCAGTGCGCGTTTCAACACACCCGCCCGCGCCGAGGGCAACTGGCAGTGGCGCTACTCCGCCGCCGCGCTCGAGAAAATATTCAAACCGACGGCCGCATACCTGCGCGAACTCGCGCAGCTTTGCGGTCGCTGACCATCGCCATCGCCGTGGAAATTTTTTCGCGCGAAAAACATTCGGCGCGGACCTGAAAATTTTTCGTGCAACTGCGCGGAATTTTCCCGATACTTAGCCATGGCCAAGAAAAAACCTGCCAAGAAGAAAGTCGCTAAAAAGAAAAAGAAGTAACGTTCGCGCTGCTTTTTTTCTCCACAACGCCGGCTTAATAAGCCGGCGTTTTTTTGGACCGCCGGCGGCCGGCTCCCGGTCAATTATTTCACCGCCGCCCAGACTCGTTGCACGTCATCGTGGTCCTCCAACGCCTGCAGAAATTCACCCACCTCGGCGCGCTTCGCGTCATCCAGCTCGGGAAAAAGCTTGGCCGTGTACCCGATCTCGCTGGTGACCACGTGCCAGCCATGCTGTTTCAGCCAGACGGACACCGCGTGCACGGCGGTGCGGTCGGTGATGAAACGGACGCCCGCGGCGCCCTCAGGAATGTCGTCGTTTTGCGTATGGCTCAGCGCTTCGAAATCATTGGCCCCCGCCTCGATCGCCGCCGCTTCAAGGTCGGCCCCGCGATCCGGATGGTATGCCTCGACGAGGCCCACGTGATCGAAGAGAAACTTGTTGCTGCCCGTCGCGCCGAGCACGCCCTGTTTGAACAGGAACCGGATCTCCGGCGTCAACCGCTGGTGGTTGTCGGTCATGCATTCAACAATCACCGGCACCTTGTGCGGCGCGTAGCCCTCGAAAACCACCTGGTCGAGGTGCATCTTCTCCCCGCCAACGCCCGAGCCTTTGGCAATGGCACGCTCGATCACATCGCGCGTCACGCTGGCCTTCTTCGCCTTTTCCACCGCGGCAAACAACCGCGCGTTACCTTCGGGATCGCCCCCGCCCAGTTTGGCGGCCACGGTGATCTCCTTGACCAGCTTGCCGACCACCTGACCTTTCTTCAGGTTGACGATCGCGCGTTTTGCATGAAGCCATTGGCGTCCCATAAGACGTCAGGTATAGCCGGGCCGTCAGTCCGCGGGCAAGGCCGAAGACATCGCGCCGCTTCTTTGCCGCGCTTCGCCCTTGGATACCGAGAAATAAACGTCGGATCCCCCAAGGTGATTCAACCATTTCACCGTGTCGTTGGGGTTACCTGCCGCCGTCGGCTGCGCGATCTTGCTTGCGCGCAAGCAATGACAGGCGCGGCCACCACCAGACGATCCGGCCGTTTTCCTCGGACAGCTGCAAAGCCGCCCGAACCTTCAACGACGCCGTCCGAACCGCTTCCAGCACCAAGATTCGATTCTCCGCCGGAGTGGCCGCGGTTTCGAAATACCACTGCAGGTCCGGCTGCTTTAGCGGGTCGAGGCGCGATTGCCGGAGCTCAAGGCCGTGTCCCGCGACCAGTTCTTCCCAGGCGGTGCGGGACAAAAACCGGCCATGGCTCGGATCCCGCCACTTCTCCACCCGATGCAGCCAGGCCTCGGTCTCCGCGTCGTTGTCGGGTACGCTGCCGTCGATCAAAAGAAAATTCCCTCCGCGTTTCAACACCCGCGCCACCTCGGTCACGAATTTTTCCGGAGAACTGAAGTGATGCGGCGCAACGCGCACGGTCACCAGATCGAAGCACTCGGCGGCAAAGGGAATTTCTTCCGCGGGAAACAACCGCGTCGCGATGTTGAATCCTGCTTCCACCGCGAGACGCCGGGCGTTTTCGAGCATGCGCGGAGCAATGTCACCCGCCGTCACCTGCCAGCCTTGTCTGGCCAGGTACAGCGCGGTATGTCCGCCACCCGTCGCCACATCCAACGCCGTGCCGCCCGCCGGCAGATCAACTCCGGCGAGCGCTGCTGCGACATCGCGGGTGTCAGCGAGGATATGTGTCTTGCCGTAACGATCACTCTGCCGCTCGAACTGCGCGGCGGACGCAGCCTGGACGGCATCAAGGGGCATCTGGCTCATGCCCGCGAATGAACCGGTTAGTTGCTCGCGCGCAAGCCGGACCGTTAACGGCAAAGTCTCCTTGCCGACAGGGGCGCCGATGGTCACATCTGGGAGTTTTCATGCCTTGGATCGCCGCCAGCCTGGTTTCCGCCCTGTTCCTCGGGTGCTACGAATTGAGCACCAAGCACGCGGTGCGCGACAATGCGGTGCTGCCAGTCCTCTTCTTCGCCAATGTGTGCAGCGCCTCGGTGTGGGCCTTGCTGCTCGTCGCCCCGGCGGTCGTCCCCGGCATGCTGCCCACGGGATTACAGGTTGTCCCGCTTTCCCTGTTCCAGCACGCGCAGCTGCTGGGGAAATCCGCCTTGGTGGCCACATCGTGGGTCTGCAGTTATTTCGCCATCAAACATCTGCCGGTGTCACTGGCTTCGCCCGTCCGTGCCACCGGACCCGTGTGGACGCTCTTCGGCGCCATGCTCGTTTTGGGCGAACGCCCCACCTGGCTGGAGGGTTTGGGGGTGAGTATCACCCTGGCTTCATTTGTCGGGCTGTCCCTCGCCGGGAGTCGCGAAGGCATTCACTTTCACCGCAACAAATGGTTCGGTTTTCTCCTTGCCGGCACCCTCCTTGGCGGATTGAGCGGGCTCTACGACAAGTACCTGCTTGGTCGCGCCGGGTTCAACGCCGCCACCGTGCAATGTTGGTTCTCCATCTACCTCGCAGCGCTTTTCTTTCCGTTGGCCGTGGGCTGGAAACTACGCTGGTGGCCGCGTCACCTGTTTCACTGGCGATGGAGCATCCTCTGGATGTCGCTATTCTTGTTGCTGGCCGACTTTGTGTATTTCGATGCCCTGCGGAATCCCGCCGCACTGGTCTCGTTGGTTTCCAGCTTGCGCCGTGGCAGCATTCTCGTGGCCTTTGCCGGAGGGATCCTCTGGTTCAAGGAACGGAACGGTCGGGCCAAACTACCCGGCGTCCTCGGTGTGCTGCTGGGCATCGTACTGACTATCTTGGGTTAAACAGCCGGGCGGACTCCTTGGTCCAAATCCGGCTGCACGCATTAATTGCAGGAATTTGGCATTGTGCGGACGCTTTGGGATGTCTTAGTTCTCCCATATGAAGCGTGCCCTTTCCCGCTGCCTTGGTGCGTTATTCTTCGGTGCATTCTTTGTTTCCGCGACAGCGCAAACTGTTTTTACTTGGTCGGGATTTGGCACCGGCTGGCAGGGCCAGGTAACACCGCCTAACGACGGCACCGCGATTTTCTACCTGCCCAAGGCCATCAACGAGACCATCGCGCTGTCGGGTTCCACGGTCAACCTGGATGCCATTCTCTTCGCTCCGGGATCGTCAAACGACACCTATGCCTTTACGGCAGCAGCGCCGCTGACCCTGACATTAGGCACGGGTATCGTTAGTACCGGCACCGGGTCCAGCCGGCTGGAATTTGCTCCCAACATCAACATAACCGGTGCAACCACCTTGGCCTTCGATGCGGGCAATAGCTCGATTGTCATTCCGGGTCAGATCAATGGCAGCGTCGCACTTGGCCTCGTCAACAGCAATGCGGCGAACACCAACGGTGCTTTCATTTTCAATAATACGGGCGTCGCCGGGAACACCTACACTGGCGGCACGACCATCAGTGGTGTCACCGGCAGCACTGTCGCTACGGCATTCTGGAACAGCTCCCCGTTTGGGACCGGCGCGGTCAACGTATTCAGCAGCGCCCAATTCATCGCCCATAACACCCTGACGGTTACCAATGCATTCACGTTCAGCACCGTCACCGCCAACGACCCCATCTATTTCAAGAGCTGGGATGCTCCGTTGACTCTGAGTGGTGCAATCACTCTCGGCAACAACACCACCTTGTTCGCGCAGGCCAGCCAGCATGGCGTTCCTTCCGCCGACAACTCGGGCATCTATCCCACCCCGGGACCGGCCTCGCGCAATCCGATCATCTTCACCGGTGCGATTGGCGAAACGAGTTCGCACAGCCTTACCGTGAATGGCGGCGGCGTCTTGATCCTCAATCCCAGTGGCACCAACACCTACACCGGTGGCACCAGCGTCAATGGTTCGCTGGTGTTTGCCAACAACAGCGTCATTCCCGCGACTGGCACCATTATGGTCAACAATGGCGGTTACGCGGGCATTGCGAATACCACGCCTGGAAATTTCGCTACCTTTCTCAGTCGCGTGAACACATCTTCCTCCCTTGGCGCGGTTGGTGTAGATACGCTCCCCGGCGGTAGCACCACCGTCTTGACCGACAACATCAACCTTACGGGCTTCACCAACCCGAGCATCCGGATCGGCACCGCCACCAGCGCCATCCTGCAGGGCGGCATCATTCCGCAAGGCGTCAACTACCAGTTTGGCAATGGTGGCGGCTATCTTGATGTGCAGAGCAGTCTGGCCGATGTATCGACCCCCTCGAGTGTCCAACTCACCGATGCCAACAACTCCGGCTTGCTCCCACCGCTGAAGCTCTTCCTCCAGGGCACCAACTCCTACACCGGCGGCACCGTGGCGAACAATGGGTTCATCATTTTCGACGCATTCTACTCGCTGCCCATCAGCGGCCAGCTCACCGCCGCCGGCAGCTCTACGACCAATGGCGCCAGCTATATCGGCTACACGGACCTCGTCTCAGGCACGACGCCAACCAGTTTTCTTGCCCAGTTTAATAAACCCAACACCTGGGGCATCATCGGTTTCGACACTAATGTGCATAGTACGTCGACCGCCACGATCAGCGGCAATATCAACCTCACCGGCTTTAACAACGGCGTCTATCTCGGCACGGCGACCTCTGCCATCCTGAGCGGCACCCTCACACCGACGGCCGACAATATTCTCCGTCTCACCGCCGCCAACGGTGGCACACTCACCGTCAACAGTACCATCACGGGTGGCACGGCGCTTGCCCTCGGCACGCCTTCGATTGCGTGGGCCTACTCCGACGGCACCGTCATCCTCAACGGAGCCAACACCTACACCGGCGGCACCACCATTAACTCCATCGGCAGCGGCATAACCGTCCAAGCCGGCAGTTCCGTGGCGCTCGGCACGGGGACGGTCACGCTTCCCCAGAATGTGAATGCCGGTTTGCAGGCTTCCACCTCTTCCATCATTTTGCCCAATTCCATTGTCTTCGGGGCGCCCGTTACCAGTACTGATTCGGCGGCTTCGCTTTATATCACGGGCAGCAACGCCTTCGAGTTGTCCGGTTCAATCTCCGGCCCCGGCTCGCTCAACCTGCTCACCCCGCTTACGCTGAGTGGCAATAACTCCAGCTTCACCGGTGACATCAACTTTATCGGGAATACCACTCTTAATCTGAACAACAACAACGCCGCTGGCACGGGCACCGTGCGCTTCAATAAGACCACTTCCTCGATCAACTTTGGCGCCGCCGCGCTCAATCCCATCCTCTATGGCATCAGTGGTGACCGCGGTAACGTCAACTTGAACACCGGCATGGTGCTGACCTTCGACACCACCAACCTGATTAACGACAATAATTTTGGTGGTATTGTCGGCAACGCGGCGCCCGTCAACGCCTCGCTCGTCATCACCGCCAGCAGCGGGGATAATGCCCTCTATCTTTACGGTAACAACAACTATACCGGCGGCACCACCATAACCAACTACGGCTTCGTTGGACTGGGACATAACAATGCCCTCGGCACCGGCATGGTCACGCTAAATGCCCCCCATGGCGCAATCGCGCTTAACGAGGGCATCACCTTCAGCAACCCCCTGACCTTTACCGCCGGTGCCCTCATGGGTTACGGCACGTTCACCCCGTCCAATCTCACAAGTACGGGGATTACCATTGGCGCCAACCAGGCAGTCATTCCCGGCCTCTATTCTTCTGCCACGAGCAAAAATAACGTCCCGGGCAATTTAACCCTCGGCACCAATACGATCTTCGCCACCGGTGGCAGTTACTTCTGGAGCCTGCAGGATGTCAGCCGAAGCGACGGCCATTCCGGGCTGTTCATCAACGGCAATCTGGATCTCACAACGATCTCCACCGGCGGCTTCACCATCGATATGCTCACCTTCGACGCGACCGATCATCTTGGCTTGGCCAACCTTGTCATCGGCTCGCCCTATACGTTCACCATTCTCACCACCACCGGGACGATCGCCGGCTTCAACGCCGCCGATTTCACCTTCAATACCTCGAAGTTTGAGAACGGCCTGGCTTCCTTCCCCATCCTGAGCCTCACCGCCGATTCACAGCATCTCTTCCTGACTTTTACCGCCGTTCCCGAGCCCTCCACTTGGGCGTTGCTCGCCACGGGCGCCGGCCTGCTCGGCCTCGCCGCGTTCCGCCGACGTCGGGCATGACGGATTCCGGGGTTCAACTCCCGGCCAGATGGCGCCGGTAAAGTTCCTCCACCTTCTTCCGCGCCCACTGCGTTCTGCGCAAGAACTGCAGGCTGGATTTGATGCTGGGGTCGTACTTGAAGCAGCGGATGTCGATCCGCCGACCCAACTCGGCCCAGCCATGGGCTTCCACCAGTTTTGTCAGCAGTGTTTCCAGCGTCACGCCGTGGAGCGGATCTTTCGGGTGCAAGTCGGTCGGAGCCATGTCCATGAGTGAAACACCGTTGCGGCCGGCCGCAAACTTTCTGCCGGGCGGCGCTCAACTCATCACTTGCTTCCGTGGCCCATCGCCTATCGCCTATCGGCCGACAACACCTTCCCATGCCCACCATCTACGAAAAGCTTCGCGCCGACATCGTCACGGCCATGAAGGCCCGCGACTCCGTCACTGCCACCGCCCTTCGCACCATGGATGCCGCAATCCAGCGGGCGGCGATCGACGCCAACAAGCCCATCGACGAAGCCCTCGCTCTCACCACCATCCGCAAGGCGGTGAAAAACCTCACCGATGCCCGGACTGAGTTTGAAAAAGGCGGCCGAGCCGACCTGGTCTCGATCAACACCGCCGAAATCACCATCCTGACGAAATACCTGCCGGCCGGCCTTGACGGCGCAAAGCTCGAGGCCCTCGTCGCAGAAATCATCGCTTCGACCGGAGCCACTTCGAAGAAGGAAATGGGCAAGGTCATCGGCGCGCTCAAGCAGCGGCCTGAAGCCGCCTTGATCGATTTCGGCGCCGCCAGTAAACTCATCCAGGCAAAGCTGCCGTAGCCCGGGCCCCGCCGAGCGCAAGGCTAACGACCCGGCTGCAGGGACTCCATCCCCAGAAGCGACAATTCCGTTTAGCTGCATCGCCTCTTCGCGTTTACCCCTGCCCGCGGTTCGCTGCTTACCGCCAATTACTCGCCTCCGGTGCCTCTCATCGAACGCCTTTTTTCCGTCGGAGCCATTCGCAAGGCGATCTGGCGGATCTGGTATCCCTACCTCACCCGCAAACTCCGCGGCGAGGAGGTTTTGTTTCTCAACTACGCCTTTGAGACCGAACCGCCGCTGGGCCTGCCGCTCTCGCCGGCGGATGAGTCCAACCGCCACTGCATCCAGCTCTATCATCACGTCGGCACCCAAGTGCCGCTGCGCGAAAAGAACATCCTCGAGGTTAGTTGCGGGCACGGTGGCGGCGCCTCCTATCTGGTGCGCACCCAACATCCGGCCCGCTACACCGGCCTGGACCTGAATCCCGCCGGCATCCGCTTCTGCCGCGAACGCCATCGACTTTCCGGGCTTGATTTTGTCCAGGGCGATGCGGGGAAACTGCCCTTCCCGCGCGACACTTTTGACGTGGTCCTCAATATCGAGGCCTCGCATTGTTATCCCGACTTCCCGCGGTTTCTCGCCGGGGTGGCGCGGGTTCTCCGGCCTGGTGGACATCTTCTCTACGCTGATTTCCGGTTTGATGACGGAGTGATCAGCGGCGACTTTTCCTCGTGGACGCGGGCGCTTGAAACCGCCCCGTTGAAGATGGTGCAGTCCCGGATGATCAACGCCGAGGTGCGGCGGGGCATGGATCTGAATTCCCGGCATTCGCAGGAGCTGATTGTCCGGCACCTTCCTCGATTTCTGCATTCGCTCGGACGCGACTTTGCCGGCATTCAGGGTTCGCGCGTCTACAACGCGCTCGTCCACGGCGAACTTTCCTACCGGTCGTATTGTTTCGTAAAAGAAGCAGACCAGACCGCCACGCCAGATTCCGGCATCCCCGGAAGCCAACAGCTCGGCCTCAATCCAGGCGGCGGCTGACCAATTCCATCGGCGGTTTCGCAATTATCGCGGCCGGTCTAGGGGCGAAACCGGCCGCGTTGCTGCCGCGCTCCCTGGCCTTCAGCCACTCCCAGCCGGTTTCCTCAGGTATTTCGTCCGCCGGGTGCCGCTGCGCCCCTGCGGCCGGCTGCGCTCGTCCGGAGCGCCATAGGGTTTGCGGCGATAACCCGGCCGGGACGGATCGGCGGCGCACTTGATCTGGAAATCCTGCATCCGCTGAAATATTCCGAGCAACTGCTCCGGCCGGGGATAACGGTCGAGACCGCCACGCTCGAGCACCGTGAGCAACTCGTGCACGGCCTCCAGCGTGGAAAGGCAGCCCTCCTGCGGCTGCTGCTTGATGATATAGCGACTCGGCGCGGCCGGAGTGAACATCAGACGGGGCAGCCGCTGCAGACTTGGGCTTAGCCGCAGCATCTTGCGCGCCCCGCTCCACGTTGCATCGAGCAGAAAGACCACCAACCGGCGCTGCTGAAGCCGGGCGTTGAACGCCATTCGCTGGTCATCTTCAGAGAGATTGGTCGCCTGGGCGCCGGGATAGAGCAGGACGCAGAAATTATTCCCGTCGTTCAGCAGCGTCTGGACGGCCTTGTGATCGTCGAAACCTTTTCCCATGTGCAGTTCGCTGTTAGGCAGGCACAGCTGCGTCAACCGGCCCGTGCCGGCTTTCTCCTCCTTGAATTCCTTCGGGTGCATCAGGAACACAAATCGCGTCCGCGTTTCCATCGGGATAAGCGACGGGCACCAGCAAAGCGCCTTCGGCCAGAAACACCGGTAGCACATGACGCGGCTCATTGCGGGATTTTCGGAAAGTTTGTCCGCTAATCCACGCTAATCGCTTCCCGCCTTACGTTTCCGCCCTGCGCTTTCCTGAAGAAGAAAGCCTGTTCCCGGCGCATTCTTCCACAAAATATGCGGAGTAGCTGCACTAGACAGCCGCGGTCGGTGCGGACAAATTCACCGGATGAAAACTCGGATCGGTATTCTCACCGGCGGCGGGGACTGCCCGGGCTTGAACGCGGTCATCCGCGCCGTAGTGAAGTCCGCCACCAAACGAGGCTGGGAGACGCTCGGGGTGCTTGGCGGTTTCGACGGTCTGTTGATGCCGACCCACACCCGACCGCTCGATTACCACCAGATGGACGGACTCCTTTATCTCGGGGGAACGATCCTGGGTGCGTCAAACAAGGGCCGGTTTTCCGGCAAATCCGGGCACGGCGAAACCCGGCAGATTGATCCGGCGGTCATCGCCGACGCCCGGGCTGGCCTGGCGTCGCTCGGGCTGCGCGCACTGGTCGTGGTGGGCGGTGACGGTTCGCTGACCATTGCCCAACAGTGCTTCGAGGCCGGCATCCCCGTCGTGGGAGTGCCCAAGACCATTGACAACGACATCGAGGGTACGGTTGTCACCTTTGGGTTCGACAGCGCCGTTTCGTTTGCCACCGACGCGCTCGACCGCCTTCGCACCACGGCCCAAAGCCACGACCGCGTCATGGTGTGCGAGGTGATGGGCCGTTATGCGGGCTGGATTGCCGCCCATGCCGGCATTGCGGGCGGCGCCGACGTGATTTTGATCCCCGAGATTCCTTTTTCCTATGACGCCGTGTGCCGCGTCGTCAACGACCGGGAAGCGCAGGGCAAACGGTTCACGCTGGTGGTGGTGGCCGAGGGCGCGCGCGAA
Organism: Opitutia bacterium; assembly: GCA_037446975.1. Classification (GTDB taxonomy): domain Bacteria; phylum Verrucomicrobiota; class Verrucomicrobiia; order Opitutales; family Opitutaceae; genus Lacunisphaera. The sequence continues at coordinate 31,132 of JBBIHQ010000002.1, forward strand.
GCCGGACGCGACTTTGTCACTCTGGGCGACACCGGAGCCATTCGCGAGGCCCGGCTGGGCGGCATTGCCGCCGTTGTGGCGGGAGAGATCGGCAAGCGCACCGGCAAGGAGACGCGCGTCTGCGTGCTTGGTCATCTGCAACGCGGCGGCGCACCCACGACATTTGACCGGCTGCTGTGCACGCGGTTTGGCGCTGGTGCCGTGCGGCTCATTGCGGAGGAGCAGTATGGCTTCATGGTCGCCAACCAGCCGCCCCACACAAGCGCGATTCCCATCAAGGAAGCCATCGGACGTCTGCGCACCGTGCCACCGGACTGTGACATCACCCGCACCGCGCGCGATCTCGGCATCAGTTTTGGCGAATAGGCGCCGACCGGGCCATTTCGGCCTGAGCCGGCGGGAACGCCTGGTGGCTGGGTGTTGCGAATTGCCTCCCCACGGGCGAGAGTTGCGTTCACGTTTCCCGCGATGTCACTCATTGGCAAACGGAGCCTGCTTCCGATCATTCGCGGCGCTCCGCCGGGGTTTTATCTCGATGGGGGAATTCATGGCGAAATCCTGCTGCCCGGCCGCTTCATTCCGCCGGGCGCCACTCCGGGCGGCAAGATTGCCGTTTTTGTCTACCGCGATTCCGAGGACCGGCTCGTTGCCACGACCCAGAAACCGCTGGCGACCGTCGGCGAGTTCGCCGGTCTGCGGGTCGTCAGCGTGAATCCGCGCATCGGGGTGTTCCTCGACTGGGGCCTGGACAAGGATCTCTTGCTGCCCATCCGCGAATTGTCCGGCCCGCTGAATCCCGGGGACCGGGTGGTGGTGCAGGTGGTGCTCGACGAAAAGACCGACCGCCTCATCGCCACCGCGCGGATCAACCGCCGGCTGGAATTGACTCCCTTTGATGTCTATCACGCGGGCGACTCGGTCAAATTGCTGGTGATGAGCAAGAGTCCGCTGGGCTACAACATGATCGTGAACGACGCCCACCGCGGCCTGCTCTATCACACCGATGTGCCGGGTACGCTTGAGGTCGGCCAGCAGGTCGAAGGCTATGTCCGCTCGGTCCGGCCCGACGGCAAGCTCGACCTCGCCACCGGTCGCGCCGGCTACCGCCGGATCGCCCCGCTCACCACCCAGATCATTGCGGCCCTGACCGCACAGGGCGGCCGGCTTCCTTACCACGATAACAGCCCGCCGGAAAAAATCCGCGCCGTGTTTGGCGTGAGCAAAAAAGCCTTCAAGCAGGCGATCGGCGCTCTTTTCCGCGAGCGCCGCATTTCCCTTGAGCCGGACGGCATCCGCCTGCTGGTCGATCCGCCAGAATGATGCGCCGGGCAGAAATCGAAAACCAAGATCCCTTTCCCCTAATTTTGTCTGTGCCTTTGCCTCGCGGTGGTTCAGGTTGATTGCCGTCAACCCCCATGAAAAAATCCCCGCCGCAGAAGCAGGAAACCAACTCCTCCAGCCCCCGCCATATCGCGGTGCGGGAGATCCCCATCGAGCTCTGCCAGTTCCTCAAATTCGGCGGGCTGACGGGAAGCGGCGGCGAGGCGAAGCAACTGATCAGCGAGGGCCGCGTGCTGCTCAACGGCACCGTTGAAACGCAGAAGCGCAAGAAACTTGCTGTCGGTGACGTGGTGAAAGTCGGCGGCCATGCCATCATTGTCAGGCTGGGCTGAGGGCCGCGCCCCCACCGGTTGCACATGTCGTTTTCCTCCCTGGGCCTGTCCGAGCCGCTCCTGCGGGCCGTCGCCAGCCGGAATTACTCCGCGCCCACCCCGGTGCAAGCGGAGGCCATTCCCGCGATCCTGCGCGGGGTGGATGTCTGGGCCTCGGCGCAGACCGGCTCGGGCAAGACCGCGGCGTTCGCCCTGCCGATTTTGCAGCTTCTGGCCGCCAGTCCCCGCCGGCGCGGGCGTTTTGTCCGCGCCCTGATTCTGGCGCCTACCCGCGAGTTGGCGGCGCAAACCGGGGAGTCGCTCCGCACCTATGCGCGCGGGCTGCCGGTGCCAATCAAGATTTTGACAACGCATGGCGGCGTTTCCATCAACCCCCAGATGATGGCTCTCGGCGGCGGCGCCGATGTCATCGTGGCCACGCCGGGCCGGCTGCTGGACCTCGTGGATCACAACGCGGTGGAGCTCTCTGCCGTGGTTACCCTCGTCCTGGATGAGGCCGACCGCCTGTTTGCCCTGGGTTTTGCCGCAGAACTCGACCGCGTCCTCAGCCTGTTGCCTACCCACCGGCAGAATCTCCTTTTCTCCGCCACCTTTCCCTCAACGGTTCACGCATTAGCCGACAAGCTGTTGCGCAATCCGGTCCGGATCGACGTGCCGGCTGCGCCCGCCACCGTCCCGGATATCCTGCAGCGGGCCGTCGAAGTCGATCCGCTGCGCCGCACCCAGTTGCTGCGCCACCTGGTCCAGACGAACCCCTGGACCCGCGTCCTGGTTTTTGTCGCCACGAAATACGCCACCGAACACGTGGCGGAAAAGCTCCGCAAAGCCGGTATCGCCGCTGGGGCCTTGCACGGCGAACTCAGCCAGGGCGCGCGCAACCGGGCCCTGGCCGATTTCAAGGCCTCAAAGCTGTCGGTGCTGGTCGCCACTGATGTCGCCGCCCGCGGGATCGACATCGCGCAGCTGCCCGTGGTGGTGAACTTCGACCTCCCGCGATCGGCGGTGGATTATACGCACCGCATCGGCCGGACCGGTCGCGCCGGCGAGAGCGGTGTCGCCGTCAATTTCATCAGCGCCGGCACCCACGCCCATTTCCAGCTGATCGAAAAACGCCACCAGTTGAATCTGATCCGCGAGCAGATTGCCGGCTTCGAGCCCATCGAGACCGTCCTACCTGGCCCGCCTCCGCACGGAGGCGTCAAAGGAAAACGCAAGAGCAAGAAGGACAAACTCCGCGAGGCCGCGGCCCGCGCCCAGGACCCCAAGTCAGGCCATCCAGCCGGACCGGCGGGAACTTTCACCTGGCCCCGGCTGCGCAAGGGATCTTCGGCCTGAGATCACCCTGATTTCGCCTGGCGCCAAGCAGCTTTTCTTTTGGCCAAATCAGGGTAAGGTGCCTCTGGATGTTTGCCAATCTGTTCCAACTGAAAACCCGCCGGGCGTCCGAGGGCGCCGACCGGGCTTTTGTCGCGGAAGTCAATGTTCGCCGGCCCGTGCCGCGCAATCCGCGCTTGGAGAAACTCATCCTGTTGTGCTGGGGGCTGATTGCGGTAAAACACGTGGCCGTTATTTGGGCCGTGCATCACTATGCGGTGCCGTTCCATCAGCTTTGGGTCAATTTCCCGACGTTTCTCCTCGGGCTGCTCGCCACCGTGGCCTACTACGTCCGCGAGTGAGTTCCTTCTGGATTCCCGTCACTGAATCCTGAATTCTCTGGCCACCATGCCCCATGTTCCCGGACTCCGCAGCAGTTACGCCCAGACCGGCCGCCTCCCCTATTTCGGCCGGATGCTTGACAAGATCCGGCTGCACGCTGCCGGACAACTTCCCGCCGATTACCATCATAATCTCGGCCTCGGCTTCGACGCCCGTTGCTGTGGTTTTTTGCGCGTGGCCTACGACGACTTGAAGGCGCGCACTTTGGCCGGCGGCACGGACGATGAAATTCTCGCCTGGTGCCACGATCGCGGCGGTCTGCGGACTGACGACGAATGCATGCTGTGGAACAGTTTCATGATGAAGCGCGGGTGGCGGGATGAAGCGACGGCGGTGCTTCAGCGGCGCATCAAGGAATACGGCCTCGAGGGCAAACCCATTGAGACCTTCTTTGATCTCAATGAATACGACGAGGGTCGTGATCCGGTCGGGGCGCAGGCCTGGGTGAAATAGCGCACGATGAGTCCGCTGCAAAAGCGCCTTTCCACTTTGCTGTCGGTTCTGAGCGTGCTGCTCGTGGTTGTCCTGGCCGCGATGGCCTTCGGTTGGTGGCAAATGCGCGGCAGTCTGCCGCAGCTCGACGGCCAGCATGTTCTCCCCGGCCTCGGGGCGCCTGTGCAAGTGGCCCGGGATTCGCTTGGCGTGCCAACCATCACCGGGGTCACGCGGGCGGACGTCGCCCGCGCCACCGGTTTTCTCCACGCGCAGGACCGGTTCTTCCAGATGGACATGCTGCGCCGCAGCGGCGCCGGCGAGTTGGCGGAGATTTTTGGCGCCGCGGCCCTGCCGATCGACCGGGCGCATCGGCTCCACGGTTTCCGTCCCACCGCGGTAAAGGTGGTGGCTGCCCTCCCGGCGGACCAGCGGGCCATCCTTGAAGCCTACACCGCCGGGGTGAATGCCGGCCTCGCCGCGCTCCGGAAGATTCCGTGGGAGTACCTTGTGCTTCGCACTCCACCCCGCCCGTGGAAGATCGAGGACAGCATCCTGGTCTCCTATGCAATGTGGTTTGACCTCCAGGATTCGACGGGCGGGCTGGAGCGAAACCTGCGCGCCGTGCAATCAGCCCTCGGGCTCGCGGGCCTGAATTTCTTCGCCCCGCGGGGCAACTCGTGGGATGCGGCGCTTGATGGCAGCACCTATGCTCCGGCTCCCTTGCCGCCGTTGCGGTTGCAGGCGCCGGCGGAGGAAAAAACCGACGCGTTTGTCCCCCGCCATTTTCCGGGACCGATCCAGCCCGAGCCCCAGATGCTACCGGGCTCGAACTGTTTTGCGGTCAGCGGAGCCCACACGGCCAGCGGCGCCGCTCTCCTTGCGAACGACATGCATCTCGGCCTGAGCGTGCCGCCCACCTGGTACCGCGCTGTGTTCAACTGGCGGGACTCCCAGGGTAGCGCGCACCGGGTGGTCGGCGTGACACTTCCGGGCACTCCTCTGATGGTCATTGGCAGCAACGGCCGGATCGCGTGGGGTTTCACCAATTCCTACATCGACACCACTGATGTTGTCGTGGCGGAAACCGATTCCATCGCGCAAATCGCATACCGCACGGCGCACGGCTGGAAGGACGTCGATGATCGCGCCGACCCCATCAAGGTGAAGGGCCGGAATCCGGTGCCCTTCGTGGCGCGCTGGACCGAGTGGGGTCCCATTCTGGCCGGACCCGCCGATGGCCGCTATCTGGTGCTGCGGTGGAACGCGCACAATGCCGAGTCGACCAACCTGGACCTGATTGGCCTGGAGACCGCCACGACCGCGGCGGAGGCGGTGAATATCGCCCATCACATCGGCATGCCCAACCAGAACCTGCTTGTGGCCGATGCCGGTGGTGCCATTGCGTGGACGCTGACCGGCACCATCCCGCGACGTGTTGGCTATGACGGGCGGTTGCCGGTTTCATGGGCTTACGGCGACCGTTATTGGGACGGCTGGCTCAAACCCGGGGAAATACCTGTCGTCTTCATTCCGGGCAAGGAGCCACCCGCCACATTGGCCGCGCCGGTTTCTGCCACGGATGAGGCATTGGCGAAAGAGGGTATTCTCTGGACGGCCAACCAGCGGATGGTCGGCGGCACCGAACTCGCAAAGATTGGCGACGGTGGTTATGGTGCGGGAGCGCGCGCCGGTCAGATTCGCGATGACCTGCGGCAGCTCGTGGGCTCGGGCAAAAAAGTGACGCCGGCCGATCTGCTGGCCATTCAGCTCGATGACCGGGCGGTTTTCCTCGGGCGTTGGCAAAAATTCCTGCTGGATGTGCTGTCCGACGAAGCGGTCGCCAAAAAACCCGCCCGCGGTGATTTGCGCGAGGTGGTGCGCCGATGGAATGGTCGCGCCGACATCGATTCGGCCGCCTACCGGCTGGTGCGCCGCTACCGCTTGAAATTGGCGGACCGGGTGCTGGCGCCATTCTTTGAAAACGCGCGGGATGACGAGCCACAGTTCAGCTACAGCCGGTTTCACTACGAGGACGCCCTGTGGCAGTTGGTGCACGATAAACCGGTGCGAATGCTCAATCCCGTTCATCCCTCGTGGGAATCGCTCTTCCTTACCGCTGCGGATGATGTGATTGCCGACGCCGCCAAAGAAGGCGTACCGCTCCGGCGTCTCACCTGGGGAGCGCGCAACACCCTGAGGATGCAGCACCCATTCAGCAGTTTTCTCCCCGGACCGCTGGCCCGGCTGCTCAACATGCCCGCGGAGCCGCTGCCCGGCGACAACGACATGCCCCGCGTCCAGGGCCCGGCCTTCGGCGCGAGCGAAAGGATGGTGGTGTCTCCCGGCCACGAGAACGAGGGCATCTTCCACATGCCCGGCGGCCAATGCGGACATCCGCTCTCGCCTTATTACCGCGCCGGTCACGAGGCGTGGGCAAAAGGTGAGCCAACACCGCTTCTGCCCGGGCCGGCGCAGCACACCCTGGTGTTGGAACCCTAGGATCTTTCTCGTTCTTCGCTTTCGTCCACTCTATCAGTGCGATCGCCGACGGTTCCCGGAGTCTGACAACTGCCCGTCAAAAACAGAAATATCGCCATGCCTCTTCATCTCCTTTCCCATCCGCTTGGCGCCCACGTCCTGACTCATTTGCGCGACAAGACCACCAAACCCGCGCTCTTCCGCACCCTGAGTTACCAGATTTCGCTCCTGCTCGCGCTTGAAGCCACCCGCGACCTCGCCACAGAGGGAAAAGCCATCGAAACCCCGATGGAGCCGATGACCGGCAGCGTGCTCGCCAAGCCGCTCGTGGTCGTCCCCATCCTGCGCGCCGGTCTCGGCATGCTGCAACCGTTTCAAGACATTTTTCCCGACGTGTCCGTGGGTTACGTCGGCCTCGAACGCGACCACGCCACCGCAGTGGCGCGAAGTTATTACTGCAAACTCCCACCGCTGGCTAACAAGCGCGTGGTCGTGGTGGACCCGATGCTTGCCACCGGTGGCTCCGCCGTGCAGGCACTCACGCTGGTAAAACAAAGCGGTGCGACAGAGATCTCGCTCGTCTGCATCGTGGGCGCACCCGAAGGAGTGGCCGCGGTGGAAAAAGACCACCCGGAGGTACCGGTCTTCCTGGGTGTGCTCGACCGGGAACTCAACAGCCGCAAATACATCCTGCCCGGTCTCGGCGATTTCGGCGACCGGCTCTACGGAACGTGACGTTGGCGGCGAAGGCGGCTGATTGAGCCGCCGTCTTCACTCGACTGGCGCCGCCCGCCCGAGGACCGAATTCCGGTCTCCGTCTTGGCCTCGACGTCGTCGACCGACCTGTTTTGCCTCGGGCCATGGAACTCGATCAATTGACCCGACGGGCGATGCAAATTCGGGCGCGTTTCGATGAAGCGGCGTTGGCGGAAAAACGCCGGCCGTGGACGCGCGAGGAGATCATGCAGGGTTTTGTCGTCGACGTGGGCGACCTGATGAAACTCACGATGGCGAAACGTGGCTCCCGCTCGGTTGAGGACGTTGATCGAAAACTCGCCCATGAGTTATCCGACTGCCTTTGGAGCGTGCTCGTGCTGGCGCAACTCCACGACGTGGACCTGGAAAGGGAATTCCTCGTCACGATGGCCGGCTTGGAGGCAAAACTGGCCGGGATTAGTTGAGCCAGCCACCTACCGCCTGAATTGGCGTCGGCTCGCCGCGCCGCGTGACCCACACCGCCAGCGCGTAGCGGACAACATTCAGGCCCGTCGGTTTCGGCAGGCTCAATTCAGCGGTACCTTTATCGAGCCGCGCAGCCTTGAGCACCAAGGCGACGAATTCGTGCCGCAACGTACGCCCTCCGTTTTCCCCGGACCGGACGGCGGACGAAATTCCGCCACCCAAGAGCACCGTGTGAACTTCCCAGTCACCCGCGGGCGCGAACCTCACCCGGCAGATGCCGTCGTCCGCATACTCGACCGACAAAATCCCGGCTCTTCCGGGGGACGATGGCGGGGCGGGTTGCCCGAAACTTCCCCGCCACTCCGCGCCATCGAGCACCAAGCAAGGGGTGTAGACCGAGTCGCTGCCCCAGTGGCTGGAATAGGCGTATTGGCGCTCTGTGAATTCCCTGGTCGCGAAACGATCGCGCCAGCCGAGGTGATCCCAATACCCCACGTGAAAAGCCACCGGGACGAAGTCGCGCCACAAACCCGGGGCTTCACGCAGTCCACCGAGCCATTCCTCCGCCGGCGGACAGCTGCTGCATCCCTCGGAGCTGAAAAGCTCGATGAGATGGGTCCGGTTCTCGCCGCTCGAAAATCTCAGCGGCGCGGCGGCCAGCGTCACCGCTGCCAGGCTTAATACGGAAAGCATCAGGCGCATCGCTGTAAGAGCGGCCATCTGGCCTGACATTCCATTTTTTCGTGTTCATCGGCGTGATTCGCAGGCAATTTCCCGGCACATGACCATTGAACGCCCGGGACTGATCGTTGCCGACGGCTGGAAAGACTACCAGTTGCTTGATTGCGGACTGGGCCTGAAGCACGAGCAATGGGGTCCATTTACGTTGGTGCGGCCGGATCCGCAGATCATCTGGCCGCGTACTGGTGGTAACGGTCGTTGGGAAAACTGGGACGGTTTCTATCACCGCAGCGAAAGCGGCGGGGGCAAGTGGGAATTCCGCCAGAAGCTTCCCGACCACTGGAGCATCCGCTATGGCGCCCTGACGTTTAAGATCCACCCGACCAGTTTCAAGCACACGGGGCTCTTTCCGGAACAGGCGGTCAACTGGGATTGGTTCGCCCAGCGCATCAAGGCGGCGCGCGCCACGGGCCGCGAGGTTAGCGTGCTCAATCTCTTCGGCTATACCGGTGCCGCCACCGTTGCCGCCGCGGCGGCCGGCGCCAGCGTGTGTCACGTCGACGCCGCCGAGGGCATGGTGAAGTGGTGCAAGGAAAACGCCGTCTTGTCCGGTCTGGCCGAGGCGCCCATCCGTTACATCACGGACGACTGTCTGAAATTTGTGCGCCGTGAGATCAAGCGCGGTCGCCGCTATGACGCCATCATCATGGACCCGCCCACCTACGGACGCGGAGGCGGTGGCGAACTGTGGAAGCTCGAGGACCATCTTTGGGAGCTGCTTAACGAATGCCGGCAGGTGTTGAGCGACCGACCGGTGTTCTTTTTGATCAACGCCTACACGGCGCGCCTGTCGCCTACGGTCGTCATCAACCTGCTCGCCAGCCTCATGGCCGGGGTGGACGGACGCCTCACCGGTGGCGAAGTCGGACTGCCAGTCCAGCGCGACGGCAAAGTTCTGCCCTGCGGCATCTTTGGCCGTTGGGAGGCCGTCTGATGCGCAGCGGTTGTCTGCTCCTGTCTCTCGTTTTGCTGCCTGTCGGTTACGCTCGGGCCGGCGCGATCGTGCCGCTGGATTTTGAACAGTTCCCAAAATGGAGCGATTTGTTCCGCACCAGCGCCTTCAGCGTCGTTTCGGAAAACGACAAGTACTTCGCCGGGACCGACCGGCACTACACCAATGGCCTGGAACTTTCGTTTCTCGGTGAGACCCGCTTGGATGAATCGCCCGGACTGGTGCAGAAGATCGCCGAATATGTGCCGACGCTCCACGGCCGGCGGGCAAGAGAACAGGCCTACAAGGTCGGTGTCTCGCTGGGCCAGAACCTTTACACGCCGATGGACACGCATGCCTCTGCGCCGCTGCCCGGCGACCGGCCCTACGCCGGGTGGCTGTACGGCGCGCTGACATTTCAAGCCCAAAGCGACGACGCCAGGCTGTTGCGCGTGGTTGAACTGGCGGTGGGTGTCGTGGGACCTTGGGCCCTGGGCAGGCAGACCCAGAATGGTTTCCACAACATCATCGGAGTCGCTCACGCCAACGGTTGGAGCAACCAATTGCACAACGAACCGGGCCTGATTCTTTCGTGGGAGCGCCGCTATCGCATCGGCAAAATCCGGCTTCCTTTTCCGGGCTTGGAGTCGGATTTGATCGGGCGCGGCGGCGTTTCGCTCGGCAATATCCGTACCAACGTGGCCGGCGGTTTTGCCGTCCGCGTTGGCTGGCGGCTCCCCAACGACTTTGGTGCCGACCTGATCCGGCCGGCTGGAGGCAGCCTGATCTCTGCCCATCGTTTCAGCGCCTACCTTTTCGGCAGCAGCGAAGTGCGGGCAGTCGCCCGGGACGTATTTCTCGACGGCAACACCTGGCAGGACAGCCTGGCCGTGGACAAACGGCCTGTCGTCGCCGACCTGAACCTCGGGCTGGTCCTGCGTGTGCCGCTGGCCGGGCCGCGCCTGAAGGGGCTTCAGGTCGCCTACACCCAGAACTACCGGACGAAAGAATTTTACGGCCAATTGCAGCGCGATGTGTTTGGCTCTGTCGGTTTTTCGTTTCTATTCTAGGTCATGCCCTCTCCAGCCGACGCTTACCTCGCCACCGCCTCCGCCATGCTGCAACGCGCCTGCGCCCAGAATGCGCCCGTGTTGAGGAAACTTGGCGCCGTCATCGGCAGGTCCCTCGCGAAGGGCGGCGTCCTGCACACCTTTGGCAGCGGCCACAGTGAGATCATTTCGCGCGAAATCATCGGCCGGGCGGGTGGCTTGGTCTGCGTCAGCGGAATCTTTGATCCGACCGGCGGATTCATCGAAAACATGGTGGGCTACGGCTCCAAGCTGGCCGAGCGCTACGATCGCGCCCACGGTCTGCTGAAGGGCGAGACCATCATTGTCATTTCCAATTCGGGGAAAAACTCGTCGCCGATCGAGGTCGCGCTCTATGCCAGGCAAAAGGGTCTGCACGTGGTGGGTTTGACCTGCGTCGAGATGTCCCGGACCGCCACCACCGTGCATCCCGAAGGGAAAAAGCTGCACGAGGTCGCCGACTACGTCCTCGACAACGGTGGCACGCCCGGTGACGCGGTCACCGAGGTAATCAAGGGCGTCAAGGCCGGGCCGACGTCGACGTTAATAGGCGCGACCTTGCTCAACCTGCTTTCGCTTGAGATCATCGCGTGGCTCACCGCCCACGGCCATACCCCGCCAATTTTGCGCAGCCAGAACCTGCCCGATGCCATCGAATACAACCGCGAACTCGGCAGGAAATACAAGGGCCGGCTCAGCCGGCAGCTCGCATAGAGCCACCGCGAAATACGGCGGACCCGCGAAAAGAGCCTTGGGAAGTCCGGCCTTTCCTGTTTTTCGTCTAGGGCAGTGGTTACAGATTCCTACAAGATCGGCGTGGACGGCGGCGGCACGAAGACGGAATGCATCCTCGTGGATGCCCGGGGCGAAGTCGTCGCACACCATCTCGCGTCCGGATGCAATCCCAGCCAGATCGGCCCGGTGGCGGCACGCGCTGTTCTCACCGATGCCGTCGCGACATTGCTGGCCCAGGCAAAGATCAAGCTTCCCACGGAACGAGACGCCGCGGCGCGGTCGCAGATCACCGTCACGCTGCTCTGCCTGGCCGGCAACCGCGGATTCTGGCGCGAGACGGCGGACGGCCTGCCCGGCCTTGGACAAATCACCACCACCGATGATTCCATTCCCGTGCTGGAACTGGCCACGGCCGGCACACCCGGGCTGGTTTTGCACGCCGGAACCGGATCGTTTGTCGCCGCTCGAGATCCGGCCGGCGTGGCGCATTACATCGGGGGACTCGGCTGGAAGTTTGGCGATCCGGGCAGCGGTTTCGATCTCGGCCGGCGCGCGTTGGCGCTGGCCATGCTTGAACTGCAGCGTGCGGCCGCTGACACCGTGACCAAGCTCTCCCCGCTGGCGGAAGCCTTGTGCGGGCACACCGGCTTGGCCGATTACGCGGCGAACTCGCGGTTTTTTTATTACGACACTGAAGCCAACGCGAAGATCGCGGCCTTTGCGCCTCGCGTCATTGAGCTGGCCGCGCAGGACTGCGGCCCGGCCCAGCAAGTGGTGGCTGATTCGATCACCGAGTTCGCCCGGTTGGCGGACCAGGTCATTCACCGGCTATTTCCCCGGCCGGAGACAAAACTGCCGTGTGGCGTGAGCGGACGGATCCTGAACAGCGTGGCGGCGGCCTTCGCCCTCCGCTCGCTCGCCAGCAAGCTGAACTGGCCGGTCGAGCTGCGCTTCATGGACATACCGCCCATCGAGGGCGTGCGACGACTGTTGGGAAGAATGTAAGCGTTGGCATGCGAGCGACCATCGATCAACAGCCGGCCGTTCTCACCGAACCCGAATGGCGGGAGCGCCGGCGGCGGCACGAGCAGCGCGTGCGGGCTTGGACCGGACCACATCAGGCAAGATCGGCGCGCGGCGAGAAGCATCCGGTCTATGATTTTCTTTTTGAATACTACCGTTTCCGGCCGAGTTGGCTGCGTCGTTGGCATCCCGGCCCCGATGTCGCGTTGACGGGCGATGGTGCGCGCGAGTTTCTGCGCTGGCCGGAATACCACGAGGTGACTGATGGCGTGGCATTGGATGTCGCCGCGCTGGGGCCGCACCGGCGGGAGAGTCTGCGGTGGATGCTTGAACTTTTGCGGGCCACCGCCGCGCGAACGCCACAGTTCGCGTGCTATGGTCTGCACGAGTGGGCCATGGTCTACCGCCAGGATCCCGGGGAACTGCGCCACCACCGCTGGCCCTTGCGCTTCGCGGCGGACGAACTGGCCCGCATCGTCGAGGCGCAGCCGGTGTGTTGCTCGCATTTTGACGCCTTCCGGTTTTTCACCGTGCCGGCCAGGCCACTCAACCGGTTGCAGCCCACCCGGGTCGACGTGCCCAGGTTCGAGCAGCGCGGCTGTCTCCATGCGAACATGGACCTCTACAAGTGGGCCTTCAAACTTGCGCCTTTTACTCCCAGCGAGCTGGTCGCCGATTGCTTCGCGCTGGCGCGCGACATCCGCGAGATCGACATGCGGGCCAGCCCCTATGATTTGTCCGGTCTCGGCTTTCCGCCCATCCCAACTGAGACGCCGGAAGGCCGGGCTGAATACGAATTGCATCAACGGGAGTTCGCCGTGCGCAGCCAGCCTTTGCGCGCCCGGCTCATCACATTGTGCGAACGGCTGCTGGGCCAAAGTTCGACCGGGCCTGCCCTGTGAGACGCGCATTGCCTCCCGCCCGCCGCCAGCCAATCTTCCCCGCATGGCCGAGCCGGCATCCCCCGCGCAGAAACGCACCCTGAAAAAGCCCAGCTATCCCATCGGCGGGCCGTTGCGCGGTTATCTGCAGCAATACCGGCGCGAACGGACCCTCCCGGTCACCTACGAGCGGCTGCGCCATTTTCACGAGGCTTTTCCGCTGGCCGACGCCGAGGGGCGCCCCACCCTCTGGGAAACCGTCGTCTACCGGTCGGATGAAATCTCCGCTCTCAACGAGGACTTGAAACGGCTCTATGCGCTGCTCCGCGTGGATGGTGACTTCTCCGTGATGGAGCATCTCTACATTGACCGCATTGACTTCTGCAGTTTCGGGAATTCCACGCCTTTCCGTCTTCGCATTGTCAACGCCTACAACGACAATCCCGATTACTTTTACGTCAAGCAGGCCGATGCGTCGCGGGTTTACGGCCTGGAGCTGGAGCACCTGCTCTCACCCAACCGGCTCAACTTCCTCACCCACGGCGACACGCTCGTGGAGGAGCATATCGCCGGAGTCCCCGGTGATGTCTTCATCGACCAATGGCTCGATCGCAAAGAACTCAAACCCATTCGGATCGCCAAGGAACTCATCAAGTTCAACGAGCGTTGTTTCGTGCGCCTGCTGGGCGATATGCGGAGCTACAATTTCGTTATCGTCCTCACGCCCGACTTCGAGGGTTGGCAGGTGCGCATCCGCGCCATGGATTTCGACCAGCAAACCTATAACGGCCGGAAGAACTTCTACCTGCCGCAGTTCTTCAAGGAAAACGTCCGTCTGGTGCAGTTCTGCAACAAGCATCTCCACCCCAAGACCGCCTATCAATACCAGCGCGAGGAACAGACGCTCCTGCTTCACCGGGCCGAGCTGTCCACCACCCGGCTCAACACCCTCCTCGCCGCCATGCAGGGAGACGCCCTCGCTCCGGCGGCCAATGTTCGCTCGCTCCGGGAGGGTCTTGCCGCGCATTTCCAAGTCGACCGATTTCTCCAATGCGAGACCATGGGGGCGCTCGTTTGTGAAAGCCTCCGCACCGTGCGCGAGCGGATCGACCAGCAGATTCCCCCGACCCCGGCCGAAATGATGCTTTCAGCGGGGAACGAGTGACCGTCCTGCGAATGTCCCGCGATGCCAGGGGGACATCGGGGGACACTGGTCCGCAATCATTCTGGCCCCTGAGCCGTGACTCCGGCCGGCCGCCCCGGCTATAAGTTCAGCGTCGCCTGGACGTAGAAATAATTGGAGTCCTTTGAGCCGACGGCACTGAGGGATTCCTTCACGTATTCACCCCGGAAGAAATGCCCGAGCCCGACTTCAAGCAACAGCCCCTTCGTCGCAGTCCAGCCGGCGATGAAATCGACCTCCTGGCCGAGGTCGGAACTGTACCCTGGATTGATATTGAAACCTTTACCGCTGCCGGGCGTTGCCCCCGGTGTGTTCCGCGGCACGCCCGCAACGTTATACCAGTAGTCGTTTGTCGTCTCGAGGAACTGCTGATGCACATCGAGCGCCAGACTCGTCTTGGCGTTCGGTTTCATGGTCGCCGACAGGCGGTAGTCCACGATGTTTTGCAGACCCGACAAATCCATGGCGCCGTAGAGCCCGTGGTTGGACGGAAGAAGATTCTGGAATGTTCCGCTGTTCAGATCGGTGGAGTTGCTGTCCCCCGAGGCGCCGCTGACAATGAGCGCCACGCGCGGCTTGTAGGGACTGGCGGTCCAGGTATAGCCGCCCTGCAATACAAACGCCCAGGCGCTCTGGCTCAGGCGCGGAGCAACTTTGGCCGCGGCCACCGGCGTGGCGGGGAAAACGGCGGTGCGATCGCCGAACTGCCACATGGCCTCGATGCCGTAATCCCATGGACCGAATTTACCCGGCTTGGATTTGGTCCGATAGCCGAGGGTGTAGATGTCCTGCGGGGCCGGGAAGCGGAAAGGCGCGGGAACTTGTGACCAGTTGTCGGTGACGATCCCACGAGCCACGTTGCGCGCCAGGATATAGGTTTCCACCACGGCGTCCTTCGACAGACCCGGAAAATCGAAATAGGCACCCGACAGCGTGTCCTGCGAGTTGGACTCGTTGAAATGATCGCTGCGCGTATACACGAGGTTGGAGGCGAACAGATCGACACCAAAGAACGAATCCTGATACCGCACCTTGACGGCATCAAAGGTGTGAGGCGTGTTCAACCAGTACGCACTGCCCACGAGGCGCTGGTCGCCGTAAACGAGCTCCTGCCGGCCCACTTTCACCAGCAGTGGAAATTTTTTAAGATTGCCGAACTGCACGTAGCCCAGCTCCAGCTGCATCGGCCCGTCGTTTTCCACCAGACCCTTCCCTGCGGCCGCGGCATTGTAACGATTGTCACTGATCGAATAACTGGAGCGGGTCTCGACGACCGCCGAGAACCAGTCGTCGGTGTACCCGGCGCGGAGCATGAGCCGGGAAAGCCAGTAATCATTGCTGTTGGTGGTCGGTGGTGCCGAGGCGAAATCGAAATTGGAACCGGCATGGGTTGCGCCCGCATCCGATTTGTTTTCGGAGCGGATCCGCTCGTTAATGCCGAAATCCCAAGCCTTGAACACCGGGTCTTTTGCCCGGAGAAAGTCGTCAATCGCGCCGGGAACCGGGATGGGCGGCGACGGAGGCACATACTGGGCCCAGGCCGACGCAGCCGACAGGATAAAGAACAGGATCGTGGATTTGGTGGTTTGCATGGAGGAAAGGCGTGGTCACTTCCCGAATCTGCACGGATCATGCCGCCGGAGGCGGAAGCGGCGGTTCTGGTTCCGCAAACTATTCATGACGGCAATTAACCGGGCTCATGGAGCGGGGATTGGCGGGGCGACAAGACGATCGACGTGAAGCCGTGCTTGCGCCGTCGTTGAACCCTCTCGGGTCCTAGTTTTTTGAGGGCGTGAAGAGGAGCGCGGGGCCATCGCAACGGACCACGGCGATAGCAGGACGCTTGCCGCCTCCGGGCGTGACGACCGCAGCGGAGCGGGCATCGCCAATGACGACAATCCCGGACCGGGCGGGAGACAGGGCGGTGAAGCCTCCCCTGCCGTCTCCTTTCAGCAGCACGCCGAGGCCGCCGTCGAATCGGCCGGTGTTGGGCTCGGGTCCGAAATTGTTGCCCACACAGAACAGATCGAGCTTGCCGTCGCCATCGAGGTCACGGGCCACAATCGCGTTGATGGGCGCGACCTGCGCCAGCCGGGGCAGCGGTTGGAATTCAAACGTACCGTCGCCCCGGTTGACGAACACGCCGCTGGCGAGTTCGGTGGCCTCCAGTTTGCGCACTTTCGCAAGGTGCTCGGCGCCAAAAATGTCTTCCACCGTTGCGCGCGAATAGGCGGCGTAGGTGGGAAATTTCCTCGGGAGCCACGGGAACGCATAGGCCAGTTTGCTGCGCCCGCGGACGGGATAGAGTTTGCCGCCCTCATAGAGCGCCTCGACGAGCTGGTCTTTCCCGCTGCCGTCAAAATCCCCGGCGAAGAGGACGGTCGGTTCGGCGGCCGACGCGCGATACTTGGTGTTCAGCCCGACATTGCCTGCAACGATATCCAAGCGGCCGTCGCCGTTCACGTCGGCCACAGCCAGCGCACTCCACCAGCCGGTGTAAGCGGCCAGCCCGGCCTTGGTGGTGAGGTTCTCGAATCCCTTGCCCGTGTTGTGCCAGTAAGTGACCGGCCCCCACTCGGTCGCGACGATGAGATCGGGGCGCTTGTCGCTGTCGAGGTCCGCCCAAGCCGCGGCCGTGACCATGCCGACGTTGCGCAGACCGGGAGCGAGTTCATCGGTCACATCGACAAATCTGCCGCCCACGTTGCGGTAAAGGAAGCTGCGCGGCGTCTCCGGGTATTTGCCAGGCACAACGCGGCCGCCGATAAAGAGGTCGACCTTGCCGTCTCCGTCGAAATCGGCGGCGGCAATCGCCGCGGTGCTTTCGCCGTTCACCGACAATGTGCCGGCGGGGGCGAGGGTGAACTTGCCGCGGCCGTCGTTGAGGTAGACACGGGCGTTGAGCATGGCGTCGCCGCGGGCGTGCTCGACCCCGCCGCCCACCAGAATAAGGTCGGGGTGCTTGTCGCCGTTGACGTCGACAAACAACGCGCCCACATCGTCGGATTCGGACATCGCGGCCCAAGGCTGGGCAGCCGCCGGCTTGAACGTGCCGTCGGGCTGGCCGAGAAAGAGTTGACCCGCCTGGCCGGTGGTGCCGGTCACGAAAATGTCGTCAATTCCGTCGCCGTTCACATCGGCCACCGCGAGCACAGGGCCGAGGCCGTTTAGCCGGCGCGGCAGAAGCCGCTGGCGGGTAAACTCGTCGAAGGGACGCAGGGTGTTGGTGTGTTTGAGGCCGCGACCTGCCGCTGACTCGGTGAAAAGGGCATCTGCTGCGGGCGGGATCTTGAAAAAGGCCGGCGGTGGCTTCGCTCCCTCCGCCAAGGGCGGTTCGCTGATGGTGAGCAGCTGGTCGGCGGGAAGATTCTCCAGCACCTGTACCTCGCCGCGCGGCCAGTTAATGGTGAGCTTCTTGATCACCGTGTCGTTGCCGAGGCCAAAATGAACGAGCGGCAGTTCGCTGGCCACGATGCCGCGCTCGGTGTAGAGCTGGCGCATCTGCACCCCGGAGGCGGTCTCGATGTGCAGCTCGGCGCCGATGCCATCCAGGTTGGGCGCCCGGCCGGCCAGCTTGATGACGGCCCGGTGACCGGTCGTCGTGTGGTTGCGGATGATGGTCGGCGGCGCATCGTAGTTGGAGAAGATTATGTCCAGATCCCCGTCCCCATCGAGATCGGCGAGGACGCAGCCGAAACTCACGCCATCGTGATCGAGGCCCCATTCTTTTGAGACCTCCTCGAATTTCAGATCGCCGAGATTGTGATAAGCGAGGGTGGTCTCGTGGCGGGGCGGGGCGTTTTTCCAGACGTTGGCGCGGGCGGTAAGGGTGGGCGCGACATTCTGTTTGTCGACAATGTCGGCATCGATGAAGTTGCGGATCATTCCGCAGGTGTAGAAGACGTCGAGCCGGCCGTCGTTGTCGAGGTCGCCCAAGCGGGCGCCAAAAGTCCAGCCGGTCGCATCCATCCCCGTCAGGTGCGCGACTTCGGCAAAATGGTCCGTGCCGGTGTTGAGGTAGACGGCGTTCCACATGTATTGCGGGATGAGTTCGGTCACGCGTTCCATATCCCACAGACCGCGCCCGATTTCCTCCATGCCCGTCATGAACTGTGCGTGATTGCGATCGCGCATGTCGGTGACGAGAAAGTCGATCAAGCCGTCGTTGTTGATGTCGCCCGAATCCGCTGTCATCGAGAAATAGGTGACGTGCGGAAGGCGTTCGTCGACCACGTCCGTGAAGGTGCCGTCGCCCTTGTTCAAATAAAGCCGGTCGGGTGTCTCGAAGTCGTTGGCCACGTAAAGATCGGGCCACCCATCGTGATTGATATCCATCCAGATGGCCGTATGGCCCTGGGTAAGCCCCCAGATCCCAGCCTTGGCGGTGACATCGGTGAAGGTGCCGTTGCCGTTGTTGTGGAGCAGGTAGTCGCGGCGGCCCTGCGGGGCTTTGGAGAAGTCGAGAATGTTGGTGACAAGATAGCAGTCGATAAAGCCGTCGCGGTCGTAATCCGCGAACGATGCGTGCACAGAGGCGTCGTTGATATCGAGACCATAGGCTTTGGCGTTTTCCGTGAACGTGCCGTCATGATTATTGATGAACAGAAGATTTGGCGCATCGTAACGGCAGACGTAGATATCCGGCCAACCGTCCTGATTGATGTCGACCACCGTGGCCCCGGTCTTGCTCGAGCCGGGTTCATCGCAGGCCACGCCAGCCGCCGCAGCAACGTCAACAAACTTGAACGGGGCAACCTGCCGGTAGAGCGCACAAGGGCCGTTTTTCGAGATGGCGAAAATACCCGGCCGGCCATCATGGAAGAAGTCACCGACCGCAATGCCCGTCTCGACCGCACCCAAGGTGAGCTCGCGGAAGCGGTTGCCCCACATGCGGGGGTCGTTGAAGACATTGGGGACCGTCACACCCGATTCGGCCGGGGTGAGAATCTGAAAGGGCTTGGCTCCCGCCGATGCCGCCGTGCGAGGTTGCAGCGGTGTGGCCGTGTAATCGGCAGCAAGGGCAAGCGAGGCGGGGCAAAGCAGCACCGCAGTGATGAGCGTGGATTTGAACATGAGGGACGAGTGTAGTTAGACGGCAGGAGCGTGTCCGATGGAGAAAACCGGGCGGAATCGAGCGACTAAGAAAAACAAGGCAAGCGGAGCCGCGTAACTGCCGCCGTGCTCGATGAAGACCCAGCAGGGCGAACCGGCTAACGGGCAGAGCGCTTCCGTCACCAGCTTCCATGCCAGCACGCCGAGAAGGAGGCTGCGGTTGGGGCGGACTAGAACCGCTACAGCCAGCAGGCATTCAAAGACGCCGACGAGGGGCTCGACCGCCGCTCCAGGCAGTCCGATCAGTTTGTACTGGGTGATGAACATCGGTTTTTGCACCATCCAGTTCAGCATCCCGTGGCCGAACAGCAAAAGCGCGGTGGTGATGCGGAGGATCCAACCGGCCGTCCGACCAAGTGAGGCGTCAAGCGTTGGACGAAAGCGAGCGGTCGACCAAGCCTGCACCCCTGACCCGGGCGCAAACAGAAAAAACAGGGCGAGGGGTGCGCCGTAGTTACCCGCACGCTCGACCGCCTCCCACCCGGACTCGCCGGCGAGCGGCCGCAACAGGGCCGTCCAGACGCACCAGGCCACCATATAGAGCACGAGCCCGCGCGCCGGGCGGAACAGCACCGCGAGCGCCATCGCAATATCGAAGACACCAACTAACGGCATCAGCGTGAGCGCGGTCTCCCGTCCGATGCCGACGACGGCAAAATATGAAGTCCAAGCGGCTGTCCGAAGCACGCCAAGCATCCCGTGGCCGATGAAGCAGGCGGCGACGCCCGCGCGGAGGGTCCACCGAAACAAGGCACCGGCATCGCCTTCAAGGCGCGGAAGGGCGGCTGCGCTTTTCATACGGGCCAAGAGGAACGCGGACGTTATTTCAGGGGCAGCAGCGCGTGTTCAAGGGTCCAATCAGCGATCTTTACCCCGGCTTTCTGGCCCTCGAGATTGTCCGACATCGTGTGGATGCCGCCCACTACCCGGCTCATGCCGGCTTCTTTTTGGGCGTCGGAGAGCTTCTTGAAGGTGCGCACCGCGCCCGGCAGGGCATCGGAGGTGACGGAGAACTCAATGTCGTCGGTGCCGAAGAACACCGCCAGCAGCCGCGCCCCCGCTCCGGAAAACGTGCTGTGCCCCGACGAATAGGCCGGAAAAGGTGGCGACGGCATGTTGGGGATGAAATCCGGGATGGCCTCGGCCTTGGGGTTCAGCTGGGGGTTGATCTCGCGCAGGGCCGTCTCGGGCCGCCACACATTGTAATAGTATTTCGTTTCCCAGCACGAGATGGCGGCGTCAGCCTGCGCAAAATTGAGCAGGGCAAACAGCCGGGCGGATTCGGGTACGGAAAGATTTTTACGCCGGGCCAGATCTTCCGCGATCATGTTCCAGTGGCCGGGCGGAGTGCTCGTGCCCAGGTCATCATTCCAGAACGGTGTGCTCAGGGTTTCGTACTCGGTGCGGTCGGCGTTGTCGCGCACCCCCCTTTTTGCCACGAAGGCGAGTTCCGCAGCGTAGGCGGCCGAACCCAATGACTCGGGCGGCGGGCAACGGAACTGGTCCTGCGAGGTCATGACGAAAGGTTTGACCCGGCCCCAGAAAGGCAGCAGAGGCGGGCGGAACTGGGAGGGAGTCTCCCGCCACTTGCCGGGCTCGGTGCTGGAATATTTCCCGGGGATCGGCTTGTTATAGCCGGCTTGGGCGATTTTCTCGAGCACGAGCTGGGCGACGTGCTCGCCCCATGCGATGCCCTCGGTCTTGGCCTGGCCATCGGGGATCAGGGCGAGCGCCTTCTCATAGGCCACCTGCAGATTGTGCGGGTTGGAGGTTGCGCTCCAAAGCGAGACCATCGTGGTGTGTGCCGCGCCCGCGATCGCCGCATCCATGCTGGCCCCGGCAGGCGCGGGATCATTGACCAGCCAGCCGTGGTGGGTGCGGGTTATGCCATTGACTGCATCAAAGATCGCCGCGTGGAACGTGGCGAAGAAGAACGAGGACATCGGGGGCGGATTGCGCGCCAGCCGGGTGGCGTCGAGAGCCTGATTGTTCCAATAAAGGACGGCGTTGTCGCCAAAGGCGACCGGACCGGTCAAGGAAACGGCGGCCAGCGCCATTAGAAACATGCGTGGTAGTTTCATACGGAGGGAGTAACGTGGAACAGGTTGGTTCGCCTGCGTGCAGCGAACAAGAGCGGGCGCAAGTTGGGTAATTCCGCGGCACCTGAAAACACCTTAGGGGCGAATTGCCGCCAACCGGGGACGAAATGTGTGGCGCAGTCGCGGTTGATCCGCCTTTCGACTCGTCGAGTCCCACGGGACCAGTGGTATGAGCGGCAAGATGCTTTTGGCGGCCACTCGCCGGGGCAACTCCATGAAATCGGCCCCCGGTAAATACACGGCCCCGGAAAGTGCCTTCACTCGCCGGGGCCAACCCTATTGACTGGCGTGAAGCTATGACCGCTTTTCGCCGTCCGTAAACATTGCAGGGGCCAGTAGCTGGCCCGCGGGGACCAATTGCCGAAATTGCCGGGGCAATTTGCGGGCGAATCCTCCCGGCTAGCCCAGTTTTTCCCCGGTGAACTTGTCCAACTGTCCCCGCAAATTCCGACTGAGCGGCAGCTTGGTGCCATCGCGGAGCAACACCGTGTAGTCACCGTGCAACGTGGGCTGGAGTTCCTTGATCTGATCGAGATGGACCATCGCCGAACGGTTGACCCGGGCAAAACTGGCCGTGCCCAAACGCGCCTCGATCGCCGCCATCGTCTCGCGCAGCATGAGCCGTCCGCTAACGAGGTGCAAAACCACGTAGTTGTCCGCCGCCTCCACCCATATGATTTCGTCAGATTTCAGGAATACGAGCCGGCCGTCAGCCTTGACCGTGAGTCGCTCGTTTTTCTTGCCGGCCGGATTGGTGTCGGCCAGCAGGCTTTCGAGTTTTTCCCCCAGTTGTCCGGCCCGGCGGGCGCGCAGAAATTCCTCCGCGCGACGCAGCGCGGTTTGGAACCGCTCCCGGTCGAACGGCTTCAGTAGATAATCGATCGCCTGGACCTCGAACGCATCAAGGGCAAAACGTTCGTGGGCGGTCACGAATATCACCGCCGGCCGGTTGTCCGTCGGCAATTCGGCCAGCACCTGCAGTCCGTCACAGCCGGGCATTTGCATGTCGAGGAAGACCAGATCGAGGGCGGTGCGCTTGATGGTGGCGATGGCGTCGGTGCCGCTGCCGCATTCGCCGATGATTTCAACCGCGGGCTCATCGCGCAACAGGGCGCGCAGGCGCTCGCGCGCCAGGGGTTCGTCGTCAACAATGAGGGCACGGAGCTTGGTCATGGCGTCAGGAAACGGGAATGTTCACGCGAACCACTAGGCCACCGTCGGGATGGTTGGCCAGCTCGAAGCCGTGGCGCCCGCCGTAAAGCTCATTGAGGCGGGCGCGGGTGTTGCCCAAGCCGATGCCCACCCGGCTGAAACCGCCGACGGGCATGCCGGCACCATTGTCGTGCACCGCCAGTTCCACGAAACCCGGCTTGCCGCGCGCGGTGAGCTCGATCCGGCCGGGGCGGGCGTGAGGCTCGATCCCATGGCGGATGGCGTTCTCCACCAGCGGCTGGAGAATCAAGCTTGGTACTTCGTTCTCGAGCGTGGCCGGGTCGATCTCAAAGGTGACGGACAGGCGGTCGCGGAAGCGGATTCGTTCAATCTCCAGGTACTTTTCAATGAAGGCGACTTCCTCGCGCAGCCGCGTAAGGGGCTGGCCCGGATGGCTCATCGTCAGACGCAGGAGTTCGCTCAAGCGCACCAGCATGCGGTCGGCCGCTTCGACGTCGCTATGCATGAGCGACGCGATGCCATTGAGCGTGTTAAAGAGGAAGTGGGGTTTGAGCTGGCGCAAGAGTGCCTGCAGTCGTGCCTCCGCCAGGTGTTTCTCGAGTTCCAGCGTGTGCACAGCGCGCTCGTGGTACTTGCGGTAATAATCGATGGCGTGGCTGACGGAGATAATCACCCCGTAAATCAGCAGGTTGAACGGGAACGTCTTCACCAACAGCGGCCGGAAAACCTCGGCGAACGTCACCGGCTCATCGATGAGCGAGCTGTGAACCAGGCCCACCAATGCGCGCAAGGTGACGTAGGCCAGGGAAAAGACCAGGGCGGCGGCCAGATGCACCCCGGCCGTGCGCCACGATTGGCCGCCCTCCGGGGGATAGCGGCGCGCCAGCCAAAGACTCGGGACCGAAAGGAGCGCATAAACATACCAATCGGCCAGCGAGTAACTGATCGCCTGGCCCCACGTGACCGTCCGGCCCAACAGCGTGCTCGTAAGGTACAACTGACTCGCAAAGGCCAACCCGACCAGCGTCCAGAATACACCGACGGCCCCGAAACGGGACAGCCAACGAGTGAACGGGTGGGCGGCAGGCATCACACAAAATGATTTGCGCTGTATCTAGGATGGACAAGCAATACGTGTCCACGTCCCTTTCGGATTTTTTTGTCGTGAAAATTGCCCCCCCTCCTGCCAGCGCCCGCCCAACTTCCTTCTCGACTGGCGAGACGGGACATGGGGCGGTGTCTCCGCTTTTGCCCGTGGTGCTGACTCTGGTGGTCGCAGCCATCGTATTGAGCGTGGCCTTTGCCTGGTTCTTTCCGGCCCCGGGCCCGGCGCAACCCGTGCCGGCCGCCCGGTTCACCAATATCACCGAGGAATCGGGTGTTCATTTTGTCCACCATCAAGGTTTGCAGGATCCTCCCACGACGCTCGGCGGTGCCGTAGCTGTTCTAGACTATGATCGCGACGGACATCCGGATCTTTTTTTTGTCAACGGTACCGCCTGGCCGTGGGAGGAGATGGGGCCGTGGACCCACGCATCGTCTTGCGCATTGTACCACAACGACGGCAAGGGTCACTTCACCGACGTTTCCCGCGCCGCCGGCTTGGATCTTGTCACCCAGGGCATGGCCGCGGCGGTTGGTGATTACGACAACGATGGTTTCCCGGACATTTTTGTCACGTGCATCGGCGGAAATCATCTCTTTCACAATCGGGGCGACGGCACCTTCGAGGATGTGACCGTCGACGCCGATGTGGCCGGCGACGACCATACTTGGAGCACGGGTGCGACGTGGATCGACTACGACGGCGACGGTCTCCTCGATCTGGTGGTCGCACATTATGCGCGCTGGCCGCAGGAGGTGAGCCTCGCCATGGCCTTCACCATTGCGGACGTCGGCCGTTCTTATGGGGCACCAACCGGGTTTGTCGGAGTCCCGCCTTCAGTTTATCACAATCTGGGGCATGGCAAATTCGTCCTCGTCCCCGGGGCTGCGGGCTTGCGCAATCTCGATCCCTCGACCGGCCTGCCGGTGGCCAAGGCACTCGCGGTCGTGCCTGTTGATGCAAATGGTGATGGCAAGCTTGACCTGCTGTTCTCCTATCACACCGCCGAGAACGCGCTTTTTCTCAACCAAGGTGACGGTACGTTTCGAAAATGGGTTCCCGGTTCCGACAATCGCCACGAGGGTGCATCGGCCGGTCTGGCGTCGGCCAGCCTTTTCCCTTTCACGCTGGCACCTGATGCGGACGAACGCCTGACGGCGTTCCAGTCTGCCGGGACCATCGGCGGGCTCAACCGCGACGACGGGCAGCTACATTTGCGCGGCAAACTGAGTGGCGCACTGTTTGACTATGAGTTTGACGGACATCTTGCCCTGTTCACCGGCGACGGCCGGGCAGAGCCGGATGTGAATAAATTTGAACAGGGCCGGGACTTTCAGGCTGCGCCGCAGCTGTTCCTGAATCGCAATGGCAGTTGGATTCCCACGCCAGCGGTCGCCGGCGAGGCCGGGGCTTGGGCGAAACCCATGGTGGCCCGCGGAATTGCCGTCGCGGACATTGATGGCGATGGAGACAGCGATGTCATCATAGTTCAAAACAACGGACCGGCTTTGTTGCTGCGCAATGACCAGCATCGTGGATTGCCATGGCTTCGCGTAAGGCTGGTCGCCACGCGCAGCCAGCCCGATGCGGGCGGAGCCCGGGTCGAGGTGCACACTCCGCGTCGCATCCTCGTGCAAACCATGGCGCCGGCGATGAGTTTTATGGCCCAGTCGGAAGCCGTGTTGACGTTCGGTTTGGGTGAAGACGCGCGCGTCCGCAAGATCGTGATCCGCTGGCCGTCGGGCCAACGGCAGGAAATCCGTCCCGAGGCCATCAACCAGACCCTGGTGATTCGCGAACCGTGATGCCCCGGCTGCGAGCCCCTTAGATCCTTCCCTCGTCGAACTCGATCAGATCAACCACGCTCTTGATCTCGTCAATCCGGTCGGCGCAGCCCATGGCCGTCAGTGCTTCCAAAAGGAAGATACGGCCGTTCGGCGTCATGCCCTTCTGGACGTAATCGCGGTTCCATTTGGCCACGCGGAGATCAGCGGGAAACAAGGCTTTGAGCCTCGCGTCGATCTCCCCGTCACTTGCAGACTCGAAGACGATTCTTTCCACCGCGACCGGCTCGATGCCCAGGTGCTGAGAGAGGAACCGGTCCATGCCGCGTTTATAGTTCTTGGCGTAGCTGGCCGGCAGCGTTCCGTGCTGTTTCACGTATTGGCACTTGGCCAGGAAACGCGGCAGATGCAGGAGCCCGGTCGCCGGGTGCGGGACGTAGGCCGAAGGCAAGCAGGTCAGGACTTCGCCGGATGATCCGGGAATGGGGCGCGATGGCATTCAGCCGCCAGAAAAGGCGGAATTACCCGGCTGGCAAGCCAGACGCATTTCGCCTCGGCGCTAAAAGCGCCTGCCTGAAATCCGACAAAACAAGAGCCCGCGGGCCCTGGCGCACATGAAACAATTCCGCTCCCCTTCCGAAAAACCGGACTAAATTCGTCCGGCAGTCCTAAGCACCGCCTCGCCGCTTAAAAGAAGCGCACTGGTTTGGCGGCCATGCGATCGTGCTCCTCGGTCGAGCATCCGGCGTTGGTGGCCACCTCGGGCTTCGCCCCGCTGGGCTTGACGAGGTTATTGGCCAGCAGGTAATTTTCCACCTCCTCGCCGGAAATGTCGGCCAGCATCACACCGTCGATTTCCACACACGGGGAAAGGGACTGGCCGGACTTGCGCACCATCTCCTCGTAATTGGCACGATTGTTGATGATATCGATGTCTTCGAAGGGCAGTTTGTATTTGCCCATGATGGCACGAACGCCGTTGGACCAGCCGCAATGTGGCTTAAGGTAAGCTTTGATGTTCATAAGTAGGTGGGTGGGAAATCTGGTGGACGGCACAACTTATGCGGCACCTTTTCTTCTTCAACTTAATCTTTCAATCCCCATAACCCTGCACGTTGTGCCCGCTGCTTTTCCCACTCTTTTGACCGATCAGGCCTCGGGCTTTGCCCGGTTGGGTCTGGCCAATGTCCGGCGGACGTACCCTCACTATCTGTCGCACATGCTGAACAGTGCCGAGGACGTCCTTCCGCCCCAGGCATTGCACCCGGCGTTCTACGGCAGTTACGACTGGCACTCCTGCGTGCACCAGCACGGCATGCTGGTCCGCTTGGCCCGGCTTTTCCCGGATCTGCCGGAACGCGGGGAAATCGACCGAATGCTGCATGCACATCTGACCGTGGAAAACATTGCCGCTGAGGCCGGCTATTTCCTCGCTCCGGGCCGGGCTTTCTTCGAGCGTCCCTATGGCTGGGCCTGGCTGCTCAAGCTCGCAGCGGAACTGCGAGTCTACGACTCCGGATTGGCGGAAAACCTTGCTCCGCTTGTCGCCGTGATGCGCGAGGGACTGTTCGCTTATTTGTCCGCCCTCACCCACCCCGTCCGGCATGGCGTGCATAACAACACCGCATTCGCGGTCAAACTGGCGTTGGATTATACCCGGGTGGCCGACGACCAGGCCCTGAAACTTTTCTGCACCAGTCGCATGGCTTTTTGGTTTGGCCACGATACGGACTACGGCGCCCGCTGGGAGCCTTCGGGTGAGGATTTTCTGTCCCCGGCCCTGACGGAAGCGGAGGTGATGGCCGCGGTCCTGCCCCCGGAGAATTTCTCCCGCTGGTTGGACCGCTTCCTTCCCGGTTTGCCCGCCGGCGAGCCGGCCAGACTGTTTATCCCGGTGGAGGTCAGCAATCCCACCGATCCGAAAATCGCCCACCTTATCGGCCTGAACCTGAACCGTGCCTGGTGTTGGAGGCGGATTGCCTCGGCTCTGCCCGTCTCCGACCTGCGTCATGCCCGTGCCCGCGAGGCCGCTGGACGGCACCTGCTCGCGGCCCTGCCCTTGCTCAACGCAGAGGATTTTCACCGCGCCCACTGGCTGGCCTCGTTTGCAGTCTATGCCCTGACTGAGTGACCGGGCGGCGCGCCGCCCATCGGCGGCACCTTCGCCCGCGCAGTCATTTGTCCGTCCAATTTTTCTCTAGCCGCCGGGGCGGACCCGCACAGAATCTGTTTCATGACCACGATCATCCTCCTTTGCCTGTCCAATATCTTCATGACCTTCGCCTGGTACGGGCACTTAAAATATCTCGGCGACAAACCTCTGTGGACCGCGATTCTGCTCTCGTGGGGCATCGCCTTCTTTGAATATTGCCTGATGGTACCGGCCAACAGGCTTGGTTATGGCCATTTCACAGGCTATCAATTGAAGATTATTCAGGAGGTCATCACCTTGATCGTGTTTGTCGGCTTTGCCTGGCTGGTGCTTGGCGAAAAGCTCCGGTGGAATTATGCCGTCAGCCTGGTGTTTATCGCCTTGGCGGTGTTTTTTGCCTTTGGCGTAAACAAATCGGTCCCGCCAACCGCTTGAGAAAATCTTCCGCCTGTTTTCAGGCGTTTTTTTGGCCTACTCCGCGCTTGCCCGCTCCTTCGCGATGACGCACCGTGACCCTGAATTGCCAACTCCTACTTCCTGAATTTTCCCATGTCCAAAGCAGAAAAACCAAAGTCTTCCGATTCCCGCATCGCGACCGCCGAAAAGTCTGCCAATGTTGCCCGCGAGAAAAACATCGAGCTCGCCGTCTCCTCCATCACCAAACAGTTCGGCGAAGGCTCGATCATGCGCCTCGGGAGCAACACGAAGATGAAGGTCGACACGCTCTCGACCGGCTCGCTCGCCATCGACCTCATGCTCGGCGTTGGTGGTCTGCCCCGTGGTCGGATCATCGAAATCTATGGACCGGAGTCGTCTGGCAAGACCACCTTTTGTCTGAGTGTCATTGCCGAGGCCCAGCGCCAGGGCGGCTTGGCCGCGTTTATCGACGTCGAACACGCGCTTGATCCCAAATATGCCCGCGTCGTCGGCGTGAGTCTTGACGATCTTCTCGTCTCTCAGCCGGACTCCGGTGAAGACGCGCTCAACATCATGGAAACGCTCATTCGCTCGAACAGCATTGACGTCATCATCCTCGATTCGGTTGCCGCCTTGGTCACCAAGGCCGAACTCGACGGCCAGATGGGAGACATGACCATGGGCAGCCAAGCCCGCCTGATGTCCCAAGCCATGCGCCGGCTCACCGCCGTGGTCAGCAAGACAAATTGCGTGTGCATTTTCACCAATCAAATCCGCGAGAAGATCGGCGTCATGTTCGGCAGTCCCGAGACGACCTCGGGCGGACGAGCCTTGAAGTTCTTCGCGTCCATCCGCCTCG
Organism: Opitutia bacterium; assembly: GCA_037446975.1. Lineage (GTDB taxonomy): Bacteria > Verrucomicrobiota > Verrucomicrobiia > Opitutales > Opitutaceae > Lacunisphaera. The sequence goes on from JBBIHQ010000002.1 coordinate 59,899, forward strand.
ACATCCGCCGCAAGGATCAACTCAAGACCCCCGACGGCAAGGTGATTGGCAACCGCACCAAGCTCAAGGCGGTGAAGAACAAGGTTGCGCCGCCGTTTACCGAGGTGGAATTTGATATCATGTATGATGAAGGTATCTCCGCAACGGGTTCGCTCATTGACTTGGGGATCGACCACAAGGTGTTGGAGAAGAAAGGTGCATGGATTGCATTCAACGGTGAGCTCGTCGGTCAAGGCCGCGAGGCCGCCAAGGATGCACTCAAATCCAACCCCGACCTCGCCGCCAAAGTGAAGGCCGGCATTCTGGAAAAGGTAAGCGTGAAGGCCGGAGCTTCTGCGACCGGCGAAGGCGCGGTCTGATTTTTTTTCGCCTTTCGACCCGCGGCTCAGGAGTCGCGGGTTTTTATGGCCAATATTCTTCCCCGGTTGATCCACCAGCGACTCTGCGCGGGATATTTTCGCTTTTGCCTTCGCGGTCGGGTTCGCTTGCGTGTGACGGATGCCATCTTTCACCGACACGATTGCGGCGCTCGCCACCCCAGTGGGCACCTCCGCCATCGCCGTGGTCCGGGTGAGCGGACCGATCTCTCTCCCCCTGACGCGGGATCTCTTTAAGGAGACTCCCCCGCCCCGCATGGCCCGGCGCGGAGACTATTTTGATGCGGGCGGTCAGCTCGTGGACGATGTGCTTTTCACCTTTTTTGCGGCACCAAATTCGTTCACCGGTGAGGATTCGCTGGAGATTTCCTGTCACGGAAACCCATTTATTGCCCAAAAGATATCGGAGGATCTTTTCCTTCGTGGCTGCCGGCCGGCTGATCCGGGCGAGTTCAGCAAACGAGCGTTTCTAAACGGCAAGATGGACCTTAGTCAGGCAGAGGCCGTCATGGACCTTATTCAGGCCCGCAGTGATCGTGCATTAGCCGCGGCAAATCAACAATTACGTGGCTTCTTGGGACGCAAAATGGATGAGCTTATCTCCCTGCTGATTAGAATATTGGCCCAGATTGAGGCACACATTGATTTTCCAGAGGAGGACCTGCCACCCGACGACAAACAGGGTGTATTGACGGATCTCGCCGTGTTGATGGATAGAACAGGCCGGCTCTTAGCCACCAGTCATTATGGCGAGTTGCTGCGCGGAGGGATCAAGACCATCATTGTCGGCGAACCGAACGCAGGAAAAAGCAGCCTGCTGAATCAGTTGGTTGGCCGTGAGCGTGCCTTGGTCAGTCCTGAGCCTGGAACAACCCGAGACTATATTGAAGAATGCATTGCCGTTGGGCCGGATTCGTTACGTCTCATCGACACCGCGGGGCTAAATTCCTCACCTAGTTCGCTCGAGAAACGAGGTATCGACAAGACGCTTGAGCAAGCCACCGGAGCTGATTTGTTCATCTGGGTTTTGGACCTGACGCGTCCAGTCCCTGCTTTGCCTGCCACCCTACAAGCCCGAATGACCGCCAAGAATACGGTCGTGGCGTACAATAAGGCTGATCTTCATTCTGCTTCGGTACACGGCGGTCCGCTACTCGGCTCTTTTCCTCAGGTAAGAATCTCCGCTCTGTGTGGTACAGGTATCGAACAGTTGATGAGTCTTCTGGCCACATGTGCCGAGTCGTTTCGGGTCGATCTAGGCGAAGATCTGATTGCGATCAATGCCCGCCATGCTTGTGCGCTCGAGGAAGCTCGGAGGTGCCTGGCCGGCGTGCGTGACAAAATGATCAACGCAAATGCTATTGAGTTTGTAGCCAGCGATTTACGTACAGTACTTGACTTGTTTGGCGAAATTTCTGGCAAGATAGATAATGAGCAAATTCTCGACAAGCTCTTTGCCTCCTTTTGCATCGGTAAATAATATGATATCGAAATATATCTTTTGATATAAATATATATAACTGTGACAACCGCGGTATTGTATGATGTGATTGTTTGTGGAGCGGGCCATGCGGGAGTTGAAGCGTGTCTTGCTGCGGCACGTATGGGGGCAACTACCCTGCTGCTTACAGGTAACATCGATACAATCGCCCAGATGAGCTGCAATCCTGCGATCGGTGGTTTGGCAAAGGGCCAAATGGTCCGCGAGATTGATGCCCTGGGCGGTGAAATGGCAATTAATGCCGACGTCACCGGAATTCAGTTTCGTCTGCTGAATGAATCCAAAGGCCCGGCCGTCCAGTCGCCGCGAGCCCAATGTGACAAGAAGGCTTATCAATTCCGTCTAAAACACACTCTTGAGCTGCAGCCAAATCTGCAGATTTTTCAAGCTGTTGTGACCGGCTTGATTTTTGAAGGTGCTAAGGTCGTGGGTTGCAGGACAAGCCTAGATATAGAATTCCGCGGCCGCACCGTGATCATAACCACGGGTACATTTCTTCGCGGCCTAATGCATATTGGGGAGAACAAGAGCGAGGGCGGACGCTTGGGGGACTACAGCGCAAAGACGTTGTCTGGCAGCCTGGTCGAAGCAGGAATTGAATTACATCGGCTAAAGACCGGTACACCGCCCAGAATCCTTGGCCGGAGTATCAATTTTAGCGGACTGGAGGAGCAAAAGGGTGATCAGGAGCCGACTCTCTTTGCCTTCCATGATACCAGGGGGAAAGAAGACCTGTTCCACGTGGAACAAAGCGGCGAGCGACGCATCGGGTGGGCACCCGGGACCGATCAGGTTTCATGCTGGATAACCTATACGAGTTCCGAGTCAGAAAGAATCGTCCGGGAAAATCTCCACAAATCTGCGATGTATTCCGGAGAGATAAAAGGGGTGGGGCCACGCTACTGTCCAAGTATTGAGGACAAATTCGTGCGCTTTGCCGACAAGCTGCGCCATATTCTTTTTCTCGAGCCCGAAGGGCGAAACACAGATGAATATTATATCAATGGCCTTTCAACCAGCCTGCCTTTCGACGTTCAGCAGGATCTAGTACGCAGCATACCCGGTTTGCAGCAGGCTGTTATCTTGCGGCCAGCATACGCAGTCGAATACGACTTTGCACCGCCGACCCAGATGTACTCATCCCTTGAATCACGCAAGGTTGAGAACCTCTTCATGGCGGGTCAGATTAACGGAACTTCAGGCTATGAAGAAGCGGCCGCGCAAGGACTGGTGGCCGGGATCAATGCCGTGTTAAAAGGTAGAGGGCAACCACCCATGATCATCCAACGACATGAAGCGTATATTGGCGTCATGATTGATGACTTGGTTACAAAAGGAACCAATGAACCCTACAGAATGTTCACAAGTCGAGCCGAACATCGCTTGCTCTTCAATCATGGGAGTGCCGAACTAAGGCTCATTGACCACATTGCAAGACACAAGCTATTATCCATAAATCGTTTAGCAAATATAAATCAAAAAAACTCCCGGATTAATTACTGGGTTGGTCAGTTGGAAACAACCAAGACAACAGGAGGTACCTGGGCAGAGTTGATTAGGCGCGATAATCCGTCTTCTTTGCTTCCCCAAGCTTTCCTGGCTGAGCAAAAAGAAGTTCAAAACGAAGTACTATATCACGTGAAATACAGTGGCTATCTGGCCCGAGAGCGACGGCAGATCGAGAAACTCAAAGAAGTGGAACGGATACATATCCCCCCTTCGTTCGATTATCTGGGGACCCCGGGATTGCGCCGCGAAAGCGCCATCAAACTAAGCCAACTGCGACCCCAAAATCTAGGTCAAGCAAGCCGCATGAGCGGCGTAAACCCGACAGATATAAGTATTCTCATGGTTCGAATCGCCGCGCTCGCTCGGGCGGGTTAAGCATAGCTGCAGCAGAAGCCAAAATTGGCGGCGAGCCCGTCAAAGTTATAAGGGTGTGACAATCCGGTGACAGAGGTTTATTCACTGGAAAGTGCGCCCGACCGCACAATATACCACTCCCCATGGAGAAGAAAAAAATCCTAGTCGTAGACGACGAGCCAGACGTCACTGACTTGGTTGCCTATCATCTGAAAGTTAAAGGGTTCCACGTGGAGACCCTGAATGACGCGACGGCTAGTATCTCCAAAGCAAGAACCTTCCAGCCGAATTTGATAATATTAGACATAATGATGCCGCACTTGAGTGGCATCCAAATCTGCCGGATTCTTCGGGCTGATCCAAAACTCGCCAAGGTCCCGATCATATTCCTCACGGCCAAAGCCGAACCGCTTGACCGGATCGAAGGTTTGGAATCCGGAGCCGACGATTACCTGAGCAAGCCTTTTAGCCCGAAAGAACTCGTCCTCCGAGTTGAGTCCATCTTGCGCCGCATCTCGACGCCAAGGGAGCCTCCCGCCGCCAGACTCAATATCGGGGACATCTCGCTGGACAGCGAAACCCACTGTGTGACCGTCCACGGGGAACTGCTTGAGCTAACCGCCACGGAATTCAAACTCTTGCGGCTGCTGATGGAGCGGCAGGGGCGGGTTCAGACGCGCGAGCATCTCTTGATAAACGTGTGGAATTACTCGACTGAAATCGAGACCCGCACGGTTGATACGCATGTCCGCCGCCTTCGCGAGAAACTGGGGAGCGAAGCGGGTTGGGTTGAAACTATCAGGGGCGTGGGTTATCGGATTGCGGACAAGAAACTGCCCGCATGACTGCATTCGTCGCCGTTGCTTCATTCCTGACTCTGCTTTTCCTGTTCCGCGTCGTGTGGAAGCAGAACCGCGCGCTTGACGAATTGCGCGACGCCGTTCGCACGCGCCAGCCATTTCTGCAGCGGGACCACGTCGCCGACCACTTGCCAGCCTGGCGTGCGCTCACCGAATCTGTAAACCGCCTGATCACCGAAAATTCCGATTTGCGCCAGCAGCGAACCGACCAGCTAACCCAACTGGAGGCCACCCTGGGCAACCTCCGCGAGGCTGTACTCATCGTCGATGAATCCAACTATGTCCATCTCGCCAACCGGGCTCTAAGGGAGATTTTTCCCGCCGCCCGAAATTTGGTCAATCTGCGTCTGGAGCTTATCGTCCGCAGCACCGCCTTTCTTGAATACGTGAACTCCACCCGCGCCGGTCAGCCGCTGCCACGGCAGGAATTTGAAATCATCGACCTCCAGACCACCCATTGGATCGAGGTATCCGGCGCTCCCATCCCGTCTCCCGACGGCAAATCCCAATGGGCGCTTTTTGTCATCCATGACATGACCAATCAGCACAAACTGGAGCGGGTGCGCCGTGACTTCGTGGCCAACGCCTCCCACGAATTGCGTACTCCCCTGAGTATCATCAAGGGTTACATCGAAACCCTCGTGGACGGCCATCAGACGATGGCGCTCGAAGACCGCGACAAGTTCCTGAAGACAATTCAGCGGCACAGCGAACGGCTCAAAGCCATCATTGATGATCTGCTGGTGTTGTCCCGTTTGGAGTCCGCCACCCCCGGACTGAAATTTGCCGCGGTGGATTTGGCGCCGTTCCTGAATAATATAGCGGACGACTACCGGCGGCGACCCAACGCTGCCGATCACCGGATCGTGGTCCAGAACCCGGAGCAATTTGGCCAAATCGACGCGGATATGGAGAAACTCACTCAGGTTTTCAGTAACCTTCTCGACAACGCGCTAAAATATACACCGAGGGGAACGCGCATCGAGCTTGGTTGCCGCGCGTCCGGCGAAAACGAAGTGGAAATATTTGTGGGGGACAACGGACCGGGAATTCCCGCCGGGGATTTGCCGCAAATCTTCGAACGCTTCTACCGGGTCGATAAGGGTCGCTCCCGGGAGACCGGCGGCACCGGACTCGGCCTGAGCATAGTCAAACATATCATTCAACTGCACGGAGGTCGCATCTGGGCTGAAAGCGAGGAAGGGCGTGGGCTTTCCATCCACCTGCAACTGCCGCGCACGCAGAAGAACTGACGCTTCGGGATTGCACCGCACCGCCGGCTCGCGCCAATTGGGCACGTGGGATGGAAACCGGAATTCGTTGAAATCATCGCCGGGAGGCGCGCCGCCTTGCGGGCCGAACTTGCCGTCATTTTGCCTCAACCCCGCCCGGTCGTCTTGGAGTTGGGTTGCGGTCACGGGCATTTCTTGGAACGGTATGCCCGGGAATTTCCTGGCCGCCTTTGCCTTGGCGTTGACCTGCGTGGCGACCGGATTGAACGCGCCCGCCGGAAAGCCCGCCGGGGCATGCTCGCCAACTGCCATTTCGTTCACGCCGAAGCCCGTGAATTACTGCACGCCTTGCCCGCAAAAGTAACCCTGGAGGAGATCTGGGTGCTGTTTCCGGACCCCTGGCCTAAAAAGCGCCATCACAAGAACCGTCTGCTGCAGCCGGAATTCTTCGAGGTGCTTGCCGGCCGGGCCGGGGAGGGGACCCGGCTATATTTTCGTACCGACTTCGAGGAATATTTCCTCGCGGTGGAGGCTTTTCTCCCGTCCCTGCCCACGTGGCAACCGGCGGCAACCCTCGAATGGCCGATGGAACATGAAACCGTCTTTCAGGCCCGGGCCGCCAGCTATCACTCGCTCGTTGCCGTCAGGACGTCACATCCAGCCAAATCAATAGAAACAATTGCGCCAGGGCTGCCACCCCCAACAAACCCCACGTCAACTGCATAAAAACGTTGTGGGCCAGTTTGCGCTCACCGTTTGGGCGGCGAGCCGGTTCGGTGTGGGCGAGCAAATCACTGGTTGCGTGGTCCATAATTTACAAATCTCCCATTTCGCCGGGATCTGGCAAGCCTCGCCTGTCTTATTAGCGAACCCTGCCGAAATTCTAGCCGGCGCTAATTTCCCAAGACTTCCTGCTCTTTTTTGATTTAGAGGGTTGACGGATTGCAGAGCCGAAACCTACCTAAGTGGCTTTCCCCTGACGGAACTCCCGTCGGCTAAACATGCTGAACTTCAGGAAATTTCTGACCTCGGTCGCTGCCTTCTCGGCGACGACGCTTGCCTTTGCCTCAGAAGGGGAGGGGGTTGCACCAGCTGCCGAGCCGATATTTCATCTCGGGCCGATTCCGGTGACGAACAGCATGGTGACAAGCTGGGTGGTAGCCGTGGCTTTGATCATCGCCGTACGTTTGGCGATAAGAAAGCCCAAGCTGCTTCCCTCGCGGAGTCAGGCCGTGGTCGAGACTCTTGTCGAAGGTCTTCGTGACCTCATGGCCCCGATTGTTGGCCACAAGGCCGCGAAGCCAACCTTTCCCCTGCTAATCGCCTTGTTCACCTTTATCCTCATTCAAAACTGGAGCGGCCTGATTCCGGGTGTTGGCACGATTTATATGCTCAGCAATGAGACCGGCCAGTGGATGGAAATGATCCGGCCGGGAAATGCGGACATGAATGGCACGCTCGCGCTGTCGATGGTTGCGATTACCGCATGGCTTTACTTTATCCTGCGCTATGCCGGTCCCAAAGCCGTGCTGTTCGATCTTTTCGGTAACAAGGCCGACAAACGCGATGTTCCCACCTTCATCTACTACCCGCTGTTCGTCGTCTTTTTAGCCGTCGGCTTTCTGGAGATTATTTCGATAATCTTCCGGCCTGTTTCGCTTTCGTTTCGTCTCTACGGCAATATCTTTGGCGGAGAAAACCTGATGCACGCGATGAGCGGCATCCAAAAATGGGGTCTGCCCATTCCGTTTTACTTCATGGAACTGCTTGTTGGCTTCGTCCAAGCCTTTGTCTTCACGATCCTGGTCAGCGTCTATATCGGCTTGATCTGCAATCATGGGGATGACCACGACGAACACCATTCTCCGGCGGACAAGGGGACCGCCGGCGCCCATTGATCCTTTTCCGTCGGGACCATGCGCAACGCGTGGACGACGGCACTCCAACCAACAACCCACTAAATGAAATGATCCTCCCTATCGCTGAAATCACAGGAAGCATCCAAGGCGGCCTCGGCTGTCTTGGCGCAGCCATCGGTGTCGGCCTCGTCGGTTTCAAAGCCGCTGAAGCTGTCGGCCGCAACCCCGGAGCCTTCGGCAAAATTCTTGTCCAAGGCATCCTCGGAATGGCCTTTGCTGAGGCCATCGCGTTCTACGCGCTCTTCCTCGGGCATTAATCTTCCCCTTCACCGTGCCTGCGCCAGTCGCCGGCACGGTCATTTTCACCGCTTACTGTCATGTTCTCTCCTCTGTTAATGCTTGCCGAAGCCACGACGCAAGCGGCCGATGCCGCAGCCGCCAGTGGCACGACAAAGATTCTGAATGACCTTGGCATTACCAAGATCCTGACTGACTTTGGCATCAGCTGGCCGTTCTTCCTCGCGCAGGTGCTGAATTTTTGCGTCGTCGCGCTCATTCTCTGGCGGTTCGCATTCAAGCCGATTCTCGCGACGCTCGACCTGCGCCAGCAGAAGATCGCAGACGGATTGAAATACGCGGCCGAGATGGAGGCAAAGCTGGCTGCCACCGCGCAGGAGAGCGCCCAACTCATCAAATCCGCCCAGCTCGAGGCCCAGAAGGTCGTCGATGAGGCCCGGAAGATGGCCAAGGATTTTGCCGACAAGCAGCAGGGCGAGGCCAACGCCCGGGCCGCCGACATCCTGGCCAAGGCCCAGCAGGCCATCGAGCTTGAGCATAAGAAGATGCTCAACGAAGCCCGCGGCGAAATCGCCCGCCTCGTCGTCAAGACCACCGAGCAGGTGCTTGCCAAGAAGCTCTCCGATGCCGATCGCGCCGTCTTCAATGACGCGGCGACCAAGGAATTGACCGTTCTCTGAGCCGGCGCGTTCGCCTCACTCCATGGCCGCCAACAAACAAACCAAGCTTCTCGCAAAACGACTCTTCAAGCTGAGTTTTGCCAACGGCCAGCTCTCGGCCGAGCAGGTCGCGGGTGTTCTTGGCTATATCGAGAAAACTGCGCCGCACCATCCTCTCGCCTTGCTTAAGCTTTACCACCGCGCTGTGGCGACCGAGTTCGCCAAGTCCCGCGCCATAGTCGAGCATGCCGGGCCCATCAACGAAACAGCCCTCAAATCAATCGAGGATGCGATGACCCGGCGATACCGGCGTCCGGTCACGGCCAGCGCTCTGCCTAATCCTAAATTGCTCGCCGGCCTGCGCGTTCGGGTCGGCTCCGACCTTTACGAGTCCACCGTCGCCGGCCAGCTCACCACCCTTTCCTTCGCAGTCTAACCGCACCCTTTAATCCCCCTCCCGATGAGCAACGTCGTCGAACAAATCGAACAACAAATCGCCAAGCTTTCCAACAAGGCGGTCAAAAAGAATACCGGCACCATTCTCGCCATCGCCGACGGCGTCGCCAAGCTCGACGGCCTCTCCGACGTTATGTACAACGAGATGGTGCAGTTCCCCGGCGGCGCCATCGGCATCGCCCTCAATCTTGAGGAAGATGAGGTTGGCTGCGTGGTGCTCGGCGACATCGCCAATCTGAAGCAGGGTGACGAAGTTCAAACGACCGGCAAGCTTCTCTCGGTTCCCGTTGGCAAGGGCCTGCTCGGCCGGGTGGTTGATGCGCTCGGCCGGCCCGTCGACGGCAAGGGCCCGCTTGACACCACGGAATTCAATCCCGTCGAAAAAATCGCTCCCGGCATCATCGTCCGGAAATCCGTCTCGCAGCCCGTTTTTACCGGCATCATGGCGATCGATTCGATGATCCCGATCGGCCGGGGTCAGCGCGAACTCATCATCGGCGACCGCGGCACAGGCAAGACGACGATCTGCATCGACACGATCATCAACCAGGCCCGCATCAACAAGGTCGGGCTGGCATCGGGCGACAAGAACTTCCGTCCGCTCTATTCCATCTATGTCGCGGTCGGCCAGAAGCAGTCCAACATTGTCCGCACCATCGGGGCGCTGGAGGCCGCCGGAGCCCTCGAATACACGGTCATCGTGGCCGCTCCGGCCGCGGACAACCCCGCCAACCAGTACATCGCACCTTTCTCTGGTGCCGCGATGGGTGAATGGTTCATGGAACACGGCATGGACGCTCTCATCGTCTACGATGATCTCTCCAAGCACGCAGTCGCTTACCGGCAGATCTCACTTATTCTGAAACGCCCGTCCGGCCGCGAAGCCTATCCGGGCGACGTGTTCTACCTGCACTCCCGCTTGCTCGAGCGCGCTGCGCGCCTCGACGGCAAGGGCTCGCTCACGGCGCTGCCGATCATCGAGACCCAGGCAGGTGACGTCTCGGCCTATATTCCGACCAATGTCATCTCGATCACCGACGGCCAGATCTTCCTGGAGACTGATCTCTTCAACCAGGGCATCCGTCCGGCCGTGTCCGTTGGTCTCTCCGTCTCGCGCGTCGGTTCCTCCGCGCAGATCAAGGTTACCAAGCAGGTCGGCGGCAAACTCAAGGGTGAGCTCGCCCAATTCCGCGAACTCGCCGCCTTTGCCCAGTTCGGTTCCGACCTCGACGCCAAAACCAAGGCCCAGTTGGACCGCGGCGCCCGCATCGTCGAGCTTTTCAAGCAGCCGCAGCTCAACCCCATCTCCATCGAACTGCAGGCCGCCGTGCTTTGGGCCGCGCAAAAAAATTATTTTGATTCGATCGACGTGAAGCAGGTCGTGGCCGCGTCATCCGCGCTGAAGGACTACATGACCACGCGCAAGGATGCCCTGCTCACGAAGATCCGCACCAAGGCCGCCCTTGATGCCGAGATCGAAGCCGAGCTGAAAACCGCCTGCGATGAGTGGAAGGCCACCTTCGCGGCCAAATGATCGTCGTCCTGCTCCTTTTCTCCCTGCTGTTCTAGCTCATGGCCTCCACTCGCGACATCCGCCGACGCATCAAGTCGGTCAAGAACACCCGCCAGATCACCAAGGCGATGGAACTTGTCGCCGCGTCGAAGATGAAGAAGGCGCAGGCCATGGCACTTGCCGGCCGGCCTTACGCGCAGCTCATGGCCCGCATGCTGGCCGCACTCGCGAACCGCGTGGAGGAGACCCTTCATCCCTTCCTCGTCAAACGCGAGATCAAGACCCGGGGCATTCTGCTCATTACCACCGACAAGGGCTTGTGCGGCCCGCTCAATGCCAACCTCTTCAAGGTTGCCATGGAGATCAAGACACCCGCCAAGTTCGTCGCCGTCGGCCGCAAAGGCGCCCAGTTTCTTGCCCGCACAAAGCGCGACATCGTCGCCGATTTCACCGTCAGCGATCGCGTGCAATTCGGGGAGGTCAAAGCGGTCGTTGAGATGATGATGCAGATGTATCTCGAGGGAAAGATCGACACGCTCGAAATCATCTATCCGCGCTTTAAGAACACCCTCGTGCAGGAGCCCCTCATTCGTCCGCTGCTCCCACTCTCCAGCGTCAAGGATTTCGTTGATGCCCTGAATGCGGAGCATGGCGGAAGCAAGACGGCCGACGATCGGGTCATGCTTTTTGAGCCCGACGCCCATTCCGTCCTCGAGGCGCTGCTGCCGTACTACGTCAACCGCTACATTTACCAACTCACTCTGTCCGCCAAAGCCTCGGAGCAGAGCGCCCGCATGGTCGCGATGAAGACCGCCAAGGACAACGCCACCAAGTTGCTCGGCGACCTCACGCTCGAATACAACAAGGCGCGTCAGGCGGCTATCACGCAGGAAATCCTGGAAATCGCCGCCGCCTCGTTCTCCGCCGCTTGATTCATTTCAATACGTCCAACCCTCCACCTCTTCCGTCATGAGCAATATCGGCAAAATCGTCCAAGTCATCGGCCCGGTCGTTGACGTGCAATTTGCGGAGAATTCAATTCCCGCCATCTACCAGGCCCTCACGGTCGAATTTACCGTCGCCGGCAAAAAAGAAATGCTGACCCTTGAGGCCCAGCAACACCTTGGCGAAGGCCGCGTGCGTTCCATCGCGATGTCCTCCTCCGAGGGTCTCGTCCGCGGCATGGATGTCGTCGACACCGGCGCACCCATTACGGTTCCGGTTGGCGATGGCGTGCTTGGCCGCATCTTCGACGTCTGCGGCAACGCCGTCGATGGCAAAGGACCCGTGCCTTACGCCAAACGCTACCCGATTCACCGGCCGGCTCCGGCATTGGTCGACCAGGACACCAAGGCCGAAATCCTCGAGACTGGCATCAAGGTCATCGACCTCATCTGCCCCTTCATCAAGGGCGGCAAGGCCGGCGCCTTTGGCGGCGCGGGCGTCGGCAAGACCGTCGTCATCCTCGAACTCATCAACAACATTGCCAAGGCGCACGGCGGCTTCTCCGTCTTCGCCGGCGTTGGTGAGCGCTCGCGCGAGGGCAATGATCTTTACCACGAAATGTCGGATGCCGGGGTCATTAATCAGAAGGACCTCAGCAAATCGAAGGTCGCGCTGGTCTACGGCCAGATGAACGAGCCGCCGGGTGCCCGCATGCGCGTCGGCCTTTCAGCCCTCGCCATGACTGAATATTTCCGGGACGAGAAGAACCAGGACGTGTTGCTCTTTATCGACAATATTTTCCGTTTCTCGCAAGCCGGTTCCGAGGTTTCCGCGTTGCTCGGCCGCTCGCCGTCCGCGGTGGGTTACCAGCCGACGCTCGCCAATGAGATGGGAATTCTGCAGGAGCGGATCACTTCGACGAAGAAGGGTTCCATCACCTCCGTGCAGGCCGTGTATGTCCCTGCGGACGATCTCACCGATCCGGCCCCGGCGAACACCTTCGCCCACCTGGACTCGACGATCGTGCTTGAACGCTCGATCGCCGAACTCGGCATCTATCCCGCGGTCGACCCGTTGGCGTCTGTCTCGAAGGCGCTCGAGCCCGCGATCGTCGGCGAGGAACACTATCGCGTGACCCGCGAACTCCAGCGCGTGCTGCAGCGCTACAAGGATCTGCAGGATATCATCGCCATTCTCGGCCTCGACGAACTTTCACCGGAGGACAAACTTACGGTCTACCGCGCCCGCAAGATCCAGCGCTTTCTTTCCCAGCCGTTCTCTGTGGCGGAGGTCTTTACCGGTACACCCGGCAAGTATGTTTCGGTCAAGGACACCGTCCGTGGCTTCAAGATGATCCTCGATGGCGAGCTCGATCAGGTGCCGGAGGGCGACTTCTATATGAAGGGTGGAATCGATGAGGTTATCGCCGCCAGCGCGAAGAAGTAAATTCCATGCCCCTCACGCTCGAAATTGTCACCCCTGAAGCCCGGGTTTATTCCGACACGGTCGACTCTGTCGTCATCCCGACGGTCGAGGGTGAAATCGGCGTCCTGCCGGGTCACATTCCGTTGCTTACCCAGGTTGCGGATGGCGAGCTTCGGGTGACCAAGGGCGCAACGACCTTGTATCTGGTGATCGGTGGTGGGTTCGCCGAAATTGACGCCGATAAAGTTGCCGTGCTCGCCGAGCGCGCCATTTCCGAAGACCAGATTGATGAGAAGGCGGTCGAGGAAGCCATGCGTCGAGCCGAACAAGCGATCAGAGACGCGAAAGACCTGGATCCAAATGAATTTGAGCACCTACATAACATGGTGCGGTTTGCGGGAGTACAGCTTGATATCAAACGTCGGCGTCGGTAAATATTTTGATATCAGGCAGTTGCTATTGTTGTTTGACCCGCGGCATTTTTCTGATTCTCTTCTGATACTAAGTCTCAATTACATGCCTTTCTCACATCCCTCGATTTTTCCACTTTGCCAGCTCGGTGCGGGAGCCACTGGCCGCATTTGCGAGATCAAAGGCGATGAAAACTTCTGCCAGCGTATCCGTGAGATGGGATTTAGTGAGGCCGGCCTCGTCAAGAAGGTCTCTGGCAATGCCACCAGTCTTTGCCAGGTCAAGGGCACTCGCATTGCTCTCAACCACGGTGCGGCGATGAATATCTTGGTCGAGTTAATCCCCACGGTTTCGCACTGAGTAGCCTTTCCCTGTGTCTGAAGCAGATGCCCAACAGCCGGGATCGGCTCGGTTCGACGACACGGTTGGTTTGCCCGCCCATATCACGGCCCCGGGTCGGAAGCGTCCCACTGGAGCGCAGGATCGACCACCGGTCTATGCCATGGTCGGTAACCCTAATTGTGGCAAAACCACGTTGTTCAATGCCCTGACCGGCTTGCGGCAGAAGGTCGGCAACTATCCCGGGGTCACGGTCGAAAAAAAGATCGGGGAGGTTTTTTCCCAGCATGGCCGCCCCATGAAGATCATTGATCTCCCCGGCGCCTACTCGCTCGCTGCGCGCTCGCCCGATGAAGCGGTGCTGCGCGACGTCCTGCTCGGTCGCCGCGCTGACACGCCGCAACCCGATCGCATCATCTGTGTCGTCGACGCTTCCAACCTCGAGCGCAACCTCTACCTTGTGCACCAGATCCTTGATCTGGGCCGCCCCGTGATCCTCGCCCTCAACATGATGGATCTTGCGAACCAGGCGGGCGTTGAATTGCGGGCCAAGAGACTTGAGGAGTCGCTCGGTGTGCCGGTCATCCCCTGCGAAGCGGTACGTGGCCGGGGCCTGATCGAGTTGAAACTCGCCATGAGCCGTGTCGATCTTGCGCTTGCCAGACACCGTTGGGATGTGCCCGCCGCCGTGGCCCCGGCCGTTGCGGCGCTGCAAGCCTCCTTGGTCGAATATGACGGCCGTCCGCCGCTGGTCGCCCGCGCCGAGGCCCTGTTGCTCCTGACAGATTTTGCCAGTGTTCGTGTCACTGGCTCCACGCCACTCAGTGCCCCCACCGCCAGCGTGCTGGCCAACTGGCATCGTGGTGAAGGAGCCGGTCCCAAGGACTGGTCAAGCACCCTGATCAACAGCCGTTATGATGCCATCCATCGCCTCTGTCAGGACGTGATTGTCCGCAGTGGTCACACCGGCCCTTCGATTTCGGACCGGATCGACGCAGTCTTGGTCCACACCCTCTGGGGTTGGCTGTTCTTTGGCGTGATCATGGCGGCTCTCTTTTTCTCCATCTTCTCCCTGGCGGAATACCCCATGAACTGGATCGACGTTCACATGGCCATGTTGGGCAGCTGGGTGAAGGCTTCGATGCCGCCGGGCGACCTGCGGGATCTCCTGACCGACGGCGTCGTCAGCGGGGTGGGGGGCATTGTTGTCTTTCTGCCCCAGATCCTGATCCTCTTCTTTTTCGTCGGCCTGCTCGAAAGTACGGGCTACATGGCGCGCGCCGCATTCATCATGGACCGCCCGATGAGCAAGGTCGGACTACACGGCAAATCCTTCATCCCCTTGCTTGGCTCCTACGCCTGCGCCATTCCCGGCATCATGGCGACCCGCACCATTGAGAACGCCAAGGACCGTCTCGTCACCATCCTGGTCGCGCCATTGATGAGCTGCTCAGCGCGCCTGCCCGTCTATTTGCTCATGATCGCAACATTGTTACCCGGGCACTCGGAATCGGCCGTGACCAAGGTTGGGATTATGCTCCTCATGTACGTGCTCGGCACCGCCGGGGCTTTTGGTTTTGCGTGGCTGTTCAAGCGCACCCTTTTTAAGAGCGCGCCGCCCCTCATGATCATGGAGCTGCCGCCCTATCAGCCGCCGCGAATCAAGGAAATCCTTCGCCAGATGATTGAACGCGCCTGGCTGTTCCTGAAAAACGCCGGCACCATTATCCTCGGCATCTCCATCGTGCTTTGGTTTCTCACCACCTATCCGAAGCATCCCGATCCGGCTGCTCCGCCGAGTGCACAGATCGCCCATAGCTTCGCCGGTCAGGCCGGGCGCGTCATTGAGCCGCTGATCAAACCGCTCGGTTTTGACTGGCGCATTGGCATCGGCCTTATCACCTCGTTTGCCGCCCGCGAGGTCTTCGTCAGCTCGACCGCCGTCGTCTTCAGCGTGCAGAAATTCGCCGGAGGAAAACGCGCCGACGTGACACCTGTGCGGGAAGCCTTGCGCGCGGCCACCTGGCCTGGCGGCGCCCCGTTGTTCACTCCCCTCGTTTGCTTCACGCTCATGGTGTATTATGTTTTTGCCATGCAATGCATGAGCACTGTTGCCGTCGTCAAGCGCGAGACCAACTCGTGGCGGTGGCCGCTCTTCCAGATCGCCTATATGACCGGCACCGCCTGGCTCGTGTGTTTCGTCATCTACCAATCCGGCCGCGCGCTCGGTTTCTAGCATGTCCGCCTCTCTGCAAACCATCATCGCTCTCGCACTCGTTGCCGTCGCCGCCGTCCTGCTCGTGCGCTCCTTTTTGAAAAGACGGAATTCTCCCGGCTGCGGGAGCAATTGTGGCGCCGTCAGCCCCGAAGTGAAGAAGCTGCAGGCCAGATTAAAATCCCGCTGAGTCTGGCGTTACTGTAACTCGATCATGAAGGCCGCCGTCCTATCCGAAGTCAAAAGGCCATTGGTCGTACAGGCCGTGCCCGCACCCGTCGCCGGCCCCGGCAACGCTGTCATCCAGCTTAAGGCGGCCGCGCTCAATCACCGCGACCTCTGGACTCAACTCGGTCTGTATCCGAACATCAAGCTGCCCATTATCCTTGGTTCGGACGGCGCGGGCCTCGTCCGGACCGTTGGACCGGGAGGTGACGAGGCTTGGGTGGGCCGGGAGGTTATTATCAACCCTTCGCTTGATTGGGGTTCCGACCCGCGGGCCCAGGGACCGGACTTCCGTATCCTGGGATTGCCGGAAAACGGTACCTTTGCGGAGCAGGTCACCATTCCGGTTGCCAATCTATCGGCCAAGCCCGCCCACCTCTCGTGGGAGCAGGCCGCCGCGCTTCCGCTGGCCGGATTGACTGCCTGGCGTGCCTTGTTTGCCCGCGCCCAACTGAAACCCGGCGAGCGCGTGTTGGTCACCGGCATTGGCGGTGGCGCAGCGTTGTTCGCGTTGCAGTTCGCCGTGGCCGCGGGGGCGCAAGCCTGGGTGACTTCAGGCACGCCAAACAAGATAAAGCGCGCCCAGACACTTGGAGCCTTGGGTGGCGTCAATTACCGCGACGTCGATTGGGCGGATTCTCTACAGAAACTGGCCGGGCGTTTTGACGTGATTATTGACAGCGCCGGCGGCGAAGGGCTGGCCCGCCTGATCGACCTGGCCGCACCCGGAGGCCGCATCGTATTTTTTGGCGCAACTACCGGCAACCCCAAGGGGCTGGACATGCGCAAGTGCTTCTTCCGCCAGATCAACCTCCTGGGCACGACGATGGGCTCGCCCGCGGATTTCACGGGCATGACCGCTTTTGTCGCCATCAACAAGATTGTTCCGGTCGTGGACCGGGTCTGCCCGCTCGCGGAAGCGGAGACGGCGTTGCGCCACATGGAGGCGGGCGCGCAATTCGGGAAAATTGTCCTCGCCAACTAAGGCGGCGCTTCATGGCGCGCCGGTCAGCAGGCCCCGGACGAAATCCCAGGCGTGCGCCCCCATCACGGCGATCAGCACGAAATAGGCGGCGGCGAGAACCGCGAAGACATAGCCGAGGAGCACGCAGGCCCCATCCCGTTCCATGGTCCCGGCCGCGCCGAAGAGGATGCCCAATGCCGGGAGGGTGTTGCTGAACGGAATGGGGGCCGGGAGGAGCAACAAGCCGGCGCTGATTGTCACCATGGCCGCGTGCACGCGGACCAACCGGGGCGAGCCGGTGATCGCCAGCCAGCGCGGCCGGAGCCCATGCTCGAGCAGCCGGATGATCCGGCTGGCCCCTCTGGCCACCATCCCGAAGAAACGCGGCGGCAGCCGGGTCTGGAGCAGGCGGTCGGGCAACCAGGGTTCCTTGCCGAGGGCAATACACCCCGCGATCAGGAATATCACCAAGCCCAGCGGCGTCGACAGTCCCGGCAGTGTCACCGGCACGCAGAAGGGCAGGGCGATGATGATGATCAGCAGGGTGTAGGCGCGCTCGTGCAAAACTTCGATCACCTCGGCGATGCTCACCCGGTGC
The DNA here is from genome assembly GCA_037446975.1 of Opitutia bacterium. Classification (GTDB taxonomy): domain Bacteria; phylum Verrucomicrobiota; class Verrucomicrobiia; order Opitutales; family Opitutaceae; genus Lacunisphaera. Next base: position 77,638 of record JBBIHQ010000002.1, read on the forward strand.
TGGTGAAATCGTTTCGCCAAGTCGTGCAGCTCGGCGGAGACTTTCTTGGGGGGTTGGGTGAGATCCCGGGTGTACATTGAGGTTAGGTCCCGCGCCGGTTGCCGTAGAGTTCGATGTGCAACCGGGGAGCAAAACGAAAGCCGCGCGTTTTGCACAACTCGCCCAGCCAGGCGGCCCGGGCGCGCAACGTTTCGACCGTCACCCCTTCCGGCATGAGCAGGATCTTGCTTGGCGGAACGACACAGCCGGTTTCCCGGATCATGGCTTCGATTTCATCCACATCCGTCGCCGAACCCACGACGAATTTCAGCTGGTAATCTCGTGATGCCATCCAACTGGCCACGACCTCAGGCTGCCACCGGAGTTCCTCGTGTTTCTTCCGCCACCCATCGTCCAGGCGCTCATCGGGCGCGGAGTGCGCAAGCTTCGGGCTGAGCGAAGCCAGATCGCAGGCAATGCCGCCCGGCTTTACCGTCCCCGCCGTCTCGATCGTGATGTGATAACCTTGATCCTGCAATTGAAAGGCCAGTTCGTGAATGCCCGCGGCTATCATGGGCTCGCCACCGGTCAGCACGACATGCCGGGAAGGATGCTGGCGGATCGCGACCATGATTTCTTCCACCCCCATCTGCTTTCCTTCCGGCTGCCAGGACGCATACGGCGTGTCGCACCAGTTGCAGCGCAGATTACAGCCGCTGGTGCGGACAAAAATTGACGGCACGCCGGCCAGCTCGCCCTCGCCTTGCAGGGAATAAAAGATTTCCGTGATCAACATTTCGAAAACGGGGGTCGACGCTTCATAAGGTTCCTCTCTCTGTTATCTCGGTCCAATCTGCTTCACTGGGCGCGCCGGCAGCGGAGGGGTGGATTCATAGACCGTTGGATCATCCAGTCGCGCCAGTTCAAAGGCCTCGCGGCGTTCCACACAGGTACCGCACTTGCCGCAGTGCACCAGCCCGCCCTTGTAACACGACCAGGTACGTCCAAGATCCACCCCGAGCCGCGCACCTTCCGCGGCCACCTGGCCCTTGTCCATCCCGATGAACGGCCGGAGCAGCTGAATCCTCGCGTAGGTACCCAGCCGCATCGCTTCACCCATGGCGCGCATAAATTCCTCCCGGCAGTCGGGATAGATGGTGTGGTCCCCGCCATGAGCGGCTATGATCAGGCCCTCGGCGCCGGCACTCTCCGCCCAACCGGCCGCGGCGGCCAGCATGATGCCGTTGCGAAACGGCACCACTGTTCGACGCATGTTTTCGTCGGCATAATGCCCGTCTGGAACTTCACCGCCGGAATTCAACAAATCGGAGGCAAAATGCCTTCCTATAAAATCGAGCGGAATGATCGCATGCGGGGCCCCGATCTTTCCGGCATGCTCGGCCGCAAATGGGATCTCCCGGTTATTGTGCTTGGCCCCATAATCAAAGCTGAGGACCGCCACGACCGTGTGATGCACCCGCGCCCAATGGAGCGCCGTGACCGAATCCATGCCACCTGAGCAAAGTACCACGACTTTCATACGGGGTTAATGGCCGCAATTAGACCCAAAAGACACGAAAAATCTCCTGTCGCCAAGCCGGCTCGGGGTGTTTTCGTAGGTTCCGTGGCTTCTCCCCTGATAATCGCCCACCGCGGCGCCTCAGCTGAAAAACCGGAAAATACCCTTGCGGCCTTTCGCCGGGCTGTGGCGCTTGGCGTGGATGGCCTCGAGCTCGACATTCATGTGACTCCCGATGGCGTGCCGGTGGTATTCCACGACGCGGGCTTGTTCCGCTTGACCGGCGTGCACGGAGATATTGCTACTACGAACTGGCGGGAACTGAAAAAACTACGCGTCCTTGGCTGCGAGCCCATCCCACGGCTGGTCGATGTCCTCGAATCTGTTCGTGGCCGAGCCGTGGTGCAAATCGAACTCAAGGCCGGCGGCCCGGTTGCGCCGGTGTTCAACGTCATCGAATCAGCCCGGGCTGCAGAGTGGGTGATTCTCGCGTCATTCTCCGCTGCGCTGTTGCGCGAGGCCTTCCGGCTCGCGCCCGCCGTGCCGCGAATGCTCATCACCTCCGGAAGGCGCTCGCGCCCTTCACTGACCCGCGAGCTGGCGGCAGTCGGGGCCAATGGACTCAGCGTCGACCACCGGGCGGTGAACGACGCCAAGTGGGTGCGGTATTTTCATTCGCGCGGGTATCTCGTATGGTGCTGGACGGTCAATAATTCCCGTCGCGCCAGCCAATTGAGCGGGTGGGGGATCGACGCACTCCTGACCGATAATCCCGCCTTGCTGAAGCGGACAGTTTAGGCATTTTCTTGGGCTCCATTTCGTCCGTGGGCGGACAATTTTGATGATCCTTTTTTACGACCCATCCTGTGCAGAATACGGTTCGCATATGCGGCCCGAACAACCGGCTCGCATCACCCGCAGCGCCTCGCACCTGAAGTCCTCGCACCCGGATTGGGAGTGGCGGCGGCCCGGCGTTGCCGGGGAAGAATTGCTGTTGACCGCTCACACTCCGGCGTTGATCGCCCGGCTGCAACATCCTCCGGATATCGACGACGATACGCCCTATTTGCCCGGCATCTACGACCATGCCCGCCGGGCCGTCGGTGCGGCGCTGGCCGCCACTGATGCGGCGCTGTCTGGACAGAAGGCCTTCGCCTTGATGCGCCCCCCCGGCCATCATTGCACCCGCAACCAGGCGATGGGGTTCTGCTATCTCAACCAGATTGCTCTGGCCGCCCTGCATGCCGCGACCGCCGGCCGGCGGGTGGCCGTGTGGGATTTCGACGCGCACCATGGCAATGGCACTGAGGACATCCTGGAAGGCCGGCCGGGTATCTTCTTTACCTCGGTGCACCAGTTTCCCGGTTATCCCGGCACCGGCTCACGCTCGTCCAGCAACTGCAAAAACTTTCCCGTTGCACCGCACACACCGCGTCCACAGCACTTGGAAGCGCTCGCCCGTTCGTGGGAAGCGGTGCTGGCGTTCCGGCCGGATCTTGTCCTGGTTTCTGCCGGTTTTGATGCCTACGCCGGCGACCCCATTACCGAGATGACGCTCGAGCGCGGCGATTTCACCGAGCTCGGCCGCTGGCTTGCCCAAGGTGCCCTGTCGGCAGCCGGTGTCTTGGAGGGAGGCTACAGTGCCGATCTGCCGCTGCTGATTGACGACTTCCTATCCGCCTGGGCAGACCCAATCCCGCCATCCGTTTGAACTCCTCGCCCCATTATCAGCTCATCGACCAGCCCGGCCAATTACCGCCGCTCTTTGCCGCACTCGACCGTTGCACCGAGGTCGCCCTCGATACCGAGGCGGACAATCTTTTCCGCTACCGCACACAGGTCTGTTTGCTGCAAATCAAGGCGGCAGATGAAATCCACCTCGTGGACCTGCTGGCAGGACTGCCGCTGGAAGAACTTTGGACGCGCCTCGCGGCCAAACCCCTGATCATGCACGGCAGTGATTATGATTTGCGTCTGCTGTGGGAATTGTGCCGGTTTCAGCCGTTGAGCCTGTTTGACACGATGTTTGCCGCCCAGTTGCTGAACATCCCCCGCTTCGGCCTCGCGGCGTTGCTGGAACAGAACTTCGGGGTGCGGCTCGACAAGGACCACCAGAAGGCCAACTGGTCGCAACGCCCGCTGGAGCGCGGCATGCTCGATTACGCCGCACTCGACGTCCATTATCTACCCGGCCTGCGCGACCGGCTCCGTGATGACCTGAGCCGCCTCGGCCGGCTCGAGTGGCTGGAACAAAAATGCCGCTGGCAGATGACGGTCGCACACGACGGTTTTGCGCCGCCCGACGAAAACAACTGGCGCATCAACGGGTCGGAAAAACTGCATGGCCGCGGTCTTGCGGTCCTGCATGCGATCTGGCACTGGCGCGAGGGTTGGGCGGAGAAGATCAATACGCCGCCTTTCAAGGTCACCGGCAACGAGATGCTCGCGCGCATTGCTCGCACCGCTGACGAAGACCGGCCGTTCGAGGAAGTCTTGCACGTGAATCTTGGCCGGCGCCACGACCGCCTGTTCCCGAGTCTGGCCGAAGCGGTGCGGCAGGGTTTTGCCACGGACCCGCACACCTTGCCCCGGCGTGAACGCCGCCGGGAGTTCGGCTCGATGTCCGTCGAGGAGCTGGCTCGCCAAGACCGTTTGAAGGCCGACCGCGACCGGGTGGCGCAGGGTCTGAACCTTGATCCCACCCTGATCGCCACCCGCTCCCAGCTCGTCCTGATTGCCCGCAATCCGGCCGGCATCGACGACGTGCTCCTGCCGTGGCAGGCCCGGTTGCTCAAGGCCGAGCCGGCTTGGAAAAGCTAGTGCACCGTGGCCGAGTCCGCCAACATCGCCCGCCATCTGCCGTTAATGGCCATGCGCCAGCCGGAGCAGGCCGCGGTGAAGATCCCCCGCGGCCGGAACCCGCCGGGCGACATTGACTATCTCACTCTTTCGTTCGCTGAACTCGACCTCGAAGTGGATGCATGGGTCGCCCACCTCGAGCACAATGGCGTGCGGCGAGGCGATCGGGTGTTGGTGCTGGTCCGGCAGGGCCTGCCGTTGATCGCCGCGGCGTTCGCGCTGTTCAAACTGGGCGCTGTGCCCGTGATCATCGACCCCGGGATGGGCCGGAAAAACTTTCTCGCCTGCGTCGCCCGGTCAAAACCCCGGGTGCTGCTGGGGATTCCGTCCGCGCAGATCATGGGCTGGATTTTTCGTTCCGCCTTTGCTTCGGTTGAAGTCCGCCTTTGGGTCAGCGGCAGCGCGACCAGCCGGATGTTGCGAGAGCCCCCGACGCGAAGTGCCCGTGAATGCTGCAACGTGGTTCCGGCCAGCCTCGCCGCCATTCTGTTTACCAGTGGTTCGACCGGTGCGCCCAAGGGGGTGTGCTACGAGCACGGGATGTTTGACGCCCAGGTGGGGCTGATTCGCGACATTTACGGGATTGGACCCGGCGAAGTAGACCTGCCAATGCTGCCTGTTTTCGCCCTGTTTAATCCGGCGCTGGGCATGACAACCGTGGTGCCCGAACTCGATCCCAGTCAGCCCGCGCAAGTCGATCCGGAAAGGATCGTGCGGGCCATTCTCCAGGAAAAGGTCACCAATTCCTTTGGTTCGCCGACACTCTGGCGAAGGATTTTTGACCATTGCCTCGCTCGCCGGCTCACATTGCCCGGCCTCCGTCGCGTGCTTTGCGCCGGGGCGGCCGTACCCGCTTCGCTCTGGACCGATGCAAAGCAAATCCTGCCAAACGGGCGGTTGCACAGCCCGTACGGCGCCACCGAAGCCTTGCCGGTCGCCACCATCTCATCCGACGAGATTGAGTTCCGCTCTGAATCCGGCGCCTTGTTGGGAAACCTTGTCCCGGGAAACAAAGTGAAGATTATCGCGGCAACCGGGCGTCCCCTATCGACGCTCGCGGATGCCTGTGAGCTGCCAGCTGGGGAAACCGGCGAAATCATCGTTACCGGCCCGACCACCACCAAGGAATACGACCGGCTGCCCGACGCGACCGCGCTGGCCAAGATTAGTTCGATGGACGGCGCGGTCTGGCATCGTATGGGCGACGCCGGGTCGCTGGACGCAACCGGCCGGCTTTGGTTCACCGGCCGCCTCGCCGAAGGCGTTGTAACTGCAAACGGCATTCTCTATACGGAACCGAGCGAACAGGTTTTTCGCAGCCATCCTCAGGTCGCCCGTTGCGCCCTTATCGGGCTTGGTCCACCCGGCCGGCAACAACCGGCTTTGGTCATTCAACCGGTGGCCGGCTCCGCCGACAAAGTCCGCCTGGCACGCGAGCTGGGCGAGATGGCGGCCCGCCATCCGCAGACCGCCGCCATCAAGAAGTTCTTTTTTCATCCGGCATTCCCGGTGGATGTGCGGCACAACGCCAAGATCCACCGGCTCTCACTCGCCCGGTGGGCGGCCACAGCCAGGGCTTTTGCACCCGGTAGCCGGACATGAACGTTTCCGAACCGGTTTTCGTCACGGGCGCCAGCGGCTTCATCGGCGGCGAGATCGCCCGGCGCCTTCTCGCGGCCGGCCGGCCGGTGCGCGCGCTAAGCCGGCGCCCGCTGCCAGAGCTGGTCAAACTGGGTGCCCATGTTGAGCTGGGCGACTTGGACGATATCGCAGCCCTCGGTCGCGGCTGCACGGGAGCTGGCACGGTCTTCCATGTCGCCGGCCGGGTGGGCGTCTGGGGCCCGGCACGCGAATTTTTTCGGACCAACGTGACCGGCACGAGCCACATCATCGCGGCGGCCCGCGCCGCCGGTGTGTCGCGGCTCGTCTATACCAGCTCGCCCAGCGTGGTCTACACTGGTCGCGACCTGCGCGGGGTCGATGAATCCGCCCCGCTTTGCTCCCGCGCACCGAGTGCCTATCCCGTCAGCAAAGCCGCGGCCGAGCGCCTTGTGCGTGCGGCCCATTCACCGGGACTGGCGACGGTCTCACTTCGCCCCCATCTCGTCTGGGGACCGGGCGACCGGAATGTCGTGCCACGAGTACTCAACCTGGCGAGCAAGGGCCGCCTCAAAATCATTGGTTCCGGCCGGAACCGGGTGGATGTCACCCACATCACCAACGTTGTCGACGCCCACCTGCTGGCCGAGCAGGCGGTCGCCGGTGCGGCTGGCGGCAGAGCGTATTTCATCACCAACGGCGAGCCGGTTGTCCTATGGGACTGGATCAACCTGCTGCTATGTGGCGTGGGCCTGCCCGAGATCACCAAGCACGTTTCGCTCCGCACCGCTTATGCCGCGGGCGCCGCCCTGGAAATATTCTGGCGCATGCTGCCGCTCAAGGGCGAGCCGCCGATGACCCGCTTTGTCGCCAAGGAAATGGCCACCGACCACTGGTTCGACATTTCGGCCGCCCGCCGTGATCTCGGCTTTACGCCACATGTGACCATGGCTGGCGGGACCGCTGAGCTGATCGCAGATCTTAAAAAGAAACGGCCCTAGCCGTTCCGCTGCCGGGCTGCTTCAAAAAGCGTGATGGTTGTCGCCATGGCGACATTGAGCGAGTCGGCTTGACCGGCCATTGGAATGCGCACCAGCAGATCGCTTTCCTTGAGCCAGAAATCGCTCAGCCCGTATTGTTCACTGCCCATGATGATCGCCAGCGGGCCGCGCAGATCCGCCTTGGAATAGAGGTTCGCCGCATCGGGGGTGGTCGCGACGGTCCGGATGCCCTTTTCCTGCAGCCAAGTGTACACAGTCGCGCTCTCGGCCAACACCACCGGGACCGCGAAGAGAACTCCCGTCGACGAACGAACAACATTGGGATTGAAAACATCCGTCACGGCATCGCAAACGATGACGCCATCGACGCCGGCGGCGTCGGCACTGCGCAGGATGGTGCCGAGGTTGCCGGGTTTCTCAATGGCCTCGACCACCAGCAAAAAGGGCAGGGGGCTCAGCTTGAGATCGGCCAGACCGCGTTTCCATTGCGGCGCCACCGCCAGCAGACCATCGGGCCGGTCGCGGTAGGAACATTTGGCGAAAGCCTCCTTTGAAAGCTCGCATACCAGCGCCCCCGCCTGTTTCGCCCGGTCGAGCAAAGCCGGCTCGTTCTCACCCAAAAACCAGTCCGGACAGAAATACAGCTCGTTCAGCCGAATGTTCTTGTCCAGGGCCCGGCGAACTTCGCGGTAGCCCTCGACCAGAAACAGTCCGGCCTCATCGCGGTCCCGGCGGTCGCGCAGCTTCACCAGCTGTTTGACCCGCGGATTCTGCAGACTGGTGATCTTTTCAGGAGGCACGATGAAGCTTTGAACCCAGCGGCGGTGGAGAGCACGGAGAAAATACAGCAGTGACTTAATAAATTCCCCGGTGTTCTCTGCGTCCCCGTGTTGAAAAAGAAGAGATTCAACGACCAGCCATTCCCTTATCACCATGAACTGGTGCTGGAGGTATCGACGCTGACCAATCTTGGTGTGGGTCTGGGCCGTGTGCCGGCGGGAGAGGGAAAGACGGACCTCCCCGGACATGGCGGTGGCGGGTGGGTGGTGATGGTGCCCTTCACGCTCCCGGGTGAAAGGGTGCGCGTCCGGATTTACCGCAATCACAAGAATTATTCCGAGGCCGATCTGCTGGAAGTACTGGTCCCTTCGCCGCACCGGACCAAGCCGCGCTGTCCGGTCTTTGGTCGCTGCGGCGGCTGCCAGTACCAGCACCTCGTCTATGGCGAGCAGCTGAAGTGGAAACGGCAGCAGGTGGAGGAGCTGTTGAAGTTCATGGCGGGAGTCGAAATGCCGGTTTTACCGGTAATCGCTTCGCCGCGCGAATTTGGTTACCGGTCGAAGATCACCCCGCATTTCAAAGCCGGGAGCAAGGGGCCGGGAGCCGGGGAGGCGTCACCCATCGGTTTCCTCAAGCAAGGCTCGCGATTCGACCTGGTCGACGTGCCGCACTGCGACATCGCGACCCCGGAAATCAACGCCCAACTGCCGGACGTGCGGGCGAAGACGCGGCAAAGGCTCGCGGCGGGCGAATACCAGCGTGATGCCACCCTGCTTCTGCGGCACGCACAGGAAGGCGTCATTACCGACTATGATGCCGTGATCCACGAGCAGGTGGGCGCGCTCACGCTGCATTTTCTCGCCCGCGATTTTTTCCAAAACAATCCGTTTGTCTTGCCTGCGTTCACCGGCCATGTGCGTGCGCAAGCCGCGGGCAGCGGCGCGCGGTTTCTCGTCGACGCCTATTGCGGCAGCGGGCTTTTCGGACTGGCCTGCGCTCCGGCGTTCGCCCGCGTCGCCGGCATCGAGATCAGCGAAACCTCGGTGAAATTCGCCACTGAAAACGCGCAGGCCAACGGCATCACCAACGCCAGTTTTCAGGCCGGCGATGCCGCGCGGATCTTCGCCGGCCTGGATTTTCCACCCGGTGAGACGGCTGTCGTCATCGACCCGCCACGCAAAGGATGTGACGCCTCGTTCCTGGCGCAATTGTTCGCCTTTGGCCCGCGCGCGGTTGTCTACGTGTCGTGCGATCCCGCGACCCAGATGAGGGATTTGAAGATGTTTCTCGCGGCTGGCTACGCCCTGAAGTCGGTGCAGCCGTTCGATTTGTTTCCGCAGACGCGCCACCTGGAGTGTGTGATCACCCTCACGAAGAACCCGGCCGGCCACGCAACCGCGGTTATGTCTTAGCTTCCGGCCCGCCGGACCGGTATAGGCTTGCCCGAGACCGGGGATGGAAAGAGATTGTCGGCCTCCTCCCCTCCGCGTCGGTGTTAAGCAGACGCCGGCGCCTTGGGCCACGTCCACCCAAAGGTAAGGTTACTTTTTTGCTATGAACAACGATAGCAGCAGCCACGGTCACGCCGCCAAGTTTCCCTATCCTGGATTCCGCGTCACTTGCAACGGCAACCAGCTCGTCACCCAATACGTCGAGACGCGCATCACGGAAGGCGGGGTGTTTTATCCCATCACGCCCTCGACCGAAGGCGGCGAGATCTACCAACAGTCCTACGCGCAGGGGGAACTCAACGTCTGGGGCCAGCAGAAAGTCGCGGCCGAGACTGAAGGCGAGCACGCGGCACAGGGTGGTGCCACCGCCTACGCGGTGCAGGGCCGCCGCACGGTCAATTTTACCTCCGGCCAGGGGATCGTGTACGCGATGGAGCAGTATTATCATGCCCCTGGCAAACTCTCGACCATGGTCCTGGAGGTCGGTGCCCGCGCGCTCACCAAGCACGCGCTCAACGTCCACTGCGGTCACGACGATTTTTACGCGGCCCTCGACACCGGCTGGACCATGCTGATGGCGAAGGACGCGCAGCAGGCCGCCGACCAGGCCGTCATCCTCCGCAAGGCCAACGAACTTTCGCTCAACCCGGGCATGAACATCCAGGACGGCATGCTCACCACGCATTCCGAGCGGATGTATCTGGCGCCCGAAGCGGAAATGCTCCGTGAGTTTCTCGGCGCGCCCGACGACCAGATCGACTGCCCCACGCCCGCCCAGCGTGAAATTTTCGGGCCGCGCCGCCGCCGCGTACCGCAGATGATGGACCTGAAGAATCCCATCCTGCTCGGGCCGGTACAAAACCAGGAGCACCACATGAACGGGGTGGTCGCCCGCCGGAACAATTTCAACGAACCCATCCTGGGCTTTCTCGAGCAGTGTTACGCCGAGTTTGGCCGCCTGACCGGCCGCCAGTACGGATTCCTTTCCGAATACAGGACCGCGGACGCCGACACCGTCTTCGTCTCGCTCGGCTGCGCCGCAGAAAACATCGAGGCGGCCTGCGACTATCTTCGCGAACAGCGCAACGCCAAGGTGGGCTCGATTCACGTCAATGTCATCCGGCCGTTTCCCGAAGCCGCGGTCATCAACGCCCTGCGCGGCAAGAAGAACGTCATCATCCTCGAGCGCACCGATGAGGGCCTCGCGGGCGACAATCCGCTCGCGCGCGACATCCGGGTCGCCCTTGGCAAGGCCCAGGAGGTCGCGCGATTTGGCGGCATCCTTCCCGCGCTCGCGCCCGCCGAGACTCCGCGACTCTTCCGCGGGGCCTATGGCATCGGTTCGCGCGATTTCCGGCCGGAACACACGCTTGGCGCCTTTGAATTCGCGACGGGCGTTTCCGCCCGCAAGGACGGCCGCACGGCTGCGGACGGCGAGACGTTCTTTGTGCTCGGGGTCGACCATCCCTACGCGGTCATCAGCAAGGACACGCCTTCGCTTCTTCCCGACGGCGCCATCGCGGTGCGGTTTCACTCCATCGGCGGCTGGGGCATGATCACGACCGGCAAGAACCTCGGTTCCATCATCGGCGATTTCGGCAGCTTTATCTCCGAGCAGAATCCCAGCTACGATGCCGACGGCGCGCTGGTGGAAAAACTCTTCGTGATGGCCAACCCGAAATACGGTTCGGAGAAGAAAGGCGCCCCCACCAACTATTATCTCACCGTCGCGCCTTCGCAGATCAAGGTGAACTGCGAACTCAACCACGTCGACGTCGTGCTGTGCTGCGACCCGAAGGCTTTCACCCACACCAACCCGCTCGAAGGCCTGAAGAAGGGCGGCTCCCTCGTGTGGGAATCAAGCGAGTCGCCCGAGGTCGCCTGGCAGCGAATTCCTGCCCGCCACCGCCAGTTCATCCAGGACCACAAGATCCATGTCTTCATCCTGCCAGGCTTCGATATCGCCCGGAAGGCGACCACCCAGACCGAGCTCCAGTTGCGCATGCAGGGAAATTCCTTCCTGGGCGCGTTCTTCCGCGTTTCACCGTTCTTGAAGACCTTTGGCATCACCGAGGAGCAGTTCCACAAGGTGGTCCGGAAGCAATACGAGAAGAAGTTTGCCCGCTTTGGTGATGCCGTTGTCGCCTCAAACATGACCGTGATGACCGAGGGTTTTTCCCGCGTGCAGGAGATCAAGATCGGCCGGGGCGATGACCCGGACCGGTCGTCGATGCGCAACCCGCTGCTCGCGCCGTTTGGCGACCACCAGTTTGCCCCGACCGCCGGTTGCGGCTCGGCCGGATGCGGCAGCATTCCGATGCCCGCCGCGCAGACCGCACGGGCGCCGTTCCAGACGCTCGCGAAATTCGATTCTGAATTCCGCGCCGGGCTCGGTTATCACCAGCCGGCCGGCGCGCTCGCCTCGGTCGGAGTCATGGGTGCCGGCACTGGCGCAACCCAGTCCAAATATGTCGCCCGGCGGGAAACCCCGGTGTTCATCGCCGAAAATTGCACCCAGTGCATGGCATGCATCACCGCCTGTCCCGACACCGCCCTGCCCAACATGGCCCAGGAGGTCACGACCGTGCTCAAGACCGCGGTCAACAACTACGTCTCTGATCCCGCCGACCGCCGCGCATTCGGGACCGAAATCACCGGGATCGAGCAGCGGGCGCGGGCGCGGATGAACGAATCGGTCAAGGCGAAGTCCGGCGTGCCGTTCAAGGACATCATTCGCGAGGAAGTGACCGCCCTGACCACCATTTCCGCCCAGGCCAAGGCCGAGTTCACCGGCATCATCGCCAAGCTGCCCCTGGCGTACAGCAATGTCCCGGCCATCTTCCGTTCGCTTGAGACCAAGACCCCGGGCGCGGGCGGCTTGTTCTCCATTTATGTCTCCGACCTTTGCAAGGGTTGTGGCGAATGCGTGCAGGTCTGCGGCGATCACGATGCGCTCCGGATGACTCGCGAAACGGAGGAACTCAACGCCGAGCTGACCACGGCCCAGGTTTTCTCGCGCCTCCTGCCTGATACTCCGCAGAAATACCTCGGACTCTATGACGACAACGATGCCGCCAATTCCCGTGAAGCGGCCCTGCGCAATCACCTGATGGTGCGGCGCAATTACGAGGCGCTCGTCTCGGGGGACGGGGCCTGCGCCGGCTGCGGCGAGAAAAGCATTCTCCGCTCGGCCGCCTCGGTGACCGAAGCGTACATGCGGCCGCTTTACCACCAGAAGGCCGACCGCCTCCGGGCCAAGGCGGCCCGCCTCGCAAAGGAAGGGCCGGAAAAACTCGCCGCCCTCAAGGCGCGCAGCGCGTCCGAATACCAGCTCTTCCGCCGGACCTTTGCCCACGTTGTCGTGGGTCTTGGCGGCGAAAACGACAAGGATACGGTCCAGCGTATCGCGAAGTACGAAAAGATTCACGGCCCGGTCACCGACGAGCAGCTTCTGGGGGGCCTGGCCGCCGTATTGGAACAGGACGCCTTCAATCACAAGGAGCTCCAATCCGTCGATGGCCGCCGCGCCCACGGCATGTCCGTGATGATGATGGGCGCAAGCACCGGCTGTAACACCGTCTATGGTTCCACGCCGCCGGCGAATCCGCACCCTTATCCCTGGATGAATTCGCTCTTTCAGGATGGCGCGACCATTTCCTGGCTCATGGCCGAATCCGTCATCGTCAACCATGCGCGCCGCTCCGTGGCGCCCGAGCGCCTCGCGGATGCGCTTCTTGACCGTCAGGAGAAGGTCGCGACCGAGGCCGACTATTTTACGCTCACCCACCTTGATGACGCACTGATGACCGAACAGGAGATCCGCGAGTTGCCCAAGGTCTGGGTCATCGGCGGCGACGGTGCTCTCGGGGACATCGGCTTCCAGAATGTCTCAAAGGTCATCCTGCAAAACCGGCCGAACGTGAAGATGTTGATGCTCGATACGCAGGTTTATTCCAACACCGGCGGGCAGAACTCCGACTCCTCCACGATGCTTGGCGGCTACGACATGAACCAGTTCGGCGTGGCGTCACAGGGCAAGCTCATCGAGAAGAAGAATGTCGCCGAGGCGTTCACCAGCGGCCACGGCTCGCCGTTTGTCGCCCAGGTTTCGATGGCCAACGCCGCCAAGCTTTACAAGGCGATGCTCGACGGTCTGGAGTATCGCGGCACTGCTTTCTTCCAGGCCTACACGACCTGCCAGCCCGAACACGGGGTGGGCGACAACATGAGCGCCGACCAGGCCAAGATGGTGCGCGACGCCCGCGGGATGCCGGAATTCGTCTTCAACCCGCGGCGCGGAGAATCCGCCCAGGACGCCTTCGACCTCAAGGGCAATCCCAGCCTTGATCGGGACTGGTGGCACACAAAGTACTCGACCACCGGCGAGGAGTACATTTTCGGCGTCGCGCACTGGGCGATCACCGAAGGCCGCTTCCGCAAGCACGTAAAACCGGTCAAGGAGGAGGAGGCTGCCAAGCTCACCCCGTTTGACGATCAATTGCTCTTCATCACGCAGGATGATGTCATCCACCGCCGGGTATTCGAGCCGCCGCACCGAAGCTTTGTCCCCAATTTCGGCTGCTACATCAAAGCCGAGGAGCACGGGAAGATGAAATTCTATGCGGTGACCCGGCAGATGGTCCTCTTTGCGGTCGAACGCCGCAAGGCGTGGCGGATGCTGCAGAGCAAGGCCGGCGTGGTGAACAAGGACTACGCCGCGCAAAAAGCCCTGCTGGCAAAAATCGACAAGGGCGAACTCCCGCTCGCCGACGCCAAAGCCCGGGTTCGCGAATTGATCACGGCCGAGCTGGCAGCCTTGAAGTAAACTGGAGCCGTTCAGTCGCGGTGCGGGCCGGCTTCCATTTCCGGCCCGTGTTTCGCAACTCCATTATTGCCACCCTGCCGGTTCCGGCTCCGTGTCGGGATTGACGATGCTGCGCCATATGATCAATCCCGGATTGGAGTTGCGCCGCTTGCAGCCGTCGGATGCCCCGGCCTTGTTTGCTGTCATCGACACGCACCGGGCTGCCTTGCGGGTGTGGCTGCCGTGGGTCGACGCAACCAAGACGATGGCTGACTCCGAGGCATACATTGCCGAAACCCGGCGGGATTTCGCGGATTCCCGCGTCTTCACCTGCGGCATCTGGTCGTCCGGCCGCTTGGTTGGAATCATCGGTCACAATCGCATCGACTGGGCCCAGCGGATCGGTTTTCCCGCCTA
>JBBIHQ010000003.1:0-15196 GCA_037446975.1 Opitutia bacterium
GTCGGGGCGTCCCGGCTGGCCAGGGCCTGCTCAAGTTCGGCCAGGCGCTTCGGCGTGTCCTGCAGGTAGATCCCGACGAGCTCGCGAACAAACGCTCCGCCATCGTCCGGGCTGAGCGCGCGCAGTCCCTCGATGGCCTGCATGTCTATGATCTGATCGTCTGGCATGTTGATTTTGGGTTAAGTGGCCCATTCAGAGGAGGTATTTTGCTCGATTTCCTCAATGCTTGTAAGGCCCAGCAAGACCTTGCGCAAGCCATCATAGCGCAGCGGCCGGTAACCGATCTTCGCTGCGGCCCGGGTGATCTCCTGGGCGCTTTTCCGTTCCGTGATCAGCTGGCGGACCTCGTCGGAAATGAGGACCAGTTCATGAAAGGCGATCCGGCCCCGGTACCCGGTGCCCCGGCAATGCGGACACCCGCGGCCGCGGTAGAACGGGACATCCGTGAGGCCTTCGGGTTGAAAATAACGGAGCAGGGTTTCGCGCGGCGGGTAGTACGCTTCCTTGCATTTCTCGCAGATGCGGGCGGCCAGGCGCTGGGCAAGAACACCGATCACGGAAGGCGCCACCATGTAGGATTCGACTCCGATCTCCATGAGCCGGACCACCGCTTGGGCGGCGGTGTTCGTGTGCAGCGTCGCCAGCACGAGATGGCCGGTGAGGGCGGCCTCCGTGGCAATCTTGGCGGTCTCCAGATCGCGAATCTCGCCGATCAGGATCACGTCGGGATCCTGGCGCAGAAAGGCGCGCAGCAGGGTGGAGAACTTGAGATCAATGTGGCCGTTGACCTGGCTTTGATTGACCCCCGCCAGCTGGATTTCCACGGGATCCTCGATGGTGGAAATATTGAGTCCGGGGTGGTTGATCTCGTGCAGCGCGGAATAGAGGGTGGTGGTCTTGCCGGAGCCGGTTGGTCCGGTCACAAATAGGATGCCGTTCGGGCTCTGCATCAGCCGCTTGAGCGGCTGCAGGATCGGCTGCGAGATGAGCATCTTGTCGAGGGTCATCATTGAGCGGCGGCCCGTGGCGGCGAGGATGCGGATGACCGCCTTTTCGCCGTTGACCGTCGGGATGCAGGAGAAACGGAAATCCGCCTTGTTCGTGCCGATGGACACGGAGAAACGCCCGTCCTGCGGGAAACGTGATTCCGAGATGTTGACGCCGCACAGGATCTTCAGCCGCGTGATGACCGCCCGGTGCAGTTTGCGGGAGAAGGTGATCACCTCCCGCATCATGCCGTCGATGCGGAAGCGGATGCGCGTGTGGCTTTCCAGCGGTTCAATGTGCACATCGCTGGCGCGTTCGCGCAAGGCGTAGTAAATCACCTCGTCCAGCACCCGGATGAGCGACTCGGACTCGGCGATCAACTCCAGGCTTTCGCCGGTCAGCTCCGGATGGCTGAAGATCGTGTCTTTCTCGAGATCCGCCAGACTGTCCGTCAGGGTTTTTTCCGTGCAATAGTGGATCGAAATCGCGTCATCAATTTCGCACGGGAGGCTGAAGACCGGACTGACCTGCAGTTGGGCGATTTGCTGGAGCCGGCGGAGCAAATCGGCGTTCTGCGGGGTGGCGGTGGCCACGGTAAGCACGCCATCGATGATATAGAGCCCGATGGCCTTGGCCTTCTTGGCGATTTCCACCGGGATCTTGGCCACGGCTTCCTCCATGACCGCCGAGGCCAGCACGTCGACATAGGCGATGCCGATCGAGTTGGCCCACAACCGGCAGGCTTCATCCTTGGTCAGCAGCTTCAGATCGATGAGGGCCTGCATCTGGGCCAGACTGCCGCTCCCGTGCTGCTTGCCGGACAACTCGAGTTCGCTCTCAAAGTCGAAATTCGGCACCAGCCGGACCAGCTTCAGGAATTCACTGTTTGCGGGCGGCGGAGGCACGGCGGGGGCGGTTTTTTTGGAACAGCTTGGCGATTTCAACCTGGTCGAGCTTCTCGACCGCAAAGGCCGGCGCGGTGCGTTCCAGCTGCACTTCCCGCAGCAGTTCGGGCAGGGAATAACGCACCTCGGCGAGGCCGGCCGGCAGCGGGGCGGACTGGGTGGCGGAACCGGCCGGGACGTCCTTCATGGCGGGTTGGTTCCCGTGACGGGCGAAGATTCGGGGGCAAAACAATCCTGCATGATGCCCGCGAGCTGCGCGGCGATTTCTTCGCGCGGGGTATCTTTGCGGATATACCCCAGTGCACCCAGGCGTACGCATTCCTCGATGGTCTGGCGGTTGATCAGCGAGGTCAGCATGACGACGTTGGCCCCGGGTGCGCTCTGCAACAGGCGTTCCAGCGTCTGCACCCCGTCGAGCCTCGGCATGTTGACATCCAGGAGGACCAGATCCGGACTGTGCTGCGCAAACGCGGCCAGAGCCTCCAAGCCGTCGCCGGCCTCGATCACAACGGGCTGGCAGAAATTCTTCAGGATCAGTCCGACGAACTTTCTGATGTGGGGCTCGTCGTCGACGAGCAGCACTTTGCCATTGAATTTCATGGCGAAAGAGGAAGCGAAAACCTGAACGTGCAGCCGCCCGCCGGCTCATTGACCGCCTGGATGCCGCCGTGGTGGGCCTCGATGATCTTCTTGCAGATTGCCAGACCGAGCCCGGTGCTTTGCTCACCGCCGGTCGGCTTGACCGAGGTCCGGCCGAAATCCTGGAACAGCTTGCCGCGTTCCTCTTCGGGAATGCCCGGCCCCTGGTCCCGCACGCACACCGCCACGCCGCCGGGAGTCGATTCCATCCGGACCTTGATGAGGGCGCTTGGCGGCGAGAACTTCACGGCATTGCTGAGCAGATTGTCCATGACCTGCCTGATCTTGTCGGCGTCGATCAGCACGGTTCCCGCGCTGCCGTCCTGGACAAACTGCAGCGTGGTGCCCTTTTTCGCGGCGTTGATATTGGTCAGGTTGACTGATTTCGTGATCAATTCGCCGAGCGAGGTTTCGCGGCGGCTGAGCTTCAGCTCGCCGGACTCAATGACGGAAATATCCAGCAGCTCGTTGACCAAAGTCAGCATGGATTGGCTGGCTTCATGGATGCTGTTGACCAGGTCGAGCTGGTCGGGTGTCAGCGCGCCCACGGTCCCGTCGCCGAGAAATTCGGCCAGTCCGCGGATCGAGGCGAGGGGATTGCGGAGATCGTGCGCCGCCATTCCAAGCAACCGGTTCTTCGCGGTGTTGGCGTGGCTCAACTGCTCCACCAGCCGGGCCTGCTGCTCGCGCAGCCGGCGGTTTTGCAGATGAATCCTGATGCGGGCGAGGGCTTCGGTCGGCCGGAACGGCTTCGGCAGATAATCGACCCCGCCGGCTTCCAAGCCCTCCACCACATCGGCCGAATCGGTCTTGGCGGTGATAAAAATAATCGGGGCGCAAGCATCGCCGTAGGCTTGCCGGAGCTGCCGGCACGTCTCGAATCCGTCGATCCCGGGCATGATTACGTCCAGAAGGACAAGATCGGGCCGGAAGCGGGCGTATTGGCTGATGGCTGATTCACCTGAATCGGCTTCGGCCAGCATCACGCCTTCGGGTTTAAGAATTCCCGCAAGTATCCGGATATTAAGGCGATCGTCGTCTACCAGAAGAACCTTGTGATTCTTCAGGGCAAATTTTGGCGCAAGGCACGGCTCGAGGGCGGGCATCATTGCGGGTTATCGGCACATCCACCTAAAGACTAAGCGGTAAGCTGCCCAAAACCTATACGTATCATATAATCCGGATATGTTGATATTGTACTTGCACCGAGCCGATAACCTCCCTTTTTAGGGAAGCAATATGGCAAAATCCTTTGTTTTCTCATCCGAGTCGGTAGGCGAAGGCCACCCCGACAAAGTTGCTGACCTGATCTCCGACAGTGTTCTGGACGCCTGCTTGGCGCAGGACCGAACCAGCCGGGTGGCCTGTGAGACCATGGTTAAGTCGAACATGGTCATTCTCGCGGGCGAAATCACGACCAAGGCTCAGCTCAATTACGAAGCCATTGTGCGCGCCGCGATCCGCGACATCGGTTACGTCAACATCGACGATGTTTTTCACGCCGATTCGGTTTTCATCAACAACTACCTCACCAAGCAGTCGCCGGACATCGCCCAGGGCGTGGATGCGGTGAAGGTGACCGGGAAGAAGAAGGCCGAGCAGGGTGCCGGCGACCAGGGCCTGATGTTTGGCTACGCCTGCAATGAAACTCCCGAGCTGATGCCGACGCCGATCATGTTCGCGCACCGGCTGGGCCGGTTGCTGACGAAGATCCGAAAGTCCGGCAAAGCTCCGTGGCTGCGCCCCGACGCCAAATCCCAGGTTTCAATCCGATATGAGAACGACAAGCCGGTTGAGGTGGTGAATGTGGTCGTGTCCACGCAACATACCCCCGAGGTCTCGCACAATCAGATCGAGAACTACCTTATCGACCATGTCATCAGGCAGGTCATTCCGGCGCGGATGCTGACACGGAAGACCCAGTTTCTCATCAATCCGACCGGTCGCTTCGTGGTTGGCGGACCGCAGGGCGACTCCGGTCTCACCGGCCGCAAGATCATTGTGGACACCTACGGCGGCTGGGGCCGTCATGGCGGCGGCGCATTTTCAGGCAAGGATCCTTCCAAGGTTGATCGCTCAGCCGCCTACATGTGCCGATGGGTGGCCAAGAACATCGTGGCCGCGGGCTTGGCGGAGCTGGCCGAACTCCAGGTTGCCTACGCCATCGGTTATCCCGATCCCGTCAGCGTTTATGTTGACACGATGGGCACCGGCAAGGTTTCCGACGAGAAGATCGCGAAGGCCGTGACCAAGGTCTTCCGCTTCAAGCCGGCGGACATCATCAGTCAGCTCAACTTGCTCCGGCCCATTTATCGCCAGACCACCAATTACGGTCACTTCGGCAAGGCCGGTCTTCCCTGGGAGCAAACCAACAAGGCCGTAGCTCTGCGTGCCGCACTGAAATAATCCCCAAACCAAGCATCACCATGGCCACCGCTTCAACCGCGCCGAAAGCGCAAGACTTCCACGTCAAGGACATCACGCTCGCTGAGTGGGGGCGCAAGGAGATCGCCATCGCCGAGCACGAAATGCCCGGACTGGTTTCCGTTCGCAAAAAATTCGGCCCGGCCAAGCCGCTCAAGGGCGTCCGGATCACCGGCTCGCTGCACATGACGATCCAGACCGCCGTGCTCATTGAGACGCTGAAGGAACTTGGAGCCGACGTCCGCTGGGCCTCCTGCAACATCTTCTCGACCCAGGACCATGCGGCCTCGGCAATCGCGGCGACCGGGACGCCGGTCTTTGCCTGGAAGGGCGAGACACTCGAGGAATATTGGGATTTGACCCTCCGTGCCATTTCCTTCCCCGGCGGCAAGGGGCCCCAGCTCGTCGTCGACGACGGTGGCGATGTCACGCTTCTCATTCACAAGGGCTGCGAACTCGAAGAGGGCAGCGATTGGGTTAACACACCTTCCGGCTCGCATGAGGAACAGGTCATCAAGAATGTCCTCAAGCGAGTCCACAAGGAGGACCCGCTGCGATGGACGACCATTGCCAAGGAATGGCGCGGTGTTTCGGAGGAAACCACCACCGGCGTTCACCGCCTTTACCAGATGCTCGAGAAGGGGAAACTGCGGGTGCCGGCCATCAACGTCAACGACTCGGTCACGAAGTCGAAATTTGACAATCTCTACGGCTGCCGCGAGTCGCTCGCCGACGGCCTCAAGCGCGCCACCGACGTCATGATCGCTGGCAAGGTCGCCTGCGTCTGCGGCTATGGCGATGTGGGCAAGGGCTCCGCGCATTCGTTGAAGGGATTCGGTGCACGGGTTGTCGTGACCGAGATCGACCCGATCAACGCCTTGCAGGCGGCGATGGAGGGTTTCGAGGTAAATACGATCGAATCAACGCTCGGCACGGCCGACATCTACGTCACGACCACGGGCAACAAGGACATCATCACGCTCGAGCACATGCGGCAGATGAAAGATCAGGCGATCGTCTGCAACATCGGCCATTTCGACAACGAGATCCAGGTCGACCGCCTCAACAAATCCGACGCGAAGCGCACCAACATCAAGCCGCAATACGACATGTATGCCTTCCCGAAGGGGAACAGCATCTACATGCTCGCTGAAGGCCGGCTGGTAAATCTGGGCTGCGCCACGGGCCACCCGTCGTTCGTGATGTCGAACAGCTTCACCAACCAGACGCTCGCCCAACTCGACCTCTGGAAGAACAAGGATACCTACAAGGTCGCCGTCTACCGGCTGCCCAAACACCTCGACGAGGAGGTCGCCCGGCTGCACCTTGAAAAGATCGGGGCCAAGCTGACGACGCTCACCAAGGCCCAAGCCGAGTATCTTGGCGTGCCGGTCGATGGTCCCTACAAACCCGAACACTACCGCTACTGAACCGGAGTCCGATTCGACTGCGTCCGCTGCAGCCTCGGCAAAGACGGAGCAAAAGCGAATGGAACGCTCGTCCAAATCCCAACCCCGACGCCGCGATGCGATTCGCGGCGTTTCCTTTGCCCTTTCTTGATCGGAGCGGCTTATTACCGCGATCCGCTACCGAAATCATGATCCATCGCGGCATGAAGCCGCTCCAACCACCAGACCAACTCTCTTCTCCTTCCCATGGCCACCTTCATTCCCCAGCCCACCGTCATCGAAGCCGCCGGCAACAAGCCGAAGCTCATCGAGGAGTTTTTTGGCCGCGTGAACAGCGGCACGCCCGCCACCAGCATTGCCCGGATGCGCAGCCCCGGCGGCTGGGTCGAGCCGGGCCAGACGCCGGAATTCGATGAATACACCGTCGTTCTTCGCGGCGAACTGCAGGTGAAGACCCGGGCCGCCACGCTAACGATCAAAGCCGGCCAGGCCGTCCACACGCCGAAAGGTGAGTGGGTCCAATATAGCACGCCTCATCCCGACGGCGCCGAATACGTCGCCGTTTGTCTGCCGGCATTTTCTCCCGGTACGGTGCATCGCGACAGTTAAGCGTCTGGACCCGGGCGGTCTGCCTGCCGCCGCTCTTCCTGCCCCGCGATCTCTCGCGAATCCGGTTCTTGCTTGAGACCGGTCTTTCCCGGCGCATTTGGTTTGGCTCGTTCTTTCCCTTGCATTGCCGAGCCGAGCAGTCAGCTTGGGGGTCGATACCAACCCTGTTTTCTCACGGGAGAAGCGGCCAATGGGGAAAGATATCAAATGCACTAAATGCGGTTTTTTACTCGCTCAGTACACGAGCGAGACGGGTTTGCATCGGCGGATCAAATTGAACGGGGTCCGGGTCTTCGTGGAAAAAAATGCCCTGGGCGAGGATATCGGCTGGGCCATCTGTTCGAAATGCAAAACCCGCTCCCGCATCGAAGCCTCTTATCTGCCGGGGGCCGAATGACGGCTGGAGCAGGCAGCTTCAGCCGCTGACCAGCTCGTAGGTTTGTCGTTGGCGAATCAGACGCAGTTTCTTGCCAAAGAGCCGGGACAGGCCAGCGGACGTGAGGATTCTTGCTTTGGGTCCATCCGCTACCATGCGGCCGTGGTTCATCAGGATTACCCGCTCCATCTCGGGCAGAATATCCGCCACCTGGTGGGTGACCATGACCAGACTTTTGCCGGCGCGGATGAGCTTGCGCAAGACGGCGTGGAATTCCTTGACCGCTCCGGGATCGAGGCTGTTGGTCGGCTCATCCAAAATCAACACTTGGGGATCGTGAACCAAAGCCCGGCCGATCAGGGCCCGACGTTGTTCGCCGGACGACATCGCGGAGAGCGGGCGCCGGGCCAGATGCCCGATCTCGAGAAACTGAAGTATCCCGCCGGCCCGCCGTTTCTGGCCGGGACTCACTTGGTGGTGGGGCCAGATCCCCAGACTGTTGAAGAAGCCTGAGAGGACCATGTCACGGGCCGTCACTTCCCGAGCCAGCACTTCATGGGAAAGATTCTGCAGCAGATCGAGGGTCACAATCCCGAGACATCGGCGCAAATCCTCGAGCGCCCAGAGCTCGCGTCCGAAGAGCCGGAAGCGGCTGCCCTTGATCCCGGCGCTTGGATACAGCTCGCAGGTGATCAGCTTGACGAGGGTGGATTTGCCCGAGCCGTTCGGGCCAAGAATCACGATGTGTTCTCCTTGTCTCACTTGGAGGCTGAAATCTCTTAACACGTACAGGTCGCCGCGCCGGACGGTGAGCCGGTGGAAGTCGATCAGCAAAGGGACGGGCGGGACGGGCATGGTTAAAAATCCCTTGAACTTTCAGCAGTCGGTTGTTTGCTCAACATTCTTTTAGGAGAGGTGGCTGAGTGGTCGAAAGCAGCGCTTTGCTAAAGCGCCGTAGGCGAAAGCCTACCGAGGGTTCGAATCCCTCCCTCTCCGCCATTTTTCAGGTGTTCCGGCGCGGGACCCGCAGCAATGTTTGTGGCCGGATGCGGCGGCCGGCCCGATTTGCAGGAATAACCGGAAGGACCATTGGCTTGCGCGACTCGGCTTGGGGCATAGCGTCCGAAAGGCATGAAATCCCCAACCGGCTTGCTCCTTGCGTTCTTGTGTCTGGTCGCCCCGGCGTTTGCCGCCGGCGATGCCAGACCATTCCTGGGCAGTTGGGCTTTCGATATTCCGGGCGGTGGGGCCGGCTGGCTGGGGATTGAGCAAATGGCCGGCGAACCGCGGATCGGGCTGCTGTGGGCCGGAGGCAGCGTCGAGCAGGCGAGAAACGTGAGCATCGAAGGCGGCACCCTCAGGTTTGTGGTCGAGGCCAAATGGACCGCCAAAGATGCCTCAGGGAAAGAAAAATCCATGGGCTTCTCCCGAACGATCACGGCGAAGCGCAGCGGCGACACACTCGGCTTGGTCAGTTTTTTTGTGAGCACCGACGAGCCCGAGGGCAAGACCGAGATGCTGCAGGCCGTGCTCATGCCACCCCCGCCGCCCGCGCCGGACCTTTCAAAAGTGCGCTACGGCGAACCGATCGTGCTCTTCAACGGCAAGGATCTCAGCGGCTGGAGGCTGACCGATCCTTCCCATGTAAACGGATGGAGCGCGGAAAATGGTCTGCTCGTCAACCGACCGATTCAGGCGGAAGGCAAGTCGCACAAGCAGTACGGCAATCTGCGCACGGTGGCCGAGTTCACGGATTTCAACCTGTCGCTCGAAACAAGACCCACCGCCGGCAGCAACAGCGGGGTGTATCTCCGCGGCATCTATGAAGTGCAGGTGCTGGACAGTTACGGTATGGCGGTCGACGCCCACAACATGGGCGCAATCTACAGCCGCATCTGCCCGAGCGTGGCCGCCGAAAAGCCCACGGGCGAATGGGAGACGCTGAACATCACGCTCGTCGATCGCCACGTGACAGTCGTCCTGAACGGCCGCATCATCATCGACAACCAGCCGTTGCTTGGGTGCACCGGCGGCGCTTTATGGTCCGATGTGTTCCGGCCGGGCCCGATCTACCTGCAAGGTGATCATTCCCAGATCGAATACCGCAACCTCGTGCTGAAACCGGTGGTCAATTGAGGCGGTCACGCCTCAGTTGGTCGCGTAATATTTCGGCTTCAAGACGCCGATGCACGGCAGGTTCCGGTAACGTTCATTGAAGTCCAGGCCGTAGCCGACGACGAATTCGTTCGGGATCCCGAAGCCCACATAGTCGGCCTCGAAGGGCACCATTCGCCGCGCCTTCTTGTCGAGCAGGACGCACGTGCGCACCGAGGCCGCGCCTTTGGATTTTATCAGCCCGGCGACCGCCGCCAGGGTCTTGCCCGTGTCGAGAATGTCATCCACCAGCAGCACGTGCTGGCCGGAGACATCGAGTTTCATCTGGTCGACGATCCGCGGTTCGCCGGACGCCTTGGTGCCGTCGTGGTAGCTCGAAGCCCGCAGGCAATCAAGACGCAGCGGGCTTCTCAGTTGGCGGAGCAAATCCGCGGTGAAGATCAGGGCGCCGTTGACGATGGCGACCACCATCATGTCCTTGTCGGCATAATCAGCGTTCAGTTGGTCGCCGAGCGTGGCGATGCGCCGCCTGATCGCGAACGCGCTGACCAGGACGTGGTCCAGGTGCTTGAGTTCGGGCGGACCTTTGGCAGCGGGCATGGAGCGCAGGAAAACGCGAAGCACCGGGCAAGGCAAACCGTTACCTCCGGCGACGCGGGTTTATTTTTTTGACTTCAACCGGGGCGGGCCGTTGCCTCGCCGGAGGCGCGGATCTCTCCGCAAGCGGAGCGCGAACGCCGGGCGCCACGAAAAATGATTTCCATCCAGGTTAAGCAATTGACCAAGCGGTTCGGCGACATCGTGGCGTTGCGGGGCCTCGACCTGACGATCAATCCCGGTGAGCTATTCTTTCTGCTGGGCCCGAGCGGCTGCGGCAAGACGACCCTGTTGCGCAGCCTGGCGGGCTTCTATATCCCCGAGGAAGGACGGATTATGTTTGGCAGCGAGGACGTGACCCGGCTCGCGCCGCACAAGCGAAATACCGGCATGATGTTCCAAAGCTATGCGCTGTGGCCACACATGACGGTGGGCGAGAACGTTGCCTTCGGACTGGAGGAACGCAAGGTGCGTGCGGCCGACATCAGACCGCGGGTCCAGGAGGCCCTGGCGTCCGTCCATATGGAGCAGTACGCGGACCGCAAACCCAACCAGCTGTCCGGTGGGCAGCAACAGCGGACCGCCCTGGCGCGCGCCCTCGTCGTCCGGCCCCGCTGCCTGTTGCTCGACGAACCGCTTTCCAATCTGGATGCCAGACTGCGGCTGGAAATGCGCACCGAGATCCGCCGGGTGTGCCAGGAATTCAAGCTGACGACCGTTTATGTCACCCACGATCAGAAGGAAGCATTGTCGATCGCGGATCGCCTGGCGATCCTCGACGGCGGTCGCGTCCTGCAGGTCGGCACGCCGCGTGAGGTCTACATGCGTCCGGCGAGCCGGACCGTGGCCAACTTCATCGGCGAGACGGATTTTTTCCCGGGCAAGGTGCTCAGTATTTCCGGTGATCGCGTAACCGTGGATACAGCGGCGGGCCGGTTTGACGGCATCGCAGGCGATCCGGCGACTGCTCCCGCGGTCGGAGCGGAGGTGACAGTTTCCATCCGGCCGGAGTGCTGGGAACTCCATCGCACCGCCAAACCCAGCAACGTCGTGCGTGGCCGCATCGGCGAATCCGTCTACCTGGGCGATGTGGCCCAATACGCCTTTGTCACCGGCAGCGGCACCCGGTTGAAAATCTTCGAGCGCAATCCGCGGTTTGCGGACGCCGCCGAGCGCGGTGAGCTCTACGCCACGGTTGAGCCCGAGGATGTGGTTGTATTAAGGGAGTGATGCATCTCTCCCTTTGGGCCATGTCAGGCGAAGCGAAGAAACCGATGTCATGGGCGCAGCTGAACACCAACTTGAATCCTCCGGCTTGAGCTGGACGGCAGACTTGGGCCGATGAAACGGACGCTTATCATCCTTGCGCTGCTGGCCGTATTGGGGTTGCCGTTCTTGCTGCGCCCCAAGCAGGCCGTCACCGGCACGGCGGATGAGACCCTGGTCATCATCACCTCGCACAACGAGGCGCTGCGCTACGAATACGCCCGGGGTTTTCAGGCATGGTACCGGGCACGGACTGGGAGGACCATCGCGATTGACTGGCGGGTGATCGGTGGCACGAGCGAAATCACCCGGTTTCTGGAGTCGGAATACGTGGCTGCCTTTGAGAATTATTGGACGCACCAGTTGGGCCGCCCGTGGAGCATGGAGGTGCAGGCGGCGTTCGGTGATCCGAAACTCGTCCCGGGCCCGTCCCCGGGGAACGATTCGGTGGAGCTGGCGGCGCGCCGGGCTTTCCTGGAGTCAAAAGTGGGTTGCGGTATCGATCTGTTTTTCGGCGGCGGGAGCTACGATTACATCCGCCAGGCTGACGCCGGCCGGCTGGTTGATTCCGGCATCATGCAACTGCACCCGGAGTGGTTCCGCGACGATGTCATCCCGCAATCGTTCACCGGCGAGCCTTATTGGGACAGGCAGGGACTCTGGGTCGGTGATGTGCTCAGCAGCTACGGCATGATCTACAACCGGGACTCGCTCAAACGGCTGGGGATAAAACGGGAACCGCGCGATTGGGACTTTCTGGAGGACCCGAGATTGTTGGGTGAAGTGGCGATGTGCGATCCGACCAAAAGCAGTTCCATTGCCAAGGCATTTGAGAATGTCATCCAGCAGCACATCTACCGGGAGTGGGCGCGGTTGAAGCGCGTGAGCGAGCGCCCGCCGGCGAGCCTCGAGGCGCAGGCGGTGGCGGAGGGCTGGGTCAGCGGCCTGCGGCTGTTGCAGCGGGTGGGGGCCAACGCGCGCTACTTCACCGACACGTCGCAGAAGCCGTCGATCGATGTGATCCAGGGGAATTCCGCGATCGGCATGTGCATCGATTTCTACGGTCGCGGCGCCCACCAGACCGCGGCCATGGGCCTGGACGGGAGGAGCCCGCGCATCGGGTACTACTCGCCGCCTGACGGCACGGTGTTGTCGCCCGATCCGATGGCGGAGTTGCGCGGCGCGCCCAACCCGAAAGCGGCCCTTGCCTGCATCGAATACGCCCTGTCAATGGACGGGCAGAAGCTCTGGAATTTCAGAATCGGCACGCCGGGCGGAACCGGCCGGTATGAATTGCGCCGGCTGCCGATCCGCCGTGATTTCTACTCCAGCGATTTCGCGAAGTACCGCACCGATCCCGAGGTCAATCCCTATGCCGCGGAAAGTCCGCTGATCTACAACGGGGCGTGGACGGGCGGCATTTTTCGCGAGATGGCCTTTGTGGTTCGCGTGATGTGCCAGGATACTCATCCCGAACTGGTGGCCGCGTGGAACGAGATCATCAAGGCCGGCATGCCGGCCGATGCCCTCGCGGTCATGGGCGACATGTCGGCGGTGTCGTACGCCGAGATGAACGGCCACATCAAGCAGGCGCTTAATTCCAAGGACAAGGTCGACGAAGTCCGGCTCGCCAACGAACTGGCCGGCCGTTTCCGGCAGCAGTACCTCAAGGCGGCACAGGTCGCCCGGGCCACCGGGCGTTAAGCAGGGAACTCCTGGCTCAAGGCAGACGGCCTTCGGGGCCCTTGCTGTGCCGGATGTAGGCCTCAGCGAATTGGCAGCCGGCTTCCATGCCGCGGAATATTTCCATCTGACCGTGCTCACCGGCATAGGTCTCGCGGATCTTCTGACTCACGTGCACAAAGCAGGCCTTGTGCTTCTTCCCGACGACGCTGCTGATATCCACGTAGTGTGTAGGGGCAAAGACCTGCGTCTGGGTCCCGGACATCACCTCGTAGTAATAAAGCGGCACGCTGCGACCACCGGCGAACCAGGCATCAAGGACGAGATTCATGCAATGGCGGTGGTCGCGATGCGTGTCCACCGGCCAGTGGGTGAAGATGGCATCGGGCTTCTCGTCTTCCATAATCTTCCTCATTGTATCGTAGGCTGCGGGGTCCAAGTGGCTGGCGCCGTCAATCTGCCCGGCGAACAGCGGGCGGGCCTGCATGATCCGACAGGCCTCGAGCGCCTCGGCGTGACGGATACGGGCGGCCTCGTCGTGGGACTTGCCGTCGATGCCGGCTTCCCCGGCAGTAAGATAAAGCACCGCGACGTCGTGTCCGGCGGCGGTGTAGAGGCAGATCAGTCCGCCGGCGCCGGTCTCGGGATCGTCGGGATGCGCGCCGGTCACGAGCACTTTGAGCCGGCGGGTTGGAGGCGCGGCGGCGGGTTGGGCCAGGGCGGATGGCAGGGCGGTCGCGGCCAGACTCAGGCCGGACAGGGTGAGCATTTCACGGCGGTTCATGTGGGGTAAAAGAACGGGACTGGCGTTGGAATCCCAGAGAAGGCAATCGGAGCTCTCTGTTATTCATCGTCGGCCACCGGCCGGTAGACGTTGGGAAATCTCAGGATCATGTAGCTGTCGGGATTGTCGATCGGTTTGAAACCGAACTGCGCGTAGAGCGGATGCGCGTCGCGGGTCCGCAGGCTCCAGCTGCGCAAGCCTTGCAGTCGTGGGTGGCGCAACGTGAGAGCGAGCATCGCCTTGGCCAGGCCGTGACGACGGTGCGCTTCCAGCACGTACACGTCGCAGAGGTAGGCGAACGTGGCGCAGTCGGAGATTATCCGCACCAAGCCGACCTGCTTTCCATCCGCCGCAAATGCTCCGACGCAGATTGACCCCAGCAAAGCGCGTTGCACCACCTCCAGCGGGATGTTCTCCGACCAATACGAGCGACTCAAGTAGGAGTGAATGGCTGTTGCGTCCAATCGAGCTGGGTCATCAGAAATCAGATAACTGCCGTGCGGGTGTTCGATTGGGTGCATCAGGTTAGTCGGCTAGAATGGAAGTGTTGGAGGCGGCGGTGGCGCGCATGCGTGATTGCAAACCCACCGGGGGAAGATCCGCAAGCCTGCAGCTGGAGCGCTGCTGGGCTGGCTGATAATGTCAGCAGCGTGCCCTCACGCCGCGCGACATGCGCAGCGACTGACGCAGTCAACGTGGTGCGGGCACGCCACCCAAGCCAAACCACCAGGGTTGCTCAGACAAACACGCCGCCGCCGAGGAGCCGCTCGCCGTCGTAGAGCGCCATGATCTGACCGGAGGCCAGCGCACGTTGGGGCCGGTCGAACTTGATATGCGCGGTGCCAGATGGAATCAGGCGATCCCGCGCTGCTGCGGGCGTGAACTCAATCTCCACTCGCGGGTCGCGATACCGGACGCGGCATTCAAGGCGGCATTTCTCCGTGATCGCCGGGCCGATGAAGCTGAGACTGTGAATGCGGCACTCTCCCGTCCATAGGCCGGGCGCTTCGGGTCCGTCGAAGGCGACGAGCAGGGCGTGGTCGCTGGCGCGTTTACCGGTGACGACATACGCCTTGTCGTCGGTGTTCGAAGGGATGCGGATGCCCCGGCGCTGTCCGATGGTGTAATAGTGGAGCCCTTGATGCCGGCCGATGACCTTGCCGTCGGTCGCCCGGACAATCGGTCCCGGATGCTCCGGCACATAGGCCTTCAGAAAATCCGCCATCTTCACTTCGCCGATAAAGCAGATGCCTTGGCTGTCTTTCTTTGTGGCGGTGGCGAGCTTGGCGTCGGCGGCGAGGGCGCGCAGTTCGGGTTTGGTCAGGTGCCCGATGGGAAATCGGGCGAAGCGTAGCTGCTCCTGCGAAAGCAGCGCGAGAAAGTAAGACTGATCCTTGTTCTT
>JBBIHQ010000003.1:15296-29274 GCA_037446975.1 Opitutia bacterium
ACGTCGGGGTTGGGAGTCAGGCCGCGTTGGTAGCCGTCGAGCATATAGTCCACGACAAGGCGCCGGTAATCCTGCATCAGATTGACCACGCGAAACTCGATACCGAGCTGGTCAGCTACGGCGCGGGCGTCGGCGATATCGTCCATCCACGGGCAGTGGCCGACGACATTGTCCTCGTTGATCCAGTTCTTCATGTAGGCACCGACGACCTCGAAGCCTTGGGACTTGAGGAGCAGGGCGGCGACACTGCTGTCGACGCCGCCGGACATCGCGACGAGGATGCGTTCGGAGGGCATGGGTAGCACAGAAACCAATAATGAACCCCATGAACACCAATTTTTCCGTCTCCGCCACGGGCGTCAGTAACGTCCGGTCTTATCACCCTGACAAATTCCGCCAATATCCGCAAACCGCCGCATACCGCGCTTGCGGTGGCGCGGCAACTGCTGGAGAACTGAGACTGTGCCTGAACAAGACGCCCAACGCATCATCCGAGCCTGGCTGATGTCCGCCTCCACCGGTGTCATCGAGCTGGACGCCGACTGGACGGGCGAATCCCTGCCGTTGCTGGCGCCGGGGGACAAGGCTTTTGCCTTTGCCGACCTCGGACCGGCGGCCCCTTCGCTCTATGCGGACGAGGCGGCCTATTATGTAAACGAGGCCGGCGAGCTGGTCTTCGTCTTGGATCCGGCGGAACACAGCTGGGTGGATTTCAGCGTGATGCCCGTTTACGTGGCGGGGGACTTTAACGGCTGGCAGGAAGCGGTTGGCAAGACCGAGTGGGCGATGGTGCCGGGCGAGCTCAACGGTCGCACGGTCTGGCTGCTGCGCAAACCCGCCGCGCCGCTCCTGACGGATCCGCCCCAGCAGTTCAAGTTTGTCACCGCCGACAATCGCTGGATCGACCTGCCGCGCGATGCGACGAACCTCGTGTCCGACGGCCACGACCATTTCAACCGGGCGATTTTCCGCCACCGCACCGGGCGCAACCTTTTCCAGTTCACCACCACCCAGCCGGTGCTGCTCCACCAGACCTGCTCGGTCATCCATGTGCGCGACGGCCGGGAGGCGCCCAAGACCCGCGTTCGCCTCGGCCGGTTTTTCCACGCGATGCGCAGCGAGCTGCCGCTCGGCGCGCTGGTGCGCCGGGGTGGAACGACCTTCCGGCTGTTTGCCCCACGCGCCCGGCACGTACGGCTTTTCCTCTGCGAAAAACTGGCGGAGCAGGCGCAGGCCTTCGGCTACGAATTGGACCGGCGCGAGGAGGAAGGCGCCTGGCAAGGCGTATGGGAGGCGCACCTCGACCGGAATCTTCACGGCTGGTACTATTGGTATTCCGTCAGCGGTCCGCACGACGTCTTCGGCCATTTTCGGCCCGGCGAAAAGGTGCTCGATCCCTACGCCCAGGCTGCGGTGGCCCGCGACGGGCCGGGCATTGTGCTCGATCCCGTGTGGGTGGGGCAGGGCGATCGCAAATTCACCACGCCGTTGTGGCAGGACCTCGTCATGGCCGAAGCCCACGTGCGCGACCTTTTGGCGCATGCGCCGATTGCCCTGACGGCAGAGGAGCGGCTGGGTTTCGCCGGCCTGACCAAATGGGTGGAGAGCCCGGATTTCTACCTGAACAAACTAGGCGTGAACGCCGTCGAGCTGCAGCCGGTGAACGAGGCCGACAACCGCACCCGCGGTGAATATTTCTGGGGTTACATGCCGGTGAACTATTTCGCCCCGGCGAGCGCCTACGGCACCGATCCGGCGCAGGCGACCCAGGTCAAGGAATTGCAGGAACTCGTGGCGGCTTTTCACCGGGAGGGAATCGCGGTCGTGCTCGACGTCGTCTATAACCATGTGGGCGAGCCGGCGCACCTCCTGTTCGTCGACAAGCTTTACTTTTTCGAGCTGGATGACGACGGCGGCATGAGCAACTGGAGCGGTTGTGGCAACGACCTGCGCTGCCGCTCGGCCATGACGAAACGGCTGATCATCGACAGCCTGGTGCATTTGATCGAGACCTACGGCGTGGACGGATTCCGGTTTGATCTCGCCGAGCTGATCGGCGTGGACGTGCTGCGGGAGGTCGAGGCGGCGGTGAAGAAGGTGAAACCCGACGTGATCCTGATCGCCGAGCCGTGGAGCTTCCGCGGTCATATCGCAGCGGCCCTTCGACCCACCGGCTATGCCTCCTGGAACGACGGCTACCGGAACTTCCTGCGCGATTACGTCCGGGGCAACGGATCGGCGGACAAACTGGAATATTTTCTGAAGGGGTCGCCCTGGCATTTTGCCTACTGGCCGGCGCAAACGGTCAATTATACGGAATCGCATGACGACCGCACCTGGCTGGACATGATCACCGAGAACCGCGACTTCAACGGCTGGCACCCGACGCAAAACGACCGGCAGCGCACGCACTTGATGGCCGCCATCCTGTTCGCTTCGGTGGGAATTCCCTTGCTCGCGGAAGGACAGGATTTCCTGCGGTCAAAATACGGGGTGAACAACACCTACCTGCGCGGCGACCTGAACGCCCTCGATTACCACCGGCTCGCCCGCTTCCCGGCGACGCACGCGTATTTTGCCGACTGGATCGCGTTCCGGCGCTCGCCGCGCGGCAGCCTGCTCCGCCAATGGTCGCGGCCCAGCGAAGGTTTTTTCAAATGCATCTCGGTGCCGGGGCGGCCGGGTCTGGTGGCGATTTACAACGCTGACGGCAGCCAGGGAGGCCATTGTCTGATGTTCGCGGTCAATCCCCACACCGAGGATGCGGTGATCCCGATCGGCGAATTCGCGACGTGGGGGTGGAATCTGGCGGCTGACCATGAGTGTTTCTACACGCACAGCCGGCGGTCCTCAGGTCAAGCGGTGGAGGCCGAATTGTTCATCCCGGCGTTGGGCTGCAGTTTGTGGCAGGCAGACCGGTGATCGTCCCGCGGGGAACAGGCCGGCGAACGTCTGGGCGGTGTGCATTTTTTGCGGATTAATTGTCACTCTTTATATATGGCACGCATCGCGCTTGCAAAGGCATCTGGCGTGCTCTTCATTGCGGGAGATTGACGGTATTTCTACCGGCCAGTCCCAACCACCATAACTCATCACTCCCATGGCAGTTAAAGTCGCAATCAATGGTTTCGGCCGGATCGGCCGCCTCGTTTTCCGCGCGCTGGTCGAGCAGGGCCTGCTCGGCACCGTCCTCGATGTTGTCGCCGTCGGCGATATCGTGCCGGCTGACAACCTGGCCTATTTGCTCAAATACGATTCCACCCAGGGCCGCTTTACCGGCACCGTATCGTCCAAAAAGTCCGCCCCGGACAAGACCGAGGACGATGTGCTCGTCGTCAACGGCAAGGACATACTCGTCGTCAGCGCCAAGACTCCGGCCGAACTTCCCTGGGCTAAGCTGGGGGTGCAACTCGTGATCGAGTCCACCGGGCTGTTCACCGAGTGCAAGAAGGACGATCCGAAGAGTGCCTACGGTCACATCAAGGCCGGCGCCAAGAAGGTCATCATCTCCGCCCCGGCCAAGAACGAGGACATCACGGTGGTTTTGGGCGTGAATGACGACAAGCTCGACCTCACCAAACACGAGCTCATATCCAACGCTTCCTGTACCACGAACTGCCTCGCGCCGGTCGTCCATGTGCTGCTCAAGGAAGGCTTCGGCATCGAGGAAGGCCTCATGACGACCATCCATTCCTATACGGCCACGCAAAAGACCGTGGACGGCCCGTCAAAGAAGGACTGGAAGGGTGGCCGCACGGCCGCGCAAAACATCATTCCCGCCAGCACCGGCGCGGCCAAGGCCACCGCCCTCGTTTGCCCCGAAGTCAAGGGCAAGCTCACCGGCATGTCTTTCCGCGTGCCGACCCCGACCGTGTCGGTCGTCGATCTCACCGTGAAGACCGTGAAGGCGACTTCCTACAAGGAAATCTGCGCAGCCATGAAGAAGGCTTCGGAAACCTACCTCAAGGGGATACTTGAATATACCACCGACGAAGTGGTGTCGACCGACTTCATCCACTGCAAGGCTTCGTCGATCTTCGACGCGGGTTCCGGCATCGAGCTCAACAGCAAATTCTTCAAGCTCGTCAGCTGGTACGACAATGAGTGGGGTTATTCCAACCGGGTCGTCGACCTGACCAAGAAAATCGCCGCGAAGCTCTAGGAACTGCTGCGCCGCCAGGAATCCAAAACCTAAAATTCATGAGACCGGTTGAATGTCTGGCTCATGAATCCAAAGCGGAAGCAGGCGTGTTAATTCCCGTCCCTTCCGCTTTTTCGTTCCGGAACCCGGCGTTCTGATTTCGAATTTCCCTCCTCCCATGCCCAAGTTCAAAAGTATCCGCGATCTCGACCTCTCCGGCAAACGCGTCCTCATGCGCGTGGACTTCAATGTCCCGCAAGACAAGGCCACCGGCGCCATCACCAACACCCAGCGCATCGTTGCTGCCTTGCCTTCGATCAGGTTTGCCTTGGACAAGGGCGCCTCGGTCGTCCTGATGTCGCATCTCGGCCGCCCTGACGGCCGGGCGATCGCCAAGTTTTCCCTCAAACCCGTCGCAGCCGAGCTCGAGAAGCTTCTGCTCAAGCCGGTCACGTTTCTCGACGACTGTGTCGGCCCGGCGGTCGAGGCGGCCTGTGCAAACCTGCAGCCAGGCACGGTCGTGTTGCTGGAAAACCTGCGCTTCCACATCGAGGAGGAGGGCAAGGTCAAGCTGGAGGACGGCACGTCGAAGAAAGCCGATCCGGCCGCGGTCGCGGCGTTCCGCACGAGCCTTTCGAAGCTCGGCGATGTGTTCGTGAACGACGCCTTTGGCACCGCCCACCGGGCGCATTCGTCGATGGTGGGCGTCGCGCTGCCGCAGAAGGCCGCCGGCTTTTTGATGGAAGCGGAGCTCAAGGCCTTTGCCGCCGTGCTCGACCACCCGCAGCGCCCGTTGCTGGCCATTCTTGGCGGCGCCAAGATAGCCGACAAGATTCCGCTCATCAGGAATCTGCTCAGCAAGGCCAATGAGATCATCATCGGCGGCGGCATGGCCTACACCTTCAAGAAGGTCGTCAATGGCATGGAGATCGGCGCCAGCCTTTTCGACCCGGAGGGGGCCAAGATCGTTCAGGAACTTTCCGACCAGGCCAAGGCCAAGGGAGTGAAGCTCATCTTCCCGGTCGACTACATCTGTGCCGACAAGTTCGCCGCAGATGCCAACACCCAGCCGGCGACCGATGCGACCGGCATTCCCGCCGGTTGGCAGGGGCTCGACGCCGGTCCGCAATCCATCGCGCTGTTCCGGGAAACAATCCTGCAGGCGAAGACGATCATCTGGAACGGTCCATCCGGTGTGTTCGAGTTCGAGAAGTTCGCCGGCTCCACCAAGGCCATGGCGGCGGCGGTGGCCGAGGCGACGGCGAAGGGTGCAACGACGGTCGTCGGCGGCGGCGACACCGCGACAGCGGCGAAGAAATTCAAGGTGGCCGACAAGGTCACGCATTGCTCCACCGGCGGCGGCGCCAGCCTCGAGTTTCTTGAGGGCAAGGTGCTGCCGGGCGTGGCGTTCCTGGAGGCCTGAGCTCCCCATCCCCAATCACTCGAAGGCTCCACATTTATGATCCGCAAGAAACTCATCGCTGGTAACTGGAAAATGAATAAGACGGCCGCTGACGGTGTCACCCTGACCCGGGATGTCATCGAGGTCGTCGGACGCGAGGCGTCCGTGGACATCGTGCTCTGTCCACCCTACACGGCGCTGGAAAGCGTCGCCAAGTTGCTGGAGGGCCAGGCGGTCCGGCTGGGAGCGCAGAACATGCACCCGGAAAAAGGCGGGGCCTATACCGGTGAGGTTTCCGCCGAGATGCTGCGCGCGCTTTTTGTGACGCATGTCATCCTCGGTCACAGTGAACGCCGCACGTATTTTGCCGAGACGGACGCCTTCATCAACAAGAAGGTGCTCGCTGCACTGGCCAACCAGATGAAACCGATCCTGTGTGTCGGTGAAACGCTCGCTGAACGCGAAGCCGGCTCGACGCTTTCCGTGGTCAAGCGGCATGTCGAGGGCGGTCTCCAGGGCGTGACCAAGGAGCAGATTACCACGGTGATCATTGCTTACGAACCCGTGTGGGCGATCGGCACCGGCAAGGTCGCCACCACTGAGCAGGCGCAAGAGGTGCATGCCTATATCCGCGACCTGCTGACCAAACTCTACGGCGAGCCGCTCGCCCAGAAGGTGCGCATTCTTTACGGCGGTTCGATGAAGCCCTCCAACGCGCCTGAACTTCTCGCGCAAAAGGATATCGACGGCGGCTTGATTGGTGGCGCGGCGCTCGAAGCCCGCTCTTTCATCGACCTCGTGAAGGCCGCGGTGGCGGCAGGCTGAGTCGTCCGGCGGGTCATTAACGCCGACAGCTATTGGTTCGCGAGGCCTCGATACCGTAGGGTGGCTTCGGCCTGATTCGGGGCGGGATCATCGATTCCTCCGGCGGTCGGTTGCCGTCGCAACGCATCGCGGGGCTGGCGCCCGCCTTCACCGGCGAATGCCCCCGACTTGCCCGGTGAGGCTTACTTCTGCACCACGAACACGTAGAAGTTCATCTGCTCGCTGAGCGGCGCGGTCGAGGTGGCGATGATCTTTTTGGCTTCCTCGTCCACGAGAGTCACGGTGACCGCGTCATCTTTTCGCCGGGCCTTGACCCGGTAAGCCCGCGCTTCCGGGATAAGCAATTGCACCACGCCGACATATTCCTTTCCCTGGCTGCCAAGGTTGGCGATCAGCGTGTGTTTTCCCGGTCGCAGCTGATAGGTGGCACCAACGGTGTCCCCGTCAATCGACTGCATCTGACAATGGATTTCATCACCCATGAAGTTCTCCATCGGGGCCGCCGGGTCCCCATTGAGCGTCGCCACCGGCTTGGTCCGGCCGGCCGGGGCCTGTTCCGAGGGAGCTGCGCAGCCACCGAGTAACAACATCGTGATGAGAGGGAAGAGCGATTTCATCTTGGCCGGGACACAATTGCGGCGTGGAGGAGCTGAAGCCTACCCGACCGGAAAGTCCACCCAGTTTCCCCGCATGGCTGGCGGCGGCGAGACAATCACAATTTATTTGAATGCCAAGGTGCGACTGCGTTCCTGATGAGCTTCACCGCCGGATCAAGTTTGGCGAGTTTGTCGGGATGCCCGGCCGCCACCCGGTCAGAGAGGATTTCATCACCAACCCGGCGAGCACAAAGATTGGGGCGTCAGGCTCGTCCCGCAGCAGAGCGCTTGGGCATCGGGCGGCCTGCAGTCTCAGGGTGCGGTCAGTTGCTCCCGCCAGGCTGGTAGGCGCCGGGAACGTAGGCGCCCTGCGGAGACCACCCGAGCAGCCGGGCGATCTCGGCAGGAACCGGCGCGGCCGGCAGGGCGCGGATCGGTCGATAGTTCTTGAGTTCAGGACTCTGCAGCACCGCGCCGGGCTCGAGGTCGAGGTTCTGACTGTGCGCCTCGAACTGGGGAAACCTGCCCTGCAGATCGGCGAGCGTGTGGAAATCATATTGGTCAGCCTCGCCTTCGGCGGGACTCCACACCACGAGACTGGGGGCGTTACCGCGGGCAGGGCGGGCATAGAAGTTGTAGTCGACGGCCGCGAACTGCGGTTTGGTGAGCCTGCCTTTCAGCGCCTTGGTCTGGTCCGCGCGGAGGAGCGGCTGGGTGAAGCCGGCTTCGGCGACGAGCAGATTGCCGGAAAAGATGTGTCCTTCCCGTTGCTCCACGGCCGGGCCGGTGGCCGGGTGCCAGCCAAAATGGTCGCCGACCGCGCTGCGTTCGGTGCGCTCGAACGAGGCGACCGTGTTGACGAACGTGTTGTGGTAGACCCGGGCGTTCGAACTGTTGAGGATGCGGACGCCCTTGTCGCAGTTCACGAAAACGTTCCCGGCGCACGTGACCCCTTTCGAGATCTCGAAGAAGAAGCCGTCTAGGCAGCCTTCGACCCAATTGTCGACGAAGACCCCGTCGACATTGCCGACGTCGTACCAGATGCCGTTGGAGTCGGGTTGGTCGATGACAACGTTGTCGCGGCAGGTGACGCGGTAACACTGGTTGAAAATCTTCACGGCCGACGGGTAATAGCCGGTGATCTGCTCGACATTGTTGCGGGCAAAGATGTTCTTCTCGAGGAGGCAGTCGGAGGAGCCGATCACATAGACCCCCTCCGTGCTGGTGTCGCTGATGAGGCAGCGCCGGAGGGTAAAATGGTCGCCGCGGAAATAGCCGGCAACGCGGGAGCAGTGCGTGATCGTGACGTCTTCGAGCGTCGTGCCGACGACCTCCTTCCCGTAGGTGGACGGGTCGGCCGGGCCGATGGGCTCGTCCGTGGGCTCGGCACTGGCGGGAGTGTTGCCGCGCCGGCCTTCGATCTCGAGTGCGCGATAGGCGTATTGGGTGAAGGTAAGCCCGCGCATCGTATAGCCCCGGCGGTCGGAGCTCTTGCCATGGACCGGGCCGGTGACGCGGGTGATGGCGCCGTCGTGGGCGGTGATCTCGACCAAATGGCCTGCGGGATCGGCGCCGAGGTAGATGTTTCCGTTTTCGTAATCGACGTAGTAGGAATCGGCGTCGACTGCGCCGTCCCAGCCGACGGCTTTGAGCGGCCGGCCATCGACAAAGACCATATCGTTGTTGAAGAGCCAGAGGGGCGTCTTGCGGCCCTCGCGATCACGTCGCCACCAATCCTGCGGCTTCATCGGGAAGAGCGTGGGCCAGGCAATGCGCCAGAGGCCGTTGCCTTGATGGATCCATTTCTCGGCAACCTGCGTGCCCTTGAGCACCGGCTTCTCGCCGGCGTAGGGCTGCATCGTGATGCCCTGGTTGAGCTCGAGACCGCCTACGCGGTAGGTGCCGCCACGGAAAATGATCGCGTCGTTGGTCACAACCCTGGCGATGGCAGATTCGAGCGTGGTGGGCTCGAGCAAGGAGGTGCCAGACGCGTCCGGCTTGCCGTCGGGCGCAACGTAGTAAAGATGCGCTGCATCCGTCGGCACCCGGTAGATCTGGGGCTGAGGACCGTAGGGCCCGCCGGAGGGCTGGGCGGATGCGGCAAGAGTGACTAGAAATCCAGCGAGGAAAGCGAATCTGGACCTTGGGCGGATATCCATGAGATAAAGGGGAAGTCGACTAACGATGAATAGTGGAACAGCCTACCATGGGATTCGCAAACCTTGGTCTGCGCTAACTATCTGACGAAACGTTCCCGCCCGGAGCTGGGGAAGGGTCGGACTTACCCCGTGTAACGTCTCCGGGCCGGTCTGGCCCGCGTCGACATCGGCGGCTCCGGGGGAATCGGCCCGCACCGAAAGTCGGCCAGCGCCCGTCCAGTTTTCAGATCTCCTCCAATCGCACGCACGCGGCTTCGCGATTGGACCCGGCGGGAATGAGCGGGGGAACGGCGGCCCGGCATTTCTCGTGGACATGGGGACACCGGGGATGGAAGCCACAGCCGGACGGCGGATTGAGCGGCGAGGGCGGGTCGCCGGCCAGGACCAAACGCTTCTTGCCTCGCTCGATGTCCGGATCGGGCGTGGGTATCGCGCTGACGAGCGCGCGGGTATAGGGGTGGCGCGGCCGTTCGATCACCTCTGCCGCGGGTCCGAGTTCGACGATCTTGCCGAGATACATCAC
This sequence comes from Opitutia bacterium, assembly GCA_037446975.1. GTDB lineage: Bacteria > Verrucomicrobiota > Verrucomicrobiia > Opitutales > Opitutaceae > Lacunisphaera. The sequence goes on from JBBIHQ010000003.1 coordinate 24,943, forward strand.
CGCCACGCGGTCGGAGATATGCTTCACCACCGACAGGTCATGCGCGATGAAAATGAGCGTAAGGTTCATCTCGCGGCAGAGGGACGACAGCAGATTGAGAATTTGCGCCTGGATGGAGACATCGAGCGCGGAAACCGGCTCGTCAGCGATGATGACCTTGGGCGCCAGTGCGAGCGCCCGGGCGATGGCGATGCGCTGCCGTTGTCCGCCGGAGAATTCATGGGGATATTTCTGCAGGAATCGGGGCGACAAGCCGACTTTTTCCATCAACCCGGCGACGCGGGCGGCGACCTGCCCCGGCGCCACGGTCCGGTGGACGATCATCGGCTCAGCGAGCGTGGCGTAGACCGTCATCCGCGGATTCAACGAGGCAAAGGGATCCTGGAAGACCATCTGCAAGTCGCGGCGCGCCGCCAGCATTTCGGCGCTGGTGGCCGAGGTGAGGTTCCGGCCCTCGAGGACCACGGTGCCGGCCGTCGTGGGCACGAGCTGCAGGATGGTCCGAGCCAAGGTGGACTTGCCGCATCCGGACTCGCCCACCAGTCCAAGCACCTCCCCGCGGTTGACGCTCAGCGATACACCGTCCACGGCTTTCACCGTGCCGGTCTGCTTTCTGGCGAAAAAACCCGATTCGACGGAGAAGTGGGTTTTGACGTCGTAAAGCTGGAGGATGGGCGAGGACATCCGGGTAATCGGCGGTTAAATTTCCCCGGCGTGGACCCTCAGGCACGCGGTGGCATGCTCGGCCGTGACGGGAAGCAAGCGCGGGTCGATGGTCCGGCAGTTGTCCAAGGCAGACTCGCAGCGCGGAGCGAAGGCGCAGCCGCGGGTCATCTTCGAAAGGTCGGGCGGCAGGCCGGGAATGGTGTACAGTTCGCGCCCCTTCGGCTGCAACGATGGGATGGAGCGTTGCAGCGCCTTGGTGTACGGATGGCGGGGCGAACGAAAGAGGGTCCGGGTATCGGCGGTTTCGACAATGCGGCCGGCGTACATCACCTGCACCCGATCGCAGAGGCCGGACACGACGCCGAGGTCATGGGTAACGAAGATGACCGCCATGTGGAACTCCTGTTGCAGTTTTTTTATCAGCTCGATGATCTGCGCCTGCACCGTGACGTCGAGCGCCGTGGTCGGCTCGTCGGCAATGAGGATTTCCGGCCGGGTGATAAGCGCCATGGCGATCATGACGCGTTGGCGCATGCCGCCGGAGAATTCATGCGGATAGCCGTGAATGCGCCGGGCCGCATCGTGGATTCCGACGGCTTCCAGCATGGCGAGCCCACGGGCAAGGGCGTCGACTTTCGAGATACGTTCGTGAATGAGCAGGGGTTCGATGAGCTGCTCGGATATCCGCAGGTAGGGATTAAGTGAAGTCATCGGATCCTGGAAGATCATGGCGATACGCTTGCCCCTGATGGCCCGTGCCTGCGCCGCCGCGCAATGCAGCAGATCGATGCCGTCAAACATTGCCGTCCCGTTTTCGATCCGGGCGGGCGGTTGGGGCAAGAGGCCCAGCAACGAGTAACAGGTGACTGATTTGCCCGACCCGGATTCGCCGACGAGACCGAGCGTTTCACCCTTTTCGAGCGAGAAGCTGATGCCGTCCACTGCGCGATAAACTCCACGGCGGGTGTGGAAATAGGTGCGCAGGTCAGTGACTTCGAGCAGTGGCACGGGACACCGAAAGTGATTCGGGCGCAAATATCCGGCAACGAAAAACTGGGATATGTCCGGATCGCTACGGTCGGATCTTGCGTCCGCTTGTCATGGGCGAGACCGGGTCGGCGATCCTGCGGGATGCCATGCCTCGCGGGAGACTGTCATCGCCTCCATCTGCGATTGGACCGGTGCCTTTCCGGTGAACTAATATCAACCCGCCACGGTCATTTTCTGCCATGCCGCGACCACCGAATCCGGGGTGATGGAGGCAAGGCCGGCATCGGGGAGCGCCGGATCGGGGAACATGATCCGGACCGGTGCGGTGGTGGGTTGGGGCGCATATAGATCCGCCGCCCGGTGCTGGTGTCGCGTAAAGAGCACGACAAGCGGGCAGCCCATGGTGGCGGCGCCATGCGCCGGGCCGGTGTTCACGCTGATCATGCTGTGGGCCCGACTCTGCAACGCCAGAAGGCGGACGATCGGGAGGTCGTCGGTCGCGATCAAAAGGCCTTCGGCCGAGCCCGGGACTTTCGCGACGATGTCTTCGGCCAGCGGGCGCTCGGCCGGCGAGCCGCAAAGAATCACGCGGGCCGCCGGCAGGTGACGGCCGATGCCGGCAATCACCGCCGCCCAATGCGCCTCGGGCCAGTAGTCGACATTGCTCCCGCGCCGCCGGTTGCCGCCCTTCATCGTTTTCTTGTTGCCCGGCTGCAGAAGCACCAGAGGTGTTCCGGCCAAGCCCTTGCGTTCGAGCCAGTCTTGGCAATCGCGATTGTCGGCGTCGGTGAGCTTCGGCCGGGCATCAGGGACGAATGCGGGATCGACGGCAAACCCGGGTGATCCCCGAAGAGCCGCGGGTGTTTCACGGGCGAGGCGCAGGGCGTGGAGTTGGATGTTCTCGCCGGGTTGACGGGGTAATTCGCGCATGGAGCACATCCAATCGGCTTCGATGCCGCCGCGCCGCAGCAGCCAGTGGGATTTTTCGTCTGGCTCAAAAACATACACCGGACCGGCCGGCCGCGCCCGTAGCCAGTCGACGAGTTGCCGCTGGCTGTGATTGAACCAATATGGAGCGCGTCGGCTCGTAAGCAGCTGAACCGGGCCGCAGGCAGGCACCCGCTGCATCAGCGGTGGCGTCCACGGGCCCGAAGAAACCAATTCGCAGGGCTGGCCGTAGCGCCGGTGCAGGGCCTTGAGCATGGGAATCAGAAGCAGCATGTCCCCAAAGGCGCCGAAACGGACGACAAGCGGGGTCAACGGTTTGGGCGCGGACATTGCAGGTTCCAGATCAGGGGGTGGAGCCGGGAACGGCTAGGAGCGGGTCGATCGCCGCTTGCACGTCGGCGACGGAGAGCCGGAGCAAGGGACGGGTGCCTGTGAGGTCGTCAGGTCGCAGAATCGTGTGCCTTGTGTCCCACGGATGCCAGCGCCACGGCTCCAGCGGACCAAACAGGGCGACGATCGGCAGGTGAAAGGAAGCGGCGATGTGCAGCAGGCCGGTGTCAATGCCCACGGCGAGATCCATCCGGTGGAGCAGCGAATTCAACTCGGAAAGCGAGAGTTGCCGGCTCCAGTCAATCCAGTCGCGGGCCAATGGGCCGGGGAGGGCGGCACGGATCTCATCGTAGTAGGCGGCGTTACCGGGTGCGTCGCATAGGTGGATTTCGCATCCCCGTTCGTTGACCAGCCAGGTGATGAGTTGGGCAAACCGGTCGGGCGCCCAATCTTTCGAAAGCACAATGGACTTCGCGCAAACGAAGACCCGCCGGACGTTTTCCGGCGGCAGAGCCGCAGCCACGCGCCGGTCGGTGGCAGGGTCGGTCCAATTTTCGTTGTGGGTGTCGATCACCGGAATCCCGTCGGCGCGGAGAATGTCGAGAAAACACTCCACCTCGTGTTTGTCGGCGTACGGAGCGCTGCGCTGCAGCAACCAGCCGCGCCCCTCGGTGGCAAAACCGACCCGGTGCGGGATGCCGGCGAGCAGCGGCAGGAGGGCGCTGGAGTAAGACCGGCGCAAAATGTAGCAGCGATCGTAGTTCCGGTTGCGCAGGAAACGAGCGGCCCCGAACAAACTGGTCGGAAAACCGGCCGCGCGCTTTCTTTCACCTTGCAGGCGCGGCGCGTAATAAAGCAGCTCATCCTTGTAGGGGCAAAGCGCGAGCGTGTCCCCAGAGACGGGCTCGGCCAGCACATCGATCTTCGCTTGGGGGAACGCGCGGCGGAGATTGCGCAGAAAAGGGATGGCCAGCACCGTGTCGCCGATAAAGCGGTAGCGGATCACGAGGATACGCAGCGGACGCGGGTCGGGATAGGCCATTTCGGTCAATAAACTTCAGGGTAGCCCGGGCCGCGAGCCTTGAAGCGACGATGCACCCAGAAGTATTGCTCGGGCGCGTGGCGCACATGTTCTTCAATCAGCCGGTTGATCCGAACCGCATCGGCGATCGGGTCGGCGGTGGGGAAATTCTCCAGCGGCGGCAGGATGGTGAGCGTATAGGAATGGTCCGCCTCACGTTTTGCGAAGAAGGGCACGACGGCAGCGCCGGTCATCTCGGCGATCTTGCTGGTGGCGGTGTTGGTGATGGCGGGCACGCCGAAGAACGGCAGGATCGCCGAGGATTTCGAACGTTTGCCCTGATCGGGCGCGTACCAGATGGCGTGGTTGTCCCGCAG
>JBBIHQ010000003.1:29374-77293 GCA_037446975.1 Opitutia bacterium
GGCCCACCAGCCGGCGCAGACTTCAAACAGGCCCAGCGCCAGTGAATCATAATGTTCGCGAGCCAGCCGGCGGATTTCGCCGGACGATTTTTCCGGAAAACAAAGCCGCAGATTGGTGAAGACAACCTGCCGGCGGATGCGGATGAAATAGAACGCAAACCACCCCAAACCGCGCGCCAGAATCCGTTTGACGGCCCATGGCAGTTTGTCCGCCAGCCTGAAGGCGCCGAGGCCGAGCCAGGTCGGCCAGTAGAAGGGCAACCAGAGGCGGGATCGCTCGCTGGCGCGGCTCATGCGCGGCCGGACTTCGGCACGTTGCGGTAGAGCTGGGGGTTCAGCGCCGGGTCGTTGTACATCTTGAACTGGTAGTAGACGGAGAACGTTCGGCGCTGGGCGGCGACGTCGGCGAGGAGGTCGGCCAGACACCCGGTCAGGTCGGCGCGCTGGTGCCGGATGCGGGCCAGTTTTTTTGCGCACTGTTCCCGATGGGCCGCTGCGGCCTCGGGACGCACGGTTTCCTCGTGCATATGAAATTCCTTGAGCGCCAGGATGGACATCCGGTCGATCATCATCCCGGGCGTTTCCGAGTTGCGCGGGCAGCCGGACGCCGGCGGCTGCAACGCGGCGACGATGGCCTTGTCCATCTCCTCGGCGAAATTGTTCCGTTCCTGATTAAAGCGGTCGATGTTGCGCTTGGCGCGGTAGACCGCTTCGAAGCCAAGGTCGTCGCGCCGGGCCACGTCCTCCTCGTGCCAGAGCTGGAAGTTGCGCAGGTGGTTTTCCTCCAGCAGCCGGAAGAATCCGTCGCCGGCAACGCTCGGGGTGGACTGGTGCCAGCGGGCAGTGAGGTCGGTCTGTCGCGCGGCGATTTCCTGGGCGTCGATTTTCATGAGGTGGCAGGGTAAATGGAGTTGAAGAAAAGCGCGCCGGACACAAGCCTGAGGATTCTGCAACCATACCCTCATTTGCCCTTGGCTGACGATCCGCGGTGCAGGACGGCGAAGCAATCCCGCGTGGTGGAATTCCGGTCCGCCTTGGTTTCCAGCCGGCAGGATGGCGAGTTCGTTGGCTCCGGCGCGCCATGACCACAAGCCGAAGGTCTCCGGCGACACGCGGCACGGGATGAAAAGTCTTCTCGTTATCAAGCCATCTTCGCTTGGCGATATCGTGCACGCCCTGCAGGTGGTGCAGACTCTGGCCAGGGAGCGGCCGGAATGCCGGATCAGCTGGGTGGTGCGGGAGCGGTTCGCCGGGCTGGTCCAGGCGGCGCCGTTTGTACAGGAAGCGGTCATTTTCCGGCGGCGGGATGGCTGGCGGGCGTTCATGCGGCTGCTGCGGCAGCTGCGCCAGCGGCAGTTTGACATGGTGTGGGACATGCAGGGCCTGCTGCGTTCGGGCCTGATGACGGCTGCTGCGCGGGCACCTGAGAAATGGGGTCGGGCTGATGCGCGGGAGGGTGCGGGGATTTTCTACAACCGGCGGGTCAAAATACCGGCCGGTAACGGAAAAGCGCATGCGCTGGAGATTCTGCTGCCATTTCTCGAGGCGGCGGGGGTCGCTCCAAGGCTCGAAATTCCCCTGGTTCTCAAGATCGGCCAGACCTATCCCTGGCAGGGGTTTTTCGCCGGGGATCCACGCAGCACTTTTGTGATCTTCACCGACAGCCGGGGTGCCGAAAAAGAATGGCCCCGTTTCGACGAGCTGACGGCGCAGATCTTCGATTCCATTCCCGACAGCCGGGTGGCCTGGTGTGCGGGAAAGGTGACCAAACCGGCGATGGCAGTGCCCGCCGAACGGTTCCTGAATCTCACCGGCTGCTCGATGGACCAGATGATCGCGCTGGTGCGGCAGCCGGCGACCTTCGTCGGCAACGACAGTGGACCCATGCATCTGTCGGCGGCTTCGGGCAACCGCGTGCTGGCCATTTTTGGTCCGACGTCACCGCAGCGTTTCGGGCCGTTCCCGGTGGCAGCGCCCGGCCACGCCTGCGTACAGGCGCCGGAAGGCAGGTTGGACCGGTTGGAGCCGGCGGCCGTGCTGGCGGCCCTGCAGGAATTGAGATCCCAGGCGCGGTAGCGGCCGGTGCAAATTCGGGGTAAAAGCACGAAAGACCTGCCGGGGAATTGATTCGCATTTGCGTTTAAGTTTCCGGTGCTAATTCTCAGGAACGCCGCGCCGACCACGCGGTCTAGCCTACACCATGCCGGAAATGCTCATCATCAAGCCCTCGGCGCTCCGTGATATCGTACACGGGTTGCAGGTGGCTGCGTCGATCAAGGCGCAACGCCCGGAGTGGCGAGTTTCCTGGATTGTGCGGGATATATTTTCTCCGCTGGTGCGTTCCTGCACGGCGGTGGACGAGGTGTATGTATTCCGGCGCAATGAGGGAGCGCGGGGATTTCTGCGCCTGATGCGCGAAGTCAGGCAGAAGAATTTTGAACTCGTCCTGGATCTGCAGGGTCTGCTGCGCACCGGGCTCATGACCAAATGGGCGCGCGGCAAGCGCAAGGCGGGGCGCACCGATGCGCGGGAGGGGGCCGGAATGTTTTACAGTGAGAAGGTCCCGCTGCCGGCGGGCGGGAGCCAGAGTCATGTGCTCGAAATCCTGCTGCAGTTCTGCACGGTGGTCGGCGCCGAGCCGCGCTTGACCGGACCGCTGCGGTTTCGCGAACTGGAGCGACTCAACCTTAGTTTCATGGAGCCGCGGAAAGGCGTTCGGCCGGTGCTCATTTTTCCGGACAGCGGGCAAAGCAACAAGAAATGGAACGGTTTCGCCCAGCTGACCGCGCAGTTGATCCGTGAGGATGGGCGCAAAGTCGTGTGGGCGGGAAACAATTACCTGCCGTGCCGGGAGTCATTTCCCGACGGGACATTCGTCAATCTCACCGGCAACACCAGCCTGACTTCGCTGCCCGCGCTCCTGGCAAAATCGGACTGGGTGGTCTCCAATGACAGCGGGCCGATGCACCTGTCGGCCGCGATGGGTCTGAAGACCATCGGCCTTTTCGGTCCCACCGACCCCAGGCAATACGGTCCTTACCCGCTGAAAAGCCCGACCAACTATGTCATTCAGGCTCCGGTTGGCGACCTGCACCTGCTGTCCGCCAAGGAAGTCTTCGCCCTCTTCAACCGGATTGAGACCGCCCAGCAGCGGGCGCAGGCCCGGGCGGCGATGTCGCCGGCCTGAAGGTCAAGGGCGATGACGGGATCCAATGCCTGGCGGGCAGGCGCGGCAGAAAGGCAGACGTAACCGCCGCCGATCCCGGTGGTGTCGGCTGAGCCCGGGCCGATCAAGCGCCGGAAATTTAGCCTGTTCAATGAGGGGGATTCGTTTTCAACTTTCGCTCCCATGCTCGATCCCAAATTACTCCGTGAATCTCCCGAGACCGTGCACGCGGCCCTTGTCAAGAAACACCTCGATGTTGCGTTGCTCGGCCGGGCCGCGGCCTTGGACTCGGCGTGGCGCGGACTGGTTTCCGAGGTGGAAGCGCTTCGCGCCAAGCAGAAGGCGGCCAACAACGAAATGGCGGCACTCAAGAAGGGATCGCCGGAATTCTTGGCCAAGGTTCAGGAGATGAAAGGGGTCTCGGCGGAGGTAAAAGCCAAAGAGGAGCAGCTCAAGCCGCTCGAGGAAAAGTGGCACGCTGCGATGCTGGAGCTGCCCAACCTTCCACATGCCTCCGTGCCGGAGGGCCGGACGCCGGAGGAAAATCAGGTGTTCTTGACCCAGGGCAGGGTTGATTCGGTCTCGGCTCACGCGGTGCCGCACTGGGAGATCACCGGATTCTCGAACTTGATTGATTTTGCCCGCGGAGCAAAGGTCACGGGAGCAGGATTCCCTTTCCTGATCGGCGATGCGGCGAAACTCTCCCGGGCCTTGCTCCAGTTCTTTTTGGATGAGGACGTCAAGGCGGGCTACACCGAGGTCAGTCCGCCGATCTTCGTCAATGCCGCCAGCGCGACCGCAACCGGCCAGTTACCGGACAAGGAGGGGCAGATGTATGAAACGACGCCGGACCGGCTTTATGCCGTTCCGACTGCCGAGGTGCCGCTGACAAATTTTTTTCGCGACGAGATTCTCGACGAGAACCAGCTGCCCGTGTGCCGTTGTGCCTACACACCTTGTTTCCGGCGCGAGGCGGGCAGCTACGGCAAGGACGTGCGCGGACTGAACCGGGTCCACCAGTTCGACAAGGTGGAGCTGCTCAAGTGGGTGCATCCGTCGTCGAGTTACGACGAATTGGAAAAGCTCCGAGGCGATGCCGAGCGGTTGCTGCAGAAACTGGAACTGCCCTACCGGGTGTTGCTGATGTGCGGCGGCGACCTCGGCTTCGCCCAGGCGAAGAAATACGACCTCGAGGTCTGGGCTGCCGGCCAGAAGCGCTGGCTGGAGGTGTCGAGTTGCTCCAACTTCGAGTCGTTCCAGGCCCGGCGCGCCCAGATCCGCTTCCGCAACAAGGAGACCGGCAAGCCCGAGTTGGTGCACACGCTGAATGGTTCCGGCCTCGCCGTGCCGCGCGTACTGGCGGCGCTGCTGGAAAACAACCTGCAGGCCGACGGTCGCGTGAAGCTTCCCGCTGCACTTTTGCCCTATTTCGGGAAGGAGTATCTGAGCTTCAAGTGACCTTACCTGGCAACGGCAGCTCGTGGGCGATTTCCATCCATCGCGGACGGTGGGTGGGTTCCTCCTAGAATGACGCGCAACATCCAGAGCAGTTCGGGGTGGCGAACCAAAGCCGCGCAGGTCGGGGCGGCCATTCCATCGGTCCGACTGCATCCCGCGGTTTGCGCGTGGGCGGAGCGCGGGAGCAAGACCGGTGTCTGGTGCGTGGCGTTTTCCGGCGGGGCTGACTCGCTGGCCTTGCTGCTCCTGCTTTGGTCTCACTGGCCGGAGCGGCGCTCGCGGATCGTCGGATTGCATTTCAACCACCGGATGCGCGGCCGGGAATCGACAGCTGACGAGAGGTTTTGCCGACGGGTTTGCCTGGAACTGGGTATCCGGTTGAAGGTGGCCCGGTGGCCGGGTTCGCACCGCGGGGCGAGCGAAGCGGAGGCCCGTGCGGTCCGGCACGGGTTCTTTGCCAAGGAAATGAAGAAGCTCGGCGCCAAGGCACTCTGGCTGGCCCACCAGCAGGACGATATTGCCGAAACCATGTTCATGCGGCTGGCGCGAGGAAGTGGGGCAGGCGGATTGGCAGCGCCTCGGCCGGTTCACTTGACCGAAGATGGACGCACGCACTTGCGCCCGCTGCTGACCCTGAAGAAGACGGAACTGATTGCGGTTTTGCGTCGGGTTGGTGCGGTCTGGCGCGAGGATTCGTCGAACGCGGGCGAGACATTTTTCCGCAACCGGGTCCGTCGTCGCGTGCTGCCGGCCTGGGCCAAGGCAGCCGGGCGCGATGCACTCGCTGGAGCAGCCTGGTCGCGTGAATTGCTGGAGGACGACGACCAAGCCTTGGAGGCGTGGGCCAAGGCGCTGGCGCCGACCGGACGTGAAAGGCAGCTAAAGTTACCCGCCTTGGCCGGATTGCCGCGGGCGGTAATCCGGCGGGTCCTGCATCGGTGGCTGGCGGCCGTGCGGCCAGACACAGATTTATCCCGCCAGGGCTTTGAGCTTTTGCTGGCCGCGGTCGGACGCGGCCAGCCGACCCGGTTCAGCTTGGGCCGCAATGGCTTTGCGGTGATCGTGCAGGGTAAGCTTTCCTTCAAGACCGGCTGAGCGGCTCCAATGATTGCGATGATTTTGGTCAATTCCGGGGTTTTGGAGCCGTAGGGCCCCATGAATTACGTGATCGCCGGTGAAGAACGGGACATAAGTTCCACCTGCGGTGCGTTTGACATCTCCCGGAGGAACCTACACCTTCGCCAATCACTCTAATCCCTACATGGCAGATAACGAAGACACCAAGAAGCGACGCCCTCTAAAAAGCCTCCCTCCGGAGAGCTTTCAGCCCAAAGTGTTGCTGATCTGGCTGGCCATCATTGCCGCCATCGTGGGGCTGTTTCTGTTTAATCCGGCCAAAGGGACGGCACCGGCGACGTTGAAGATCCAGCAAGTGGTCGAAATGGCTGAGCATGGCCAGATTGCCGATGGGGCCATTCGCAGCGATGCGACCGGCGGGCGCGACTGGTCGGTCCTGACGGGCGAGACCAAGGAACCCATTTTGAAGAGCGAAAGCGGCCTGACCAAGTCTTTCATCGCCACTGGCCGGCTGACGGACATCAACCTCGAGCGGCTCCAAAAGTCCGAGGCGTTTGTGGAAAAGCCGGCGACGACCGCCATGACCCAGTTGCTCATCAACGTGCTGCCGTTCGTTATCGTCATCGGATTGTTGTACTTTCTTTTCGTCCGCCAGTTGCGGCAGGCCGGCAAGGGCGCGCTGAGTTTCGGCAAGAGCCGGGCCAAGATGCTGACTCGCGAAAAGGATCGCATCAATTTCAGTGACGTGGCCGGTTGCGACGAGGCCAAGGAAGAGGTCAGTGAAGTCGTGGACTTCCTGAAGGACCCCAAGAAATTCCAGAAGATCGGCGGTCGTATTCCAAAGGGCATCCTGATGGTCGGCCCTCCGGGCACCGGCAAGACACTCCTCGCCAAGGCCATTGCTGGCGAAGCCGATGTGCCGTTCTTTTCCATCAGCGGTTCCGACTTTGTGGAAATGTTTGTCGGTGTCGGTGCGAGCCGGGTGCGCGACATGTTTGAACAGGGCCGGAAAAATGCACCCTGCCTGATCTTCATCGACGAAATTGACGCGGTCGGACGGCAGCGCGGCGCAGGTCTGGGTGGTGGCAACGACGAGCGTGAACAAACGCTGAATTCACTGCTGGTCGAGATGGACGGTTTTGATACGCAGGAAGGAGTCATCATCATAGCGGCGACCAATCGTCCCGACGTGCTGGACAGCGCGTTGTTGCGCCCGGGCCGATTTGACCGGCAGGTTTACATCGACCTGCCCGACATCATCGGGCGCGAACAGATCCTCCGGGTTCATGCGCGCAAGATCACCCTTTCGGAGGATGTGAACCTGGCCATCATCGCGCGTGGCACGCCTGGTCTGTCCGGTGCCGAACTGGCGAATTTGCTGAACGAAGCGGCCTTGCTGGCTGCGCGGCGCAACAAGAAGAGGGTGGAAATGGCCGATATTGACGAGGCTCGCGACAAGGTGTTGTGGGGTCGTGAGCGCCGCCGGGTGATGGACGACGCGGAAAAGAGGCTGGTGGCATGGCACGAGGCTGGCCATGCGATCGTGCAGGCGGTGCTGGACGACGGCACCATGCCGGTGCACAAGGTGACCATCATTCCGCGCGGCCAGAGCCTTGGCAGCACCACTTACCTGCCGACCAAGGATGTTCTCACCCAGCCGCGGCAAAAACTGCTCAACCAGATTGCGATGGCGATGGGCGGCCGGATCGCCGAGGAACTGGTGACCGGCGATTTTAGCAACGGCGCCTACGGTGACCTCAAGCAGGCGACGCGGATCGCCCGGGCGATGGTCTGCGATTACGGCATGAGTGAACTCGGACCGGTCGCAATGGGTGAAAATCAGGACACGGTATTTCTGGGCCGGGATATCACCCGCTCGCAGCATTTGAGCGAAGATACGGCGCGGAAGGTTGACCTCGCCATTTCGGACATCCTCCACACGCAGTACAAGCGGGCACAGGGAATAATCACCGAACGCCGCACGGCGCTCGACAAGATCGCCGCGGCGCTGCTGGAGCACGAGACCATCGAGGGCAAGCACGTGTTGGAAATCCTGCAGCACGGCGACTTGCAGACGCCGATCGTCAGCGCAAAGCCGCCGAAACTCGCGGCGGGCGATCCGGGCAAGCCGGCTGAGAAACCGGCGGGCAAGGCGGCGCCGGGGTCCGCTCCCGCTCCCAGTCCCGCCTGATTGAACGGCAATGGAATCCTCGCGACCGGCTCGGTGACCGGCTGGCCCTGCTTCGGGGTGGAACGGAACAGCTGTTTGGTGTTGCGCACAAGGGGGCAGTTCGCAGTTTTCCCCTATGAATATCTGCTGCATCGGCGCTGGTTATGTGGGCGGACCAACCATGGCAATGATTGCCCTGAGATGCCCCGACATCCAGGTGCAGGTGGTCGATATGAATGCCGACCGAATCGCAGCCTGGAACAACGGTCCGTTGCCCATTTACGAGCCGGGACTGGACGAGGTTGTCCGTGAGGCGAAGGGTCGGAATCTGTTCTTTTCGACCGACGTCGCAGGCGGCATCAAAAAGGCCGATATCATTTTTGTCAGTGTCAACACCCCGACCAAGACCTACGGGGTCGGGGCCGGCCGCGCGGCCGACCTGCGTTTCATCGAATCGGTCGCCCGTTCGATCGCGGAGCATGCCGATCGTGGCAAGATCATCGTCGAGAAGTCCACCATCCCGGTAAAGACGGCCGACACGATCACGGCCATTCTCGCCTCCAACACCCGGGGATTGAAGTTCCAAGTGCTCTCCAATCCCGAGTTTCTGGCCGAGGGCACCGCCGTCAAAGACCTGATGAATCCGGACCGCGTGCTGATTGGCGGCGAGCGTACGCCCGAGGGTAACAAGGCGGTCGAGGCGCTTGCCGGCGTTTATGCCCGTTGGGTGCCGCGCGATCGTATCATCACGACCAATCTCTGGTCGTCCGAACTATCCAAGCTGGTGGCCAACGCCTTTCTTGCCCAGCGCATCTCGTCGATCAACTCCATCTCCGCCCTGTGCGAGGCAACCGGTGCGGACGTGGACGAGGTGGCCAACGCGATCGGCAAGGACAGCCGGATCGGGCCAAAATTCCTCAAGGCTTCGGTTGGCTTCGGCGGTTCGTGCTTCCAGAAAGACATTCTCAACCTCACCTACCTGTGTGAAAGCTTCGGCCTGCCCGACGTGGCGGCCTTTTGGGCGGGGGTCGTGCAGATGAACGACTGGCAAAAGAAGCGGTTCACCAACCGGATTGTGAAGGAACTGTTCAACTCCGTTGCCGACAAGAAAATCGCGATCTTGGGCTTCGCCTTTAAGAAGGACACCAATGACACGCGCGAGTCCGCCGCCATAAATATCTGCCGCGATTTGCTCGCCGAGCACGCGAACGTGAGCGTCTATGATCCAAAGGTTCCGGCGGATGAGATCCGGCGGGACGTGCTCAACGGCAGCGTCGACAACCCCCGGTTGACTATTGCCAAGGATGCCTATGAGGCGACCGCGGGCGCCCATGCCATTGCCGTCGTGACGGAGTGGGATGAATTCAAGACCCTCGATTATCCCAGGATATTCGCGGCGATGCCGAAACCCGCGTTTATCTTCGATGGACGCAATATCGTCGACTTGGCGGCGCTGCGGCAGATCGGTTTTCACGCATCCGGTATTGGCAAGCCGGCCTAGTCGGAGAGACAGGCAATTTGGATCGCTGCGCGGGAACACGCCCCGCCCATGGCGCCGGATGTGGTATGCTGGCGTCAGAGAGCTGTCTTAAACCCCCGCGGCGTTCCGATAGAGCCGGGGCACCCGTTTGGTCACGGAGCAAAGCGTCTCCCACGGAATCGAATCAGACCAGTCACTGAATTCTGTCAGACTGATTTCAGCCAAAGTTTGGCGGCCAACCAGCACAACGGGATCCCCGCAGCTGACTTTCTCGGACACATCCGTTATGTCTACGATGGTCTGATCCATCGTGATACGGCCCAGGACCGGGCAGCGCTTTCCGCGGATGAGGACCTGGGCACGATTGCTGCACGCCCGGGCGATGCCGTCGCCATAGCCGGCCGTGAGCACCGCGACAGTCGAAGCGCGTTCAAGTCGATGGGTCCGACCGTAGCTGATACCGGTTCCGGCCGGCAGCTGCTTGACCAGGCCGACCCGCGTATGAAAACTGAAGACCGGTTCCGTGTGCACCCGGGCCAGCATTGAATTCGGGTGGGGAAGCACGCCGAATTGCAGCAGGCCCACTCGTACGGCATTGAAGACGCTGCTGCCCGGAGTTGTCTCGAGTCCGGCACTGTTGTCGGCGTGGATAAACAATCCCGCGGGAGAAAAGCCGGGCAGGCGTCTCAGGGTGTCAAGAAACACGCTGCGTTGTTCGGCTGTGAACGCGGGGTCGTCATCCGCGCTTGAGAAATGGGTGAAAATGCCCGCCAGCTTCACTCCCGTGGCGGAGCGAATCTGCGCAAACAACGCCGGCGCGGCATCGTGCCACACCCCCAGTCGGCCCATACCGGTATCGATCTTCAAATGTACGGCAACGGGCTTGCCCGAGGCCCGGCCAATGGCGTCAAAACGCCGGACCTCTTCGGCCGACGAAACAGTGGCGGCAAGATCATATTCGCTGAGAAAACGGTCTTCCTCGGGTAGAACCGGGCTAAGCAGAAGCACCGGCCAGTCGGCACTGAGTTCCCGCAGCGCCATCGCCTCAGCGACGTTGGCCACACCAAACAAATCCGCGCCGGCGTGCATCAGCCGGGCGGCGACGTGCGGCAGGCCGTGGCCGTAGGCGTCGGCTTTGACAACCGCGACATATTTGATTCGCGGGGGCAAAGAGGCGCGGATCAATTTCAGGTTCCGTTCCAGCGCGGCCAGGTCGATCTCAACCCAGCAGCGGTGCGGCAGTTGTCCGACGGCGGTCATTTTAGGGTGGTGGCGGTGGCGCGATGGACTTGCGCGGGTGACTTCCTGTAATCGGGCGGCTCATGCTGAAAGGCGTCAACGGTATCCGCGAGTCGGAAGCAGTCGATCCCGGCGATCGCCGGAAGGATACTTGCGAGGCCGTAACTGCAAAAGCCGATCGTGCGGGGCGGCTGTGCCCAGGCGCGAAAGCCCTCCGGGGTCAGCAGTTCCCCATCGGGCAGTTTGGCGGATGGCACGCGCTGCAACAGGCCCGCCGAGCCATTGGCGCCCATTTGCTGGCAATGCCAGGAGTCGCGGCGCGCGTCGGCGATGACGGAGAAATTGCGGCAATTGCCCCGGAGTCGTTCATAATGTGCGGCGACCGCCAGGCTTTGAAACGCATAGACGGGCCGGGGCGAGAGAACCTGCCAGGTCCGCAGCGCCATGGCGACCGTACGTATCCCAAGCATGGAACCGGGACCTTCACAGAAGGCGAAAGCCTCGATGGCTCCGACGTTCATGGAGGCTTGAGCCAAGACCGACCCGGCGCCAGAGAATATCGCCGCGCTGGATTCACCCTGGCTGGACCACCAAAGATCCGTCGAACCGTGCCGAAGCAATCCGACCTGAATATTCATCGAGGCGGCGTCGAGAACAAGGAGGCTGCCGTGGCTGGTCAAAAGCTGTGAAAGCGAAGGCATTACGCGAGACGCAGCTTGGGTCGACCGCGCGAAAAGTCCATGTTGGTTTCATCATCCTGGACGAGTCGAATCTGGCATTGACCGTGGACTGGGCCGTCACCTAGCTTGGCCGGTTTAACCGACCAATCACCTCAGAATTTATCGCTGTGAACGTTCAAATTGCCGACATTACCGAAACCCGCAAGACGCTGACTGTCACGCTCGACAAGAGCGAAGTTGATGGCGAATACAACGCGATCTTGGTCGATTTCACGCGCCAGGCGAGTCTACCCGGATTCCGGCCCGGCAAGGTACCGCCGGCCATGGTGGCCAAGAGGTTTGGCAAGGAGTTGAAGGAGGAATTCAAGCACAAGGTCGTCGGGAAGGCCTATCGCGACGGACTCGACCAGTCGAAGCTCGCAGTTCTAACGCTGGTTGATGTCGAGGAAGGAACGATCGAACCGGGACTCTCCGCTGCCATCAAACTGACTGTGGACGTGCGGCCTGAGTTTGAGCTGCCGGAATACGTCGGGATCGAGACCGAGATCCAGCCGGCTGTGCCGACCGAGGCCGAGATCGATACCGTGATCGAAGGCCTGCGCTCCGAGCGCGCCGATTTCAAGGTGGCAGATCGTGCAGCGGCCAAAACCGACTACGTGCGATTTGGATACACCGGTACGATCGAAGGCAAACCACTTGCCGAAGTCGTGGCTGACAAGGCGATCTACGCCAGCGCCCCCCAGACTTGGGAGGAGGTTGAGGGGGCCAACGAAGGGTTGCTTCCCGGCATGTCGAAGCAGATTTCCGGACTAAAGGCGGGCGACAAAAAGAATGTTGCGGTCACATTTCCGGCCGATTTCTCCGCGGTGCCGACACTGGCGGGAAAATCTGTCGACTACGCCATTGAGGTCCAGGAAGTCCGTGAACGGGTGCTGCCGGCGCTGGACGAGGCCTTTTTCAAGGCCAATCAGGTTGACAACCTTGAAGGACTCAAGGCGCAGGTCAGGGCCAATTTGATCATGCGCAAGGAATACGAGAATCGGGCAGCCCAGCGGCGTCAGATCACCGATGCGCTGGTGGGCAAGGCCGGTTTTCCCGTGCCCGACAGCCTCATTGCCTCGGAACGCGACGGAGTCTTGCGGCAGTTCATCGAGGAGAATATGCGCCGCGGCGTGCCGCAGGAGCAGTTTGAACAGAACAAGAAGGAGCTTTACGACAGTGCGACGAAAGCCGCGATGTCCCGCATAAAATTGCAGCTGATCCTCGCCAAGATCGCCGAAGTCGAGAAGATCAAGGTGGAGGAGAAGGATTTTAGCAACTGGCTCACGCGCGAAGCCATGCGCAACGGTCAGCGTCCCGACAAGCTGGCCAAGGACCTGGGCAAGGATCGCGAACAGCTTCGCGCCGTCCAGCAGCAGATCATTTTCGACAAGGCCCTTGATTTTCTCATCTCCAAGGCTACCGTCAGAACGGCAGCAGCCAAAGCATGAGTTATTACGTTCCCATTGTCCTTGAAAACACCGGTCGCGGCGAGCGGTCGATGGATATTTACAGCCGTCTCCTCAAAGACCGCATTATTTTCATCGGCACGCCGATCGACGATGGGGTGGCCAATGTCGTGATTGCCCAGATGCTGTTCCTCCAGATGGAGGATCCGAAGAAGGACATCCAGATTTACATCAACTCGCCCGGGGGCGTCGTCACGGCCGGCATGGCAATCTACGACACGATGAATTTTCTGCAGTGTGACTTCGTCACCTACTGCCTTGGCATGGCGGCGAGCATGAGCACCGTGCTCCTTTCGGCTGGCACAAAGGGCAAGCGATTCGCCCTGCCGAACAGCCGGGTCATGATCCACCAGCCGTCGGGTGGAGCCGGCGGCCAGGCCACTGATATCGCCATCCAGGCCAAGGAGATCATTCGCTGGCGCAAGACCCTCAACGAGACCATCGCCAAGCATACCGGCAAGACGGCGGAGCAGTTGGAAAAGGACTCCGACCGCGACTATTATATGAGCGCCGAGGAGGCCAAGGCCTACGGCATCGTGGATCACGTGGTGGCTTCGACGCGCGATGCCCAGAAGATCGCGCAAAGTGCCGCCTGAAGTTTGTTACCTCCGGCTTAGGACAGGAAAATCCCTCGACTAACACCCGGGTTACGCCGATCATACTCTCTCAATGGCAAAGCCCTCACGCATGACGCTCTGCTCGTTCTGCGGCAAATCGCAGGCCGAGGTCCGCAAGATTATCGCGGGCCCGGGTGTCTACATCTGCGACTCATGCGTGAACGTCTGCAAGACGATCATCGATCGCGAAGTGAAGGCCCCCGCCGCCACGGAAGGTAAGCCGGCTTTTCGTCTCATCAAACCGGCCGACATCAAGAAGGTGCTCGACGATCATGTAATCGGTCAGGACCACGCCAAGAAAGTGCTCTCGGTCGCCGTTTACAACCACTACAAGCGCCTCAACTACGATGCCGGTTCGATTCGCGACGCGGTGACCATGCCGGCCGAATTCAACGACGTCGAGGTCGAGAAAAGCAACATCCTGCTCCTGGGGCCGACCGGTTCCGGGAAAACCCTGCTGGCCCGTTCGCTGGCCCGGATCCTCGATGTGCCGTTCGCCATTTCCGATGCCACGACCCTGACCGAGGCCGGTTATGTCGGCGAGGACGTCGAGAACGTCGTTCTCCGGCTCCTCCAGTCTGCCAATTACGATGTCAAGAAGGCCGAGTGCGGAATCATCTATATTGACGAAATTGACAAGATTCGCCGCACCACGGAAAACGTTTCCATCACACGGGATGTTTCCGGCGAGGGGGTGCAGCAGGCTCTGCTCAAGATTCTTGAGGGCACGACCTGTAACGTCCCTCCGCAGGGCGGTCGCAAGCATCCGAATCAGGAATATATCCAGGTCAACACCTCGAACATACTCTTTATCTGCGGCGGTGCATTTGTCGGACTCAACGATGTCATCAAAAAGCGCATGGGCCAGCGGTCGCTCGGTTTTCATATCAACGAAAAGGACCACGATCTTTCGCCTGACGAGATGATGCGTTCGGTCGCCCCGGAGGATCTGATCCGTTTCGGCATGATCCCGGAGTTCATCGGGCGCCTGCCGGTGGTGTCGGTGCTCGACGAACTCAAGGTGGGCGACCTCGAAAAGGTCCTGCTCCGCACCAAGAACGCGATGGTCAAGCAGTATTCCAAGCTTTTCGCCATGGACGGAGTGCAGCTCAAGTTCACCCGTGACGCCCTGCGCGCCATTGCGCTCAAGGCGATCGAACTCAAGACCGGCGCCCGGGCCCTGCGGGCGATTCTGGAGAAGCTGATGTTGGAGGTCATGTACGATTTACCTCATCGCGACGATATCGCTGAGGTCACCATCGACCAGGCGGTGGTCGAAGGCCGCAGGAAACCGATGCTCAAGAAGATCGTCCGGGCGGCCTCGTCCGACAAGAACGCCGCTTGAGCTGGCGGCGGGGATTGGAAAATGAAAAGGCGCGGTTCTGACCGCGCCTTAAGCATTTCTGAACGTGGGGACGGGATCGCCGGGTGTGCCGTTAAGGGGTGGCGTTCACCAGAGACGACGTGACTTGAAACCGCCGGTCTCTGAAACCGAAAGGCATACGCCTACCAGTTGAAACTCTCCCTCGCCTCGATGGACTTGGCGAAGGCGACAAACAGTTTCACACAGTTCTCCACGTCCTCCAGATCGACGACTTCGCTTGGCGTATGCATGTAGCGCAGCGGTATCGATACGAGCCCGCAGGCCACGCCGCCTCGGGCCACCTGGATGGCGCGCGCATCGGTACCAGTCGGGCGGGGGTCGGCTTCGGTTTGGAAGGGAATCTTGGCCTTCTTCGCGCAGGCAACCAGCCGTTCAAAAACCTTGGGATTGATGTTGGGCCCGCGGCAAAGAATCGGGCCGCCGCCAAGCTTCGTCTCGCCGAATTTGCGCTGGTCGCAATCCGGGTGATCCGTCGCGTGGCCGACATCGACCGTCAATGCGATTTGCGGATCGACGGCGAAGGCGGAGGTCTGCGCTCCGCGGGTGCCGATTTCCTCCTGCGTCGTCGCGACCGACACAACCTTCGCGTTCAGCTTTGTTTTTTCCTTTGCAAGCCGGATCAACGCCTCGCCCACGACGTAGGCGCCGACCTTGTTGTCGAAGGCACGGGCGGTGCCGATGCTGCCCGCGATGAGTTCGAATTCATGGTCATAGGTTGCCACATCGCCGATGGCGACGCGCTTCAGCGCCTCGGCTTTGGACCTGGCGCCGATATCGATCCAGATCTCGTGCTTCTTTGGCACCTTCTTGCGATCCTCCTCGTCCATCAGATGGATGGCGCGCTTGCCGGTGACGCCCTTGACGGTGCCATGGCCGGTCTGGATGATGACCCGGCGGCCGGAGATGATGCTGAGATCGTGGCCGCCGATGGTGTCAAAGTAAAGATAACCGTCCTTGTTGACGTAGGTGATGATGAGACCAAGTTCGTCCATGTGGCCGGCTAACATCAGCGTCGGGTTACCCTCGCGATTAATCGAAGCCAACCGGCAGCCCAAGGCGTCGTTGGCATAAGTGTCGGCGTGAGGTTTGACGAACCTGTCGTAAACCGCCTGGGCCTGAGCCTCGGCGCCAGAAGGCGACTTGGCTTTCAACAATTCGACCAGGAATTCGGGCGTTTGGTAGTCAGACATGACGGCTAGTTACTCCGCTCTTCCGCCAACCCGCAAAACCAAAATGGACTCTGCAGCGCAATCTTTGACCGGTCGTTTTTGCCGGATAGATGCGGCCGCTCCGATCAGGGCGTGGCGTGCATGCCGCTCGACGTCCGTGTTGATCAAATCGGGTGGACGAGCTTTTCCCGCGCGCACCAAGTCGCCGAGTCTCAGGAGTCGAATGTCGATGGGTTTGGCGACCGGATCCGGAGCCTCGCCATCGCAGGGCAGGTGGGGTTCTCTGCCCGGTGGTGCTGATCGACCCCTGCCGTGTCACGCAGGGCCAGCTTTCCCTTTCCCCAAGACCGGAAAATCAGTGCCGGTAGATTTTCTCGGCCAACTCCTCAAGCGGGTAAGTTATGATCTCCGCAAGTGTGGGATGATACCACGGAGCCCGAAGCAGGTCGCGTACGGTGGCGCGCATGGCCAACGGACCGGAAAAACAATGGATGAGCTCGCCGGCGTCCTTGCCGACTATCTCCGCCCCAAGGATGCGGCCGCGTTTGGGCTCGGCCAGCACCTTCACGTACCCGTAATTTGCCTCCATCAGGATGGACTTGCCATGATCGTTGAACGGGTACGAAGCGCCGACATATTTCACTCCTTGCTGATCGAGATCACGCTCCAGCCGTCCGATGGTGGCGAGCTGCGGATCGGTGAAAACCACATTGAGCAGGAGCGAAAAATCCACGGGCTTTACCGGCCTCGCGTTGAACGCGTGCCTTGCGGCCAGGATTCCCTGTTCGATGGCGATATGGACAATCTCCGCCGGTCCGGAACAATCGCCTGCCGCGTAGATGTGGGGCGTGCTCGTTTGCTGCCAGCGGTTGATGATGACCTGGCCGTTCGGGCCGGTCTTAACCCCCGCCGCATCGAGCCCGAGGCCGGCGGTGTTGGGCTCACGGCCCAAGGCGTTGAACAAGTGGGCGGCGCGCCGGGTGACGAGTCTTCCGTTGTTCAGGAATCTAGCAGCGGCTCCCCGCCGGTCGACGACGACGGACTGAAGCCTGGTATCCGTGAAAAGTTCAATGCCCTCGTCCACAAATGCCTTCTGCACGACGCAGGAGGCTTCTGCGGAATGGTCGCGCAGGATGTTCGGGCTGCGCTGGACGAGCGTCACTTTTGACCCGATACGGTTGAGATATTGCGCGAGTTCGCACGCCACGATGCCCCCACCAAGCACCAGCACGCTTCTCGGGACGAAGTCCAGGTCGAGAATCTCGTCGCTGGTCCAGTATTTCGAATCCTTGAGCCCCGGCACGGGAGGCACGCTGACCTTGGAGCCGGTTCCGAGCAGGAAGTATTTGCCGCGTAGTTCCCGCCCGTCGGACAACTTCACGGTGTGCGGGTCGGTGAATCGACCGTTCGCCCGATAGAGGTCGAATTTGCCGGATTTGAGCGCGTCCACCCGGTAACGGGCAAAATCACCGATGAGGCGCAGCTTGCGTGCGTGGACGGCCTTCATGTCGGCGCGGGCTCCGGTGACCTTCAGGCCGAACTTGGCTGCCTGCTGCGCGTGGTGGAGTATCTCGGCGGCGTAGATGAGGGTTTTCGACGGCATGCAGCCACGCAGGATGCAAAGGCCGCCAAGCTGGCGGGCGCCGTCCACTACCGCGACCTTCTTGCCGAGCCCGGCTGCGGCCTTGGCGGCATTGAATCCGGCACTGCCACCGCCGATGCAGATCAAATCGTAAGTCTTGATTTTCGCCACGGATTACACAGGTGGGCACGGAGGCCATTTTGTCCAACTCGGGATAGCGGGGAGGCGAATGGAATTGTTGAACACGGAAAAACTGGACGGTCACGTAAACCCTGCGCCGAGTGGCAAGGGCTGGTCACCGTCCCTTGCCAAAGAGCATGATGTGAATTGTCTTCAGTACGATCGAGGCATCCAGCACGAAGGAAAAATAGCGGATGTAGTAGAGATCATACTCCAGCTTGCGCAGCGTGTCTTCGATGTTCTCACCGTAGTCGTAGTTGACCTGCGCCCAGCCGGTGATGCCGGGCTTGACCAGATGCCGGAAGTGATAACAGGGAATCTTTTTTTCATAATCCTCGACCAAGCGGACCCACTCGGCCCGGGGCCCGATCAGACTCATATCGCCGGTCAGCACATTCCAAAGCTGCGGCACCTCATCCAGCCGGGTGGCACGCAGGAACCGGCCGATTTTGGTGATCCGCTGGTCGCCGGCCCGCGTATAGTTGTCCCCGCTGTTGTTGGGGCGCATGGTGCGAAGTTTGACGATGTCAAACAGCACCCGATTGCGGCCCACCCGGGACTGCAGGAAGAAAACCGGGCCGCGATCCTCAAACCAGATCGCGGCGGCAGCAAAGGGCAGTAACGGTAGCGCCAGAATCAGGCCGGCCGAGGCGAAGAGGATGTCGCTCAGCCGCTTTATTCGTTCGAACACCGGCTCACGCGCGATCTGGAATCCTTCCTGAAACAACCAGGTCTGGTTCAGCCGGTAGAGGGGAATCTTTCGCCAATAAATCTCGTGGAAAAGTTCGAGCGTGTAGGTCGGCACCCCCGAAAAATGCAGCTCCATCAATTTCTGGGCCACCGCCTGCGGCAATTCCTGACTCGATTCGCGAAGGATGATGGCATCCAGGTTGTTTTCATATTCGGCGAGATAACTCGCCACGTTGCCAAAAGGCGGAATGGAAATCGGGCTGTTGGAATGGACGGGAGTGACACCCGGGACAAAGGTTTCATGGGTGGCATACAGGACGGTCTGGGTCATTCCCGTCTTGCGGCACTCTTCCTTGAACGCGATGCAGCTCTCCGGGCTGCCCAAGAACATGAAATACCGCTGCAGCTTGCGTGCCTGCTGACGCTGGTAGAATATCCGCCGGTAGCTTAAGGTGAGCGGAATCAGAAGCAGAAATGCGCCGATGGTAACCAGACGGCTCGTTTGCAGCGGGAAGCCGGCACCGAAAAACGCATATGTCAGCAGCAGAGTGAAGAGCATCACGAACACCAAAGCGATGGTGTGCAGGCTGGTGTACGTCACAGACATCATATCCGTCCGCGAGCTGTATCCGTCGATCAGGTAAACGGCCAGGACATGCATGGCCACCAGGAACGGCAACGGCGACAAAATGGGGTCGGTCAGCAGCGTCAACCCCCGGGCCCACGCCATGAAATTGTAGGCAATGACCACCGCAGCGATGTCGAGAACGATGAGGAGAAACGGAATCTTTCGTCCTTGGGTCATGGGGAAGCCGATCTTACGATGGAGTTTCCATTCGGGGCAACTTGAACTTGGCCGGCGGTTCCGGCGCGGCGCAACACTTCCTCCCATCGAGCCAGCGCCCCGGGGAAACTGAAGTGTTTTTCGAAAGCCGCCCGCGCCTTCTGTCCCATTTCTGCCCGACGCGCCGGCTCGGCATACCATTGCCCGACAGCGTCGGCCAGCCGGGTTCCTTCGACCGGATCGACGGCGACACCGCACTGCTCGTGAGCCAGCAGGCGGGCGATCTCACCTTCCGGTGGTCCGACAAAAAGCACCGGTCTTCCCGCAGCCAGAACCCCGGCCAACTTGCTCGGGTATACCAGCCGGGAAAAGCTTGGTCTCAGCGTGACCAGATGGGCGTCAGCCGCTGCGAGCGCGGCGGCGAGTTGCGCCCGTGGTTCCGGCGGCAAAAAGCGAACATTAGCGAGTCCGCGGCTCTGCGCGGCGGAACGAACCTCGGCAAACCGCGCACCCGTGCCGATGAACAGAAACACGATCTCCGGCCGCGCTTTCAACCGCTCCGCCGCGTCGATTACCGCGGCAAATTCGTGCACGCGGCCCAGATTGCCAGAATAGGCGACGATGAATTTGTCGGCCAGACCCCAGGCGGCGCGCCGGGCGGCGACAGCCGGCAGGTTTGCCGGAGTTTGAAGTTCGCGTGGGGCCCAGTTTGGAACTATGGCGACGCAACCGGGCCGCACCCGCTCTCCCTCCACGGCCGCGGCCATATCTCCCCCGAGCGTGACGCAACATTCGGCGGATCTCCACGCCGTGTTGCGCCTCACCCGGAGAGGGTAAAGGGGCCAGGCCGCCAGCGCGCCCAAGTGGATGGTGACAATCTCGGGATAGACGTCCTGAATCCAGTGGACGACATGAGCGCCGCAGCGATGCGCCAGGCCTGCGGCGGCGGCGGCGAGCATGGGGGGGTCAGTCATCAGCACCACGACGTCACTCGGTTGCACCAGGGTTGCGAGCTGCCGTCGGGTGTCGCGGAGAAAACGCCAGTAGTTCCCTGCTCGGGAAACTAGACCGCGGTGCTGCGTCCCCGGTCCGGTTCGGTGGATGGTGACACCGTTGTGCGGACCGGATTGCTCCCCGGCGGCGATTACGTGCACCGGCCACCCGCGTGCGCCCAAGCCTTCGGCGAGATCGGTGAGCAACTGTGCCGTGGCCGCTTCCGCAGGCCAGTAAACCCGGTTGACGAATATGATGCGAGGTTTGGACAATATCGTGGGAAGCGGGCCGTTCGCGTTGTTCGGACGCCGCGGCCGAGCTCGTTTTACCGTTTGGCCTGTTTGAGTTCCCGGGCTTTGGTCGCGCACAGGAATTCATACCAGGCCATCAGGCGGCAAAAGACGAAACCCCGGTAACCGTCAAGTATGCCGGCCCGCCAGAAATAATGGTAGAAGAACCGCGCGGCGGGCCGGAACGGCAGCGACCAGGCAAGACGGCGCAGTTGGCGTTTGCGGGCCAGACCGGGATCAAGCCCGGTTTCATCGCCGACGCCACCGGACTGGGCTTCGACCTGCAGGCGCGCCTCCCAGTTGCTGTAGCGGTTGTGCTTTTCCACCCAAGTGGCGATGTCAGGAAAGGCGTAGTGCTCCATCTCGGACTTGAGATAGCCGGCCGACCCATCGAGTTGCACATGTTCATGCACCTCATTGTCACCCGAATTCGTGCCGGCGGCGTCCGCCAGTTTCTCGTACCGTCCCAGCTGATGCCGAAACAGGCGGAGATTCCAACTCGGGTAGTAACCGCAATGATTGAGCCAGCCATCGAGAAACCAGAAGCGGCGGTTGATATAGAATCCTTGCAGCACCGCCTGGCTGACGGCTGCGCGCATCTCCTCGGCGAGAGCGGGTGTCACCCGCTCGTCGGCGTCGATGATGAACACCCAGTCGTTTTTCCAGGCCACGTTGGCCAGGGCCCAGTTCTTCTTCTTGGGGAACCGGCCGTCCCAATGGAAATCCACCAGGCGGGCACCGGCCTGCACGGCCATTTCCCTTGTGCCATCGGTGCTGCCGGAGTCGACCACCACGATGTCATCGCAGAATGCCACTGACTCCAGGCACGGCCCGAGATTTGTCGCCTCGTTTTTGACGGGAATCAGGACGGAGATGGGTGCTTTTTCAGGCATGTTCAGCGCGAATTTTCCTGCTGGTCGCGCAGGTCGAGGGTCGCATAGCGGAGAGCGCAGTAGAAGGTGGCGGAAAATGTGAGCAGCACGGCGGGGTTGGCAAAGGGGAATTCGACCCACGCATAAAGCAGGAGGAGGGCGTCGCCTGCGAGCAAGTAGCGCGGCAGGGCGGACTCCACCCGCCGCCAGCGGATTGACAGCAACGGCACGAGGAGCAAGAGCGCCAGGAATCCGGTGCCTACAAATCCGACCTCGGCGAGGGATTGGAGCCAATCGTTGTGCGCCTTGGCGTAAAAGGGAATCCACCACCACGTTTCGACCGTGCGCTGCGTGTTGAATATGCGGAAGACGTGCGGGTAGCTATCAAGGCCCCAGCCGAACCAGGGTTTTTCGGCGGCCATGCGCCATGTGTCGCGGTAGAGGACAAGGCGGGAAGTGAGCGTGCCCTCCTCGGCGGCGCTGGCAAGTTGCTCGGAGGTGAGCCGCGCGCGCTGCACAATGACGTCGCGGCCAAGGTAAGCAACCGCAGCCGTAGCGAGCAACACGGCCAGAACGATGCCGGTGACGGGCAGCGCGACGGACTGGTGTTCGTGGCGGCGGTGGCGGACCAGGCTGGCCATGAAATGCGCGAGTGAGCCGCCGAGCAGGCATGCAATCAATACCGTGCAGGAGCGCGAAGCACAAAGCGGGATGGTCATGGCCAGCAGCAAGGTGGCCAGGGCGCCCAACAGCACCGGCGAGTGCCAGAAGTCCCGTTGACCGCCCCGGCGATAGGATTGATAGAGCAATCCGAGGCAAATCGCGGTGTTCAGGACCGCAAATGCGCCCCAGTGGTTGTGATAGACGAAGGTGGAAAAAAACTGCGGATTGGGCGAGGGGACGAGGCCAAACCACAGGCCGCGGGCTCCGGTGAGTTTCTGAAAGGTGCCGAATATCGCCAGAGCGACCGCGTTGCCCGCGAGAATGAAGAGAACAAGACGAACCAGCCGCCGGCTGTGCAGCACGAGATATAGATTGAAACCGGAAAGCACCAGAACGTTGAACAACCAGAGTTCCTTCAGGGTCAGGTCGGGGCGGGCGGTGCTGGGCAGCCATGAAATCGGGTCGCCCATGACCAAAAGGGACTCGCCTGCCCGCATGACGGCCACAAAACTGGGATTGAAACAGCTCGCTCCCACCACGAGGTCGTAGAGCAGCAATGGCCAGAGGTAGCGCACCGCCGGATGTTGAAGCCCCGGCGACGTTCTGAGCCGGGTCCAGCTTGCCGCGACAAAAAGGAGCACTCCCGCTCCACCCCAGATGGCGATAACCTGGCGGGCCCATGTGGACTGTCCGCCAAAGGCCCAGGAGGTGAAAACGGCCAGAACGCAGAAATGAACCAGAACGAGGGTCTCCAGAGAGAAGGCGCGGCGCCCGGAATAGGACGGCCGCCTGCCCATAGAAATTGTTTCAGCGCCGCTCATCCAGCAAATGCCGATAAAATTCGCGCAGCAGCCCGGCGGCGCGTTTCCACGAGAATTCGCGACCAACCCAAATTCTTCCGCGCGCACCCATCGTCTCCAACTCGTGGCGCGGGCGGACCAGGGCGTCGCCCAGGGTGGCGCCGAAGTTCTCCCACGGCACACACCAGCCGCTCGCTTGCGCGGTCAGTTCCAGCCAGGGTGTGGTGTCGGTGACGAGCGCCGGCACGCCGGCGGCGAGCGCCTCGGCAATGACGAGGCCAAAATTTTCCGAGTGCGAAGGCAGCACAAACAGCGAGGCCACGGCATAGGGCGGCGGTCGGCGGGCGCCGTCGAACGCCACGATCCGGTCCTGCCCTCCGGCGCTGGCAATCATCGCGTTCAGTCCGCTGGCGGTGAACTCTTCTTCGACGCCGGCGATGAGGAGGAGCCAGTCGCCCCGTGGAGTGGAAAGCCAGAGGTCGATCAACTCGCGCAGCCGCTTCTTGCGGTGGAAACGCGAATAGAAGACGGCCACCGGCCTTTGCCGTGCCGCGGGACAGAGTCCGTGCCAGACGGCGCGCGCGGCAGAGAGTTCGTCGGCGTCGGGCAGACCGACACCGTTGGGCGAGACGCAGACCGGCTGTTTGAATCCCAGGCGCCGGATATCGTCCGCCTCGGCCGGGCTCGTGGCGTGCCAGCCAGCAGCTCCAGCGAAGGCGCGCGGGTGAACCAGCAGCTCGGCGAGAATCTTTCGCCAGCGGCGGTGGCGGTAAGCCCAGCCGCTCATCATGCCCCGTGGTGAAATCACGAGAGGGCGATCACTGTGGCGTGCCGCTTCGTACGCATAACGCAGAGGTAACAGCCAGAGTGAATGATTGTGCAGGCAATCGTAGTCACCGGTCAGCAGATGATGCCGGAGCTCCGGCGAACATGTCAGCCATCGGGGTGCCACCCGCGGAAAAGTCCGCATGGTCGCCCGGTCACCGCCTGCGATCGGGACAAGCTGGCCCGGTTCCACGGTTGATAGCAGGTCGACCTCTTCGCCCTGTTGGGCGAGGCTGTTGGCCAATGCCCGAACCGATTTCGAAGGACCACCGTGGCGGTCCTCGAGACTGGGCACGATTTGGCAAACGCGCATCAGGCTGGCGCCATCAAGCAGGGTCCGGCCGGTCTTTCACCGGCCGGCAGGGCGCGCCGACGCATATCTTGCGCGGCGGCAGGTCCCTGACCACCACCGAGCGCGCACCGACGACGCAAAGTTCGCCGACCGTCACGCCCGGCCCGACGAAGACATCGGCGCCCAACCAGGCATTCCGACCGATGACGATCGGTCGCGTAACCAAAGGCATGTCCCATCGGGAAAAATCGTGGGTGCCGGCGCAAAGGTGGCAATGCTGGCTGAGGTTGGCGCCGAATTCCAAGCGGATGGGCGCCAAGTTGTAGAGGTTGACGCACGGTCCGACCATGCTGCGGGGCGCGAGTGAGAGGCGCCACGGAAACACGACCTTGGCGGTGGGGAAGATCACGACGGGCCCGGCGATATCGGCCCCGAAACAGCGCAACAACCAGGCGCGAAAACCGTGCATGGGCCGGGGGCTCCAACGGAAAATCGTCGATTGAACCAACAGCCAGAGCCAGCGCCGGATCACCTCGGCCTTGGGATAGGGCGTGACGCAATTCCGGCCAAGATAGGGGCTGTCGATTGGATTCAATGCACGCAATGCTCCACGAGGGTTATGTCCGTGCCGGCGGGCCGGTCAACCGCGCAAACTCGGCGAGCAGGACCCGCGCCGTCTCTCCGTAATCATGGCGGCGGACATCCAACTGGCCCTGGGCCGCCAATCGTTCGCGCAGGCCGCGGTCCTTGAGCAGCCGGACGAGGATGTTGGCCAATTCGCCGACTGCTTCGGGCCGTGTTTGATCAAATTGGAGCCCATTCTCTTCGGGCCGAATGAGATCACGATAGCAGTCGAGCCGGGAGACCACCGCGACTGCGCCGGCGGCCATCGCCTCCATCGGAGCGATGCTGAGTCCTTCGCCCTTGGCCGCCAGACTGGGATAACAAAAAATCGCCATGCCTCCGTAGCTCGTCGCGAGGGAATTGGCATCGTAGACCGGCGGGCGGATGATGATCCTGTCCCCAAGCCCCGGCTGGTATCGGGCCAACAGCGCGTCACGATAGGCCTCGCCGCCACCGCCTTGGGGCACGGAAACCGGACCGATGAGCTCGACCCGCCAGGCCGGAAGGTCGGATCGCTCGGCGAGAATCAGGGCCGCCTCGAGCAGCTGCTCCAGCCCTTTTTCCGGATGAATTCGCCCGATATATCCGATCGAAAGCGGGCTGGCGGTGCTTTGGCGAGCGGCGTCGCGGTGCAGCTTCCAGTCAATGGGATTGGGAAAGCGGAAGATGCGGCCGGCAAGACCGGCATTTTCCTGGTTAATCTTGTCCATGACCGCCGTACTCGTGGCCAGCAGCGAATCGACGGCAAAATAGGCGCGATTCTGGCCTTTGGGCATGCGGCCGAGCACAACGGCAACCCGGCCGGCACGCGGCTTTATCAGCCGCAGATAGACCGGCAGGCTGACGGTGTTACACACCACGATGTCCGCATCGGGCAAGTGCCAGGCAACCTGCAATCCCCAGAGAAAATCGAGCAGAAGATTGATCGGCAGGAATCGGGTGTGGGTGGCGCCGCGCAGCCGCAGATGGGTGAGACGCGTGTCCGGTTCGGTTTCTACATCCGGCCAGCCAGGCCATCGACGGGAAACCATGGTGACGGTGTGCCCGGCAGCCGCGAATTCCCGGGCCAGCCGGTGCCAGATCTTCTCGGTGGAGCCGCCAAGCACGGGCGGAACCGGCAAAAAGAAACCGCCGACAATTGTAATGCGCATGAAGTTAGCGGAGCGGCAGGCTGGCGAGGGCCCGGAGCAAACCGTCAGTGGACTGCTGGTACGTATACCCCGATATCGTGGCGAGCGTGTTGCGCCGCAACCGCCGCATCTCTTCCGGCGGTGCTTGCAGGGCGCTGCGCAGCGTCGCCGCCAGCGCCGACTCTTCCGCCGCGGGAAAGACCCATCCGGTTTCACCAGGTTTGACCAGGTCGCGCTGACAGCCGACAAGATCCGAAACAAGACAGGGCACGCCGAGATGCATCGCCTCGTTTACCGCCAGGCCCCACGTTTCGTAATGACCCTGTGAAGGCAGGGCGAAGAGGTCGGCCAGCAAATATCTGGCCGGCATCTCGGACTGGTTGGCGAAGGGCAGAAAACGGACGCACGCCGACGGGTTGGCGGCTGCCAAAGCGGTGAGCAGCGTCTTTTCCGCGCCATCGCCGACAAAGACCAGCGCGTCGCCCGGCGAGGCGACCTGGATAAACGCCCGCAATAATTCCACCGGCTGCTTGCGGGCCTGAAACTTCCCCGCAAAGAGCACGACACGTTTGCCCGTGAGACCAAGCTCGACGCGCAGAGCCGAGGCTTTCGAACGCGTCAATGGATCATCGGGGGTGAAGCGGGTGGCATCCACCGCGTGCGGCGCAAAGAACAGCCGCCCTTCTGGTACGTCCAAAGCCAGGAAATAATCACGGTTGGCCGCACCGACATGCGCAAATGCGTCGAACTGCCGGTAAAGAAATTTGAGCAACAACCGGCGCAAAAACGGCAAACGGCCCCGGCCAAGCAAGTGCGAATCTCCGCGGAACAACAGCGGCACGCCGTGGCGTCGAGCCCACCAAAGGGCGCGCTGGTTGGAAAGCAAGTTATACCCGAAAAGCAGAATCGCGTCCGGCCGCCAGGCGGCGAGTTGCCGGGTCAACAGCGGATTGTCGAGGCCACGAAAATGATGGGTGCCCGGGTCCGCAGACCGGTTGGGCACAAATTCACTGTCGTATCCCGACAGCAGGTCCACATCCCATTTGAACGCGGCCGCAAACTGGGGGTCGTGAGTCTCGCGCACGCCAAACTCCCAAAGATAGAAGACCTTGAACGACAGGTCCGTGTTTGTCCGCAGCCAGCGAAACCAAGGGCTGTAATATTGCACCGGGTGGGACAGGATGATCGCGAGGCGTTGAGCGGCGGGATTCATCAATGCTTCAGGTACCGAGCAGACCACGGAGCACGGCGGGCACGCCCAGCACGACGATGATGGCCTGGCTGAGCGACGAGGCCCACACGGCCATGGTGAGTTCAGCGTCGAAGGACCAGGCGGTAAGCAGGATCATCAACAGTCCGGCCAGGGAGAACATCGGGCTATGCACGGACAGGACCTGCATCTTCTTCAGACCGACTCCCCAGAAGATCCCAAGCAAGATCCCGCCGATAAGCCCGAAATTCGCATAGGCCTCGGCCAGCATGCCGAAGGCGATCGTCGTGGTGGCGGTGGAATCCTCATCCTGCAGGCCGTAATAGATTGCCAGTTTGTAGGTGGCAATGTGCGCGGGGGGTTTGCCCGGATAGAACAGGCGCGGGACCAGCTGCGGCAGGACGTAGCCGTAAGTCGCGCCGTTGAGGTACGGTTGGCGATCCGGGGAATAATTCACCACCAGACACAGGATGTGCATGAGCGAGGTGCGTTCCAACAGCTTATGTCCAACCGAGACATCAGATTCGCCACTGCTGTTGTCCACCGGCGGTTCCAACCCGTGGCGGATCCATTCCTGGTAGAAACCGGGCAGCTGGGTAAAGGTTGGGGGCGGGGCCTCTTGCTCCCAGTACTTGGCCCGCATCTGACTTTTGCCGTTGTGCAACACGGCCAAGATGGCAAAGGCGGCGAGCATGGTTGCCCACGGGATACGTTTTCCGCCCGAAAGAAATCCCAGCAGCGCGATGCCCAGCTGGGTGATTGTGCCGATGAGAAGAAGACCGACGGTCTGCAGCAGCAGCTGCGGTACCAAGGCGCAGACCACGATGGTCTTCTCCGACCGGGTCAATTCACCCCGGCCCCAGCGCTGGGTGCTGATAAATGTGCAGAGGACACCGATGCCGAAGAACACCGCCCGCAGGACGCTTTCCAGGTCTGCGGGGATCCATGGCGTGAAAGTCATGACTATGATGTAGAGGGCGGAGAGAATGAGTCCGTAAACCGTCCACTTCTCCACATTCCTACCCAAGACTTCCTCGGTCCAGAACCGGCTTCGACCCGGGCGACCCCGGGTCAGGTTGTAAGTGCCGACGGCACTCAGCTGGTAAAGCATCACCGCCCAACCGGCCTTGGTGATGACGTCGGGCGCATAAGTTGCCAGCTGCTCGCGGCCATTGAGCAAGGGAATGGCATAGGCGCTGGCGCACAACAGCATTATCGGCTCGAAGACCGGAAACCGGGAGCCGCCCGACCTGGCCCAGAGCAGACCCGGGACGAACGAAAGAGCGAAAATGATCAGGCCTTGGTACAGGTGCAGGACATCGACAACTTTCGCGCTGTAGGTCAGGTACGCCATGGCCGCGACCATCAGGGCAAGCCCGGTGCGAAACAGCGCCCGCCCGCGCTTGGCGTGGTCACTTCCGAGCAGAGCGTATTCGACGTTGGCGGCGGAGTTCGGCGGATTGGCAGTCGACATGGTTTAGCGGGGAGACTTGGGCACTGGTTAATTCCGCCGGGCGACTTTGTTGAGAATTTCCATTTGCTTCAAAGCGACGGCGCGGGCGCTATAACGAGCCAGCGGCGCTTGGGCCGGATCGCCGGCGGACCGGCCGCTTGCGAGCGCACCCAGAATTCCAACGACGGCCGCGACGCCGTTGGTGTCCGGGGTCCCGCCGGGTTCAAAGACGACGCAGGAATGCCCGAACTCCGCCAGCCGGGCCACCATCGCGCTTCCACGCGGCGCGAGCGACACGGTCGGCCGGCCGGTGGCGAGCACCGCCAGGATCTTCGATGGGGTGAACGCGAGGTCGGTTGAACCAAAGAGAAGGTTTGCTTCCGCCTCAAGGGTTACCTGCAGGGCGTCAAAATAGCGCAGGCGGTCGGGTTGCTCATGCACACAGTTCTGCAAACCATACCGGGCTGCGAGCGCAAGTGTAGCCGCTTGGCCCTGGCTCTCCGGCGCATAGCTGGTGCCGAAAAAATGCACCGAGATCGGCAGACCGGAACGACGGGCATCCGCTATCGCCGCAAACAGCACTTCCACCGCGGCCAGCATGCCGGGTCCGATCGCGCCGGCAAATCCCAGACGCACGCCGCCGGACGCTGGCAGAACCGGGGCACGGGTCTCCATTTCCGCTGCCACCCTTTGCAGATCGGGGTCGGGTGAGCCAAACGGAAGCTCCGTGGCTGGGGTGGTCGGCAGCCGCGGATAACGGACCCGCAAGTCCTCGACATAGGCGGCCGACACGGTGATGAGATGCGCCACGCCGCGCATCGTCCAGCCCTCCAGCATCCGACCCAGCCCCTGGGCGACGGAATATTTCCAGCCGCCGGGCGGCAGGGGCGCACCCGGACGATCATAGAAATCGGTGACCCACGGATCCTGCAGATCGATGACGTAGGGCACCCCGCAAAACAATTTCCAGAGCCGGCCCAACGGAAGCACGATGAACATGGTCGTGGAGAAATAGATCGCGTCATGCCGTCGGCTGGTCAGCAGCCGGCAGCCGGCAAGGAAAAGAAAGGGCAGCGAGCGCAGGGCGACATTGTTGACGCCGAGAAATTTCGTCCACCGCCGGGAAAGGCAATAGGCGCGCTCGATCCGGACGCCGGCCGGAATGGTCGCTACCAACTCCGGCTCCAGCGGCGCCGTGGGCGTTGGATCGGCGACCGTGAGCACGGTCACATCCCAGCCCGCCTCGACGAAGTAGGGCAGGCTAACCCGCACCCGCTGCATATCTGGCGCGTTGACCGGCGGGAAATGGGGACTGACGATGAGAATCCGCGGTTTCACGTTGAACCTAGGTGCCGGAATGATTTGCCGGCGCAAAACAGACGGTCCGGTGCGGCTGTTGCAGGCGGAGCCAGGTGGGCCAACCGATCCGCCGGCTCCCAATGGATGATTTTCATGGATTGCCGCCGGGTAGCCGGTAGCGAAAGAAAAATTCGGCGTCGGACAGGAAGATCTTGACGAGATTTGCCGGCAGCGCGGGTGTCGTATCGGGGGCCAAGGGAGCGATTTGCGACTGGTAACACTCAATGGCCTGTTGTTTTGCGAGCGAGTAGTCTTCCAACGGCAGCCGCCGACAGTCGTCAGTCGCAAGCCAGCGGCGCACAAGCAAGACCGGTGTCCACCAGGACCACACCGGGTATTGCCAGATTTCGGGTTGCAGGCCGCTCCGGGTGACGGCCTCGATCACAAACCCAAAAACGGCGTCGTGTTCGCTACTGCCGTCCGGATTGCACGGCAAAAAGATTTCTGCCGGCGAGACGGAGTGCAAGAGGTCGGCGAGCCGGTTGACGAGATTTTCGCGACGGAGGGAGGTTATGGCCTTCAGTGTGCCGTCGGGTTCCTGAAGAAAATGGACTGCACTGCGTTCCACGCCCAAACACGCCAAGGCTCGCTTCGCTTCGCCGGTGCGCAGGTCGGAGATCGCCTGCGGGCCAAGTCGGGGATGATGGGGATGGGACGCTGATCCATCGGTGATGAATACCACGTGGACGGGAAGACCTTCGTTGCGCTTCCGGGCGATGATGCCACCGCAAGCGAGGGTCTCATCGTCCTGATGGGGTGCGATGACGAGGGTCGGTTGTTCGCGAACCTCATAGACTCTGCTTCCGAATCTGATGAAGATACCGCACAGTCTGATTGCCACCCGGCGTAGCGCGTCCTTGGCCTTCTGGCGGGAAGATCGGGAAGGCTCGGTCATGGCGCGGGTGCTAGCGGATGGCGCCGGCCACGGCGCCAAGCAAAACGGGAGTCTCTCGCTCCCAGCAAAAATCGCGGACCGCGGCGGCCCGGGCAGCCAGTTGCGCGGCCCGCAGCTTGGTGCGATCGCCGAGCAGGGCATCGAGCTTTAGCGCAAATTCCGTAGTCTCGTGGGCGGTGACGAGCAGGCCGCAGTCGGGCGCAGCCTGCAGCACCTCTTGCTGTCCGGCCGTGTCGGTCGCGATTATGGCCAGGCCGGCGTTCATATACTGGAGGATCTTGTTCGTGATGGTGATATCCCGGTTCCGCGGCCAGTGCGGCTCAAGCGCCAGGCCGATGTCGAATTCGGCCAGCTTGAAGGGCAGTTCGGCTGGAGTCACCGGCGGTATGAAATGCACGGAGTCCCGTCGCGCCGCCGGCAGTCGACTGAGCAATTTCTGCCGGTAGCCGGGGCGTTCGTCGCCCAGGAAATAGACCTGGCTTGGATGGGACGTGCGGGCCCAGGCGGCAAGGAAGAGTTCGAGCCCGCGGCCGGGGCCGACGGTCTGCGAAAACCAGATCAAGCTTGGGGCTCCGCTTGCCACCGGCGCATCCCCCCGCGAGCGGCTCTGCAGCGGGAATGAATTCCGGATGACAATGGGCGGTGAACAGCGATAGGCGCGGGCCAGGGCGTCAGCCATGCTCTGCGCCGTTGCCGAGATGTAGCAGGCGTTCCGCAGGGCGAATTCCTCAGCCTGCCGCAGGAGCTGGAGCGGCCGGCTCCGGCGGTCGGCGTAAAGCAAATCCTCGGAATACCAATCCTCCACATCCACGGCGACCCGACGGCCGTCCTGCATGAGAAATTGCGCCGCCCAAATCGGGATTTCGGTATGCACGATCGTCAGGTCGGCCGGAAAGGCACGGGCGACGCGAAGCAGGGCCGACGCCGGCCCGAGTGTCTGGGCGGTCTCGATCCCCAACTTCGCGCACAGGTGCCGGGCCGTCCAGGTTGCCGCCCGCTGGAGAAAGCCGGTCGTGCGGGCGGCTGCGGTGTCGGCGGCATAATCGATCACCTGCAGTTTGAACGGCATGCCCCGCATCAACTCGTGATCCATGCGGGCAAACCGCGACTGTACCGAGACGCTCATCACGGTGACATCATAACCGGCGGCGCCCAGCGTGGCCGCCTCCTTCACGACCCGCGGGTTCCGGCAGAGATGGGCCGAGGTGAGGATCAGAACATTCCGGCTCATGCGCGAATTAGGTGGCGAAGGCGCCAGGTGTTTTTCCACCCGATCAGCCGGGCCAAGGCGGCAGTCTTGGGGCCCATGGCGGGACCCGACAGCGACGAGCCGCCAAGGGCCGCGATCCGCGTTTCGGCCTGCCGCATCAGATCGATCGGCGCGGGGAAAAAATCATATATGAAACGCTGGTAATAGTTGGCCGCGGCCCGCTGCGTGCGGGTCGAGTCCTCGGCCGTGAGCAGGTGCTGTTCGATCAATTCTATCGACCGGAACTGCGAACGGCGGGCCCGTTCGCCCCGCTGCTGGCTGAGGCTGCCCGGAAGTCCCGACCGGTAGTAACTCCGCCCGTTTGAGCTGAATGCCATGCCGGCGCTGACCAGCAGGACCCGGCAGAAATATTCTCCATCGTCATTCAGCGACAGTGTCTCATTCCACGGGCCGGCTGCGTCCGTGACCGAACGCGGGACCAGCCACGCGGATGGATGCATCATCGCGCCCGAATCTCCGCCGAGCACCAGGAATTCGACCGGGGAGAAATCGCGAAAAACGATTTCGTCTGCGTAGCTGGCCTTGAGGGGATCAGATTGAAAACGACCCCAGGCACAGGTCGCGATGGTACCAGACGGACGATGTTGCAGCAACTCCAGCTGGGCCGACAGCTTCTCGGCGGAGAGCAAGTCGTCGGCATCGAGAAACTGGATGTATTCGCCTCGCGCCTCGCGCAAACCGCGATTGCGCGCACTGGCGGCACCGCGGTTCACCTGGTCGATCACCTTGACTCCGCGCGCTTCATACCCCCTGCCGATGGCCAGACTGTCGTCGTTGGAGCCGTCGTTGACCAAAATAATCTCCTTGTGCGGCCACGTTTGCGCCAAGGCCGAATCCAGAGTTTCGGCCAGAAACGGAGCCGCATTGTAACAGGGGATGATGCAGCTGACGAGGGGACTCATGGGCTGGTAGGACGGCCGAGAGCAGCGCTGAACGGCCGCTCGCACGCCAGATAATACAGACCGGCAAATGCCAGGACAGCCGCCAAAATGCCCAGCTGGCTGCTGATCAAAGCGGTTGTCGTCAAAAACCTCAGGGGAAGAAGGCGAAACAGGATGCAGATGCCCACCGGGACATGCACCAGATACACACTGTACGAAATCCGGCCGATCAAAGCCAGCGGATGCAGCCATGCCGGCGCCGGCCGGTTCGTGGTGGCCAACAGCGTGACTGCCGTCAGACAGCCAGTCACCATATAATGGGTCTCGTCCAAGCCGCGACCAATGGTCCAGAGCGCATGGATGGCGGACACTCCGAGCATCAGGCCGGCCGCCCGGCGGTGGAGCGGCCAGAGAGCCAGCGCGACCCCGAGGCCGAAGACCGGCCAGTGCCGGATGAAAAATCCCGCTCCTACGGCCGCCGGCCGCGCGGCCAGGTCGATCGTGCAAAGCAGCACGTGCAGTCCGGCCAGGATCGGAATCCGCCTGCGGACCGGACCCAACAACGGGAGCGCAAGCAGCAGGTAGAAGGCCAGCAGGTAAGAAAGGGTCCAGTATACCCAGTTGATTGTCGGCACGGTGGTGACCGGGCTGGTCAACAGCAGCAGGGTGGCGAAAATTGAGCCCGCTGATCTTGGCAGCGAGGCGATATCGTTGACTCCGTTGGCGTATTTGAAAATGCCCGCCAAAATCACCACCAGGAGCAGGCTGCACCAATAAGGTGGCATGATTCGCAGGACCCGGCGCCGCACAAATTCGATGAAGCCGGGGCTGCGATTCCATCCGGGAACAAGGCAATAGCCGCTCAACGCAAAAAAGACGCCTACGCCGAGGTGCCCGTACTGCCAGAAATCGTGCCAGACCCGCGCCGGTTCGCCCGGCGGCAAGGTCTGTGGCACGACATTGAAATGAAACAGCACCACCGCGACGGCCCCTAGCGCACGAAGGAGATCAATCCAGTCATTGCGGTTAGCGGCACTCATGGCGTGGCCGCACGGCCGAAGCGGGCGAAACACGCGGCGGTATTTTGGTCGAGCCAATTCCACCAGTCGGCGTGCCGTTGACGGGAGCCGAGCACCCGCCACGGGACAGCCGGTCGCCGAATGGATCCACGGATTAGTCGCCACCAGTCAATCGGGCGGGCATGCCTGAGGAGGTGACGGCAGCCCGGCCAGGCGAGGGCGGCGAAAAGCAGGCTGGATGTGGTTGGCGGAACAGCGCCGCGGGCTTCCTGCCAGATTTCCGCCAGTTCATTGTCGCCAAAGGCAGCATGTTGGAGAAATGTCGCCGCCAGCATCGATTGCAGGGTTGCCCATTCGGCATGGTCGCGTGAACGAGCGGAGCGGAGAGTCACCGAGAAGTTAGCCAAGGGCTGCGGAATGTGCACCAGCGGATAGGGGAAGAGCCTTTCGCGGAACATTTCGACGACCGCAAAGGGCACGGCGGGGATGGAAAAATCATCGCCGGGGCGTGACCGGAAAAGTGCCGCCCCGTTTGAATGAATTGCGCCCATGATTTGCTCGCGCTGGCCCCAACCGACGCGCTGCGCCGGTCCCGTGGTTGGGCGGCGCACTGTGCGCCCGGTTGGCTGGAAGACCCCGCCCGGTTGCTCCTCCCAAATCCGCATGTTGGCCCAGAAGACAGTTGCGTCAGGGTGCTTTTCCGCCGCGGCGAGCATCACGGCGAGGAAATCCGGTTCCCACCAGTTGTCGTCCTCCAGCAAGGAGTAGAAGGGCTCGGCGGTTGCGCGGAAGAAAAGATTGAAGGTGGCGGTTCCGCCGAGATTGCGGACATGCTGGTGGAGCTGGATGCGCGGATCACGGAGTTCCGCGACCAATTGGGCGGGACGCGGATTTCCCGGATCATCGTTGTGCAGTTCACAGATCCAATCGGCCATGGTCTGCGAGCGCAGGCTGGCGATTGCCCTGGGAAGCAGGTCGTCACGCCGGTAGGTCGGAACGAAGACACGTACGCGGGGACGGGAGGGTTCAGGTGATTCGCCGGCGGGCAAGAGGGAGCGAAGGATGGAATTTGGGCGGCCGGAGGGAATCCGCCAACGCGGTCAAGAGGCGAGTGTCTTGCGCCAGCAGTGCTGAAAATACCACCGTTTGGAATGGGCGACGTAATGGTGCATGTTGGCGTGGCATTCGATCGCCTCGGGAGGCACGGGTAACGTCACATATTCAGCGACCGGAGCGATCGTGCATGGCCGGCCGGCGAGCAGCATCGCAACCAGGGCCTGCTCCAGATAGTAGTTCGCGCCTTCGCGGTTAATAAGGGTGCGGCACCAGCATTCGATCTTTTCCCAGTCGATTTCGCCACTGTTGAGGCCGGTCAGACCGACATTGACCAGTTCGGCCACCGGCTGAGCCGCCAGTTCGTTCAACAGCGGGCGGGAATATCCATAGGACGTCGCACAATCGACCGCGTGCAGCGGTTGCTGCGGCCGACCAAGCCACTCCACCAGTAACGTGGGCCGGTGGAAGAAAAGCAGGTCCGAGTCGAGGACCAGCTTCCAGCCTGACGATCCGAGATGCACATCGGTAAGTTTCCGGATATTTGGGTAATTGCGCCAGCGTTCGCGGAGGACGGGAAATTGTGCGATGGGTAATTGGGCGTCTAGCCGGGCAACGGTCTCGGCCTGCGCCACGAACCGGGTGGCTGGAAATAAGCGCGCGATCGGCTCACGGTACTCATCGGAAAGAGTGCCGTCATCATAAATGACCGGCGCCAGCCGTTGTCCGGTCTGCCGCGCAAACGACCAGAGGCAGAACGCCGTCTGATACCAGAATCGGCGACCGGTTAGCAAATGGAGAGCAACCGCCGGAAGGGACGCAGCGGCGGCCGGCACGGGCAGGGCCCGGGCGGCAACTTCCATTTCGGCCCGACCCCGCTCCGTTCGCCGCTGGTTGAACGGGCCGCCTTCCCGCAGACAGTCGCGGAGCCGGTTCAGGGGCGTATGGTACCAGCGCAAGACGAGCGGACCAAGGCCGGCTTGCCGGATGATAGACTTCATGTCGGAGGAAAACTGATCATCAATCCAATCGGGCTCAACGGGACAATATCCTCTGCAATTCGTCATCCGTCATGGTGCGGCAGGAAGCGTAAGTCGGATTGCGCCACCGCAGAACTCGGCCGGCGTGCTTTGGGCCCAGCGCGAGAGCCAGCGCACGGAAGAGCGGTCCACCGAGTTGCGCAAACGCACCCCGCGGGGAACGTTGCCAGACGGCCAACAGGCGTTCTGCATAGTCAGGCGCATAATCCCGTGGCAGGCGACGCCAACTCCGAAACGCGACTTCGCCGACCGCACGCCGGACTGCCTCGCTCTCAGGATTGACGGGGCAATGGTCAATGAAACTCTCCGCGACGAGCAGGGCGGCAGCTCCCAATGCCTCCCAGTGCTGGCTGTAGCGCAAGTCCTCATGGGGTCCGGTGGCGGTGAGCGGCAGGTCTAGCTTGAGAATCCGGGCCGGGCGGCGGGAAAGATTATAATACAGCCAGACATCACCGGCCGGATCCATGCGCCGCACGGGCGGGACCGTGGGTGCAACCAGCGCGGACTGCAGAAAGGACCGCCGGTAAGTCGGACCGTGCGGAGCAGGCTGGACCTTCAAAAAGAGTTCCACTGCATCGGTGGTTCCCGCGAAGCGCGGGCCCGGCTGGTATTTGGCCGTGAAGTCCGGACCGAGTGTGGCCACCGCCATGTCATCGTAGGCCACATCGGTGGCTGCCTGCTGCAGGGCTTCGAGGTGGCGGACCAGCTTGTCCGGATGAATCAGATCGTCCGAATCGAGGAACAGGACGAAGTCTCCTTGGGCGGCCTGCAAACCGGCAAGCCGCGCGATGATCGAGCCTTGGTTCTCCTGGCGCACATGCCGGACGGCCGCGCCGGGGATAAAGTCCGCCAATTGCGCGGCGAGCGGGGGAACCGAGCCGTCATCCACCAGTATGATCTCGCCTCCACCCGGCAGACGCGCGATCGCGTCGGCGGCACTGCGCAGCGTATACTTCAGCGGCGTCACGCGATTATACCCTGGGATCACTACGCTGAAGATCGGGTTGGTCATTGCGCTTCCATCTGTTTGAGGGCTGCAGCCAGTGTTTTCGGTTCCAGTTCTACGTCGGCGATGCCCGGATCCACCGCCGGTTGGTCGAGACTGTGCGCGGTCAGCAAATGCATGTCCAGTCGCGCGGAGAGTCCGAGCGTCAACGTATAGGGCATGGTCGGCCCCGCATCCGGCAGGATCAACAAGGTCTTCGTATCCGGCGGACAGGCAAAGACGTTGAAGAAGCCCGCTCCCTCGATCGCCACCACATGGCTGGCGCCGGCGCATTTTGCGAAGATCGCCGGATCCGAATCAGGTCGGCAGGTTTCGTAACCGTGGTCGGCCAGCACGGTCTCGATTGCGGCGGTGTTTCTGAAATTGCGCCGGTAGCCGTTTCGGCTGAGGTAGATTTTGCGTTTTTTCCCGTCCGCCGCGGGCGCGAAACGGCGGCGCAGAAATTCTGCATAGGCAGGGGCGATGTGACCCGGCCGCCCTGGGAAAGTGGTGGCGGTCAATGAATCGCAGACCAAATCGTGACTCCGGTCCCAGTTCAGGATCTTTTCCGCAGGCAACTGCGAAGCCTGAAGGATCGTGCGCACCGCCGTGGTTTCAGGATGCGGCCAGTAAATCCAGTCGAAGTCGCGGGGCTCGATTCCGGCCCGTTCAAGGAGCAGCAGACGGGTCACGGAGTCGTGCAGAAAATGGCCAAAACCTCCGATCGCGAAATCGCTGGCCAGGGAGAGAGTGCGGCCACGCAACCGGCGCAACGGCGGCGCACGCCGGGGAATCAGCATGTAATGATCCTGCAGTGACATGCCCTCATCGGGGTAAGCCCAGAACGAAGCGTCCATCAAATAGCTGTCGTGGGCGCCGACGATCCATCCGTCGGGTCCCAGCAATCGAGCATTGGGCAGCTCCAGAATAGCGGCGGCCGGGACGCTCGGCTTGAATCGCTTGAAGAATCTTTCGGGAATCGGACCACACTGTTTGAAGACGGGCGGGGGAATCGCGGTGACGGGCAGCACCGGCCGCATCCGGCCGGGATTCCGTGAAAAATATTCCGCGGCCCGGGTCCAGCGCCGGGCCGGGCCATAAAGGCAGGACGTGCCGGGCAGAAAGCGCACGTATTTGGCCGGCCACCGAAACTCGCGCCAACGGTGCTTGATCGGCTCCGGTACACATCCCTTGACCAGGCGGATCATGCGCTTGACCGAGGATGACACGGGGAGGCGGAAGGACGGTGTGCAGGCATGGACCGATGCGCGAGAACCAGGGCGTAAGTGCGGCGCCACGTGGTACGGTGAAAGAGCCGCCAGCGCGAGATGCGTTCGCCGTGATGGGTGTGGATGAAAGGATATTGCCGCAGCACGGGCCAGAAACGGACAAACCGGCTGAACAGCCGGATTTCGTGCAGCAACTTCGGGAGGAACCGCCCGCCGACCGAATCGCCGAGAAAGAAATGACTGTGCAGGGAAAGGTAGATCGTCGGCCGGCGGCGCCGCACAAAATCGGCGAGGGCGGGCAGCAGGTCGTATTCGCCGCCCTCGATGTCGATCTTGAGAAACAACGGCGCGGTGGCCGGCCAGGTGGATTCAAATTCTTCCAGGCGCGCGGCGCGGGCGCGCCATGATCCGGCGTTGGCGGCAAACAGACTGCTGGACATCGAGTCGCCCGGCTGCCCCTTCGATCCCATGGCCATTTCACCTTTGGCCGAGGTGATGGCCACCGGATGTACCTGGATCGGCGCGAGGTCTGGATTTGATGCGGCGGTGACTTGCAGCGCAGCGTACGCCACCGGATCCGGTTCGAATCCGATGACCTGCAGGGCTCGGGTGGCCGCATAAATGACCGTGGGCCCGATCCAAGCCCCGACGTCCACATGCACGGTGGTCGCATCCAGATAATGGTCGAAGATGGCGAAAGTCTCCGGTTCCCACCGACCGGACTCGAATTCGGTCCAGAATTCCGGATGGGTGTCCGCCACGTGGAATATGCGATTCGCACGTTGCAGACGACGAAGCGAAACCGTCTTGGGGTCAGGCGCCATCGTGTTTGGTCGAAAGCGCCTGTCCCTCGAAATGGCCGCAGGCACCCTGCCAGCGGATATATTCGGCGGGCCCGGCCCAGGCCCGGTGGGCAAACCACGCCTTGAGCTTTCGCACCGGGACCGTCCAACCCGGGATGCCGGGCCACGGGCAGGCGTCATGTTTGGCCAGAACTTGAATCCACGACCGGGCAATGCCGCGATTCAGGCGGGCGAGGTAATCACGTTCAATCCGCCCGGACGGAATCAGATGGACGAGGGAAAGTTCGGGGGAATAGCCGGCTTCCCAACCGTGTGCCATCAAGGTGAGAACGATGTCGTTGTCGCCGCCGGAAGTCAGGTCGCCGCCACGCCGATCGGGGAGCTCACGACCCGGATCGCCGGCCAGCCACGATTGGACCGCCTGCCGCCGGAGCGCCATGCCGGCGCCGATGGGAGCAAAAACGGGATATTCATTGCGCACGGCGCCAACTGGACGCAAACCGCTTGAAACCAGCGGCGCCGGTCCCAGGTCGCGGAGCGCCAGCAACGGGAAAAATTCCTCCGCCCAGACCGGCGGAGGCGTCGCGAATTCCGGGATCGATTTGCCCCCGAGTGCGCCGAGGCGCGGGTTCGCGGCAAAAAGCCTGAGTACGGTCGCGAGATAGTCCGGCGCGAGGACATTATCGTCGTCAACCAACACGGCAATCTCGCCGTCAGATTCCGCGAAGCCGCGTTTTCGCGCGTGGGTCAGGCCGGCCACCGGCTCGCAGACGACGCGGAAATTCGGCGGAACCAGCGGGGCCAGAGTGCCGGCGTCTACTGGCGGAACCGAGGCATTGTCGATGAGCACGATCTCCCAGCGGTCGGCTGGCAGGGATTGAACTCGCAGACCGGCGAGCGCGCGTTCCAGCCGCCCGGCGTGCGGATTGTGGGTCGGGATCAAAACCGATAGTTCCATTGGTGCGGGCCGGTCAATGCTTCAGACAACGGGCAATTTCGACCGGGAGCATGTTGATGACGTCTCCATTCTGGAAGGTGACGTGCATGGCAGGCATGAGCAGGTTGGTCACGAGAAGAACAGTGAGAATTCTGCGGGCTGACTCCAAGCCGCGCAGAGCGATAACGCGTTCGACGCCGAGCAACACCAGCGGCAGCAGCATCGTGGTTGTCCGGCCGGAATCCGAAGCCAGAAAGGTAATCGCCGCAAGGGGTGCGGCCATCAGTGCCGTCGGCCAGAGCGCCGGTCGCAGATCGGCCCGTCGGCACTCGCCGCCCACCGCCACCACCACCAGAACCCAGGCGGCGCGCAAACCCATAAACCAGCCGAGACTTGTCCACGGCAGCCACTGCTGGAAATTTCCGAGAATATAGTGAAGGTATTCGTGAAAGACGGCGGTGGGCAGGTGCAACAGGTTGAAAAACCTGACAACCGCATAGATTGAAAGTCCGGCCCCCGTGAGCGCGATCGAAACAACCGGGTTCGCCTTCGACCTCAGCGCGGTGGCCCGTACAAATAGCGCAAGAGGCAGCGCCATGATAAAACGCTCGTCGATCCATGGACCGAGGAGGGCGGCCAGCAGCAGCGGCGGCAACGCGGGCTGGAATGCTACCGCCACCAAAGCGCTGGCATACCAGGCGTCGTTCAAGCCAAGCCAGCCGGTAACAGTGAGAGTGGCGGAGGTCGTGCCGACAAGGGCCGTGGCGAGGGCGGCAAGCCGGCAATCACCCGTGCGCTGATGCACGAG
The DNA here is from genome assembly GCA_037446975.1 of Opitutia bacterium. Lineage (GTDB taxonomy): Bacteria > Verrucomicrobiota > Verrucomicrobiia > Opitutales > Opitutaceae > Lacunisphaera. Next base: position 69,990 of record JBBIHQ010000003.1, read on the forward strand.
CCAGGCGCATTGGGTCAGCATGACGACCAAGCCGAGCCACGGTACAATCAACACCGTCGTTCCATGCAGGTGCAGCGCCTTGGCGAGCATCGCTGGTGCCAGGCGCCATTCGAGTGCGGCATCAGTCAGCGGACGGTTGAACGGTGAGTCACATTGCTGGATGAACTGCAGCCCGCGATCCCAGTAGGTTGAGCCCGGCAGCGGATGGGCAAAAACCCAAAGCCGCGGACTGTGGAAGAACAGGCTGACGGCCAATGCGACCAGAGCCAGTAGCAGGGCTTGCCCCAGTCGGGTGACAGGCCGATCGGAGCCGTTGGCTGGCCGGACGACCGGCGCGGTGGAGGGAGTCAGCAAACTAACGAAGTGTCGGGGCGAGGATGCCCTTAGCGTGGCGAGGACAGCAATCAGCCCTTCCTGAGTTCAGGGCCTGGACCGAAGGACCATTGCCAAGGCAGATCGACTGGGCCGATGTTGTATAGGGCCGGGCAGTTTGGATAAAAATTGGGTGAGACGTAATCGAATTCCACGGCGTCAAGTTTCTGATCGTAATCCTGGATGGCATCGCCGAGATAGACCGAGGCGCGGTAGGTATCGCTGTGCAGCGGCAGCGGGCTGATTTCCGCCGTGATCAAGCCTTCACTCATGGCCGGCGGCGCCCAGCGGTCTCCCATCATCCGGCCGTTTGAGCCTGCGATGGGCTGGCCGAGCTTGCTGAACAGGGTGATGCCGATCACGGGACGGCCGAGTGGAAAGGGTGATTTGAAACCGACCACGATCCGCAGTCGGCCCGTGGCGAGCGCGGCCCGATCGACCACGACCGAGCAGATATGCGGCTTGCGCTGGTCCACAGTCGAAAAGGTCGCGGCCTCCGTGCCAGAACTCAGGTAGGCAGAAAGGCATTCGTTGATCGGGCCGTTGTGCACCACCCGGCCTTGCTGCAGCCAGAGACCGGTGCGGCAGATCGCCTGCAGCGCGGAAGTATTGTGGCTGACAAAGAGGACCGTACGGCCGGTGTTGCGGGCGACTTCCCCCATCTTGCCCAGACATTTTTTCTGAAACTGGGCGTCGCCGACGGCGAGCACCTCGTCGACGACGAGAATCTCCGGCTCGAGGTGCGCAGCGACCGAAAAGGCGAGGCGGACGTACATGCCGCTCGAATAATGCTTCACCGGCGTGTCGAGGAAGCGCTCGACCTCGGCAAACGCGACGATCTCGTCGAACTTGCGGGTGATTTCGGCGCGCGACATCCCGAGGATGGCGCCATTAAGGAATATGTTGTCCCGACCGGTCAGCTCGGGATGAAAGCCGGTGCCGACCTCCAGCAGGCTGGCAATCCGGCCGCGAATGGTAGCCCGCCCGATCGTTGGCTCGGTGATACGGGACAGAAGCTTCAGGAGCGTGGACTTTCCGGCACCGTTGCGGCCGATGATGCCGACAACATCCCCCGGCTCGACCTCGAACGAAACATCGCGCAACGCCCAGAATTCTTCCGCTCCGGTTGATGGGTCGTCGGCGGTCGTCCGGCCGCGGAAAAGGTCGCGAATGCTGTGGGCGAGAGAATCGCGCAGCGTGTCCCGGCGCTTTGCGTGGGAAAGATAGTAGCGTTTCCCCAGGCCTTCGACGCTGATGATGGGCGAGGACATCCGTCTTAAATCACATCCGCAAACGTGCGCTCGGTTTGCCGGAAGTACCACAGGCCCGAGCAGAGCAGGGCCAGGGTCATGCCGGTCGAGACGGCTAGAGTGGAGATTTGCAGCGCTGGCTCGCCATGGAGGAGGCACCAGCGAAAACCGTCGATTATCCCGACCATCGGATTGACCGAATAGAGCAGACGCCAGTTGGGAAGATTGGTGGAGCTGAATCCTACCGGCGAAAGGAAAAGGCCGACCTGCAGGAGAAACGGCACGACAAAACGGAAATCGCGGTATTTGACAGTGAGGGCGGTCAACCAGAGTCCCGTGCCCAGGGCCGTGAGCAGTGCGAGCACGATGAACAGCGGAAGAAATAGAATGCGCCAGTCCGGCACAAAGTGCCACCAGGCACACATTCCCGCCAGCAGCGCCAAAACGACGGCAAAGTCGATCAGGGCCACGGCGATGGACGACAGCGGGACAATCAACCGGGGAAAATAGATCTTGGAGATGAGATGGGTGTTGGCGACGAGGCTTCCGCTGGCGTTGGAGAATGCGGCGGAGAAGAGCTGCCATGGCAACAGGCCGCAGAGCACAAGCAATGGGTAGGGCGCGTGGCCGGCGGGCATGCCGGCGAGCTTGCCGAAGATAAAGGTGAAAACCGCCAGGGTCACCGCGGGCTGGATCAGCGCCCAGAGCAGGCCGAGAACGGTTTGCTTGTACCGCACCTTGACATCGCGCCACGCGAGGAAGCCGAGCAATTCCCGGAAGCGCCAGAGGTCGGTCCAATAATGCCGGCTGGAGCGGCCGGCTTCGATGACCAATTCGGGGATATCGGCAGAGGACATTTGTCAGTTCAAGGCGGCGGCAAGGCGTTGCCGGAAGGCGGGAAAATCAAAAGCGGCGGCATGCCGGCGTACAACCTCCGAATCGCGCGGGTGGCTCACCAGGTCGGCCATCGCGGCGGCAAGATCGGGTATGTTGCCGTATTCGACCAGTTGGCCCACGGACTCATTGATCACCTCGGGCACGCCGCCGGCCCGGGCGCCGACGCAGGCTTTGCCGTGGGTCATGGCTTCAAGAAACACCAACCCGAAGCCTTCCCGCCGGCTGGGCAGGGCGAAAAAATCGCATGTGGCGTACTCAGAGCGGAGTGTCTCATCGTCGATCGGGCCGGTGAAAACCACCGCGCTTGCGATCCCGAGTTTGGCGGCGAGCTCCTTCAGCCTTGGCTCGTCGTCACCCTGCCCGACAATTCTCAGCTGGGCGAACGGATGATCCCGACGGAACAGCGGCATGGCCTCGACCAGTGTGTCCACGCCCTTGTAGCTGTCGGCGCCGGTCAACCGCGAGACAGAGAGAATACGCGGACCGGCAAACGGCACGGCCGCCACCGGGTCGTGCGTGTCGGGTGAAATAAATGGATCGAGCGTATTGGGTACGACAATGAGGCGCTCGGGCGGCAGAGCGGGGTGGAACCGCAGCATCTGGTGACGCGTGTACTCGCTGACACAAAGGATGCGTCGGGCGCGGGACAGCGCGCGGCGCTCAAGCCAGCTGTACGGTCGCCAAACCTCGATGCCATGGGCGACAAGATCATATTGAAGCCGCGGATTGAACAACCGCGCGAGCCAGGCAATCGCCAGATGGTGCAAATGGCCGCAGATCAAGATATCGGTCCGTCGGGCCAGCCGGACAGTCTGGACGACAAAACGAAGTTTGCGCCCGTCGCAGCCGACATGTTCGCCCAGGCTTCCGGTGGAATAGCGGGCAAGACGCGGATCGGGGCCCGGCAGGTCGTTCAGCACAATTGAATCGACGCGCCCTCCCGGTCCGGCGATCTCGCCCAGTGCCTTGAGGTAAAGGCGCATGATTCGGGCGATCCCGCCCTCGGCGCGAAACAGTTCGGGTGATACCAGCAAGGCTCTCATGGGGTTTGGCCGCTAGTCTCAGCCGATGTTCCTGGCTTCGTTTGCCTTGGTCCGGGTGCCATCACTCCGCCTACAATATCGCGCTCCCGCTTCAATCTGAACCCTTCCGATTTGCGAATGCGACCAGCACCGCAATGGTCCAAACCCTCGACCAGGCGCGGGGGTCGTCACCGGCCTTGAACTCCTTCCAGACCCGTGCAACCTCGTCCGCTTGGAGCCACGGACACCCCGCCAGCGAGGCCGTAGAAAATATTTCCTCCAGAAACGGCCGGAGTTCAGCCAGCATCCAGCGTGCAAAAGGCAGCGCGAAGCCCTGCTTGCGGCGTTGGCGAATTGCGGCGGGCACAAGATCGGCCGTGGCATCGGCAAGCGCGCGTTTGGTGTGCCGCGGGTCGTATTTGAAATGGTCCGGCTGGGGCCACAGCCATTCGAGCAAGACGCGGTCCACGAACGGCACGCGCAGCTCCAGCGAGTTTGCCATGCTGAACACGTCGCTGTCGCGCAGGAGGACGTCGGCCATGTAGGTGCGCAGTTCCCAGGCACTGATGATTTGAAACGGACTGGCGCCGATGAGCTCGAATGCGAAGTCGTCGAGCATCGGGTGGTTGGGGCCGAGCCGCCGGGCCTGGGCGCGGGCCTCGGGTGCCAGCAACGCGAGCCGACCCGCCTCCGGCAGGACGCGGCGCTGGAGCGACGCCAGTTCGTGCAGATCGCGGGCCTGGGCGAGGAAATCGGCCAGCTTGCGCGCCCGTGCCCCGGGGCGCGAGCGAAGCCCGTCGACAATCTTTTCCCGCAACGCCGCGGGTAGTCCCCGCCAGAAGGGCAACAGTCGTTGCAGGCGGGGCAGATCGCGGAAGGACGGATAGCCGCCAAAAAGCTCGTCGCCGCCCAAGCCGGATAGGGCGACCGTCACTCCGCCCTGACGGGCGGTCCGGCTCGCGTAATAGGTGTTGATGCCGTCGCCGGTGGGTTGGTCGAAGCTCCCGAGAATGCCCGGCAGATCTGCCGCCACCCGTGCTCCGGTGAGCAATTCTTCATGGTGCTCGGTGCCGAAGGTTTGCGCCGCCAGCCGGGCGCTGGCCTGCTCGGAGAATCCGCTTTCGCCGAAAATCAGCGAAAAAGTCTTCAGCTTGGTTGCGCCACCGCGGGCCATCAGACCGACCACGGCGGTTGAATCCATGCCGCCGGACAAAAATGCCCCGACCGGGACGTCGGCGACGCGATGGGCGCGGATGGAATCGTCCAACTGGTGCCGCAAGCCGTGGACGAAATCATGATAGTTGGTTGCGACTTGACCCGGGTGGCGGGGCGCAGGCAGATGCCACCACGCCTCAGTCTTCGACCGGCTCCCGGCGTCCACCGCGAGACAGTGGCCGGGCGGGAGATTGGCGATTCCACGGTATATTGTGCGGGGCGCTGGTACGCTGAACCACGCCAGGTATTCGCCGACCGAAGCGGGATCGATTTCCCGGGGCACCTGGCCGCTCGCGACCAAGGCGTTCAGTTCAGAGGCGAAAATGATCCCGCCACCTGGCAGGCGCGAAAAATAAAGCGGCTTGATCCCCAGCGGGTCACGGGCGGCGAACAGCGTCCGCTCCCTCGCGTCCCAAACGGCAAAGGCGAACATTCCCCGCAGCTTGGGCAGACAGTTCGCGCCGTGACAGGCGTAAGCGGCGAGCAGGACTTCGGTGTCGCAGTTGGTGCGAAAATTCCAGCCGCGAGCCGTGAGATCGGGCTGCAACTCACGGAAATTGTAGATGGCCCCGTTGAAGATCATCGCGAAACGACCGTCGGGACTTGTCATGGGCTGATGCCCGTTGGCGGGATCAATGATCGCCAGCCGGCACATGCCAAGTGTCGCGTTTCCGTTGGAGAAAAGGCCGCGGTCGTCCGGACCGCGGTGACGCTCGCGCTTCACCATGCGCGAGACCGCGTCCTCGCGGACCGCGTCCTCAAGCGTGGGCGAAACAATGCCGGCTATGCCACACATGAAAAGAGATGCCTTTGTCCAACGCGACCCGGGACTGCTTCGCCCCGTCGCTTCCAAAGCAAGGAGGCGCCGAGGTCCAAATGAAGTTCAGCCACACGCAATCGTTGGTCCGGGATCGACCATAGTCATCCAACCGCAAGGCCCGCCATCTGGCAATGCCGATTTCGCGCAAAGCCTTAAAGACAAATGGCTTTGCTTATCTCGGCTGATTCGTCGGGACCTTTGAGCAGACTCACCAGATGCAGTCCGAATTCCACCGCGGTCCCCGCTCCGCGCGAGGTCGTGATTTTCCCTTCGGTTACGATTCGCTCCTTCGCCAATATCGCTGGCAGTTCCGAAGCAACTGAGAAATGGGCTGTATAGCGCTTCCCCGTGAGCAGGCCACAGTCATTCAGTACCGTCGGCGCCGCGCAAATGGCCGCCAGCCAGCGGTCGGCGGCGAAATGTTTCAACACCAACTCGCGGACGCGCGGGTCAGCCCGCAAATGCTTCACTCCGGCGCCGCCGGGCAGAAACAGCAGATCGAACAGCTTGTCCTTCAGGCCCGTCAATGTGTTGTCGGCATGCACGGTAACTCCGCTACGCCCGGTGGCATGGCGATTCTCGTTCAGCGAGGCAACCGTGACTTCGATGTGCCCTCGACGCAAAAGGTCGATCGGGGCGAGCGCTTCAATCTCTTCAAATCCATCGGCAAGTATGACGAGCACATTGGGCATGGGATTGAGGTTAGCCGCTAATGGCCGCGAAGGGGACATTAATCTTTGAAGAACAGGGAAGCAGATGATTGTCCGCTGAACATAATGAAGGTTCGGAGGATTTTATTTCAGCGTGCCCTGTTTATTCCGTGGACCAAATGCATTGAGATTAGCGGGGGATAAGTGTCCATTGGTGGCTTCAATTCATGTCTACTCTGCACGGCAAAAGGCTCATCATTCTCGGTTGTGGCTACGTCGGTTCGGCTCTCGCTCGTGCCGCGGTTACCGGCGGGGCGCAGGTGGAAGCCCTGACTCGCAACCCGGAGAAAGCTGCGGCGCTCCGGGCACTTGGCCTGGCCAGGGTTGTTGTCGCAGATCTCTCGTCGTCCGATTGGCATCCGCAACTCGAAGGTGGAGCGGATTTTGTGGTGAACTGCGTGAGCGCTGGCGGCGGAACGGACGGCTATTGGCGCTCCTATGTCGCCGGAATGGACTCCGTTCTTGCCTGGGCCGGCCACGGAGGCGCCCCGGTGGGTACGATGCTGTATACCAGCAGCACTTCAGTTTACCCCCAGGGCGGGGGAGCTGTCGTCGATGAAAACGCCGGGGCCGCGGGGGCGACACCCAACGGCAGGATTATTCGCGAGTCGGAAATTCTCCTGCAAGAAGCGCCGGCGACCGCTTGCGGACGGTGGTTCATCCTCCGCCTGGCGGGCATATATGGGCCGGGCCGTCATCATTTGCTCGATCAACTGCGCACCGGAGCGACCAGGCTTGGTGGAAGCGGCACGCATCGGTTGAACCTGGTTCATCGCGATGACATCGTTGCCGCGCTGCTGGCGAGCCTGATCGCGCCCGCCCAGTTGAGAAACGAGATATTCAATGTGGCCGATACCGCGCCGGCGAGGAGGGAGGAAGTCGTACGCTGGCTAGCCAAGCAGTTGGGCCGGGGCATGCCGGAGTTCGACGGCGTGGCTGGTGTCCGGAGGGACGGAGAGCCGATGCCCGATCGGATCATTACCAGTGGGAAGATCCAACGGATGCTCGGCTGGCGGCC
>JBBIHQ010000003.1:77393-86933 GCA_037446975.1 Opitutia bacterium
GACCGATTTGTGGGAGTTAATGGTAAATTCTTTTGCCTGTTCGGAATATTCTGTGGCGATTCCATTCGGGCTTTCAGTGAAATCCTTTGGCCAACTTGCCCTGGCATTTCGACTCGCAGAAAATGAGCGTGATTAGTCCGTAGAAGTCCTCATTAGTGATCGCAATTTAACCCCCTCAAACCATGGCCGGCGTAGGCAAACTCCTCAAACAAGCCCAGAAAATGCAGAAGCAGATCGAGCAGATGCAGACATCGCTCGGGACGCGCGAGATCGATGTATCCAGCGGCGGCGGCGCCGTGCAGATCAAGATCAACGGTGCGGGCAAATTCCTCGCGCTGACGCTCGACCCGGAATTTCTCAAGGAGGAGAAGAAACTGGTCGAGGAAACTGTTCTCAGCGCCGTGCAAGAAGCAGCGCAGAAGGCAAAGGAGTTGAACGACGCCGAAATGCAGCGCATCTCCTCGGCTTTCCAGATGCCGGGAATGTTTTGAGCACTGATCGAGCCGACCATGGAATCCGGCAGAACACATATCCGGGCGACCGGTGGAATCTTGGCTTACGGCCATGACCTGAATCCATGACTCCGGCACTTGAGCATCTGCAGAAAGTGTTGAAGCAGCTTCCGGGAGTCGGCTACCGGTCGGCGGAACGCATAGCGCTGCACCTGCTCGTGGAAAAGCCGGCCCGCCTGCCCGAACTGGTCGCGGCGTTGGAAACGGCGGCAAAAAATGTCCGCCGTTGCACGATCTGCGGTAATCTTTCCGAGGCCGAACACTGTGCGATCTGCGCCGACGAGCGACGCCGCGGCGGCCAGGTGTGTGTGGTCGAATACGCCCAGGACCTCGCGGCTATCGAGCGTTCGGGAGCATATCGCGGCCGGTATCATGTGCTGCATGGCAAGCTGTCGCCGATTCGTGGGGTGGCGCCGGAAGACCTCAATCTTGGCGCGCTCGTGCAGCGCATTACGGCGGGTGAAATCACCGAGTTGATTCTGGCGCTTTCAAATGACGTGGAGGGCGAAGCCACCTGCCACTATTTGACGGAGCGGCTCCCGCCCGGCGGAGTGAAGGTGACGCGCATCGGCTTCGGCCTGCCCAGCGGCAGCGGGGTGCTCTATGCGGATGCGGTGACGCTCAAAAGCGCCCTCGAGGGCCGGCGGGATTATTCCTGAGCCTGTTAGGCATGTCTTCACCCAGATGCAGGTCGGACGTACTCGTCCGCCGAGCAGCGTCGATGGTAAAAACATTCGACTACGCCGACACCAATGCCTTCATTCTCCTGCCATGAAACGGTGCCATTTTCCCGCAATTTCGGGCCTCAACGTGGTCACGTTGACGTGGATCATGGTTCTGTATTTTTTCCCGGTGTACGAATCGCGCGCCCAAACGGTCTACAACTGGAGTGCGGGGGACATCCTTGCGGGCACAATCACTCCCTCGGGCGTCACCACGATCACGCCTGTTGACACCCTCAACATAACCGGAACCGGTGCCGACCACGACTTCAACGGACTGGGCGTCACCAACAACGGCACCGTCAACTGGACCATCGGCCGCCTGCGTTCCGGGAACGGCGGTTCGTTCACTAACAACGCCACTTGGAACGACTCAAGCGACGGTTACGCCTTCAACGACGACTTCGGCGGTGCCATCGCGTTCGTCAACGCCGCTAGTGGCACCTACAACAAGACAGCCGGCGTCACTTCGTTCAACATCGGCTTCACCAACTTCGGCACGATCAAGGTCACGGGCGGCACACTCAATCTGGCTGCCGGCGGCTCATTCAACGACGGATCCGTCGTTGGTAGTTCCGGGTCCGGCGTCCTGCAGCTCACCGGCGGAACCTTGGCGGTGAACGGCAATGTCAAGGCGACGAACCTTCTTTTCAACGGCGGCACGCTCGCCGGTAGCCAGATCTTCGTCGCCAGCACCCTGAACTGGCAGACTGGCAACTGGAACAGCACCAACACCACGACCCTCGACACAGCCTCGACGCTCGCCATTGGTGGCACGGCGGACCATGACTTTGCGGGCCACACCATCGTGAATAACGGTACGGTGAACTGGTCGGCCGGCCGGATCCGGTCCGGCAGCGGCGGCTCGATCACCAACAACGGCGTGTGGAACGACGCTGCCGATGGTTACGCTGTGAATGCCGACTATGGCGGTGGCGCTTCCTTCATCAATGCTGCCGGTGGCACCTACAACAAGACAATGGGCGTCACCACGTTCAATGTTGGTCTGCTCAATTACGGGTCGGTTGTCGTCTCTGGCGGCACCCTGAATCTCAATGCCGGTGGTACGTTTTACGACGGCTCGGCGATCGGCAGCACCGGCGGCGGCGTCGTGCAGCTCACTGCCGGTGTGCTTACCGCGGGTGGTTCGACTGGGTTCACCGCCACCAATTTCCTCCTCACGTCCGGCCAGTTGGCCGGCAACATGACCTTCCTTGGCACGACCAACTGGATTGGAAGCAATTTCAACACCGCTGGTACCGCAACGATCGGTACGACCGGCACGCTCGATATATCGGGGACGAGCGACCACGATTTCTCGGGTCACGCCATCGTGAACAATGGCACGGTGAACTGGTCAGCCGGCCGGATCCGGTCCGGCAACGGCGGCTCGGTCACAAACAACGGCGTGTGGAACGACGCGGCCGATGGTTACGCCGTCAATGCCGACTATGGTGGTGGCGCCTCTTTCATCAATGCCGCTGGCGGCGTGTACAGCAAAACCGCCGGGGTGACGACCTTCTCGGCCGGCACACTCGTCAATGATGGAACCGTCAGTGTCACGGGCGGCACAATCAATCTCGACGGCGGCACATTGAACAGCGGTTCAACGATCGGCAGCTCCGGCAGCGGCGTGGTCCAGCAGGTCAGCGGGACCATAACCGCCAGCGGCACGGTCAACGTTCAGAATTTGCTGCTCAACGGCGGTACGCTCGCCGGGACCCAGACCTTTGTGGGTAGCCTCAGCTGGCTGGCTAGCAACCTCAACAGCGCTGGTACGACGACGTTCGACAGTACAGCCATCCTGACGATTGCCGGGACCAACGACCACGATTTCGCGAGTCGCACCATCGTCAACAATGGTACAGTGAACTGGTCGGCCGGCCGGATCAGGTCCGGCAGCGGCGGCTCGATCACCAACAACGGCGTGTGGAACGACACCGCCAACGGTTACGCCGTCAATGCCGATTATGGCGGCAGTGCCTCCTTCATCAATGGCGGCGGAGGGGTGTACAACAAGTCTGCCGGAGTGACGACCTTCTCGGCCGGCACGCTCGTCAACGACGGCACGGTCAGCGTCACGGGTGGCACGATCAATCTCGACAGCGGCACATTGAACAGCGGCTCGACGATCGGCAGCTCGGGCAGTGGCTTGGTCCAGCAGGTCAGCGGCACCGTGACCGCCAGTGGCACCGTCAACGTCCAGAACCTCCTCCTTAACGGCGGCACGCTCGCCGGGACCCAGACCTTTGTCGGCAGCCTCAGTTGGCTGGCCAGCAATCTTAACAGCGCTGGCACGACGACGCTCGACAGCACAACGACCCTGACGATCGCCGGGACCAATGACCACGATTTCGTGGGGCGCGCCATCGTTAATGACGGGATTGTCAACTGGACGGCCGGCCGGATCCGGTCCGGCAGCGGCGGTTCGATCACCAACAGCGGAGTATGGAACGATGCGACCAGTGGTTATGCGATCAACAGCGATTATGGTGGGGCCACAGCATATATCAATGCGGCCACCGGAATCTACAACAAGACCGGGGGCACAACGGCAGTGGCCATGCCAGTCACCAACGCTGGCGTCATTAATGTCATCGGCGGGACGCTGGCGCTCCAAAGCAGCTTTGCCAACACGGGCACGGTCGCCGTCGGCTCAGGTGCGATCCTGACGTCCACTTCGCCACTCGCATTCAGTGCGGGTTCGCTGTTGACCGGTTCCGGCGCGGTGACGGCTTCATCATTCTCCTCGGCCGGTCTGATCGATCCGGGCAGTACCACGACCGCCGGGCAACTCACTCTCAGCGGCAATCTCTCCCTCCTCGCCACGTCCCAGAGCGTATTCGAACTCGGTGGGACGATTCAAGGCACGCAGTTCGACTATCTTTTGGTGAACGGCAGCCTCAGTCTCGGCGGGAATCTCCTAGTCAGCCTGATCGGTGGCTTTGATACCATGGTCAACAACGGCATGACCTTTGACGTCATCAGTAGTACGGCGCTCAGCAACTCGTTCGCCAACGCGGCCAACGGTTCGCGTATTGCGACCACCGATGGCCGATTCACCTTTTTGGTCAACTACGGCCCTGGAAGTCCGTTCGGTGTGAACGATCTGGTGATCTCGGGCTTCCAAGCGGTACCCGAACCTACTACCTGGGCGCTGCTTCTGACCGGGACATGTTCATTGTTTTTTCCCTTTCGCCGCCGCCGAAAGCCGATCCGAGCCAAGGAGCGATGAGAGCGGCATGCGGGCTTGACCGGACAGGCGGGGTGGTTAGCACTGGGGCGTTCTTTTTGCGGGCGTAGTATATCGGTATTATATGTGCTTCCCAAGCATGAGAGGAGGGTTCGACTCCCTCCGCCCGCACCACTTCCATCCTAGAGATTGAACTGGCACCTGTCCGCCCGAGCCATGGCGAAGGCGGACCAAACAAATGGTTCCGCTGCTGGCTCGCTCAACTCCGTTTTCCCTATGAAATCCCTCAGACTCCTCCTCGCCCTGGCCATTGCCGGCCTCTTTGCCAATGCCGTTGCCCAAGCTGCCGATGACAAGGCCAAGACTGAAGAAAAGACCTGCGATTGTGGCAAGGACAAGGACGGCAAGGTGTGTGGCAAGGACAAGGACTGCTGCTGTACCGGTAAGAAATGCGAGACAAGCAGCGAAAAGCCCGTGGATAAGAAAGAAGAGAAGAAATAGTCCGCCCCATCTGTTCTCTCCACCGCTCCGCCTCGCGGCGCGGCTTATCTATGCCTCGGCCTCGATTGGCGCGGCACCGAGGCGCCGGTAGCGGTCCTTGACCCGACGGACAATGTCGTCGGTGGACAAGCCGTAGGCCGCCCGGAGAATCTCGACGCTGCTGCCATGCTCCACAAACCGGTCGGGCCAGCCGATGCGCTCGACCGGCGTCGGGCAATCCGCTTCCTGCAGGACCTCGAGCACGGCGCTGCCGAAACCACCCGTCACCACGTGATCTTCGAGGGTGATCAGCAGCGGAATGCAGGCGGCCTGACTCAGCAAAAGGGTTCGATCGAGCGGTTTCGCAAAACGCGCGTTGACGACACCGACTGAAAGCCCCTCCTCGGCGGCGAGACGTCGGGCGACTTTCATCGCCTCTTCCACCATCGGGCCCAGCGCCCAGATCATGAGATTGGAACCCTCGCGCAAGACCTCCGCCTGTCCGACGACCAGTCGGGCGGGCTCAGCCTTGATCTTCACGCCCGTCGCGGCTCCGCGGGGATAGCGGATGAAGGCCGGCGAGGGGAGAAGCAATGACGTGTGCAACATGTCGACCAGCTCGTCCTCATCCTTGGGCTGCATCACAATCGCATTGGGCACGCAACGGAGGTACGCGATGTCGAAGAGCCCGTGGTGGGTCGGGCCGTCGTTGGGCGACAGGCCGGCGCGGTCCAGACAGAACGTGACCGGCAGTTCCTGCAGGCAAACATCGTGAATGACCTGGTCGTAGGCGCGTTGCAGGAAGGTCGAATAGATGGCGCAGACCGGGCGGAACCCTTTGGTGGCCAGGCCGGCGGCGAACAATACCGCATGCTCCTCGGCGATGCCGACGTCGAAAAACTGTCCCGGTACTTCGGCGGCGAGGTGCGAGAGGCCGGTGCCGCTCGGCATCGCGCCGGTGATGCCCAGGACCTTGGGGCTTTTTTTAGCAAAACGGGTGAGCGCGGCGCCGAACACGTCCTGGTAATTGGGCGGCGTACCGGGGACCGTCTTCATGTTCTCGCCCGTGACGGGATCGAACGGACTGGCGCCATGGAACTTTTCCGGGTGTTGAACGGCGACCTCGAGTCCCTTGCCTTTCTTGGTCAGCACATGGATGAGCACCGGCACGTCGCAATGCCGGGCGAATTCCAGGTTCTTCACCAGCGCGTCGATATTGTGGCCGTCGACGGGGCCGAGATAACGCAGCCCGAATTTCTCGAACAGGGACGACTCGACAAAGAAGTCCTTCGTCTCGCGCTTCCATTTCATGTACACGCGGTTCATCTCCACGCCGGTGGGGAAGCTCTTGAAGAAGCCCTCGATGTCGTGATGGAGCTTGTTGTACGTCGAACTGGTGCTGATCCGGTTGAGGTAGTTGGCGATGGCGCCGACATTCTTGGCGATGGACCACTCGTTGTCGTTCAGGATGACGATGAGCCGCTTCGTCGAGCTGACGACATTGTTGAGCGCCTCGAGCGTGATACCACACGTGAACGCGGCGTCGCCACAGACCGCCACCACGTGTTCACCCGAACCGCGCAGATCCCGCGCGGTGGCCATGCCGAGCGCCGCGGAAAGAGCCGTGCCGGCGTGACCGGCGCCAAAACTGTCGTGCGGACTTTCGCGGCGGTAAAGAAAACCGGACGCCCCGTCGCTCTTGCGGAGTTTCGCGAAGAACTCTCCGCCCCGGCCCGTGAGCAATTTGTGGACATAGCCCTGGTGGGCGACGTCGAATACGAGCTGGTCCTCCGGTGTGCTGAACACGCGGTGCAATGCGATCGTCAGCTCGACCACGCCCAGGTTCGGCCCGATGTGACCGCCATTCTTCGCGGTGACCGCGACCAGCTGTTCGCGGATCTCGCGGGCCAACTGGGGCAGTTGGTCGGGGGCGAGGGCCTTGACGTCGGCCGGGCCGGTGATGCGGTCGAGAATACGCGGAACGGACGAAGATGTGCTCATCGGGTGGGGTGACACGGGCCGGCGGCTACTCCGTGCGGCTGGATTCAAAGGGCTCGAAAGCGGCGCTGCCGTCCTTCTGCTGTTTCAGCTTCTCGATCTTCAATTCGGCGTCTTTCAGCCGGCCCTCGCAGATCTTCAGCAACTTGGTGCCGTCTTCATATTTGGCGAGCAGCTCGGCCAAGGGCACCTCGCCCTGTTCCATCGAGTCGACAATAGCCTCCAGCTTGGTGAGAGCCGCCTCAAAGCTGAGTTTGGAAGTCTTGTCTGAATCCACGCCGCCACTGTGCTCCGGTGCAGGGTGATTTCAATCCTCTTTCGTGGAATGCTGCGGGCCAGCGATTTAGGAGTTGGCGTGCTCAAGAAATTCCTTGGAGTGACGGTATGGACTGGTTTCCCGTCGTTGTTATTGCCTTGGTGATAGTGCGGCTCGCCACGCAACTGGCTTTGGAGGCGCTTAACCGTGGGGAGGCCCGTCGCCATGCCAACCAACTCCCGCCGGCGCTGACCGAGGTGGTGGATGAGGCGACCTACCGTAAATCAGTCGACTATACCCTCGCAAAAAGCCGTTTTGCCTCGGTCGAAACCGTGTACGACGTGGCCGTATTGCTGACCGCGCTTTTCAGCGGCGCACTGCCCTGGTTGTGGACGAAATTCAACCATCTCGCACCGGGTGCGGCTTGGAGCGGAGCGCTTTTTCTCGCCGGTACGATGATCCTGCTCAGCCTGCCCGGTCTCCCGTTGGGCTGGTGGTCCCAGTTTCGCCTGGAGGGAAAATTCGGGTTCAACCAAAGCACGCTGCGATTATGGATCACCGACCAGATCAAGTCGACCTTCCTGGCTCTCGCCATCGGATTTCCGCTCGCGTGGGCGTTGCTGGCCTTGGTGGGGTGGGTGGGACCGTTCTGGTGGGTGTGGGGATTTGTCCTGCTGTTTGGCTTTCAGCTGCTGATGATCATCCTCTACCCGAAGCTCATCATGCCGCTGTTTAACAAACTCACCCCGCTGGCCGAGGGAGAGTTGCGCGCGCGACTGCTGGCGCTTTCCGACCGCACGGGCTTCCGGGCCCAGACCATCGAGGTCATGGATGGCAGCAAACGTTCCGGGCATTCCAACGCCTTCTTCACCGGCTTTGGCCGCTTCCGCCGCATCGTCCTTTTTGACACACTCATGGCCCAACTCGCCCCGGAAGAACTTGAGGCGGTGCTTGCGCATGAAATAGGCCATTACAAGTGCGGGCACATCCCGAAGTTTCTGGTCCTGACCGCGCTCCTGCAATTCGGGGCTTTCGCGGTTGTCGCCTGGCTGGCCGGGGTTTCGTGGTTCAATATGTCCTTCGGGCTGCCGGCTGGTGTGCTGGCTCCAACCTTTCTGCTTTTCGCGCTGCTCGGTGGCTTGGTTACTTTCTGGTTTGCTCCGGCGGGCAACTGGCTCTCGCGCAAAAACGAATATGAGGCCGATGCGTTTGCGAAAAACGCGATGGGTTCCACGACCCCGATGATCGGGGCGCTTCGGAAACTTTCCCAGAAAAACCTGTCCAATCTCACCCCGCATCCGCTTTACAGCACGGTTTATTATTCCCATCCGACTCTGGTGGAGCGGGAACGGGCCATGCGGGAATGAACTCTGGTATCCACGAGATCGCCATATGGGAATCCCCCCGAACCCCGTGTTTGGTTTTTCGAGGTGAGTCGTCCTGAATCGTCACTCAAATCAGATGAACTTCGCTGATCACCGTGGCACCCGTTGGGACGGGATTTGCGGAATGTCTGCCTGCCGTCTTGCCCTCCTGTTGCTGGTCTTGATGGCGGGCAGCCCGTCGCCGGCGCTGACCATCGCTACCTACAATGTGGAAAACTACCTGGTGACTGACCGCATGGTGGACGGGGTTTATCGCAAGGCGTACCCGAAGCCGGAGCAGGAAAAGATTGCCCTTCGGCGGGTCATCGCCGGCATCGCGCCCGATATTCTCGCGATCGAGGAGATGGGCCCGCAGCCGTTTCTCGACGAGTTTCAGCGCGAACTAAAGCAGGACGGGCAGGACCTTCCGTTTGCCGTGCTGCTTGAGGCGGCCGATCCCGCCCGCCATGTCGCGATATTGTCGAAATTGCCCTTCAAGCGAATTCTCCGTCACGCGGCGGTGCCGATAAACTATCTTGGTCACAAGGAGGTGGTCAAACGCGGGGTGCTGGAAGTGATTTTTGCGACCGACGCGGGCGAGTTTTCACTTTTCGTCGTGCACCTGAAAAGCCGGCTCACGGAGCAAAAGGACGATCCCGAGAGCGCCCTGCGGCGGCGCGAGGAAGCCGGAGCCGTCCGCGATCTGGTTCTGTCGCGCTATCCCGACCCGGCGCGGGGCCGGTACATCCTGTGCGGCGACTGGAACGATACGTTGGGCAGCAAGTCCGTGCGCGCGCTCACCAGGCGGGGCGAACTGGATGTGGGCGAAATCCTGGCCGCGGCTGATTCGCATGGCGAGACTTGGACCCATTTCTACCGCCGCGAGGACACCTATAGCCGGATCGACTACCTCTTGGTCTCGCCGGCCCTGAAGCCGTTGGTGGCTGGCGGGCACGCGGAAATTTGGGACGGCCCAGGTGCGGGTGACGGCAGCGATCACCGGGCAGTGTATATG
>JBBIHQ010000004.1:0-44390 GCA_037446975.1 Opitutia bacterium
GCGACGAGTTCAAAACCTACCACGAGACCAAGCAGGCGGTGAAGGCCGCCGGGGCCCCCGGACTGGTCTGAGAATGGCAACCATGGAATCCAGAATTCAGAATCCCCCATCCAGAAGAACGGCCGCAGACCAACAACCGCGCGCCCACGGGTTTGCTGAATTGGGGCCAAAGGGCGCGGCAGGAGTCAGGAGTCAGGACAAAGGAGTCAGGAGCCAAGAGTCGGGAGACTGGACGAAGAAGTCGGGAGCCGGGAGCCAGCGGGCTCCGGCCCGGACTTTTGAGGATTTGATTGTGTGGCAGAAAGCCCACGCCTGGGTGCTCGCCGTCTATCGCTTCACGGACGTATTTCCAGCGAAAGAGGTTTATTCACTGACCTCGCAGTTCCGGCGTTCCGCCGTGTCGATTCCCGCAAATATCGCCGAGGGATTCAAGAAAGCCGGCGTGGCGGACAAAAAGCGCTTCATGAACATCGCGCAGGGTTCGTTGGAAGAAAGCCGCTATTACCTCATCCTGGCGCGCGATCTCGGCTACGGCGACACCACTTTGCTCATCCAGAACCTCGAAGAAATCAGCCGCCTGCTGAACGCCTACGCCAAGGCAATAGAAACTCCTGGCTTCTGATTCCTTATCTCCTGACTCCTGCCATCCTGACTCCTCTCAGAGAATGATCTCCCCGCCCAAACCCGACCTCGTGACCGTCAATGTTGACGGCCGGGACATCGCCGTGCCCAAGGGGACGAACATGATCGAGGCCGCCCGGCTCGCCGGCGTGGAAGTGCCGCATTATTGCTACCACCCGAAGCTGACGGTGGCGGGCAACTGCCGGATGTGCCTCGTCGAAATGGGCCTGCCGGCGATCGATCCCGCGACCAAGGCCCCGCTGATCGACGCGGCCACGGGAAAGCAGAGAATCAACTGGATGCCGCGCCCGACCATCGCCTGCGCGACCAACGCCTCGCCCGGCCTCCACATCCGCACCAACACGCCGGCCGTGCAGGACTGCCGCAACGGGGTCACCGAGTTTCTGCTCATCAATCATCCGCTGGACTGCCCGATCTGCGACCAGGCCGGCGAATGCAAGCTGCAGGAGCACTCCACCGCCTACGGCCGCGGTTACTCGCGCTTCATCGAGCAGAAGAACGTCAAGCCCAAGCGCACCCAGCTCGGGCCGCGCGTCACACTCGACGACGAGCGCTGCATCCTCTGCTCGCGCTGCGTCCGCTTCAGCAAGGAAGTCGCGAAGGACGATGTGCTCGGGTTCATCGATCGCGGCAGTTACAGCACGCTGACCTGCTATCCCGGGCGGAAACTCGAGAACAACTACTCGCTCAACACCGTCGACATCTGCCCGGTGGGCGCCCTCACCAGCACGGATTTCCGCTTCAAGATGCGGGTGTGGTTCCTCAAGGCGACACCGGGCATCGACCCCGAATCCTCCACCGGTGTGAACACCGAGGTCTGGAGCCGCGAAGGGGTCATCTATCGCATCACGCCGCGGCCGAACGATGAGGTGAACGACACCTGGATGGCCGATTCCGGCCGCCTGCTCTACAAGCAGGTGCAGGCGGCGGACCGGCTGCTCGCGCCGGCGATCAACGGGGCCGCCACCACCCCCGAAATTGCGCTCCGGGCCGCCGGCGACCTGTTGAAGTCGGTGGGGAGCATGCTCAAGGCCGGCGCGGTCGCGATCGTCGGTTCCGGGCGCAGCACGGTTGAGGAACAGTTTCTCACGCGGAAGATCGCGGAAGCGCTCAAGGCTCCGGTGTCGCTGGTCAGCCGGGTGGGGCAGGGCGACGGCATCCTCGTGTCCGCGGACCGCAACCCGAACGTCCGGGGGGCCCTTGTCACCGGCCTGATCTCCACGCTGCCGGAGCAGAAACTCCCGGCCCTCGCCGCCGACATCGACGCCGGCAAGGTCGCAACGGTCCTTTCGCTCGGCGAGGATCTCGCGGCCGCCGGGCTCACCGCGGCGCAGCTGGCCAAGGTGTCGATCATCTACCTCGGCACCCACAAAAACGCCACCAGCGACGCGGCCAAGGTCGTCATCCCGACGCTCACGGTCTTTGAAAAGAGCGGCACGTTTGTGAACCAGCAGTTCCGCCTCCAGAAATTTGCCAAGGCGATCCCCGGCCCGGCGGGAGTGGCCGATGATCTCGCCACGCTGGGCCACCTGGTCGCCGCGGTCGGCGGTACGCCGGTGGCGACCGAACTTGACCCGCTCTGGTCCGCCCTCTCCGCCGCGGTGAAACCGCTGGCCACTGTCAACTACGCCAATCTCCCGCTGTCCGGCCTGCTGCTCGACCGCACGCCGTGGGCCGGCCTGCCCTTCGTCGAGGGCGAAGGCCTTCACTTCAAGCCGTCCGCCTTCGCATGAACGCTGTCGTCCAGTTCTGGTCCGGCCTCCCTCCGCTCATCCAGATGGTCGTCAAGGGCCTTTGTGTGATCGGCGTGCTGTTCCCGATCGGTGGCGCGTGCTCGCTGATCGAGCGCAAGGTTTCCGCGGCGATCCAGGGCCGGCCGGGCCCGAACCGGGCCATGCCCTTCTGGTTCGCCTGGGTGCCGGTCGTCGGGCCGTTCCTGCAGCGCCTCGGCGCCTTCCACCTGATGGCCGACGGCCTCAAGATGTTCTTCAAGGAGGACCCGGTGCCGGGACACGTGAACAAGTTCTATTTCATGCTCGCCCCGGTGCTGGGCATGATTCCGGCGCTGACGACCGTGACGGTCGTGCCCTTCGGCGCCTATCTCGACGACGCGGGCCGGCTCGTGCCGCTCGCGCTGGCCAACCTCGACGTCGGCATTCTGGCGGTGTTCGCCATGTCGTCCCTCAGCGTCTACTCGCTGATCATCGCCGGGTGGTCGTCGAACTCCAAATATCCCTTCCTCGGCGGCGTGCGGGCCTCGGCGCAATTGATCTCATACGAGCTGTCGATGACGCTCGCGGTGCTGCCGGTCTTCCTCTGGATCAACGTCCCCGGCGGCGACGGGTCCCTGAGCCTGTTCAAGGTCGTGCAGGCCCAATCCGGTTCCGGGCTGTCGTGGAACGGCGCCTGGTTCATCTTCTACATGCCGGTCTCGGCGCTGGTCTTCCTCATCGCGCTGTTTGCCGAGACGAACCGGCTGCCGTTTGACATGGCCGAGGGCGAGGCCGACCTGGTGGGCGGTTTCCACACCGAATACGGCTCGATGAAGTGGGGCCTGTTCTTCGTCGCCGAATATTCCAACATGATGATCGGCTCCGGCGTGTTCATCCTGCTTTTCCTCGGCGGCTGGAACCCGCTGCCCTGGGTGCCGCTGGCCGATGTCGCCCGCTGGCTGCACCTCGTGGACCAGCCCGTGCTGCTCGGCCTGCTCTCCATCGTGATCTTCGTCGGCAAGGTGCTGGCCTTCATCTTCCTTTTCATGCTCGTGCGCTGGACGGTGCCCCGTTTCCGCTATGACCAGGTGATGAAACTCGGCTGGCAGAAACTGCTGCCGCTCGCGATCGGCAACCTCATCTTCTACGCGGTGGCCATCGCGTGGATCCAGACAAAATGAAACAAAGGAGCCAGAAGTCAGGATTCAGAATGGAAGGAGAATACACCCTTCGTTATCCCAGCCATGCCTTGAATTCCGCGCTCCTGACTTCCCGCTCCTGACTCCTTTCCCCGATGCCCTACGTCGTCGAACGCAAACCTCTCACCGTCGCGGAACGCCTTTACCTTCCGCAGATCGTCGCGGGCATGCGGATCACGCTCCGGCATCTGTTCGCGCCGAACGTGACGATGGAGTATCCCGAGCAGCGCCCGGCCATCCCGCCCGGCTACCGCGGCGTGCCCACGCTGGTGAAGGATCCGCACGGCCGCGAAAAGTGCGTCTCCTGCCAGCTCTGCGAATTCGTCTGTCCGCCCAAGGCCATCCGGATCACGCCCGGCGAGGTGCCCGCCGACCAGCCGGAGCGCACCCACGTCGAGAAGGCGCCCAAGACCTTCGACATCGACATGCTCCGCTGCATTTACTGCGGCCTGTGCCAGGAAGTCTGCCCCGAGGAGGCGATCTTCCTCCAGAACCAGTATTCGATGTCCGGCTACACCCGGGCGGAAATGGTCAACGACAAGGCCCGGCTCTACGAACTGGGCGGCACGCTGCCGGACCGGCATTTCAAGTGGGACAAGAAGAAGGCCGCCGCGGAGCACGGCAACACGCACTGAGCCATGGCCGATCTCCTCTTCTACACCTTTGCCTTTCTCACGCTCGCCAGCGCGGTGCTGGTGGTGGTGAACAAGAACGCGGTCAATGCCGCCATGTTCCTGCTCCTGAGCCTGGTGGGGGTGGCCGGCCTGTTCGTGCTGCTCGACGCGGCGCTGCTGGCCTTCGTGCTGCTGCTGGTCTACGCCGGCGCGGTCGTCACGCTGTTCCTGTTCATCGTCATGCTGCTCGACACGACACCGGGCGCAATGAAGCCGTTCAAGGCCCCGACCATCGCGGCGTCGGCGCTGGGCCTGGCGCTGCTGCTGCTCGGGGTGCTTTCGCTGCAGCAGCGGGCCCAACTCGCCGCCGGCCCGGCGGGCGGGCTGGTCAACGTCACGCTCAAGACGTATGCCGAACAGCTCTTCACCACCTACCTGCTGCCGGTGCAGGTCGTGGGCTTCCTGCTGCTGATCGCCATGCTCGGCGTGATCGTGCTCAGCAAGAAATTTGCCCCGGCGGAGTCAGGAGCCGGGAGTCAGGATAAAGGAGGGACCGCCTGAAGCGGTTGATCGTATGATGTCGCATCTTCTGAATCCTGAGTCCCTCCCTCCGGTCTCCTTGCTGGCCACCGCCTTCGCCAGCGGCCTGAATCACTACCTGCTGCTCAGCGCGCTGCTGTTCGCCGTCGGTTTTTTCGGCGTGCTGCTGCGCAAGAACACGCTCGTGATCTACATGTGCCTCGAGCTGATGCTGATCGCGTCGACGGTTGCGCTGGTGGCGTTCTCGCGCTTCAACGGCACGCTCGACGGCAACGTCTTTGTCTTCTTCATCCTCACCATCGCGGCCGCCGAGGTCGCGGTCGGCCTCGCCATCATCGTCGCATTGTTCCGCCGGCGCCACACCGTGCAGGTCGAGGAACTGAACCATTTGAAGCATTAACCACGGATTTATCGGATGTTCACGGATTCCAAACAATCACCCGAGGCCTGCCATCCTGAGCGCCGCAAAGGATCCAGCAGGAGGTCCGCCGGCCTGGATCGTCCGGAATTTTCTGCCCGGCCCGGAATGACGGGGGAGACGTCCGCGCCATGAGCATGCTGCAACACGCGATCCTGATCCTGGTCCTTCCGCTCATCTCGGCGGCGGTGATCGCGCTGTTCCTGCGCCGACAGGGTGCACTCGCCGCCTGGATCTCGACCGCGACGGCCGGTGCCATCGCCGCCATCGCGATCATCCTCCTCCTGCATGGCGAGCGCTTTGTCGGCTCGGTCGAGTGGCTGCGGTTCGGCGATTTCGCCGTCCGACTGGGCATCAAGTTCGACGATCTCGCGGCGCTGATGCTGTTCGTCGTCGGCTTCGTCGGGTTCCTGATCCACGTGTTCTCGCTCGGCTACATGCACGACGACCCGGCCCGGGCGCGGTTCTTCGGCGGGCTGTCCTTCTTCATGTTCTCGATGATCGGCATCGTGCTCGCCGACAATCTCTTCATGCTTTTCATTTTCTGGGAGCTGGTCGGGTTCAGCTCCTGGCTGCTGATCGGACACTATCACGAAAAGTCGTCCGCCGCCGAGGCGGCCAAGAAGGCCTTCATCGTCAACCGCGTCGGCGACTTCGGTTTCCTGCTCGGCATCGTGATGTGCTACTGGACCAACCACACGGTGAACCTCACCGAGCTGGGCGACCACCACGTCTTCAGCACGCTGATCCCGCTGCTGCTCTTCTGCGGCGCGGTCGGCAAGTCCGCCCAGATGCCGCTGCAGGTGTGGCTGCCCGACGCGATGGAAGGCCCGACGCCGGTCTCCGCCCTCATCCATGCGGCCACGATGGTCGCGGCCGGCGTCTACATGCTTTGCCGGATCAACGTCCTCATGGTGCCGCAGGCGCTCACCGTCATCATGTGGACCGGCACGATCACGGCGCTCTACGCCGCGCTCTGCGCCATCGTCCAACGCGACATCAAGAAGGTCCTCGCATACTCGACGCTCTCCCAGCTCGGCTACATGGTCGCGGCGTTCGGGCTGGGGAACACGATCTACGAATTCAGTGCGCCGTCAGGCGTCGCCATGATCAGTATGCAGGAGATTGTGATGCCAGGTGTCGCTGCTGCGATGTTCCACCTGACGACCCACGCCTTCTTCAAGGCGCTGCTCTTCCTCGCCGCCGGCTCGGTCATCATCGGCTGCCACCACGAGCAGGACATCTTCAAGATGGGCGGGCTGCGAAAGAGGATGCCCGTGACCTTCTTCACCTTCACCATCGGTGTGCTGGCGATCATCGGCATGCCGGGGCTGGCCGGTTTCTTCTCGAAGGATGCCATCCTTTATCTCGCGATGGAGAAAAACACCGCGGTCTTCGCCGTCCTCGCGTTCACGGCCGTGCTGACCGCGCTGTACATGGTCCGACTGTGGAAGATCGTTTTCCTGGGCGAGTCCCGCTCCGACAGCGCCTCGCATGCGCATGAAAGCGGCATTTCGATGACGGTGCCGCTCGTGCTGCTCGCAGTCCTCTCCGTGGTCGGTGGTTACTCCGGCGTGTTTGGCAAACTGGCCGGTTCGGTCGCCGAGCTAATTCCCGAAGCGCACGGTTCGGCGCATATGACGATCCTGCTGGTCTCGCTGGCCGTCATGCTGGTCGGAGCCGGCTCGGCGTGGTTCTTCTACCGGCCGGCGGCGACCGATGCGCTGGAGGTGAAGTCACCCCTGGTGTTCGGCACGCTCATGGCGCTCAAGGAGTCGTTCGACAATCTCTACAGTTACTACGTGGCGAAGATCCAGCAGCGGTTCGCCATGCTGCTGAACTTCCTCGAGCAGATCTTCCTCGCCGGTCTCATCATCCGCGGCCTTGCAGGATTTGTCGGCCTGATCGGCTACGGCGCCCGGGCGCTCTACACCGGCAGCCTGCACACCTACGTCTACTGGTTCCTGCTCGGGGCGGTGCTCCTCTGGGCCTTCGCCACCGGCTTCCTTCACCTGTGAATTTCTCCAACGCCCAACTGCTGCAGCTCGCCATCGCCACCCCGCTCGGGGCGGCGCTCCTCATCGCGCTCGGGCTGCCCAAGCGGATCGCCACCAAGCTGGCGGCGGTGGCCTTCACCGTGCCGGCGCTCATCGCGCTCTGGCTGTGGAAGGAATTCCCCGCGGCGGGCGCCGCGCTCTACCACGACCAAAGCACGCTCGACACCGGGCTCAGCGCCTACGGCATCAACCTGAAGCTCGGCCTCAACGGCGTTTCGCTCCCGATGTTCCTGCTGGCGAGCCTGGTCGGGCTGGCGGCCGGACTCTACGCCCTGCGCTCCGGCGCCGAGCGGTTGAAGATCTACCTGATGCTCCTGCTGATCATGTTCGGCGGCCTGCTGGGCGTGTTCGCGTCGGTCGACGTCTTCTTCTTTTATTTCTTCCACGAACTGGCGCTTATTCCGACCTTCATCATGGTCGGGGTCTGGGGCACCCGCGGCAAGGACGAGAACAGCTACGCGGCGATGAAGCTGACGATCTACCTGACGGCCGGCGCGATGCTCTCGCTGATCGGTCTCATCGCCATCTACGTGAAAAGCGGCGCGGACTCGTTCGACCTCGTCACCCTGCGCCAGGCGCTGACCGCGGACCCGCTGCGGGTGACGACGCAGAAATACATCTTCGGCCTGCTGATGTTCGGCTTCGGCACGCTGGTCTCGCTCTGGCCGCTGCACACCTGGGCTCCGCTCGGCTACGGCGCCGCGCCCAGCTCCGCCGCGATGCTGCACGCCGGCGTGCTCAAGAAGTTCGGTCTCTACGGCCTGATCCAGATCGCCCTGCCGTTGTTGCCGGCGGGCGCGGCCTGGTGGGCGTGGAAGCTCGCGCTGCTGGCCGGCGTCGGCAACGTGCTCGGGATCGGCTTCGTCACCCTGGCGCAGCGCGACCTGAAGCAGATGCTCGGTTACAGCTCGGTCATGCACATGGGCTATTGCTTTCTCGGCATCGCCTGCCTCTCCACCATCGGCTCCGGCGGCGTGGTGCTGCTGATGGTGGCGCACGGCCTGTCGGTGGCGCTGCTGTTCCTGCTGGCGACCAGCGTGCATCACCGCACCCGCACCTTTGACATGGCGGACATGGGTGGACTCGCGCAGAAGACCCCGGTGCTCGCGGCGTTCTTCGTGGCCGCGACGATGGCCAGCATCGGCCTGCCCTGCTTCGCCAATTTCTGGGGCGAACTGACCATCTTCGTGGCGCTCTGGAAATTCTCGCCGGGCCTCACGGTGGTCGCCGTGAGCGGCGTGGTCATTTCCGCCGTCTACGGATTGCGCGCCGCCGCCCGGGTCTTCTTCGGCCCGCCGAGCGAGCACATGCAAAAGGTCACGGCCGAACATCCGCCGGCGGACCTCGGCTGGGGCGAGCGGCTGCCCGCGCTCATCCTGCTGGCGGCGCTCCTGTTCTTCGGCTTCTACCCGCGGGCGTTGTCGGACCCGGTGGACGACGCGCTCAGCCGGCCGGTGGCGGCGGCCGTGGTCACCCCGACCTTCCACCGCTGATCTGCGACCATCATGACGACCGAATTTCTCCAGACCGTCGCTGAGACGAACCAATGGTGGGCCCTGGGACCGGAGCTTATCCTGGCCGGCGCGGCGCTCGGCCTGCTGGTCCTCGAGATCATCCTGCCCAAGGAGCAGCAACGCTTCATTCCCCACGTGGCGAGCATGGCGCTGCTGGCCGGATTGGTGGCGGCCGCGGCCAACTTCCACACGGCGTGGATCGGACAGGATCTTTTTGGCGGCCTGATTCTCCTCACCAACCACAGCCAGATCGGCCGGGTGTTCTTTCCGCTGGCGGCGCTGCTCGTCTGTTTCCTCGGCCACCTCTGCCTGCCCCGCACCCGGATGCCGCGCGTCGAGTTCCACCACATCGTGCTGGTGGTGACCGCGGCCATGATGCTGCTCGTCGAGAGCAACCATTTTGTCATGTTCTTCGTCGCGCTCGAAACAGTGACCATCGGATTCTACATCCTGGTCAGCTATTTCCGCGACAACCCGCTGACGCTGGAGGCCGGGCTGAAATACCTGGTGCTGGGCGCGCTCAGCTCGGCGATCATGCTGTTCGGCATCGTGCTGATCTACGGGGCCGTGGGCAAGGTGACCGTCGACGGGGTGACGCACACCGGCTTCGAGTTCGGGGTGGTGGCCGGCTTCCTGAAAGAGAATCCCGACAGCTTCCTCGGCCTCGCCGGTGCGCTGCTGGTGCTGGGCGGGGTGGCGTTCAAGATCGGCGCTTTTCCCTTCCAAATCTGGATTCCCGATGTCTACCAGGGGGCGCCGACGCCGGTGACGGCTTTTCTCGCCGTGGCCTCGAAGGCGGCGGGGTTTGCGGTGCTGTTGACGCTCGCCCAGAAGGTCTTCGCGCCGCTGGAGGGCGTGCTGACGCCGGTGCTGTCGTTGATGGCGGCCGCGACGATCATCGCCGGCAATCTTTCGGCGCTGACCCAGCGGAACACCAAACGGTTGATGGGGCTTTCGGGCGTCTCGCACGCCGGCTATCTGCTGATCGGTGTCGTGGCCGCGTTCTCGGTCGAATGGGCGGCGGGCGCCGTCTGGTTTTATCTCTTCACCTACCTGCTGGCCTCGATGGCGGTGTTTGGCGTCATGGCCCACCTCGCCGGCCCGGACGATGCCGGGCAGGAACTGGAGGATTACGAAAACCTGGCCCGGCAGCGGCCGTTGCTCGCCGCGGTGCTGGCCGCCGGGGTCGGCTCACTCGCGGGCATTCCGCCGCTCGCCGGATTCATGGGCAAGCTGCTGCTGTTCATCGCGGCGTTCCAGGCGCATCTCTACTGGCTGCTCGCCGTGGCGATCGGCGGCGTGATTGTCTCCATCTATTACTACTTCGGCTGGATCAGGGCCGCCTTCTTCGAGACCTGGCGCCCGGCGCCGCCGGGGGAGAATCCGGCTGATCGGCCGGCCGCGCTGGCACCGTCCTGGATCAGCGCCGCCATCCTGACCATGCTGGCGCTGGCGACGGTGCTGCTCGGTTTCTACCCCGGGCCGCTGACCGCCTGGCTGGGGAAATAAACGCGGAGTCGGGGTTTATTTTCTTCGCACCGGCGGGCGAATCTGTTTCGTGTGAGCCCGCGCATGAAGGTTACCGGACTCGCCATTGTACCGCCGCCCGCGGCCGCCGATCTGCCCAAGGTGACCCCGGAGTTGCTGGCGTCCGTCCTGGCGCGCTATTCGCGCAGCAACGACGGCCTCGCCAGGATCCTGGAGAAGGTGGATATCGCGAATCCGGACGAGTCCATCGACCGGATCCTGAAGTTTGTGGATTACGGCCACGCCTCCATCGGCGGGCTGACCGGCGGCCTCGCGCTCGCCCTCGACGACGTGTCAATGTGGCTGGCTTACAAGATTTTTGAGCTCGCCCAGATGGCCGACGGTCAGGAGTCCAGCACCCGCTACATCACCATGTCGGCGGCGAACCTGCCGACGGCCGATGAGATCGGCATACCGGCGGACCTCGCTCCGCGCTGGACGGCCTTGATGGCGAAGGCGTTCGCCGCCTATCACGCCGAGTACGAAAGGCTGGATCAACTGGCCGGGGCGAATCCCGGACTGGTACGGCTGCCCAAGGAGGCCAAGCCCGCGGTGGTCACCCGGCTGCGCAAGAACTACGCCCTGGACCGCGCCCGTTATTTCATTCCCCTGGCCACCCGCACCAATCTCGGTCTGGTCCAGAGCTCGCGCATGTGGGCCGCGATGGTGAAACACCTGGATTCCCTGCCGATGCCCGAGGCGCGGGCGGCGGCAAAATTGATCCGGGAGGAACTGCTCAAGCAGTCGCCGCGGCTGATGCGCCACAGTTCGGCCGAAAAATCGTACCAGGAACAGGCGCAACAGGAGCTGGCGGCGAGCCTGGCGCTCGGACTTGACCGGCTGGCAACGAAGCCGTTGCCGGACGAAGTATGGGTGAAGGTGGATGCCGATACGCCGCCCTGGCTGCGGGAAGAGCAGCCGTTGGCCGAGGCCTTGCGCCACCGCGCCAATCGTTACGGCTACCAAGGGCGGGCGACGCGCCGCATGCGGGTCACTTTTGCCTGGAACAACATGGCCATTGCGGAGCTGCGCGACCTGAACCGCCACCGGACCGGCCACCGCTATACACCGCTGATCCAGGCCGGATTTTATCTGCCGCCGGAGATTCCGGCCGCCGGCCATCAGGCCCTCCTCGACGAACAGGCGGCGCTGACCCGCGAGCTCATGGAACGCGGCTCGCCCGCCTATGTTTATTCGCTTTTGCTGGGGGCGCAGACGCCGTTCGAACACAGCACCCAAGCGGACAAGTTCATCTATGAAGCCGAATTGCGCACGGGCATGGGAGCGCATTTCCGTTATGCCGAGCACCTGAGTGCGGCGTTGCGCGAATTCACCCGGCAGGTGCCCGGGGCAAAGGACTGGGTGGTCGAGGGCACGGCTGAACCAGAATAGGCTTGCCGCGGTTTCGTCGCCCGCGAACATCCAGCGCGAGTCTCCAGAACACCCACACATGTTCCGTCGAGCGATAATCTTCCCCTCTGCTACGCTTTTGGCGGCCCCGCCGGCGCCATTGAGGGCCGGGCTGACGCATGCCGCCGGCGGGCCGGATCGGGTGATCAAGCCGCCACGGTCAAGGCTGTTCCCGGGCAGGTTGGCGGCCGGCCCACGCTGAAAATGAGCGCCCGGTTCAAAGTCCTGCAGTTTAACATGCAATACGGGCAGATCTGGAACGATGCCTATCCGGACCACGCCCCGATCCGGCTGGATGCAACGGTCCGGGAAATCCGCTCGCATGACGCCGATATTGTGATGTTGCAGGAGGTGGAACAGACGCAGCCGGGCGGGAAGCAATCCAATCCGCCGATGCACTACACCCGGCTCCAGAGTGAATTCCGGGACTACGACAGCTATTTCAGCTACCCGAAACCGGACCCGCGCGAACTGCCGTTCGGGATCGGACTTTCGATTTTTTCCAAGACGCCGTTGCGGGAGCAAACCTGCCTGAACCTGCCGTCACCTCCGGTGGAGTTTGATTTTTTTGGTGAAAAGCGAACCCCGACGGACCGCCTGCTGATCGGCGCGACCACGACAATCGCCGGCCATTCCGTGCGGTTGCTCAACACGCATCTGCTCGCCTTCTTCATGCTCAACTCGAGCAGCGAGATGTACCTGGAGCAGCGCAAGCTCGTCGAGGAGCAGTTGCGGACGTCGGCGGACAAGGCGACGTTGCTGACCGGCGACTTCAACGTCAGCAAACACGAGTCACTGATCCAACAATTCGCCGACGTCGGGTACCAGACGGTGCAGTCCACGGAGGTGACGTGGCGCCGCCGGCCCTACGTGCTCGATCACATCTTTTATAACAAGCTGCTCCGACCGATCGATTACAAGGTCAAGCCGACGCCCGCCTCGGACCACCACACGCTCTCAGCGGAATTCGAATTCGTGCCGTGAGTTGAAGGGAACCGGCGGGGCCCGACGGGACGGGGAGCGCAGGAAAACCCGCCCGGCATGGGCTCATTTTCCGCGCCGGACGCGTTCCTTCTCTTCGTCGCGCTCCTCGGCGAGCCGGGCTTTTTCCCCCGCGATCTGCTTCCGGATCTTGTCGGCCTCGTCAAATTTCTGGGCACCCAGTGCGAGGTCGAGCTGTTGCTGGAGGAAGATCTCCCGTTCGGCCGTCTTGCCCTGATAAACCCGGTCGATCTCGGCGAGCCGGGCTTTTTGTTCCGCGGTCAGCGGGGCGGCGGCCGGGTCAGTCCGGGCCAGGCGTTCCATGGCAAGTTCGTAGGCGCTCTTCATCAGGCAAGGATTGGCAGCTTCAGCCGAATTTCACGCCAAAAATGAGCAGCAGGGCGATCAGCACCGCCGGCGGCCAATAGCCACCGTACCGGCGGGACCACCGGCAGGAGACGCCGAAGAGCATGACGCCGGTCATCGCCAAGATCGAAACCGGCGCGATCCAGCCGTGGGTGAAACGGGCGTTGAAAAATACGCCCGGCAGCCCGGTGCCGTGCACCACGAGCCAGTCCATCGCGATGATGGTGATGGCCGAGGCGGAATTGAACAGGACGCTGAGCGGAAGAAGACCCGCCAGGCCGGTGAGCAGGGAAAGGAAGCCGCCAATGATGGCCAGCGACGACAACGGAATGACGACCAGGTTGGCAGCCAGCGATCCGGGCGAAAAAAGCTGAAAATACCCGATGCCCGAGGGGACGCTCGCCAGGAATGCCACCCAGCAGGCGGCGCTGGCGCCAACGAGCCGGCGACCGCCCCAGTTGATGGCGGTGTGGTGCCAGCGCCAGTCGGACCGGGGCAGCAGGGAAAACGGCCGCCATCGCTGCAGCCATTGCTCGCCCAGCGGCACGCCCATCACGACCAGCGCCACCACGACGGAGTAGGACATCTGAAAGCCGGTGTTGAAGAGCTGCAACGGATCAAGCAGCAAGGTGACCAGGGCCGCGGTTGCGAGGGCGGCGAGCGCGTTGCCCGGCAGCCGGCAGACCTGCATGGCCAGCAGGAAGGTCACCATCAGGAAAGCCCGCACGGCCGGCGAACTGGCCCCGGTGATCTGCACGTAGAGCCAGAGGATCAGGAGACTGAGGGCGACGGTGGGCGGGCGCGGCAGCCGCAGCAGGCTGAACCCACTGTAGATGGCCGCCGCGATGACCCCGACGTGCAGGCCGCTGACGGAAAATATGTGAAAGGTCCCGCTGCGCATGAAGGCATTTTGCTGCTCACCCGAGAGCACGGCCTTGTCCCCCAGCAGCATCGCGAAGTAGAGCGAGCCCACGGCCGGATGGTCCTGCAGACCGCGGCGCAGGATGTTTTCCAGCCGGTCCTCCGCGCGACTCAAAAAGCGTTGAAACGAGCCTGGTGGGGATTCTTCGCGGATGATCCGGGCCCGGGTCAGTTTCTGGCGGACGCCAAGGTTGTCGAGGTAGCCGTCGAAGCCGGCTCCGGCAGGATCGCGCGGCAGCATTTCGATGACCCCGCGCATGAGGTAGCGGCCGGAACGTCGGGGTGAAACGCTGATTTTCCGGATGGCGGAAAAATAAACACGGTGCCCGGCGAGTTCGCGATCATTCGGGCCGGTGGCGACAATCTCACCGAGACCGGAGAGGCTCCGCGCGGGCGGTGAGCCCGCAAAGGTCAGTTGCACCCGGACGCTGACGGTGACTTCGCGCGGCGGCCAGTCCTGCCATTCGTGCAGATAGGGCTGGCGCAGATGGAGCAGCACAAAACCACCCAGGGACGCCGCCAGACAGACGCAGGTTCCCCAGCCGAGGCGAGCCAGCCGGCTGTCACCCCACGCGAATCCGATGGCGCCGAGCGCCAGGCCCAAGGCCGCCAGGACCGGCGGCCAGAGACCGAAATGAGGCAGCGGCCAGAACTTGGCGGCGGTGAAACCGGCCATCAAGGGCGCGAGCAGCCACAAAAGCGGAGCGCGGCGTTGCGCAGCGGGCGAAGGCATGGGGAGGAGTCGCCCTGGCCCAGGCGTTGTCGGCCAGGCAGCGGAACAGTTTTCCGGACCGCCTTCAAACTTGTTTCTCCCGCCGGCCGGATGCAGTGTGGGCCGGTTCATGGCCCGCACCGCAGACGATCAGACCTCCCTTTTTGGCGAAGACGCCCAACCCGGCGATCCGGTCCGGATGGCACCGCCCGAGGGAGCGCGACGGGAAAGCCAGCCGCTGGCGGCGCGGATGCGGCCGCGCCGGCTCGAAGAGGTCGTCGGCCAGATCCACATTCTCAAGGCCGGCAACCTGCTGCCGCGGCTGATCGCGAGCAACCGGTTCGGCAGCCTGCTGTTCTACGGCCCGCCCGGCTGCGGCAAAACCAGCCTGGCGGAAGTGATCGCCCGCGAAACCAAGAGCCGGTTCGTGCGGGTGAACGCCGTGATGTCGAACGTGGCGGAGCTGCGGGAAATCCTCGCGCTGGCCCGGCGCCGGCCCGAGGCGGCGACCATCTTGTTCATCGACGAGCTGCACCGGTTCAACAAGGCGCAGCAGGACCTGCTGCTGCCCGACGTCGAGGAGGGCACGGTGCGGCTGATCGGCGCCACCACCCACAATCCCGGGTTCTATGTGAATCCGCCGCTGCTCAGCCGCAGCCACCTGTTCCGGCTGGAGCCGTTGTCCGCGACCGAGGTCGCCGGGGTGTTGCGCCAGGCGCTCACGGACAAGGAACGCGGTCTGGGGACGCGCGGACATGGCGCGACGGACAAACTGCTGGCCGACCTGGCGGTGCTTTGCGACGGCGACCTGCGCCGGGCGCTGAACGCGCTCGAGGTCATCGCGCTGAGCCTGCCGGAACACGCGGCGATCACCGACCGGGAACTGGAGTTGTTCGCCCGCGAGCGGCGCATCCGCTACGATGCCGACGAGGATGAACACTACGACACGATCTCGGCGTTCATCAAGAGCTGCCGGGGCGGTGATCCGGACGCGGCGATGTACTGGCTCGCGAAGATGCTGGCCGGCGGCGAAGATCCACGATTCATCGCGCGCCGGCTCGTCATCCTGGCCAGCGAGGACATCGGGCTGGCCGATCCGCAGGCGTTGCCGCTGGCGGTCGCCGCCCACCAGGCCTGCGATTTCATCGGCCTGCCCGAAGCCGAGCTGACCCTGGCGCATGCGACGCTGTACATCGCGACGGCGCCAAAGAGCAATTCGGCCACCCTCGCCTTGGGCGAGGCCCGCCGCGTACTGGCTGAACTGCCCGTGCAGGCCGTGCCATTGCCGTTGCGGGACAAGGGTGGTCAAGCCAGCAAGCGAATGGGTCTGGGCCAAGGATATCAATACGCCCACGACTTTCCCGAGGCGGTCACCGGGCAGGCCTACCTGGAAAAACCGTTGAAACTCTACACTCCGAAGGCGGCCGGGGCCGAGGCAGCCATCGGGGAACGGCTGGCCCGCTGGGGTGAAATACGTGCGAAATTGCGCCAATAACCGCGGACCTTGCCACCGGGAGCTTGCGCGCGGCGACCGGCCGGCTAAAGTAGCGGCATGAAGACATTCGCCGCCCTTGCCGCCTTTCTTTTTGCCGCCAGTCTGCTTTCCGCCGAGACTCCGCCGGCGACCGGGACCACGGACACCGCGGCGAAGGACCTGAAATCCGCCCAGACGACCAACCAGCCGGCCAAGAACGACACCAAGAAGAAGCCGGAACCCGAACCCAAAATCCCGGGGGTGACCATTCCACGGGCGAACGGCACGTTTCTGGGACTCGAGGTGGCGGACAACAGATTCAAGCTCTCGTTCTACGACAAGAAGAAGAAACCCATGGCGCCGGATGTCACCCGGGCGACGGCCCGCTGGCCGAACACCCGCTCCGCCGTCAAGGCCTTCAATCGTTCCGTGCTCAATCCCGGCACGCCGACCGCATTCATTGGATCGAATCCAGTCCAGCCACCTTTTGTGGGCAATGTCTTCCTGACCCTGCTGCAGGGCGACGGCGACGACGCCCAGGCGGTGGAAACCTACTCGGTGCCTTTCCACGGCTGAAGCGCGGGATTCGACGGTTTCGTCGCGCGCGGATTTGACAGGGGAAGGCAGGAGGCAAATGCTGATCCTTCCAAGTCATGTCCAACGAGCCAACCTTTGATTCGGTCGAGACCGCGATTGCCGAAATCGCAGCCGGCCGGCTTGTCATCGTGACCGACGACGAAGACCGGGAAAACGAGGGTGATCTGATCATGGCGGCGGCGAAGGCCACGCCCGAAACGGTCAACATGATGATCCGCTACGGCAGCGGCATCGTCTGTGTGCCGACCGTCGAGCAGCAGCTCCGCCGGCTGGGACTCGGGCCGATGGTGCAGCAAAACCGCGAGGTACAACGCACCGATTTCACGGTGAGCGTGGATGCGGCCCACGGCATTTCCACCGGGATCAGCGCCGCCGACCGGACCCAGACCATCCGGATCCTGTCCGACCCGGCGGCCCGGCCCGAACAACTCGTCCAACCGGGGCATGTGTTCCCGCTCCGGGCGCGGCCGGGCGGGGTCCTCGAAAGGGCGGGACACACGGAAGCGGCGGTTGATCTGGCGAAGCTCGCCGGACTGGCGCCGACGGGCGTCTTGTGCGAGCTGGTGAACGATGACGGCACGGTCCAGCGGCTGCCCCAGCTCGGGGAGTTCAAACGGAAGTTCGGGCTGAAGATGATCTCGATCGCGGCCCTCATCGAATATCGCGCCCATCGGGAGCACCTGGTCGAGCGCGTGATCGTGCAGCAGTTCCCCTCGGAGTATGGCGAGTTCACGCTGCATGTCTTTCGCAGCAATCTTGACGGACGGCACCATCTGGCCCTGACCATGGGCGGCCTCGGCCCGGAGCCGACCCTGGTGCGGGTCCACAGCGAAAACCTGCTGAGCGACGTTTTTCGCGCGAAGGGAATGACCAGCCACCACGCGCTGAAAGCCTCGTTTGAAGCGGTGGCGGCGGCGGGTCGCGGCGTGGTCCTTTACATGGAGCCGTCAAATTATGCGGAAGTATTGATGCGCCGGCTCACCGCCAAACCCGGAGAGGCCCCGCCGGCGATGGGTCTGCGTGATTACGGAATCGGGGCGCAGATTCTGGCGGCGCTCGGCCTGCGGAAGATCCGTCTGCTGGCCCATTCACCCCGCCGCGTGGTGGGTCTTGACGGCTACGGGCTCGAAATCGTCGAGCAGGTCCACGTATGATGACCGAAAACCAAGTGTTCCGCACCTTATGAGCCTATCCGTACCAGCACCGGTTGCCTTGAATGGTGCCCCCTATTCTTTTGGGATCGTGGCCGCACGCTACAATCCCGCCCTGGTGGACGCCCTGCTCGGCACAGTCTTCGAGGAGCTGACGGCGGCCGGGGTGAAGACAAAACTGATCAAGATGGTCCGCGTGCCCGGCTCCCACGAGGTGCCGGTGGCGGCCCAGTGGCTGGCACAGAGCGGCCGGTGCGACTGTGTGATCGCCCTCGGGGTGCTCATTGCCGGTGACACCAACCACCACGAGATGGTGGGGCGGAACGTCTCGCAGGCCCTGCTGCAGGTGGCCCTCGCCACGCAGGTTCCCGTCATCAACGGTGTCATCGTGACCGGCAATCTGAAACAGGCGGAAGAGCGGTGTCGCGGCACGGTCAACCGCGGAGCGGAATTCGCCCGCGCTGCGCTCGAGATGGCGGCGCTGAAACGCTCCACCGGAGACAAGGCATGAGCAGCCAGTTCACCCAGCGCCGGGAATGCCGGGCCGCGGCGTTCCAGTATCTCTACGCCTGGAGCGTCAACCCGCCCGCCAGCCTGAGCGAGGACCTGCGCCTGTTCTTCGAGCACCTGGAAAAGCCGCGGGACCATTATGCCTTTGCCGAGGAACTGATCCACGGGGCGATCGAACACGTGGCGGAACTCGACGGCCACATCAAGACGCTGGCCCATAACTGGGAATTTGAACGGGTCGCCAAGATCGACCTCGCCATCCTGCGGCTCGCCATGTTCGAGATGCTGCACCGGAAGGACATTCCGCCGGTCGTGTCGATCAACGAGGCCATCGACCTGAGCAAGCAGTATTCCAGTGCGGACGCGAAACGGTTCATCAACGGCGTGCTCGACCGCATGAAGGACAAGCTGGGCCGCGACGCCCGGAAGCCGACGGCGGAGTAGAAATGTGGAACTCAGGAAAGCTGGAAATGGTCGAACTAGGAAACAAGGAACTTAGCAGCCGAGTGATCGAGGCGGCCATTGCCGTCCACACCGGGCTAGGACCTGGCTTTATAGAATCAGTCTATGAGAGCGCACTTTGCGTGGAGTTTGCGGCCCGGGGTATCGGGTTCGAACGACAGAAGATCATCAGGATTCTTCACCGTGAGGTTGAAGTGGGGGAGCATAGACTGGACTTGCTGGTGGAAGGGTGTCTTTTGGTCGAACTGAAGGCCGTGCGGGATATTGAGGATATTTTTTATGCTATCGGTCGTTCGCAAATGAAGGCTGCTGGAATTCGTGATGGTTTGATCCTTAATTTCGCTTCAATGCCACTCACCATTAAGCGGATCGGCCCGGGGCTGGCATTTCCCTGATTTCCTGAGTCCCCCATCTGATCCGTATGTTTTCCCTCTTCAAGAAATTCAAGGAAGGATTCGCCAAGACCGTTTCGGCGATTGCCACCAAGACGCACGGGCTTTTTGGCGGGAGAAAGATCGACCCGGCCTCGCTCGACGAGTTGGAGGAGGCGCTCTACACGGCGGACTTCGGCGTCGAGACCACGACGGAGATCCTGGAGGAAATCAAGGCGGCGTACCGCAAGGACGCCGGGTTGAAAGGGCAGCAGGCGGCGGCGATCGGCGCGACCGTGCTGCGGCGGGCGCTGGCGGGCGCCGAGGGCACGCTGAAACTTCCGCCGGCGGCCGGAGCAGCCCGTTCACCGGAGGTCATCTGCATGATCGGCGTCAACGGTTCGGGCAAGACAACCACGACGGCCAAACTGGCGTACAAGCTGAAGGGCGACGGTCAGTCGGTGTTGGTGGCCGCCTGCGACACCTTCCGGGCGGCAGCGGTCGAACAGCTGAAGAGCTGGACGAACCGGCTCGGGATCGATCTCGTCGCGAGCCATGCGGGGGCGGATGCGGCCGCCGTGGCCTTTGACGCCTGGCAGGCGGCGAAGGCGAGAAGCAAGGACTGGCTGATCGTGGACACGGCGGGCCGCCTGCACACCAAGGGCAACCTGATGGAGGAGCTGGCGAAAATCCGACGGGTGCTGCAGAAGAACGACCCAACTGCGCCGCAACACCGCTGGTTGGTGGTGGACGGCAGCCTCGGCGCAAATTCCATCGAACAGGCAAAGGTGTTTCACCAGAGTTTCGGTCTCACCGGACTGGTGGTCACCAAGCTCGACGGCACGAGCCGGGGCGGGGCGCTGGTGGGAATCTACCGGCAGCTGAAGATTCCGATCTACTTCATCGGGCTCGGCGAACAGCCCGACGACCTGCAACCATTCTCCGCGGAAAATTATGCCCGGGCAGTCTTTGGCCTGGAAGAGTAGGGAGTAATTGGCCGAAACGGCGGCCGGAGGCGGGCCCGGAGGGGAAAAGGTGGCAGTGAATCCGGCTCGGTCGCGCAAATCCGAGCCCGGGAAACGCGACCCGCGGGTTTTGGGCGGGAAACGCCAAAAACGGGTAGCCACCTGAATTAAGGCGTTTTGATGGCTCCAAAGCGCCGCGCCGAAGTGGTTTTATCTAGGGGCAACTTTCGTGCCTGGTAACGGGTGCGAGAGGTGACCAAAAAGGGGCTCGCGCACGCTTGACTGGCCCGTTGTGTGTGCGCGAGCCCTAATGTTATCAGGGCGGTGATAAGACAGGCGCGGTGAAGACCGCGCCTGTTTTGTTGTGCGCCGGGTTCATCGGCCGGCGCCGGAGAGGATCGTGAGCGGTGAAACAAACAGCAAGGCACCCTGGCAGCGCCGCACCGGTCAGGTGCGGGACCCGGACGAACCTGGCAAGCCCGCCCGAGTCAACGCACTCCGCCCATCAGCTTTTTCACCCACGGCACAAGCAGGAGCAGAACGACGGCAGCGACGCCGACCCAGAGGGACTGTTTCTCGAAGAAAGCGGCGAGAGCGGGAGCGTCGGTCGCGGTAAATTCCCCGGCCAGCACCCCCGCCAGCTTGTTGCCCAGCGACGCGGCGAGAAACCAGATGCCCATCACCAAGCCGACGAGATTTCCGGGCGCGAGTTTGGTGAGCGTGCTCAGGCCGACCGGGCTGAGACAAAGTTCACCGAGGGTCTGGAGGAAGAAGACCGCGACGATCCACAAGGGGCTGACCTTGCCCTCGGCGGTGAGCCGGGCGGCGGGCACCATCAGCAAAAACGATGACGCGAGGAAAAACAAGCCGACGGTGAATTTCATCGGACTGGAGGGCTGCCGGTCGCCGAGCTTCACCCAGATCCAGGCAAAGACCGGTGAGAGCGAAATCACCCAGACCGAATTGACCGATTGAAACCAGGCGGACGGAAAATTGTAGCCGAAGATGACATTATGGGAGAGCTCATCGCCAAAGAGCTGGATGGTGGAGCCCGCCTGCTCAAAGATCGCCCAGAAAATGATGGCCGCGAGTGAGAACACGAAGATGGCGGCGAACCGTTTCAGATTCGGATCGTTGCGCGTGCCGAACCAGAGGATGGCGAGAACGGGGAGGACGATATAACCATAGCGGATCCACTCAAATCTCGGATCGGTGTCCGAGAGGCGCACGAGGCCGAACACGACGGCAGCGCCGCCGAGGACGGCGAACAGCTTGCCCCACGGACGCGGCGTACCGGCGGCCGGCGGGTGTCCGACGCC
This sequence comes from Opitutia bacterium, assembly GCA_037446975.1. Taxonomy (GTDB): domain Bacteria; phylum Verrucomicrobiota; class Verrucomicrobiia; order Opitutales; family Opitutaceae; genus Lacunisphaera. The sequence goes on from JBBIHQ010000004.1 coordinate 21,463, forward strand.
GGCCAGCCGGTGTTGCTGGAGCACGTAGACAATCAGACCGACGGTCATACCGATGCCCGCGGCCCCAAAGCCCCAATGCCACGAACGCGCAGGGTCGAAGCCCCAACCCTGGAGGATCGCCTTGAAGGCGTCGCTCTGCGCGAGCCAGCCGGTGATCAGCGGGGCGAGAAACGCCCCCACATTGATACCCATGTAGAAAATGGAGAAGCCCGCGTCGCGGCGCGGATCATCACGGCTATAGAGCGAGCCGACCATGGAGCTGATGTTGGGCTTGAGCAGACCGGTGCCGCAGGCCACCAGCACGAGTCCGGTGTAGAACGCGGTCATCGAGTGGACGGCGAGGGTGAAATAGCCGAGAGCGATGATGAGGCCGCCCCATAACACGGCCGCCCGACCCCCGAGGAAGTTATCGGCGATGAAACCGCCCGGAATCGACAGCATGTAGACACTCATGGTGTAGGTGCCGTAGATGAGTCCGGCCGCCTTGGTGCTGAATTCCAGACCGCCCCGCGCGATCGGCGCGACCATGAAAAGGGTCAGCAGGGCGCGCATGCCGTAATAGCCGAAGCGCTCCCACAGTTCCGTGAAGAACAGGTTGGTCAGGCCGCGCGGCTGGCCGAAAATTCCACTGGTATCCGGCCCCACCGGGGCGGACGAAGGGGTAGGGGACAAACTCATTTGCGCCGGATTTCGACGACGAACGGTCCGAAGTGCAAGCGCACTTGCCGACCCGGAGAAAACAATCCGCGGACGCCTGCGTCGGCGCGCTGCCTAAGGATTGGTGGAAACAATCCGAACCAGGGCGCCACTACGCGGCGGCATAAAGGCAGCGATCACCACGCCGACGAGATTTTCACCTTGCACGGGTTCCATGTCGTGGAGCCGGTTGTTCAGGCCGGCGACCCGCCAACCGTCGCGTACCTTGGCGACCAGCACATGCGCCACGATCTTGCAGGCTTTGCTCCGATAGAGCGCGGTCTCACCACGTTCGAGGGCCGAGTACGGCAACGGCTGCATCACCAAAATTGTGCCGGACGGATAGAGCGGCTGCATCGAATCACCGGAGCCGATCAGCACGAACGCTCCGGGGGTGAGCCCGGCCAGTTCGTTGGCGCGCTGCCAAGCCTCGTTCTCCACCACCAGCACCGGACGCGGAGACTTTCCGGTGTAGATCCCATGGATCCATGGATCCTTGAGCTCGTCATTGACCTGCGCACCGAGAACCGAGACCAAACCGGCGAACATCAGGCAGCTAAATTGCCATGTCGGTCGTGGCCACATGCAGGGAGATTGCAATTATTTAGACGAACTGACGAGACGTGGATGCTAGTGTTAATTACCTATAAAATCATGGGAGGCTGTTGCCGCCTTGGACTTGGTCAGCGCCACACCGTGAAATTCGCCTTGGGAATAAGACCGAAGAATTTCTGACCAATGGAATACGTCGCGGGGCCTGGTCCGGCCCATAAACAACGGTCATTGACCTCCGCAAGTAGTTGGTTTTTAAGGCACCTATGCCGCAGAGCCTTGCAGTCGAATTAGGGTCGGATAGCTATCCCATCCATTTTTTGCCGACGAACGATCCAGCGATCGGCGACGCGATCAAGGAACTGGCCAAGGCCGGACGCCAGTCCGCATTGCTGACTGACGATGGGGTTGCGAAGGCCCAAAGTGGGTTTCTCACCCGAAATTTTGCAGCGATTCCACAGCTGACGGTTGTCACAGGGGAACGGGCAAAGTCGTTGGAAGTATTTGGCCAAGTACTGGATTTTCTGGCGGCCAACCGGATTTCCCGAACGGGCGTCCTCTGGGTGGTCGGCGGAGGAGTGCCCGGCGATCTGGGCGGGTTTGCCGCCGCCAGCTATCTGCGGGGTATCGATTACATGCAGGTGCCGACAACATTGCTGGCGATGGTGGACAGTTCGGTGGGCGGAAAGACCGGACTGAATCTTTCCGCCGGAAAGAATCTGGCCGGGGCGTTTCATCATCCCCGCGCAGTCTATGTCGCGACCGATTTCCTGCAGACGCTGCCGGCGAGAGAATTTGCCGCGGGAATGGCAGAGGTGATCAAATACGGTTTGCTGGGGGATGCCGCTCTTTTTGCCCGGCTGGAGAAGAACACTCTCGGCCCGCGCAGCGCAGACCTGCCCGACGTCATCCGCCGTTGCTGTGAGATGAAGGCCGGAATTGTGCGGACCGATGAGCGCGAGCGGGCTGCAGAGGGCGGTCGTGCCCTGCTGAATCTCGGACACACTTTCGGCCACGCCTTGGAGCAGGTCACGGGGTTTGCCGCCTACCTGCATGGCGAGGCAGTGGCGGTCGGACTTGGGGCAGCGGCGCGCCTGTCGCAAAAACTTGGCCACCTCCCGTCCACCGATGTGGAGCGGATCGAGCGAACGATTTTGGCGCACGGTCTGCCGGTTCGTTTGCGTGAACCGCTGGCGTTGACCGCCCTGATGGCGTCGATGCAGCACGACAAGAAGGTGCGGGCGGGGCGGCTGCGATTTGTCGTGCTCGGGCGTCTGGGGCAGGCCGCGACCCAGTCGGACATCGATCCCCCACTCATCGAAACGGTCTGGCGCGAGCTGGGTGCCGGCTGAAATTTTGAAGTGCTATCACCGGACAATTGGCTAGGTTGTGATCCATGTCAGCCATCGACGAAGGCATTGTCCGGGAGTATTTTGAGCAAAACGGATTCCTGGTCCGGCAGGTGCGCAAATACCAGGTCCAGGCCCGGCGGAAGACGGGTGACGAGGAGGTTGACCTGGTTGTCTACAACCCCGCCTATGCCCGCAGTTCGCGCCGGCCCGATTTTTTTCTCTTCGCGAACGAACTGGCGTTCATCCACCGGGCCATCGTGGTGGTGAAGGGCTGGCACACCGGTCGTTTCACGCCGAACATGCTGAAAAGCAGCCCGGAGATCTTCCGTTTTCTGGAGGAAAACGTGCTCAAGGAGGTCACCCGTTTCTTCCCGGTGGACGCCGAGGAACCGGGCAACGCCCCGGATGTGACGAAGATTCTGGTCCTGCCGAGCCTGCCGACCGCCGAGCCGTTCCGCTCGCAAAGCGTCGCCATGCTCAAGGAGCACGGGATCGACGCCATCATCTCCTTCCGCTCGATGCTGCTCGACATCATCGAGCGGGTCGAAATCAACAAGAGTTACGGGAAATCCGACACGCTGCAGGTCATCCGCATCCTCAAGAACTATGATCTGCTGAAGGACGCCCAGCTCGACCTCATTGCCGAACGCTATTCCGGGCCGCGAAAAAAGGCGCCTCCGGCATGATCCATTCGACGGCCATCATTGAGGACGGTGTCCAACTCGGCGCGGGCTGCACGGTCCATCCCCACGCCATCATCAAGCGACACTCGGTCCTCGGCGACGGTGTCGTCGTGCATTCCTTTGCCGTCATCGGGGGCGATCCCCAGTATCTCAAGTTTGATCCGGTGACGGTTTCGGGGGTGCGGATCGGCGCCGGAACCGTCGTGCGCGAGCACGTGACGGTCAACCGTTCCATTCACGCCGGCCAGGCCACGGCCATCGGCGCGCGTTGCTTCATCATGGCCAATGCGCACGTGGGCCACGATTGCACCGTGGCCGACGACGCCGTGCTGGCCAACAATGTCATGCTCGCCGGCCACGTCGAGGTGGGCGCCTTCACCTTCATCGGCGGCGGCGCCGGCATCCACCAGTTTTGCCGCATCGGCGAGAGCGCGATGGTCGGCGGCCTCGCGCGCATCTCCAAGGACGTGGCGCCGTTTCTCATGGTGGTTGAGCGCGACGAAGTACCCGGTTTCAACCTCGTCGGGCTGAAACGGCGCAATTTCAGCCGGGAAGCGATGATCGAAATCAAGGCTTGCTACGCGCAAGTCTTTGCGGGCGGCGACCCACGCAAACCCGCCGCCGAATTGCTGGCCGCCGGGGTGCGGAGCGCCGAAGCCCGGCGTTTTCTGGAGTTTTTTGCGGCCGGCAAGCGCGGCTTTGTCCGGCCGTCTCATCCGGCCGGCGCCGCCAGGGAAGATGTCCGCTAGACTCGCATTTACCTGTGGAGATCCCGCGGGCGTCGGGCCCGAGATCGTGGCGGCGTGGCTCGCGGCGCACGCGGACGAGGCGCCGGATGTGACCGTCATCGGACCGGCCCGCTGGCTCGCGGCCCTCGGGACCGCGGCCCAAAAGATTCCGGTCGGGCTGGAAGAGTTTTACGCGACGCCGGGCCAGCCAACCGGTGAGAGTTCCCTGGTCGCCTGGGCGGCGATGGAGCGCGCGGCCGCGGGCTGCCGGAACGGCGAATTTGCCGGCGTGGTTACCGGCCCGGTGAGCAAGGCCGGGCTGGCGAACATCGGTTATGCGTTTCCGGGCCAGACGGAATTTTTCGCCGCGCGCTGGGGTGGCGACCCCGTCATGGCATTTTGCGGCGGGAGACTGCGGGTGGTACTCGCGACGTGGCATGTGCCGTTGCATCAGGTGGCGCGGCTGCTCGGGCCGCACCAGCTGCACCGGACGGTGATGGCGGCGGCGGCGCTGGCCCGGGCCGAGGGAATCGCCTCCCCGCGAATCGGGGTCTGCGGACTGAATCCGCACGCGGGCGAGAAAGGACTGCTCGGCTATGAGGAAAAGGACTTCATCGATCCGGCGCTCGACCACCTCCGGGCGGAATTTCCCCGGCTGTCGTCCTGCCAGCCCGGCGACACGCTCTTTGCCCGCGCGCTGCGGGGCGAGTTTGATGTCGTGGTGGCGCTTTATCACGATCAGGGCCTGGCGCCGCTCAAGGCCATTGATTTTGACGAGGCCGTAAATGTCACGCTGGGCCTGCCTTTTGTGCGCACGAGCCCGGACCACGGCACGGCCTTCGGCCTGGCCGGCCAGGGGAAGGCCAGCCCACGCAGCTTTGCCAACGCCGTGAACGTCGCGCGGCGCTTGATAATATCCGCGACCCGGCACTAGGTTCAAGACGTGCCAGTTTCCACCCCAGTCCACGCCTTGCCCGAGGGAGTCCGGGAAGGTAATGAAAACCTCATCCGCCTGACCGCCGAGGCCGGCGCCAAGGTTGCGGCGCTGGTGGCGCGGGAGCAGCAGGGCGACCTGCTCCGCATCGCCATCACGGGGGGCGGCTGCAACGGCCTGAGCTACAAGCTGCGCTTTGCCACCGAGGCCCGCAAGGGCGACATCCTGGTCCGCACGGCCGGAGTGACGGTGGTGGTCGATCCCAAGACGGCGCTCTACCTGAAGGGCACGCAGCTCGACTACTCGCACAAGATGGTCGCCGGTGGCTTCAAATTCTCCAATCCCAATGCCAAGGCCAGTTGTTCCTGCGGGGAGAGTTTCAACGTGTGAACGGCCGATTTTTCCCTCCAAATAGGTGTTGTCATCCCCGGCGTTAGCCGCAAAAACAGCCCCGACTCATAGACCAAGCACTCCCACCCTACTGAATGGCATTACCTTCTTCTTCGCCTGGCGGCCGCACCCCCTATAACCGCGACGCCCGTCGCAACAACGATCCGTTCGCCGCCATCCGCCGCAATCTTCGGATCAAAGCGCCGCAAGTCCGCCTGATCAGTCCCGAAGGCCGCCAGTTGGGAGTGCTGGACACGCCAAAGGCCATTGCGCTGGCGCTGCAGTACAATCTCGACCTGGTGGAAGTGGCCCCCAACGCCACGCCGCCGGTGTGCCGCATCATGGATTTCGGCAAATACGTTTACGAGGAGCAGAAGAAGCATGCGCACAGCAAGCCCGCCGCAGGCAAGATCAAGGAAATCGAGTTCACGCTGCGCATCGAGCAGCACGATTTCTTCACGAAGATCCGCCACGCCGAGGAGTTCCTCGACCACGGCAACAAGGTCAAACTCCGCTTGAAGTTCCGCGGTCGCGAGATGGCGCACACCGAGATGGGATTTGAAGTGATGAAGCGGGCGCTCGCCGAGCTGGTCACGATGGGGCATCCGGATTCCGAGCCGAAGCTGACCGGCAAACAGATCAACGTCATGCTTTCGCCGCTGCCCGTCAACAAGCGCAAGCCCAAGTTTCACGTTCGCGAACCGGCCCCGAACCCGCCGCCGCCCGCCGAGGGTTGAACGGGGCGGATCCCATGGCGAGGCTCTCCGCATGCGGCCGGCTGGCTGCCGCGGCCCTCTGGCTGGCGGGGGTCCTGCCCGCGACGGCCCAACCGCAGCCGGTGCGGGCCGCGCCCACCCGGCCCACGGCGCCGGTGCTCTGGCCCACCAGCCGGCTCCGGAGTTTCGACTGCGTGAATCTGCGCGACTTTGCCGCCCATTACGACCTGACCGCCACCTGGTCGAAGCCGCTGCTGACCATGACGCTGCGCGACGCACATGGCGTTCGATTCACCTTCGAGACCAACCAGCGCGACTTTTATTTCGACGGTCTCCGGGTCTTCCTGGGCGAGCCCGTCATCATGGAGCGGGACAGCCTGTGGGTCAGCAAGCTCGACCTGATCAAGGTGGTGGTGCCGCTCTTCCGCCCGGCCGAACATCTCGCGCAGCTGCCCGCCACCCCACCGAAGTTGATCGTGTTGGACCCGGGCCACGGGGGCAGCGACCCCGGCAAGGAAAACAGATTATTCGGGATCAACGAAAAAACCGTCACGCTCGACGTCGCGCAGCGCGTGAAGAAGATCCTCGAGAGCCGGGGCTGGCAGGTGATGTTGACCCGCACCGAGGACACCAAGCTGGCGTCGGAGCAGGTGCTCGATCTCCAGCGCCGCGCGGACATGGCCAACAAGGCCGGGGCTGATCTGTTCCTCAGCATTCATTTCAATTCGGTCGAGAAGGACTCCGACCGCGTGACCGGCGTCGAGACCTACACGATGACGCCCCAGTTCATGCTCTCCACCGCCAACGATAAAAAGGACGAGATGACCGACACGGCTTTCCCCGGCAACCGGCTGGATTACGCCAATCTCTTGTTCGGGGAGCAGATGCACCGCGCCATGCTGGCCGGACTCAAGACTCCCGACCGGGGTTTCAAACGCGGGCGTCTCGTGGTGTTGCGCTTCGCCGAGTGTCCCAGCGCGCTCGTCGAGTGCGCGTATCTCTCCAGCAACGGCGAGGCGCGCCGGGTGGCCACGCCGGAGTTTCGCCAGCAGATCGCGGAGGCAATCGCCGGCGGCGTGCAGGATTACGCCGCCGCCCTCGCGGCCCTGCGTTCCGCGGCCGGGCCGGCGAAGCCCGGCTAGCCCGCAAGGATTCGCGTTGCCCGCCCGCGAAAGAAATGGATGCTGTTTCTCCCATGCCAATCCGCCTTCCTCTTTCCCGCGCCCTTTTGATTGTCCTCGGTCTTGCGCCGGTCGCCACCGTCCGGGCCTGGGATTACGAGGGACACCGCATCGTCAACCAAGTCGGACTGGCCGCCTTGCCGGCGGATTTTCCGGCGTTCGTCCGCGAACCGGCCAACGCCGAGCGCATCGCCTTCCTCGCGGGTGAACCGGACCGCTGGCGCAACGTGCCGGACCTGCCGCTGAAGCAATTCGGCAGTTGGGAGGACCACTTTCTCGACGTGGAACAGCTTCCCGCCGCCGGGCTCGACCCGGTCAAGGTGTCTCCTTTCCGCAACGACTTCATCCTGCAATTTGCCGCCGGCCGCGCCGCACATGCCGCCAATTTTCCGCCGATTGATCCGGCGAAGGATGCCGACCACACGCGCGAGTGGCCCGGCTTCGCGCCGTGGGCGATCGCGGATTATTACGCCCGGCTGAAGTCCGGCTTTTCCTACCTGAAAGTTTACCAGGAGTTAGGCCGGCCCGAAGAGGTGGCCAACGCGGAGGCAAACATTGTCTACCTCATGGGGGTGATGGGCCACTACGTCGGCGATTGCGCGCAGCCGCTGCACACCACCGTGCAGCACAACGGCTGGGTGGGGCCGAACCCGCAGGGCTACACGACCTGGGCTGGTTTTCACAGCTGGATAGACGGCGGCTTCATCGCCAAGGCCGGGCTCAAGACCGGCGACATCGCTCCGCCAGTCAAGCCGGTGATGCCCCTGGCCCTCGAACCGCGGACCGACGGACGGGATCCGCTGTTTGCGGCGGTGATGGATTATGTCCTTGCCTCGAACCTGCTGGTCGAACCGCTCTACCGCCTGGAAAAGGCCGGCAAATTGAGCGATGAACTCGAGAAGACCGGCAAATACCATCAGGATCTTGAGCCGGTCAATGCCGAGGGCACGGCCTTCATCGAGGGCCAGTTGCGGAGAGGCGGCGAGATGCTCGCGACGATCTGGCTGACGGCGTGGAAGCAGGCTGGGCCGGATACGTTCCTGCGGACCCAGTTGCTCAAGCGAGAGGTGGCTTCCGCGCCGGCCGCGAAATAAGGGTCACGCCGGCCCGGCGGGCCAGGCCAGCACCAGGGCGCCGGCGACCACGAGGGCTCCGCCCAGCCAGTGCTGCCAGGTCAGCTGTTCGCGCAGAAAGATTGCCGCCAAAGCAATGGCGACGACCACGCTGAGCTTGTCCACCGGCGCGACCCGCGAGGCCTGCCCGAGTTGCAGGGCGCGGAAATAACAGAGCCAGGACAGGCCGGTGGCGACCCCGGATAGCGTGAGGAAAATCCAGGCGCGCCGCGGCAGGGCGCCAAGGGAATTCAGCGGCACCACGGCGAGGGCGATCGCCCAGGTAAAAAGCAGCACGACGGTCGTCCGCACGGCCGTGGCGAGGTGCGAATTCACCGACTCGACGCCGACCTTGGCCAGCACCGCGGTGATGCCGGCGAAAAACGCCGAGAGGAGTGCCCAGCCGAGCCAGTTCATGAGCGAGGTGGAAATGACGGTCTGCGGTTGACTGAACGGGAAATCCGGCCCGGGTTTCAGCCGCCGCCGGTTTCGCCGGGCGCAAACGGCGGCTGCGTTTCGCCCGAGCGGTAATAGATCACCCGGGCCTTCTCGAGGGTGATAAGGCCGCCCGACATCATCTGGTCGAGCACGGGGAGGAAGGCGTTGATCTTCTCCTCGCTGTCGACGATCTCGATGATGAGCGGCAGGTCGACCGAAAGGCGCAGGATCTTGTTGGTGTGAATGCGGCTGGATTTGCCGAAGCCCATCGCGCCGCGCAGCACCGTGGCGCCGGCCAGATGCTGCTCGCGGGCGGCGAGGACAATCGCCTCATACAACGGCTTGCCTTTATGCCGGTCGGATTCACCGATGAAGATGCGGAGCAGGACGCAGTCGTGCGGGAGTTCCATGGTCAGGTTCCTTTCATTTGGTTGAGGTACGCGGCCAGCAAGTGGCCCAGCCAGACCGCGACGAGACAGGTGACGACGGAACCGACGGTGTTGGCGCCGGCCTGCAGCCACTCGCCGTCGCGGGCGAGATTGAGAGTCTGCAGGCTGAAGGCGGAAAAGGTCGTATAGCCGCCGCAGAGACCGATCATGACAAACTGGCGGGTGCCGGTGCTGGCGAACACCCGACCATCGGGCCCGGTCAGGGTCGCGAAAAAGCCGATGAGAAACGAACCGGTGACGTTGATGACCAGAGTATGCCACGGGAACGTCTCGCCGATCCGGTTGGCGATCACGCCGGACAACCAGAAGCGCGCGATGCTGCCGAGCGCTCCGCCGAGTCCGACCAGCAAATAAAGCATCATGATGAGCTGCGGGAATGAATTTGCCCAGGAGTCATCAGCCTGCGGTGTGCAGGCGGTTTACCCTTGCGGGAAGGCGGAATCCATCGCCGGGCGCAGCAAAAGGGAAAGCCGCATTCTTGGCAAGCGCCGCTTGATTGCAGGAGTATGAAACCGTGCTCGAAATGGGCGGGCACAGCGGGCAGCTTCACCGCGTGATTTCCGCCCAGACATTCCGGTGGTGGGGCCTGGCCCTTATGCTGGGCACCGGATTGTTGAGAGCCGCCGGTGAGGGGCCGGCGGACCGGGTCGTGATCCTGGCCAACTCCCGCCAGCCGGAGTCAGTCAAGCTGGCGGAATTCTATGCGGCGAAACGCGCCGTGCCGATGGCCAACATCGTGGCGCTGCCGATGCCCGAGACCGAGAGCGTCACCTGGCGGCAGTTTATCGACGAGGTTTACCAGCCCGTGCAGGACGAACTCTACCGGCGTGGCTGGATCGAGGGCACGGACAGCAGCCTGCTCGACCGGCTCGGACGCAAACGCTATGCCCTGATCGGCCACCATATTTCGTACCTCGTCGTCTGCCGCGGAGTGCCGCTGCGCATCTACAACGACCCGGCATTGCTGGTCGAAACCGCCGACCGGAAGATCAGCCCCCAGTTGAACAAGAACGAAGCCGCCGTCGACTCAGAGTTGAGCCTGCTGGCGCAAAGCGGCTATGAAATCACCGCATTCGTGGCCAATCCGCTCTTCGCGAATGAACATCCGTCGTCGCTGGAAGCCGGGACGGTCGTAAAGGTTTCCCGGCTCGACGGGCCGACTTTTGAGAGTGCGCGCCGGCTGGTCACCTCGGCGCTGGAAGGGGAGAGAAGTGGATTGATCGGGCGCGCCTATGTCGACCTCAACGGACCGGATGCAAACGGGGACAAGTGGCTTGAATCGGTGCACGCCCAGTTGCGGGACCTTGGATTCGACACGGACGTCGAGCGCACCAGCGCGACCTTTGGCGCCGAGGCCCGGTTCGATGCGCCGGTGCTCTACTTTGGCTGGTACCACGCCGATTTGAACGGGCCGTTCTCGGCCGAGGGCTTCGCCTTTCCACCCGGAGCCGTGGCCATGCATATCCACAGTTTTTCCGCCCAGACGCTGCAGTCTGACGCGCAAGGCTGGTGCGGACCATTGGTGGCGCGCGGTGTCGCCGCCACCGTGGGCAATGTATTTGAGCCGTACCTGGAGCTCACCCACCGGCCGGATCTCCTCCTCCACGCCCTGATTCAGGGCCGGACTTTGGGCGATGCCGTGTATTTTGCCCAGCCGGCACTGAGCTGGCAGACGATGGCGATCGGAGATCCTCTGTACCGTCCGTTCAAGGTGTCGCTGGAGGAACAGGAGAAGCAAAGTGCCCGTCTGGCCCCGGCCTTGGCGCCCTATGTGATCATCCGCCGCGCAAATCTGCTCGTCAAAGAAGGACGCACGGATGAGGCGCTGGCCGTGCTGAAGGCGGCACTCGAACGCCGGCCCAGCCTGGCCCTGGGCCTATCGTTGGCGCGGCGGGCCCTGGCAGAAAATGCCGCCGGCACAGCCGTGAGCGCCCTCGAATTTGCAACCCGGCTGAAAACGTTCAACCGGACGGACTGGCCGTTGGGGCGCGAGATTGCGGGGTTGCTTTCGGCCAATGGAGCCCGTCCCGCGGCATTGCAGGTTTATGCCAACCTGGTCCAGGCCAGACCACCCACCTCCGACGCACTCAAGACCCTGCTGGCCGAAGCTCTGGCGACCGCCGATGCCGCGGGTGATCGGCAGCGATCGCTGGATTTTTCCCGCCAGCTCAGCGAGCTGACCAAGTCGTCACCGGTCGCTCCCTAGAGCTTGTCGACAATCTTGTCGGCCAAACCGTAGGCGATAGCCTCACGGGCGTTCAGGTAGAAATCGCGATCGGAATCCTTCGCCACTTTGTCGATCGGCTGACCTGAAGCGGTGGCGAGGATCTCATTCAGTTCCGACCGCAGCTTTTCCATTTCCTGGGCCTGGATGTTGATGTCCGAGGCCGGACCGACCATGCGACCGGTGATGAGCGGCTGGTGGATAAGCACGCGGGCATGCGGGAAAATCAGGCGGCGGCCCTTCTTGGCGGCGCTGAGCAGGATCGACCCCATCGAGGCGGCCATGCCGGTGACGACGATGGTAACCGGCGACGAGATGAGCTTGATCGTATCGTAAACGGCCATGCCGGCGGTGATGGAGCCACCCGGCGTGTTCATGTAAAAGGTGATCTCCTTGCCGGGCCCCGTGGTCTCGAGGTAAAGCAGTTTTTCCGTGAGGTCCTTGGCCGTCTCGTCGGTCACCGGGCCCCACAGGAAGATCTTACGCTGTTCCAGGAATTTCTTCTGGATGAGGGCGCCGACCTGCGGCGCGGGATTCTTGGCGACGACCTCTTCGCTCTCGTCATCATCATCATCGTCGAGGCGGGGCTTGACCGTGCTCTGGTAATCGCGGGAAAGATTGTGGGCGGACATGAGTTCGAAACGTGCACCGGTCCGGCAGTTTTGCGAGTGGATTTTTGCCCGAACCGACGGCCTGGACCGGGCGACAGAACAGGTCAGGCGGGGCCGGAACCGCGGGCGGTCCCGTGGCCCGGAGCGGCCCACGCACCCCGGCCTATTTGGCCGGTTTGTTGTTCCAGACCTCCAGCATGTCCGGCGAACCCTGCGCCCGGACGCCGTTGTCGTTCAGGATGTCGTCCGTTGCGGCCAGCATCTCCTGGCGGGGGAAGACCAGGGCCTCGCCGCCGCGGCTGTCAAACTCGAGGGTGATGAACTCGTCCTTCGAGTCCCGCAGGAGCTCCACCAGATGGCGCAGATTTCTGATGGCAACGCCGTTGACGGTCTTGAGCACGTGGGCGACATGGGGGCCATAACCCATGGCGAGCTTGTGCGGGAAGAAGGGGGAGGAGATGACGACCAGATCCTCCCCGGGGAAGGAGGGTTTGTCGCCCCGGCGCACGGCGAGCGGGCTGCGGATCGCACTCAGCATCACGACCAGGTTGGCGTTGTTGTTGAAAGCCCCCAGAAACTGCGCGGTGGCACGGGAAAACACCAGCGGACCAAAGACAAAATACGAAGGATATTCCCCTTTCAGATCCGGGATCAGCGACGGGCGGTCGGCGGAGACGGGCAGTTCGACATTCAGTTCGCGCCCGGCGCGGACGAGGGTAAGCGGCACCCGGCCGTTCCGGGCAATCTGCTGAATCCGGTACTGAAAGCGCACGCGAAGGTTGGGTCCGATCCGGATCATGCCCTGGTCGTCGATGTCGGTGTCGCCGATCTTGGTGATCACATCCCACTCCTTCAGCGGATAGGAGGGTTCGGTCTCATAGGGCTCGTGGACCACGATGCCTTCAACCGATTTGTCGAGTTTGAGATAACTGCGCAGCGCGGGGTTTTCCAGCGTCTGCAGCTCGTCGAACATGGCGGGCTTGCCCTGGTACGGCCCCTTGGCAATGTCCCGGAGGAAGAGTTCGATTTCCTCGTTGGGGATGATGTAGCCGATATTCTGGGCGTTGTTGAGGTGGCTGAAGGCCAGGCCGATCATCTTGTCGCCGGCGATGGCCGGGCCGCCGCTGTTGCCGGGATTGATCGCGGCGTCGATCTGGATGCGCAATCCGGAGGTCGGATAGTTGTAGGGCACAAACTCGATCCGCGAAACAATGCCCTTCGTGATCGACAGACTGGTGCCGCCGGTGGGGAAACCGTAGGCCATGACGGTGTCCTTGATTTCCGGCAGCATGCTCGCGCGGGCGACAGGGGCGTGCGTGTCGAAGAAGGTCTCATCATCCAGTTTGAGCACCGCAAGGTCGATGCCCGGTGCAATGGCGACGACGGTGGCGGAAATCTTGTCACCGGCCTGGTTGGCCTGAATCTGGACCTGGGAGGCGTAGAGCACGACATGGGCGTTGGTCAGGATGCGGTGACCCTCGATGACCACACCACTGCCGGTAACCTCCTGGGGCGCCTGTTTGGTCCAGGGCTTGAAGACGTCGGGATAGCGCATCGTCGCGAAGATCTTGACCACGGAATTTTCTACCGCGTCGATCCGCGCGGGCGTCGCGGGCGCGGCGGGCGTCGTTGCCGGGGCCGGTGGTGCGCCGGCCGCCGGGGCCTGGGCCAGGAGCCGGCCGGCCAGCCAAAGCATGGCGAAAAATGGCGCAATGATTGCGCGGGTGGGGCGGGGGAGGAAAGTCATACGCAAGGCAAGAGCTACGCACGCGGCGACACTGGGCAAGACTCGATTGCGTCAGCCCGATGCAAACCAAGCCGTTTCAGCCCGGCCGTCGCCGTCGCCGCTTCCCAATCAGCCTGCGTCCTTGGCCCCGGGGGCGGAGGTCCGGCGACGTTCCTGCCAGCGCTCGCGACCGGCGAAGAGCGGCAGGGAATCGGTCACGAGCACGTCCTTCGTCAGGAGGAAATGACGGGAGAAAAGCTCGTCGGCCTCGCCCCAGGCCAAGCCGAACGGCGGGCCGGCGTTGGGTTCGATCTTCTGGTAGTAAAAGTAGCCGATCAAGGAACCGCCGTACTTGAGCATGCGGGTCAGGCGATCACGATAGGCTTCGCGGCGGCCGGGCAAGATGGAACAGAGGAAGGTGCGTTCGTAAACCACATCGAAGGTGCTGTGGGTAAAATGATACTTGAAAAAATCCCCCACGACAATGCGGCGGGCGAGCGCGGGATTCACCAGCTTGTGGGCGCGCTCGATCGCCGACGAGGAGAGATCGATGGCGGTGACATCGTAGCCCGCATCCGCAAAGGCCTGGATCTCGTAGCCCCAGCCACACCCGGGGATCAGCACCCGGCCCCCGTTCGGATTGCGCTTGAGGTAATCCTTCAGTTCCGCCGGGACGCCGCCAAAGTCCCAAGGCGTCTGGCCGGTCTTGTAGCGAATGTTCCAGAAATCCGGGCTGGAGGGCAGGTCGGGATTGTTTTCGTCCATGGCGGGGGGAATCACAGACCGTGGCGTCGTCCGGGGTTAGTCAAGCCGGACCACGCTGACATGGCGCAACTCGAACGGTGTGCCCTCGAATTGGAAACCGATCCGGCCGGAGTGCGGAGTGACGTGGGTGACCTTGTTCTGCAACACGCCGTTGATGCTCACCTCGAGCCTGTCGCCGCGGCAAGTTACGTCGCAGGTGTTCCATTCATTAACGGGATTTTCACTGTCGGGCGCGACATGAGGGCGCTGGGGCGTCTTCTGGCCGGGAGCGAGCGGCTCGGCGAACGCGGCGCCGGCCATGGGCAACAGGTCGCCGGCATTCTGGTGCTTGGTCTGGATCTGCAGGCAGAGCGGCCAGGCGCGATCCTTGGGGCCGGAACTGATATGGACCAGCACGCCGCCGTTGCCGGGCTTCCCGCTCCAGCGCCATTCGACGTGCAGCCGGTAATTTTCATAGCTGGCGGTGGTCGTGATGTAGCCCACCGGGGTGCCGGCGGCGGCGATAACCCCGTCGGGCTTGATCGTGCAGACTTCACCGATGTTCTTCGCGGGATTGGTGGTGAACTCCCAACCGGTGAAGTCCCGGCCATTGAAGAGCGGACTTTCGGCGGCAAGGGTGGATGAACTCAGTAGGACCGCGCCGAACAGAAGGAAGAGACACCGCATGCCGCCATCCATAGCAGGTGGGGATTGATTTGCAAGGGGTGGAACATCCCTGGTGCAACTGTGCCGTCCTGCGCGAATAGAAGGAAACCGGAGCCCCGCCGCCGGACAGTTTCGCCCGAACCTAAATCAAGCCCAACTTCATCTTCCCTTCTTCGGAAATCATGGATTGGTTCCACGGCGGATCCCAGGTGATGCGGACGTCGGCGGTGCTGACCCCGGGGACCAGGAGGATCTTGCTCTTGGCGTCCTCGGCGATCGCCGGACCCATGCCGCAACCGGGCGCGGTCAGTGTCATGGCCACATCCACCTTGAAGCCGCCGGCATCGAGCCGGGAGACGTCCAGGTTGTAGACGAGCCCGAGGTCGACGATGTTGACCGGGATCTCCGGGTCGAAAACCTTTCGCATCTGGTCCCAGATGGCCGCCGGATCGGGTGCCCCATCGGCCAGGGTTGCGGCGGTGACGGCGTGGTCCGCGACGGTTTCACCGATCGCGTCCGCGTCCTTGCCGTCGATCCGAAAAAGTCCGGTCGAGGTCTGCACGGTGTAGCTGCCGCCCAGCACCTGGTGGATGAAGACGGAGTCGCCCGCAAAGAGCGTGTGCTTGTCGCCGCTGGGAATCTGGGTGACGGTGACCTCGCGGGAAAGAATGCGGTCGCGCTTGTCAGGCATGTTTCAGTTCTCGCTGAATTTGGTCCGGATGATCCCGGTCAGGATCTCGTGAAGCTCCGGATGTTCGATCTTGCCGAGCACCTCCTCAAAAAACCCGAACACCAGCAGTTCCTGCGCCTGCGCCGGGCGGATGCCGCGGGATTCAAGATAGAATTCCTGCTCGCGGTCAATGCGGGCGGAGGTGGCTCCGTGGGTGCAGCGCACATCGTTGGCCTGGATTTCCAGGCCGGGCAGGGAGTTGGCCTCGGCCTCTTCGCTCAGCATCAGGTTGCGGTTGCTCTGGTAGGCGTCGGTTTTCTGCGCGTCCGGATCAACAACGATGAGGCCGGAGAAAATGGTCTTGGCCCGGTCGAGCAGCGCATTCTTGTAGAGCAGGTTCGAGCTGGTGCTCGGCGCCTGGTGGATCTGCAGCGTGCGCTGGTCGAACTCCTGGGTGCCGTGGGCGACGGTGAGGGCGAGCATCTCCGAATGGGCGCCCGGGGCGGCCAGCTGCGAAAAACTTTCGTGCCGTGCCTGGCGGCCGCCGGCGTGGAGATTGAGGGAAAGGACCTGCGCGTCCCGGCGGACGACCTTGGCGTCAAACTGGAACGACAGGGTCGCGCGGCTCCAGTCCTGCATGGCGACATAGGTGACTTGCGCCCCGTGGCCGGCGTAGAGGTCGTGGCCGCCGCAGGCGAAGTGGGTTTCCCCGGCCTTTTCGGAGCGGAAGAAATCCGCGATGGTGATCTTCGCGTCAGCCTCGGCGATGATCAGCGTGTGCGGGAAGACGGCCGTGCCCGCGCCGCTGGCGTAATGAAAAACACCGACCGGCAGCCGGGCTTCGACGCCCTTGGGCACGTAAATGAAGGCGCCGTCCTCCAGAAACGCCTCGTGCAGCGCGGCGAACTTCTCCGAGCCCAGCTTCGACGGCTGGGCGAGCAGGTGGGACCGCACCAGATCGGCATGCCGCACCATGGCGTTTTGCAGCGAGTCGACCACGACCCCGTTCTGCGCGGCTTCCTCCGCAAGAATCTGGCGGGCGACGAGCCGGTTGTTGGCCAGCACGAGGTGGCCGGCGCCGGTCACCCCGAGCTCGCGGTGGGCCATCTGTTCAAAACGGATGGCGGGCGGAAGGTTGAAGCCCTCCAGCGTGAGCCCGGCGAGATTGGAGAAACGCCAGCCCTCGTCGGTGCGCTTGGGCATCGGCAGGGCGGCGAAACGGGCGTAGGCGGCGCGCTTGCGGTCGAGCCACCACGCCGGGAGGTGCTTGATGCGCTCCAGGTGGGCGGCGAAAGCCTCGGCGGTGAAGGAGCCGGTCAGGGAAGTGGAAACGGAAGATAGGTCGGCCATGGTGCGATGCGATCGGTCAGCCGACGCTGCCCTCCATCTCCAAATCAATGAGCCGCTTGAGTTCGACCGAATATTCCATCGGGAACTGGCGGGCGAGATCGTTGATGAAGCCGTTGACGGCGAGACTCATGGCCTGCGCCTCGGTGAGGCCGCGCGACTGCATGTAGAAGATCATGTCCTCGCTGACCTTGGAGACGCTGGCCTCGTGCTGGGTGGCGTTGCGGTCGCCGCGGACGCTGATGGCCGGGTAGGTGTCGGTGCGGGAGTTGGTGTTGATGAGCAGCGCGTCGCACTCGGTGTTGTTCTTGCAGCCCTTCAGGTGCTTCGGGATGTGGACGACGCCCCGGTACGTGGACCGGCCCTGGCCGACCGAGATCGATTTTGCGATGATGTTGGAGGTGGTGTTGTTGGCGGCGTGGACCATCTTGGCCCCGGTATCCTGATGCTGGCCGTCGTTGGCCAGGGCGATGGAAAGCACTTCGCCGCGAGCCCGCTCGCCCTTCAGGACGACGCCCGGGTATTTCATCGTGAGCCGGCTGCCGATGTTGCAGTCGATCCACTTGATCTCGGCGTCCTCGTGGGCCACGCCGCGCTTGGTGACGAGGTTGAACACATTGTTCGCCCAATTCTGGACGGTGATGTACTGGATCTTCGCCCCCTTGAGCGCGACGAGCTCGACCACCGCGCTGTGGAGCGTCGACGTGGAGAATTTCGGCGCCGTGCAACCTTCCATGTAGACGACCTCCGCACCTTCGTCGGCGATGATGAGGGTGCGCTCAAACTGGCCGAAGTTTTCCGCGTTGATGCGGAAGTAAGCCTGGAGCGGCTGCGCGACCTTGACGCCGGGCGGCACGTAGATGAACGAGCCGCCGGAGAACACGGCGCTGTTGAGCGCGGAGAACTTGTTGTCGCCGGTCGGGATGACCTTGCCGAAGAATTTGCGGAATATCTCCGGGTGCTCCCGGAGCCCCTCGGTGGAGTTGCAGAAGATGACGCCCTGTTTTGCGACGAGATCCTTGATGTTGGAATAGGCGGCCTCGCTGTCGAACTGGGCCTCGACCCCGGCGAGGAACTTGCGCTCCTGCTCGGGAATGCCGAGCCGCTCGAAGGTTTTCTTGATGTCGTCCGGGACCTCGTCCCACGTGCGCTTGGGTTTCTGACCCTGGGACAGGTAGTATCTGATCTTGTCGAAGTTGATGTTCTCGAGATCCCTCGTCGCCCAATGGGTCGGCAGCGGCTTCGCGAGAAAAGTCTTCAGGGCGTGGAGGCGGAACTCGAGCAACCAGGGCTGCTCCTTTTTGACCGAACTGATGTAGCGGACGGTCGTCTCGTTGAGACCGGTGCCGGCATCGAAGGCGTAATCGACGTTGTATTTGAAGTCGCCCTTCGTCTGGTCAATGCCGGCGACGGGATTGTTTTCCAGCGCAATGGCGGCTTCGAGTTCAGTCGGTGGTTTCATGAAGAAATACTTTTTGGCGTGTCATCCTGAACGAGTGAAGGATCCGGGATGCTGGTCGTGGCCGGGGGCGGTGATGGATTCCTCGCTGCGCTCAGATTGACCGGTTGAGAGGGTGGGGTTTCAAGCGGTGGCGGCGGCGAATTCCTGCTTCACCCAGTCATAACCTTTGGCCTCCAACTCAAGGGCCAGGGACTTGTCGCCGCTCTTTACGATGCGGCCATCATGCATGACGTGCACAAAGTCGGGCACGATGTAATCAAGCAGCCGTTGGTAGTGGGTGATGAGCATGATGCCGGGAGCGGACGGGCCGCTGCGCTGGGCATTGACGCCGTCGGCCACGATGCGGAGCGCGTCGATGTCGAGGCCGGAGTCGGTTTCGTCCATCAGGGCGATCTTGGGCTCGAGCATCGCCATCTGGAGGATTTCGCAGCGTTTCTTTTCGCCACCGGAGAACCCTTCGTTGACGGAGCGGGAGGTGAACTTCCGGTCAATCTTGAGGAGGTCCATCTTGCCGTAGAGTTTCTTGTAGTAGCCGGTGGCATCGAGTTCCTCACCCTCGACCATGCGGGCTTGCACGGCGGCGCGGAGGAAGTTCGCGATGGAGACACCGGGGATCTCGCTCGGATATTGGAACGCAAGGAAAAGTCCGCTCCGGGCCCGCTCGTCCGGCTCCATGGCGAGAACGGATTTGTCGTCGAGGAGGACATCGCCACGGGTGATGGTGTAGTCCGGATGGCCGGCGATGGCCTTGGCAAGCGTGCTCTTGCCGGTGCCGTTCGGCCCCATGATGGCATGCACTTCGCCCTGTTTGATTGTCAGGTTCAAGCCTTTGACGATGGGCTTGTCGCCGATGCTGACGTGCAGGTCTTTGATAACTAGTTGGCTCATGGAAAAAATGATGGGTGACAGGTGGGGGCCGCAAGAATCAGTTCGTCCCGTGCGGGTTGTTGCCGGCGCGACCACGCCCTTCGACGAGCTCAGGGCGTGGTGAGCCTGCCGAACCACGGAAGGTCAGTTCGATGCTCTTGGCGTCAAACCCGGGCGGTAGCACGGCGTGCAAGCGGGTCAGGAGATCGGCGGGCAGGTCGACGTCGTGGATCTGGCCGGTGGTTTCGTCATGGAAATGCGCGTGCTGGTGCAGATTCGGGCAATACCGCGTCGGGGCCCGCTCCAGATTCACCTGCCGGATGAGCCCGCACGAAACCAAGGTTTCCAAGCAGTTGTAGACGGTCGCAAGCGAGATGGTCGGCATCTCGGCCTTCACGCGCGCAAAAATCTCGTCGGCGGTCGGATGGTCGCGCTTTTCGAGGATAACCTTGAACACAACCTCCCGTTGCACGGTGGGCCGGAGTCCGCTGGCGGTCAGCCGCTCGGCAAGGGCGGCGCAATTTTGTTCGGTGGAGTTCATGGGTCGGATATTTCCAAAGCAATTGGAATAAGACCGGATTGCAACAAGGATTTAGAACAATTCTAAACGATGCCAGTCATATGTAAAAGTCGCTACTTTAAAGGCTCTTACAACACGGCTATGAGATCGTCAGAGGCTCGGGTGCCAGCACCAGTGCCAGGGCTCGAACACAATCCCGCGCGAATTCCGGGGAGGATAAGACAGGGTGAATCCGAATTCCGCTGCGTGCTCTTTCAGCCACCGATACGCCCGGGTCCGCGCAAAGTCGGGAGTCAGTTTCACGTGGCCGGGCGAACCGACATCAAGGGCGCGGCCGGTGTGATGTTCACTGCAACCGGGCACCGCGTTGACCCGGAGAATGTCGGCGAGGAGCTGGCCATCGGCTAGTTTGCGACGAATGATCCGGGTTTGCCGTGCGATGCTGCGAAAACCGGAGATCGGCAGCAATTCGAGTCCGTCCTTCGCGGCCGCCGCTTGCATCCGCTGCCAAGCGACCGCGGCCCGTGGTGTCAGCTTGACGAGGCGACCAGCGGGGTTCCGGCCGACGCACACCAGTCGCTTTGCCTCGCGTTGACGGCGCAATTCGGCCCGACGCGCGTAGTCTTCCGGAAGGCCGAGCCGTTGCCATAGCCGGCGGAGCGCCTCACTGGTCATAGCTGTGAAAATACGGTTGAACGGGTTCTGCCGCGGTCGGCGTCCCGAACCAGGAGGTCAGACGGTCCGGCCAGGCCGGCGCCAGCGGCAGCAGGGTGAAGTGGCCTTTGATGGTGCCGACGTCCTCGGCTTTGACGAAGACTTCCGGACCGTTGAACTTGGTGCCGCGCCCGGAGATTACCGCGTTGTGGCTGAAAATCGTGTCGTCGCCGGTGCGCTCCACCGCCACATCCATCGCGTCGCCGCCAATCGCCAGACCCTGGCCGGCCGGGGTGGTGAGCAGCGCCACCTCGACCGCGCGGCGATTGCCCTGGAAATAAAGATCGTTCCGGTTGAGGTGATACCGGCCGAACTCGTTGAGGGCATCCTTCCCGGGATAACCGGCGAACGGCCCCGCGCCAAACCACTGGAATTCCGAGGCGGTTCCGGGCACGAGCAGCCCGACGCCCGCCTCAAGCAGGAGACCGTGACCGCCGACCGGCCGGTAGCTGTAGTCGACCCCGATCGCGCCGTCGGGCTTTACGAGCAGGCTAACGTCGCCGGCCAGAGCCTGCCCCGGTGAGTCGGGCCGGACATAGGTGCCCTTGATGCGCAGACTGATGCCGGCGTCCGTGCGCGTCGCACTGGTCTCGAGGTCAGTGACGTTACGCAACAAGGCGTTGGTCCAGGTTTTTTCCTTACCGGCGCGGACAAATTCGCCCTCCGTGAACCGCCGGCCGGCATGCGGCCACGGACCGGCAGCGAGCAGGTTTCCGGCCGGATCGCGCAGCGTGATTTCGCCGGTGACGCGCTGCAGGCTGATCGTGAATCCCGGATGGGTGACCGTGAATGTCTCCGGCGTCTCGGCTAGCCTCAGGCTGCTCGCGGGGAGTTCCGCGAGCAGCGTCGCCAGCGGTGAGACGGCGACTTGGGGGCGGAGGACGAAGCTGCGTTCGTGAAAAGATTCGCCGCGCTCATCGCGGCAACGCACCTCGAGCCAGGTGAAATCATCCGCGACATCCGGCGGCCACTCGACCGGCAGGATCACCTTTTCCGTTTCGCGGGCGGCGGCATGCAGCGGCAGCAGGCCCGACTGGCCGGCGCGGCCGTTGCGCATGACGGTCCACGCGAGAACGAAGCCCTGCAGCGAGCGGAAGTCGAAACGGTTCTCCACGTCCAGCGCGAGCTGGTTCATCCCCGGTTGCACGCGCAGGACGCCGGCGGAAATTTGCACCGGCGAGTAGACCTTGCGCACCTGCCAGTAGTCCACCTGCGGCCGGCGGTCGGAGTAGACGATGCCATCCATGCCCTGATTGCCGTTGGTGTCGTAGTAGTGCGTCGCGTCCGGCCAGACGGCGAGCCCGAGATCGTGGGTGCTCGCCGGGCTCTGGCCTGCGGCGGCCGTGCGCAGGATGCCCTGGTCTTGAAACATCCAGATGGCGCCGCCGGCGATGCGCGGGCTGGCCTGCATGATGGCCCACTCGTCCTGGATCTGGCCCGTGGCGAGCCCGAGCGCATGGGCGTATTCGGTGAAGACGATCGGCCGGGTGAGTTTCTTCCCATAGGCGCGCACGGTGGCGGGGGTGGGATAGTGCGCGGCGTAAAGGTCGATGTCCGGCGGCAGCTCGGAATAGTGCTGGGCAAAATAGGAGCCGGTTTGCGGAAAGCACACCGGACGCGTGGAATCCAGTTCCTTCACCCGGCGAGCCGTTGCGATCGTCAGTGGCGTGTTTGGATTCTCGTTGCCGACGCTCCAGATGATGACACAGGCATGGTCGTGGTCGCGCGCGACGGTGGCTTGCGCGCGCGTGAGCAGGGTCTCCTGGTAGGCAGGATCTTCCAGGTGCTCGTCGCCGAAACCGAACGGCACCTCATCCATCACATAGAAACCCAGCTCGTCGCACAGTTCGAGGAACCGCGGGTGCGGCGGATAGTGTGACGTCCGGATGAAATTGATGTTGGCGGCCTTCATCAGCTCGAGGTCGCGGCGCATGAGTGCCTCGGTGGCGACCCGCCCGCGCTCCGGCCAGATGTCGTGATGATCGACGCCGTGCAGCTTGATGGGCCGGCCGTTCAGCTGCAGCACGCCGTCCACAATGCGCACCTCCCGCAGGCCGATTTTTTCCGTGAGCGATTGGCCGGACGAGAGCGACAATTCCAACGTGTAGAGCGCGGGCGTCTCCGCGGTCCAAAGTTGCGGTCGCTC
>JBBIHQ010000004.1:44490-85743 GCA_037446975.1 Opitutia bacterium
TCGGGGTTGAGCGTGGTCCGCGCGGTGCACGCGCGGAAATGCGCATCCGGCACGGCGAACACCGTCACGTCCCGGTAGATGCCTGAAAGCGCCCAGCAGTCATTGGTGTCGAATTCCCAGCCGTGGTCCCGCGTCGTCACTTTCACCGCCAGCACGTTTTCGGCGTCGGGCTTCACGGCGCCGGTGATGTCAAACGCCACCGGATTGTAGGCGCTGGCCCACGAGCCGACCTTGGTGCCATTCACCCAGGCATCGAAGCCGTAGAGCACGCCGTCAAAATGAAGGAACACGCGCTGGCCCTTCCAGGCCGCCGGCACGCGAAAGGAGCGGCGGTAGAGGCCGGTGCCCTCGGCGAGTTCCTTGCCATAGCGCGGCGGGGCGAAACCCTGCAGTTCCCAATGGCCGGGCACCGTGATGGCCGGCCAGGCTGCGATATCGCCAAAACCGGGATCGAAAAACCGGACATCGGGGCCAAGGTCGGAGCCCGGGACATATTTGAATCGCCACGCGCCGTTGAGTGACTGCACGGCGGGGCCCGATCGCACCGGGCAAATCTCAACCGGTTGCGCAAGCGCGACGGAGACGGCGCCCAGAAGCGCGAGACAAAGCAGGGTGAACGCACGCACGCCCGATGCACCGACGCGGCGCCGGTCGGGTCAAGACTTATGCACGGCGCTCAGCCGCCCTTTCCCGCCAGCCAGCGTTCGGCCTCGATGGCCGCCTGACAACCCATGCCCGCCGCCGTGATGGCCTGACGGTAGTGGTGGTCGGCACAGTCTCCCGCGACGTACACGCCGGGGGTCCGGGTCGTCACCTGGCTGTGACCGGTCGGGACAAAATATCCCTGCTCGTCGGTATCGACGGCCGACTTGAACGGTGCGGTGTTCGGCACATGGCCGATGGCGATGAAGATCCCCCTGGCGGCAAGGACGGACTCGGCTCCGGTCTTGACGTTCTTGATTTTCAAACCGCTGACGGCGCCTTCCCTCACCCCCATGACTTCGACCGGCACCGAATCCCATACCGGCCGGATCTTTTCATGAGCGAGGACGCGATCGACCATGATCTTGGAAGCGCGCAATGCATCGCGGCGGTGGACCAGGTAGACTTTGCTCGCGAAACGCGTGAGGAAGAGCGCCTCCTCTGCTGCGCTGTCGCCGCCACCAATGACCGCGACGTCCATCTTGCGGTAGAACGCTCCGTCACAGGTCGCGCACGTCGTCACCCCCTTGCCGCCGTAGAGTTCCTTCTCGCCGGGGATGCCGGTCAGGCGGGGCGAGGCGCCGGTGGCGACGATGACGGTCTTCGCCTTGATCTCGCGGTCGGCGAGCTTGAGCGTGTAGGGCCAAGCCGCGGTATCGAGACCGGTGACCACACCGCTCTCGTAGCGCGTACCGAATTTTCCCGCCTGTTTGCGCAGGTTCTGCATCAACTGGTAGCCGTCCACTCCTTCTGGAAAGCCGGGAAAATTCTCCACTTCGGAGGTTGTCGTAAGCTGGCCACCGGGCAGGACCCCTTCGATGACGAGCGGCTGCAGATTGGCCCGGCCAGTATAGATGGCGGCAGTCAAGCCGGCGCAACCGGTGCCTACGATAACGACATTTTCAACGTGCGTGGACATGGGTGAGGATTGGCATCACAGAGAGCACAGAGTCGCGGGACTGCAACCCCGGACCTATGTTTGGCCCGGCAGGAGCGATTTTGTGAGCAAATTTACAGACACCCGAGAAGGATGACCCTGCACCTGGCATCCGGTGACCGGCGGGCTACAGGCCGCGAAAACGGCGCGTTCCGAGCCGGGCGCGGGGTACCGGAAACGCAGCAGCCTGATCAAGGCGCAGGCACTTTGGCGTTCTGGAGGGTGAGCCTCAGTTCGTCCCGGGAGAAGGGCTTGCCGAGCAAAGTCGTGACACCCTCATCCTGCAGGACCGAGCGGACATACGACTCAAAGCGGCCGCTCATGACGGCGATCGCAGGGGGAGCCGGCAGTTTCTTGATCGCCCTGATCAATTCCAGGCCATCCATGACCGGCATGTTCAAATCAGTGAGGACCAGTCCGATTCGGCCGGGATTCTTTTCGAGCTGGCTCAATGCTTCTGCGCCGTTGGCCGCCTCAAGCACATCATAGCCAAGCTTTCGTGTCGCCAAACTGACGAAGGCCCGCACGGCCTCGTCGTCATCGACGACCAGCAGATGGGGGACGTTGCCCGACGGCCCCACCAGGGCGAAGGGTGGCAAAGTCCCGATGGCGGCCGGTTTGCTCATCAACCGGCGGAGATTGATCATATCCATCGCCTCATAGGAGAGCAGTTGCAGTGCCACCAGCTGGTCGGGTGTCAGCTCGCGCGGCTGCCGGTCGAGCACGCAAAGCGTGCCGATGCCGTGTTTGTCGGGCGTGACCAACGGCGCGCCGGCATAGAAACAGAAACCGGCCTCGGTCACCAACGGCAATCGGCTAAAGCGCTGGTCCTGCCGGGCATCGGGCACCACAAAAACGCTGCTGCTGCGAATGGCGTAGTCGCAAAACGAGCCGTTCCGCGGCAGTTCGGTTGCATCGAGACCGATCCGCGCCTTGAACCACAGCCGGTTCGCGTCCGCAATGCTCAGCGCCGCGGCCGACGTACCACATTTCCGGGCGGCGAGGCGGACAATCTCGTCAAACTGTCTTTCCGCTCCGGTGCCGAGGATGCCGTAACTGTGCAACACGGCCAGCCGCGCATTCTCGGAATCGGCGTCGATGACGGGAGAGTGGGACACGAGAAAAAGTTGCGCGAAAAGTACCGCACACTTTTCCGACCACAAACCTATATTTGATTTTTCTTGACTGGAATCGCCAAAAATTGGCGGCAACGGGGCAGAAGCAAAACTGACTGGAGGAGACGGAAGACCGCGCGCCCGGACGCTGGCGGTTCAAAAGCGTTCAGACGCGGCGACGCCCGATGCGGGAAAGCCCATGATCCGGGCATTTGTCCCTTGGTTTGCGGTTGCCTCTGGTCCGCTATTTCTTGGGCCCATCCTTGGATGAATCAACCGGCGACTTTTCAAGAGGCGAACCGGAGTTCCTTTCAAAGTAATCTTTTATCTCCAACGGCCCGAGTTTGACCTGCCCGTCCTGCAACATCGGTTTGGTGAATGTTGCCGATTCCGGCATGTCGTGTCCGAAATACCGGCCGGCACCCAGGATCAACCCGGGCAGCGTGTCGGGCATGGAGACACCTTGCGCATCGACGGTCATCTTCGAACGCCAAAGCAGCTTCCGCTCTCCCTTGGTGCCAGCCTTGTAGTCGTAGGCTGACACGACTGCATAATAGCAGTTGGCCAGGGATTCCTCGTAGAGCTGCCGGATTTTCGGATCACGCGCCAGGAACAACTGCAAAGGGCCAAAGGCAGACATCATAGTCGCGAGGTCTGGGGACGCGATGGCCTTCATTTCATTCTGCCGATCCTGCAGCTCGAGCGCCTTCTTGAGTTCAATGGCGAATTTGCTGCCACCAACCAGCGTGGCACGGCTGAGCAGATTCTTGTGTCCCGCATCAACGAACCCGGTGCCGGCAATTTCGTCCGACCCCTGATCGAGATTGTTATGCGAGCCCCAATAATAGACGATCAGGAGCGAGGGCGGGTGCCCGGGCATGGCGGGCAGGAAACCGTTGACCGCCAGGGATCGACCCACGGCGTCCTGTAATTCGGCCAGGGTTGGTTGCTTTTCTCCCTCAACACCGTGTCCTTCCATGTGGTATCCGGCCGGCTGCGCCAAATAATAAACCGGATTTTCCTTCGTCGGCGGCGCGACCTTTCTTCCATCCTCGGTCATTTCCGTGATCACGGTCTGCTCGATCAGCGGATTCTTCTGCAATGCCCTCGGCAGAAGCGAAAATACCATCTGCCCGTAACTGGATTCTACCTCCGGCGGCTTCTGGTGTGCGGGAGACGAACCGGCGGCCCAAACGGAGGGCAACAAGAGCAGCCAAGTGCTGATGAGGTGCAGGGTTGATCGCGACCGTCGCGGCATGTTGGCCGAACTTTGGGGTACCACGAAGGATACTGCAAGCGGAGGAAGCCGCCATGCATTTATCTTGCAACAACGCAGCAGGTGCCGGCTGCCAGGACCTGAGAATCCCGGAAAAGTCTGTCGTTTGATCTCGTCTTCCCGTCGTCATCCGGCGAGGCGGTGTGATGCTGGATCCGAGTAGATTCCGGCGATCAAGCGAGGTCTCTTTTGTGGTGCTGTTGCCCTAAAATGGGCCGCAAGAAGCTCGTTGTACCGCGAGCCATGTTCGGGAGACGCGATCTGCGGCAGATGCCGTGGGAAGTGACGCACCAACCTGGCGGCCCATTATGAGCGCTTCTGTATGCCATAACGACCGCTGCAGAGTGCAAAAAACTGAAGTATTTCCCGCGGCTGCGGTGTTATATAAGACAGCCATGAAAACTCGTGTTGTTTGTTTGGCAGCGTTGGTCTCGACCCTTCTGCTTCCGCGAACGTTCGCGGCAGCCACTTCAACCTCCGCCAAGGCCGCACCTGAAGCCAATCCGCCCGTCGTTGCTCCCGACAGTCCCGAGACGACTCTCAAATTGGCCATGACTACCGATGAAGTCCGGAAGATCATGGGCCAGCCGGTGGAAATCAAGCCGATGAAGACACCCAACGGCAAGGCCGAGGTCTGGGTCTATAAACGTGAATTCAACCGGCGGGTGGAGCGGGTACAGATTGCCACCATCCCGATCATGACCACCGTTGTGGGATCGGACGGCGTCGGCCGCCAGCAACAGATCGGCGAGGACATCAAGTTTGGCGACCTGCACCGGGTCACGGAGGATATGGTTGAGGTGCTCATGTTCAACGACCACTATGTGACCCATAAAGTCACACGGCGGGAATTGAGGCATTACAACTGACCCGGCGGGGATTTGCCGGTTCGGGTCAATTGAGTCGCGGACCGCAGGCCGATTCCGGCCGGAGGTTCTCCAGTCAATCGCGCCGGACCATCACGGCGGGCCGCGCCGACCCGCCAGCACACGCACGACCAGCCGTTTTCCGGCCGCTTTGGAAGTCCAGTCCACGGTGAGTCCGACGATTCCGGCCATGTTCTGCAACGGCGGCACGGGCGTGGTGACGAAAAAGGTCCCTCCCGCCTTCGTCTTCGAGTTAAAGTAATAGGGCAGGCGAAAGATCCGGGCGGCCGGCAACCCCCAGGCGGCACCGTCCTCAATCTGCAGTTTGTTCCAGTCGAGATTGACGAAGGCGCCGGAAAATAGGGTCGGCGAATCGGCTATCTCGTGCGTGATGACGTCCACCCCTTCCGTCCGGAACGACAGGTTGGCAAATTGGACAAGCGCAAAAATTCCCTCTGCGTACGCCCGCTCGTCGGCCTCAGTAAATCCAGCGGCCCGGGCCCGGGCCTTCGAAGCGGCCATCTGCTCATCGGAAAATCGCGCGATAAACATATACGAAAGGCCCGGATTCTTCTGCCCGGCTGTGCGCAACCGCAGTTCAATCTCGCCCATCGGAGCGAGCCCGTGAACAAGGTAGTCGCGCGTGGCCAGCACCCGTGCATCCACCTCCGTTGCTTCGCCGGCGCCGGGAAAGGGACCAAAGGTCCGGAGCCGAAGTGCGGCCGGTGTCTGGGGAAAACTGTATTCATGTCCGGTGTCGGTTTTCAGCGACGACTGAAATATGCCCAACAATCCGAGACCGGAGCCTGGCTTGGATTTCGCTTCGCGTTCGGTCAACGCCACGGACCGGAATTCGGCCAGCCATTGCCGGGCCGCGGTACCCTCTTGAATGGTGAACAGCACCGTGAGGCGGTCCCCAGGGCGGGCGATATCCGCGGCGCCCGCCAGTTCAAATCCATCGAGTGCCAGGGCGTGCGCCTGGGCGTAGCGCACGACGTCGGGGAACGGCCGGATGTCCGGTGGCCGGACCGGTTCGGCCGCCGGTAATCCGGGCGCGGCGGCGGCCATCGACACAGAAGCGAGAAAGGTCCGGATGAGGAGAGGCATGCGGCTGCATTAACAGGCGGCCGAAAGGGGAATGACAATCCATCTCCACGGCGGGCCGGTGCACCCGTAGGAGCTACGAGAGGGGTGATGACCGGGGCCAGCCGGATCGCGCCGCTCACCCGCGGGATTATTGTTCGATAATCTGGTCCGGCAACTCGTTCTTGTCGCCGGATCGCCGGGGAAAATGCTCCGCAAGCAGCGCACCGGCATGTTCGATCCCGTGCCGCAGACCAGCCGTAAAATTTCCTTGCTTGAAATGTCCGGCCATGGCGCCGGCCAGTTCCTGCCAGAAGGTTTCGCCACATTTTTGATGCACCGCTTCGTCGCCGATGACGCCAAATTTCTGCGACAGGGGCGCGACCACGATAAGCACCGCGTTGCGCTCCCGGGTCTTTTGCATGCCGAGCCGGAGAAATTCCCGCTGGGCAAAGGCGACCACGTCCTCGACCGGCTTGTGGTGGATCAATACCCGGATCTCGCCCGACGTCCGGCGCTCGGCGTCACGGATCGCCGTTTCGATGAGGTTGCGGTCAAGTTGCTTGATGAAATGCCGGGTCTTCATGGTTACCAGCTCCCTCCCGCGCCACCGCCACCAAAACTGCCGCCGCCACCGGAAAAGCCACCCCCGCCGCCTCCGCCCGAACTCCAGCCGCCGCCACCGCCGGTCCAGAGAATGCCGCCGAGACCGGCTCGGTTTCGGCCGGAGTAGATGGCGCCGCCAGACCGCAGCGAACGGATCCACGCGGACAGGACAAACAGAATGACCATGACGACCCAGACAGTACCGGATCCGGTGCTGTTATTTCGGTCGGCGACCGTCCGTCCGGTGCCCTTGTATTCGCCCTTGGAGGCGGCGATCATTGCGTTCACGGCGGCGCGCATGCCGCCGTCGTAGTCACCGGCGCGGAATGCGGGCTTGATTTCATTCTCGATGATGCGCTTGGCGATTGCATCGGGCAACACGCCCTCAAGGCCGTAGCCGACCTGCAGGTAGAGTTTGTGCTCCTGCATGAAGGCAAAGAGCACGGCGCCGTTCCTCCGGTCCTTTTGCCCCACGGCCCAGGCCTGCGCCACGCGGACGGTGTAATCCTCCACCGAGGAGTCCGATTCCATCTTGGGAAAAATGGCGACGACCAGCTGGTTCGATGACTGCCGTTCGTAGTTCTCCAACTGGGCGTTGAGCTGTCCGGCCGTCGCCGGCGAAACGACGCCGGCGTAATCGTTGAAATACTGCGTGGGTGCCGGGGGAATCCGCTCGGCGGCGGGCAGCGCCGCCCCGGCGATGAATGCCAGCCCCACCAGGAGATTCCGAGCGATCTTCACGAGCGCGGCCTCACGGCTTGGCCGGTGCTTTCTTCGAGAAGTCGAACTGAACCGCCGGCGGTTTCTCCGCACCCGGCGTGGCGGCAAAATACGCCTTGTCGTGAAAGCCGAACATGGCGGCAAAGAAGACGGCCGGCACGCGCTTGATGGCGGCGTTGTAGTCGAGCGCCGCGTCGTTGAACCGGCCCCGCTCGACGGCGATGCGGTTCTCCGTGCCCTCGAGTTGCGCCTGCAATTCCTGGAAATTGGCCGTGGCCTTCAGGCTCGGGTAGTTCTCCGCCACAACCAGGAGGCGGGAAAGGGCGGACGTCATCGCGCCCTGCGCCTTTTCGAAGTCGGCCAGTTGGGCGCCGGTTGGTGCGGTGCCGGGGTTGAGCTGCACCTTGCCCACCGAGGCACGGGCCTCGGTGACCTCGGTGAGAGTCGATTTTTCGAAATTGGCGGCACCAGACACGGTGGCGACGAGATTGGGCACAAGGTCGGCGCGCCGCTGGTAGACGTTCTGCACCTGCGCCCATTGGGCATCGACAGCTTGCGAGCGGTTCACCAGGCCGTTGTAGGCGCCGCCGGCATAGAGGATAACGGCGATGACAATCGCAGCGAGAACCCCGAGGACGATGAGGAATGTTTTCATGAATTAGCGGGACAAATGATCGCAACGAAGCCGAAACGCAAGCGGACGCCCGTTACACAATGTCGGGCCGTTTCAACCCGCGGCCGGGCTCGGGGAGGTGGTTTTCGCTTGAGCCGTAGGCCGCGGATTATGGCTTGCGCAGAACCGCCTGAACCGGTTCCGGCAGCTTGTCGGCGTGACGCAGCAGCAGGCTGACCTGCCACATTTCCGAGTCCGAGAGGTTGGCGCCGTACCCGGGCATGCCGGTAAGACGGATGCCGTTCTTAACTTTCCAGTAGGTTTCGCCCACTTCGTCGTCGGTGACGCCTTTTTTCGGCGGCAGCAGCTGCGGCGGGTGCGGGAACATGCCCTTGGCTATGGCCGACTCGGTCTGGCCGAGATGACCGTGGCAGACGGCACACTGGGTCTGGTAGACGTGTGCGCCAGCGAGCAGATTGGTCTCATCTGCCGGCAGGGGGGACGGTTTCCCCGTCTCCTTGTCCAACGCGGCGTGCAAGGCCTGGCGGGCGAGGAATTTTTCGAATGGCAGGGGCTTCGCCTTCGTCGCGACCGGCATGGCGCCCGAGATGACGAACAGGTAGCCTCCAAGGAACGGCAGACAGATTCCGATGACGACACCAGCGAGGATTTTTTTCATGGAAGGAAGGGTGAGTCTGAACCCAAGACTTTTATGCAATCTGAACCGGAACCGGATTTCATGCAAGCAGGCGTCGGTGCAACCTCGTTGACGGGATGCAACCGGCAACGGCGCCCAATGTTTCGACCCGGTCGACGCTGACAGCCGTGCCCGAGGCCGTCTGCGGAGCTCGGTTGCCGCTGGTTTCAGCGGTTGATCAGGACCCGCGCCGGAGAACCGCTCCACCGAACGCGGCGAGGTCGGGATGCATAAATCGAGTCTGGAGATGATCGGGTCGATCAGACGCGAATGAAGGCGGAGGCGGGCGTTGACGCGATGCGGTGGGAGGTATAAGGCTGGAGGGCGCTCAATGCCTGAGCTTCCAACGGACGCAAATCACCCCTTCGATCCGCCGCCATCCGCCGATGCTTTTCTTCAAACGCATCCTTAAGGCCCCCGAGAATCCACCCGGGGAGAATCCCGAGCCGGAACTGCCGCGGGTCGAGCGCCGAAGCACGCAACGCTTCGCCATCCAGCCGGAATTCCCCCTCAAGGCGGTGATCAGCCTCGTCGGACGTGATGATAGCGGCGCGCAGATGAGTGCGTCGCGACATGGCTGGCACTGGAAGGGCCGGCTTATCGACTGCTCCGAAAAAGGCATCCGCATCCAGATGGGCCCGGCGCTCCGGGCGGTCAGTGGCGACGCTTGCGAACTCATGCTGAGCGTGGAGGGTTTCGAGCTGACCATTCCGTGCCGGATCGCGAACGTGCACGAAAAGGAGCAAGGCCTGGTCTTCGGCCTGAATCACGCGATCGACAATGAAGCCGACCTGATCGCCTACCGGCAGTTGCTCGAGATCGTGGCTCTCGGCGCCACGCTCAAAGCGCAATTCAAGCACACCAAGCCCGACGAGACCGGCTATCTTCTGGAGCAATTTGCCGGCGACCGGCCCTCCCGCCTGAGCGTTTGGCGGAACCCGTCCGACGGGTCGGTGATGGCTTTCGAGTTCTTGCTCAAGGACAGCTTGGTGCGGGCGGCGGCGGCGCAACCGGCGGAATATTTCACGAGCGAAGGTGGCGCCGGGACGCAGCCCGCCGCGGCGGCGAAAGCCGCGGAGATTCACCGGCTGTTCCAATGGGTCGTGCCCAACCTTGCCCCGGCTGTGCCGGCGGATGTGCGCGAGTTCCTGCAATACTACGCCGGGTGAGCCGAAGCCTGGCAGTGTCTGCAGGTATTGCCGCCGGATTTTTCTGCGTGGACTGACATTGGCGCGTTGCGGCCTGCCGGCGGCCCGGGGTGGCTGCATGAACCTCGGGGTCATGCCACCGGCTTGCGCCGGGCCCGATGTTCGTGGCGGGTTCACGGGAGCGATGGAAAAATGCCTGCTTCGGTTGGCAAGCGCTGGATTGCTCGGGCCCGAGCAAGCCCTGATGTCCGCGGCTCGATCTAAAAGAATGGCTTCAGACGAGGCCGATCGGCACCGATCATTCAGGGATGAACGAGGTCAGGTATTCCAACATAAACCTACTGCGCGTTGCCCACTCCTTTCCGGCCACATCCAGAATCATGGCCCAGCTTGGCCGGTTGTTGCGCGATCCCAATTCCGCACTGGGAGACGTCGCCGCCCACCTCAAACACGACAGCGCGCTTGCCGCCCGCCTCCTGCGCATCGCCAACAGCGCCGCCTTTGCGCAGAGTGAACCCGTTGCTTCGATCGAGGACGCCGCGGCCCTCATCGGCTTGAAGGAAATCCATCGCCTTGTTGGCGCGGTCGCGGTCGACCATTTCTCGCTTCGCAACTTTCCTCTTTTTGGCTTCACGGGCCCGGGCCTGCGGGGCAATGCCATCCTGGTTGCTTTGCTCATGGAAGAACTCGCGCGTCCGGGCCAGGAGGACCCTTCCGCGGCCTACTCGGCGGGCCTGTTCCGTTCCCTCGGCAAGCTTGCACTGGCAATAATCGCAGACGAAGCCGCGCCGGTCGCCCCGTTCCAACCCGCGGGCAGTTTGCCGCTCGTCGGTTGGGAAAAACTGACTTTCGGCGTGGCGAGCAACCAAGCCACGGCCGCCATTCTCAAAGAGTGGCATTTCCCCGGTGAGGTGACGCAAGCCATTGCCGGGCATTATGAGCCCGCCATGCACCATCATCCGCTGGCCTGCCTGCTCAATCTTGCCGCCCATCTCGCCGATGATCTGGGGCACGGCCTCCCCGGCGAGTCTCGTTACTGGCTCGACCCCGCCGGGTTCGCCCGCACCTCCGGCATTGCCTCACGCCACATTCAGCGCGCCACCGAACATGCGGTCGTCGCCTTTGACCGGATCAACCGCGCAATGGGTTGACGGGCATGACGACGGGATGGGGCGACGGGACAGGCCGGGGTTGACGGGCTCGCCTCGGCCATGCCTCGAGATGGCCCGGGCGTCAGGGCCCCGGTTTGCGGTTTGATCTGCGATCGGAGGATCCTTAGGATTTCGCGATGATCTCTCCCTCGGACAAACCCGTGGCCATGCTCGTTACCCTGCTGGCGTTGCTGTTCAATCCGGTCAGCGCGCAGACGGCCCGGATCGAGAAAGTGGACGCCCCGCCACCGCTGGCGACATTGGCGATGCGTACCGACGGCCGGATGCTCACCCTCGGGAATGAGGGCGGTCGTCGCACGACCTGGAGGTTTCAATGGCCGGGCACCTACTTCACGGCAGCCTTCACCGGCCCGGATGTTTATTTTGAAACCGGTCCGGGCGACGCCATTCTCCACGTCCTGGTCGACGGCCAGCCGCCGCTTTCGCTGGTCAAGCCGGGCATCGGAGTCTTTCGAATCGAAGGCTTGTCCGCCGGGAGCCACACGATCCGTCTCGAAGTGGTCACTGAAAGCCAGGCTGCGCCGATCGAATTCAATGGCTTTGCCCTGGCGACGGGGCGTTCGGCGGGCATGGTCCCGCCCCGCGCCGCCAGGCAGATCGAAATCATCGGCGACTCGCATTCGGTGGGCTACGGCGACACCAGCGAAAAGCGGCAATGCACCTCAACGGAGGTCTGGTCGACCACCGACACCTCCCAAGCCTTCGGCCCGCTGACCGCAAAACACTACGGGGCGGACTACCAGGTCAACGCGATTTCCGGTCGCGGTATTGTGCGCAACTACAACGGTGGGCCTGGCGATCCTCTGCCGGTGGTCTATCCCTACGTGTTGTTCGACAAGCAGGCAGCGGTGGCGGACCGGACGTGGCAGCCCCAGATCACCGTCGTTGCGCTCGGCACCAACGATTTTTCGACCCCGCTTCACGACGGGGAGAAATGGCAAACCCGGGAGGAGCTCCACGCCGATTTCGAGCGCACCTATGTGCGGTTCATCCGGCGGATCCGGACGGGAAATCCCGGGACTTTCTTCATCCTCGCGGCGAACGATGCGGCAGACGGAGAAATCCAGCGCGAGGTCCGCAAGGTGGTCGAGCGGCTGGCGGCGGCCGGGGAGAAACGGGTGGGATATGTGCCGTTCAACAAACTGCAACTCACGGCTTGTGACTGGCATCCATCGCTTGCAGACCACGAGATGATGGCCGGCGAGCTCCAGCGGTTCATCGACGCCCGGCCGGAGCTATGGCAGGGCCGTTAGCTGCGGGGTGCCGGAAGATTTTTGCGCAAGCGCGGGCCGGCGGCTCCCGGCGTCGGCTTGGCCCGCACGGGGATTTCCCGGCGCTCACGGTGGCGGCTGACCCGATCGAGAGTCATATCCGGGCGTGTTCTGTTTGCTTCCCGCGGTGCGAAACCGGAGGAAAAGCGACCGAGCGTGGCGTCGGCGGATCCGTTCAAATGGCCGGCGAGAGCGTTTCTCGTTCGGAGAGTGGGAGGCGGCGCGGAGGTTTTTGGCGCCGGCGCGGCCCGAACGGATCCTGCCGGCCCGGATCCGAGGGAAAGTGAAAATGCCTGGAGCCGCTTGATTTGACGGACGGCAAGCTTGCCCCGGCCCAATGTTCGTATTACGAACATTGGCATGAACCCTCACTTTCCCTCGAAGTTGGCCGGGGTGG
Source organism: Opitutia bacterium (assembly GCA_037446975.1). Taxonomy (GTDB): domain Bacteria; phylum Verrucomicrobiota; class Verrucomicrobiia; order Opitutales; family Opitutaceae; genus Lacunisphaera. The sequence continues at coordinate 57,094 of JBBIHQ010000004.1, forward strand.
TGGCCATGGCGGAAATCATCGATGCCATCGGCCGGGAACTGGAGAAGGAGATGCACAAGCGACGGGAGGCCCGGCGCCCGCGGATCAAGCGCGGGGCGACGCTGCGTCCGAGCGACGACACGCCGCTGTGGAATGCGCTGATCTCCGTCGTGGGACCGCGGCTCGGGCGCCGGGGTGCCCACGCGCTGCTGGCCCGCGAACTGGGTTTGCACCGGGCCCGGATCGGTGAGTATTTCGACCGCCGCTCCGCGATGCCCGACGCGGAGCGGACGCTCAGGCTACTTGTCTGGCTCAGCCGCCAATCCCTCCGCAAACCAGACGCAGTGTTCTAGGCCAATGTTCGTATTACGAACATTGGCTCGGTGGCGCGGCGGGGCAGATAGGACGGAGAACGCCAGTGCTGAATGCCGGGAAATGAGCAAAAGGAGGCCTGCTTTTTGCCGGCGCCTTTCGCCGCGAGGGGACAGACTTATCGCGCCAACTTCGCGGGCGTGCCGGCGGCGCTCGCCAGCCGTATGCCCGAGATCGTCGACGACCCGGCGAAATTCGCGAACACTGCCGCGTTCAAGAACGCTGGAAAATTACTCCCCTGAGCTTTCCACCGGTCAAGCTGGTCAGGGCGCTCGGGTGGACAGGTCGGTTGCACGTTCGGGACTCAATTTGTGATTAGATTGAGGCGGCCGGAAAATATCCCGGAACCATGAAGGGTTATGCGTCGCGACGGTGTTTCAACTGGCAACCATGAAAACATTCCGGAATCACCGTCTATCTGTCTTTGTCGGCCTGCTCTCCGTGGCAGCCAGTGCGATCGCGGCTTTCGCTGCCGATGGCGGCGCCGGCAAGAAGCAAGCCGTCGCCGCGGCGGATCAGACGCCGGAAGCAGCGCTCAAATGGGCCATGCCCTCCGCCGCCGTTCGAGAGGTCATGGGGCAGCCGGATGAAATCCGCTCCCTGCCTGCGCCGAAAGGGAAGGCGGAGGTTTGGGTTTTTCGGCGGCCGGTGAGCCGACGAGTCGACCGGGTCGTCGTGGGTGCCGTGCCGATCATGTCAACGACTTATCAGGTCAACGGCAGCTGCCGCGAGAAGCGGCCCGGACGGGCGATCGATCAAAAAATCGGCGAGACCCTGCTGTATGCCAATCTCTTTGTCACCACCGTGGAGAAGGTGGAAGTCCTGCTGTTCAACGAGCATTTTGTGACCTCGAAGGTCACGCGAGGGGAAGAAAGGTCCTACAACTGACAACCGCCTGCGGGCGGGGCCGGGCGCCGGCGGAAAGTCCAGCCGGCGGATGAGCCGCAGAACGCCGGGGGCGCGGCCCGCTCACGTCTTGAAAATGTGATCGGGAATGACAGAAGTGGTCAGGCTAGGGTTCACCTGATTTGGACGGACAAATGACATGGAGCTGACCACAAACTACAAAGCCTGATTCGGTGCCGGGCCTCCAAGAAGATCTATGAAGCGGCAGGTATCCCTCTTTGAACTTAGGCAGAGTATGCCGGGACAAGTCCTCGGCCCGGTCACCAACCGTAAGAGCGTTTAATCCGCAGTTCCTCGTATAAATCCTCGTCGAGCTCGTCGAGGAAGCGGGAGGGAGCCAGCATCATCCCGCCGGGGCCGGCGCGGGTGGCGACTTTTGGGTAGCTGATGTAGAGCTCGTTCTTGGCGCGGGTGACGGCGACATAGAACAGGCGGCGCTCTTCCTCGACGTCGCCGCTCTCGATGGATCGGCGCGTCGGAAATTGGCCGTCGGCGGCACCGATCAAAAACACCACGTCATACTCGAGGCCCTTCGCCTGGTGGACGGTCGTGAGCTTGATGCAGTCCTCGTTGGTTTCGACGTGCTTCTCGCTCGTCTCGCCGTTGAGCAGCACGATCTGCGCGAGGAGGTCCTGCATTTCCTCGAAGCGGGCGGCGAAGCCGACGAGGGCCTTCAGTTCCTCGAGGCGGTCGAGGTAATCGGCGTATTCGCCCTTCATGTAGTCGCCATACCAGCCCTCGATGGCGACGGTCACGGTGTCGCCGGGCGTCCGGTGGCTCATGGCCTCGGCGACCTGCGAGAGGGACGCGCAGAAGTTGGCCCAGTCGTCCTTCGCGTCCCCGGCGACTTTGCTCTTCACGTCGTCGGTGCCGAGGATGTCGATGAAGTTCTTCTGCATCAGCCGCGCGTGGTCGAGGGCGGCGGCGTGGATCTTTTGCGCGCCCTTTTCCCCGACTTTGGGCAGCAGGATAGCGATGCGCTGCCAGGCCTGGGTGTCGGCGGGATTGTAGACGAAGCGAAGCAGGGCGACGAGATCGCGGACGTGCTGGCGCTCGAAGAACTTCACGCCGCTGGTGATCTGGTAGGGGATGCCATGGCGGGAAAGCGCGAGCTGCAGCTCAAGGGCGATGAAGTGCGAGCGGTAGAGGACGGCGACCTGGCCGGCCGACACGCCGTCGTCGTTGATGAGAGAGTGGATGCGCTTGAGGATGAACTCGGCCTGCTCGCGGTCGTCCATGGTCGCGACGACGTAGGGCTTCACCGAGTGGGCGCGGGCGGCGCGCAGCTCCTTGTCGAAGTGGCGGCCCTTGGGCTGGGCGTTGAGGACGCCGTTGGCGAAGGCGAGAATCTCGGGCGTGGAGCGGTAGTTGATCTCGATGCGGTGAATGACGGTGCCCTCGTGGCGGTCGGGGAATGTCATGATGTTCTCGAAGTCGGCGCCGCGCCACGAGTAGATGCACTGCGCGTCGTCGCCCACGGCCATGACGCGGTGGTGCGGAGCGAGTCGGTCCACGATCTGGGCCTGGAGGGTGTTGGTGTCCTGGTATTCGTCGACGAGGACGTGCCGGAAGCGGTTGGCGAAATACGCGGCGACCTCGGGGGCGTCGGTGAGGAGCTTGAGCCAGAGTTCAAGGAGATCGTCGTAGTCGACGACGGACTCCGCGCGCTTCTTTTTCTCGTAGGCGGTGGCGAAGGCGGGGAAGCGGTCGGCGATGTCGCCGTATTGCGGGAAGTTCTTGGCGACGGTGTCGCGGAGGGAGAGCTGGGTGTTGCGGGCGAGGGAGAGGACGCTGAAGAGCGGGCCGGGGCGGGGGTTGGTCTTGTCCTTGAAGAAGAGCTTGTCGGTGTGCTCGACGGTCTGCTTGAGGAGGGTCTCGGACTCGTCGGCGTCGAGGATGGTGAAGTTTTTCGGGAGCTTGATGGCGTCGCCGTAGATGCGGAGGGCGCGGTTGCCAAGGGCGTGGAAGGTGCCGCCCCAGAAGCGGGCCGGCTCGATGCCGGTGAGGTCCTGCACGCGGTGCAGCATTTCCTTGGCGGCCTTGTTGGTGAAGGTGAGGAGAAGGATCTCACCCGGTTTCACTCCCTGGGCGAGGAGGTAGGCGACGCGGTAGGTGAGGGTGCGGGTCTTGCCCGAGCCGGCGCCGGCGAGGACGAGCAAGGGGCCTGGCGGTGCGGTGACGGCCCGGTACTGGTCGTCGTTGAGCAACGCCTTGAAATCGATCGGCGGAATCGAGGGGAAACCGCGAGTGTCGGGTGAATGGAGCACGAAATCGGCCATGAGGGGTCAGCCTTCGCCCCATCCGAAAGGCTCAGGGCTTTGGCTGATTCGTCCCGCGGCCGGGGACCGCAGGCGAACCAAATAACTGGGAAGGACGAAATCCATGAGGAGGGATGGCAGCATCCAGAATTCAGAATCCAGAATAGGGAAGGAGAAAACGCCAAGCAGCGAAGGCTGAGGACCTGGCTCGACCAGGCGGGCTTTGTTCCGATGCTCCGTTGGGCTCAAACCGACAAAGGCCAAAGTTAGCGCAACATCGGGCAACTCCCGGCTGGCCGGACGCGAATCTTGCCGCCAAAGTGGCGGCAGCATGAATACCCCGCGCGTTTGCCTGCTGATGGCCATGGCCTTGTCCGTAACCTCGAGCGTCCGGGCCGACCGTCCGGCCTATCTCGACCCCGCGCAGCCCTTGGAAGCGCGCGTGCACGATCTCGTCTCACGCATGACACTCACGGAGAAGACCGCGATGATGAGCAACTCGACACCCGGGGTGCCGCGGCTCGAAATACCCAAATACGACTGGTGGAGCGAGGCGCTGCACGGTGTGGCCAACGCCGGTCGCGCCACCGTATTTCCCCAAGCCATCGGTCTCGCGGCCATGTGGGACGAGCGGCTGCAGCGGGAGATCGCGCACGTCATCGGCGTGGAGGGCCGCGCCAAGTTCAACGGTTACGCGGGCACGCCGCAGGCGGGCACCATCTTCCACGGTCTCACCTTCTGGTCGCCGAACATCAACATTTTCCGCGATCCCCGCTGGGGGCGCGGCCAGGAAACCTACGGCGAAGACCCGTTCCTCACCGCACGCCTCGGGGTCGCCTTCGTGCGCGGTCTGGAGGGCGACAATCCCGACTACCTGCTCGCCGCGGCGTGCGCCAAGCACTTTGCCGTGCACAGCGGGCCCGAGCCGCTGCGGCACAACTTCGACGTGGCGCCGCCCGAGGCCGACCTTTACGAGACCTACCTGCCGGCATTCGAGGCGCTCGTGCGCGAGGGTCGCGTCGAGATCGTGATGACCGCCTACAACTCGCTTTACGGCACGCCGTGCTCAATGAATCCGCTGCTCTACACCCTGCTGGCGCAATGGGGTTTCAACGGCCACATCACGTCCGATTGCGGTTCCGTCGACGATCTCAGCCGCACCTACAAGCGAGGGGACCTGGCGGAGGCCAACGCGCTGACGCTGCGGGCGGGCATGAATGTGCGTTGCGGTTCCGAGTCGGCCGCCCTCACCGAGGCCGTCCACCGCGGGCTCGTTTCCGAGGCCGAGCTCGACTACCGGCTCGGCGCACTGCTGCGCACGATGTTCCGGCTCGGCTTCTTCGACCCGAAGGACCGCGTGCCGTTCAACGCCATCGCGCCCGCCGAGAACGACACGCCGGAACACGGCGCGCTCGCACTGCGGGCCGCCCGCGAGGCGATCGTGCTGCTGAAGAACGACGGGCTGTTGCCCCTGAAGAAGGAGCAGTTGCACCGCGTGGCCGTCATCGGCCCGAACGCCACCTCGGAACCGGTTTTGCTCGGCAACTACAACGGCACGCCCTCCGCCCCGGTGACCATTCTCGCCGGCTTGAAGGCCGCGCTGGAGCCCGCGGGCGTGCAGGTCGATTACGCCCACGGCTGCGAATATGCGGATCGACCGACCGAGCGGCGCCTGATGGATGTCGGCTGGGTCAACGGCGAGTTCTTTGCGAACGCCGATCTCGCGGGCGAACCCACCGCCAAACAAACCACGCGTCCGCTGAGTTTCGACTGGGGCAATCCCGAGCGCTCCTTCGACGGCCGCCCGGCCGAAGTGCCGGAGCGCGGAATTTCCGCGCGGTGGAAGGGCACCCTCGAGACCTCGCTGGCCGGTGACTACGGTATCTTCGTCCGGGGCCGCGGTGGCTTTCGCCTGATCCTCGGGGGCGAAATGTTGATCGACTCGTGGGCGCCGCCGCCGGGCGAGGAAGGCAGCGAGCGCGAAGTGGCGGTCGTGAAGCATCTGCCCGACAACGCCTCGCTCCCGATCACACTCGAATACAAGCAGGGCGACGGTCCGTTGAAGGTGTCGGTGGACTGGTCGACACCCGCCCCGGACTCGGTCATCGCGGAGGCTGTCGAGACCGCGAAGGCGGCCGACGTGATCGTGTTTGTCGGCGGTATTTCGGCTCAGCTCGAGGGCGAGGAGATGCACGTCGACTACAAGGGTTTCTCGGGTGGCGATCGCATCGGAATCGAGTTGCCGGCTCTCCAGCAGCAGGTGCTCGAGAAATTGAAGGCGACGGGCAAACCCATTGTATTCGTCAACCTCTCGGGCAGCGCGATTGCGCTGCCGTGGGAGGACGCCAACCTGAATGCCATCGTCCAGGCGTGGTATCCCGGCCAGGCGGGTGGCACCGCCGTCGCCGACGTACTGCTCGGCAACTACAACCCGGCCGGGCGGCTGCCGGTGACCTTCTACCGCGCGACCGCCGACCTGCCCGAATTCACAGACTACAAGATGGCCGGCCGCACCTACCGTTATTTCAAGGGCCGGCCGGTGTATGCGTTCGGTCACGGACTGAGCTACACGCAGTTCGCCTACGCCAACCTGCGCGTCGCACCAGCGGCTGACGGTGCACTGACGGCGACGCTCGACGTGACCAATAGCGGCGAGCGCGACGGGGACGAGGTGGTGCAGCTCTACACGGTGCCGCCCGGCGCGCGGGAGAACGAGGCGCTGGCCGGCTTCAGCCGCGTGCATCTGGCCAGGGGTGAAACCAAGACCGTGAACCTTCTGGTGCCAGCATCGGCATTGCGTCGCTGGGACACCGGCAGGCACGCCTATGGAATTCCGTCCGGCGAATGGGTAGTCCGCGTCGGAGCCGCGTCGGACGACATCCGGCAGACCGCGAAGGTCAGGCTGGACTGACCGGGCGGGCGGCTGGGTTGACCGGGCGTCCCGCGATGCCGGGTCGTCCCGGCCGGCGGACCGGAGCGGGCGACGATAAAATCCCATGACAGAGAGAATCTTGGGCGGATCGCGGGGCCAGCTATGCAAATATGTCAATATAAGCATATCTTTAGGCAAGGCATGCACAGAATTAGCCGGTCGAATGGCCGTAATGTCTGTGGGCCGGAATTTCCCCGGCCCTCGACCCGCCCCCATGAAAAATCCCTGCCAGCTCACCCTTCAAATCCAGGCCCTCTCCGTGGCGGCCCTGCTATTTGCCGTTCCGGCCCTGCGCGCCACCAACGGCATGAACATGGAGGGCTACGGACCGGTGGCCACCGCGATGGGCGGGGCCTCCTTTGCTTACGACAACGGCACCGCCGGGTTGATCAATAATCCGGCAACCCTGGGTTTGATGACTGAGTCGGCCCGTCTCGATCTCGCCCTCGGCATCCTCGGGCCGCACATTGATGTGACGAGTCCGGCCACCTCCCCCAACATCTTCGGCGTGCCGGCGAACCAGAAGACTAGTTCAAGCGCCACGGCATTCTTCATGCCGGCGGTGGGCTACACGCGGCGCAGCGGTGATTTCGTTTACGGCATCGGCATGTTCGGGCAAGGGGGCATGGGCTGCGAATACGATGCCGACTCCTGGCGCGGACTGGGCTTCGGCCTCAAGAACCGCACGGAAGTCTCAGTCGGACGCGTCATCGTGCCGCTGGTTTACAGGGTGAATGACAAGCTGCAGATCGGCGCCACGGCCGACTTCATGTGGGCCGGCATGGACCTGAAGATGGCCATGAGTGGCAACCAGTTCTTCGATCTCGTCCTGCCGACGAGCCAGCGCTTCGGCCGCGCCTCGGGTGCGATCGTCAACAGTTTCGGCCAGATTCTGGCGACGATGCCGGCCGGCACGTCGGTGGATTATGCCTATTTCAATTTCTCCAACGGCAGTGCGTTCACCGGGGAAGCCCGCAGCTACGGCTACGGTGGGAAGATCGGTCTCGTTTACACGCCGTCGAAGGAACTCAGCTTCGGCCTGACCTACCACACCCAGTCCGAGTTGTCCGACATGACCGCGAAGGGCGACACGATGAGCTTCCAGCTCAACATTCCCGGCATGGGCCGGGTGCCGCAGACGCTCACGGGCGATTTCCGGGTCAAGAACTTCCAATGGCCCGCCATGCTCGGCGCCGGCCTGGCCTGGCACCCGGCCCCGCGTTGGATGATCGCGGCGGACGTGCGGGAGATTTTCTGGAAGAACGTGATGAAGGAATTCAGCCTGAGCTTCGTGGCTTCGGCCGCGGCCGCCAACGGACCCTTTGCCGGGCAAGATCTCAACGCCGTGCTGTTTCAGTCCTGGAACGACCAAACCGTGGTCCAGCTCGGCGCCGCCTACCAGGCCAGCGACCAGCTCACGCTGCGTTTCGGCGGCAACTTCGGCAACAACCCGGTCCCGGACACCTATCTCAACTGCCTCTTTCCGGCCATCGTGAAGGACCACCTCACCGCCGGCCTTGGTTGGAAGTTCGACGCCCGTTCGTCGTTCGATGCATCCTTCACCTACGGGTTCAAGGTCAACACGATCAACGGTGCGGGCTCCGGTGTGAGCCACAGCCAGACGAACGTGCAGCTCATGTACAGCTATCGTTTCTAATCCGTCCCGCTGCTCCCGCCTTGAACGCTCTTTCCCGCCGCCGCTTCCTCAAGCTCACCGCCGCGACGATCGTCGCGGCGGGGGCGGCGGGCCGGGCGACCCGCGCCTTTGCCGCCGGCTCCGCGCCCGACGGGGCGGGGGGTGTCCGGCAGGTGCCGACTTTTTGCGATCTCTGTTTCTGGAAGTGCGGCGCCCTTGCCAGCGTGCGCAACGGCCGGCTGTGGAAGATCGAGGGAAACCCCGTTGATCCGCTCTGCCGCGGCCGGCTCTGTCCGCGCGGCACCGGCGGCATTGGCGCGCACACCGACCCGGACCGATTGCGCGCGCCGCTCATCCGCACCCACGAGCGCGGGGAGGAGAAGTGGCAGGAGGTCACCTGGGACGAGGCGTTTGACTACATCGCCGGGCGCATGAAGAAGATCGCCGCCGAGCACGGCCCGGAGTCGATGGGCATGTTCGCCCACGGCATCGGCGGCACCTTTCTCAAGCACACGCTCAAGGCGTACGGGGCGGTCAATGTCGCCGCGCCATCGTACGCCCAGTGCCGCGGCCCGCGGGAAGTGGGCTTCCGGCTGACTTTTGGCGATGACATCGGTTCGCCCGAACGCACCGACATTGAGAACACCGACTGCCTTGTCCTCATCGGCTCGCACCTTGGCGAGAACATGCACAACACGCAGGTGCAGGAATTCGCCACCGCCGTCGGACGCGGCGCGAGCCTCATCGTCGTCGACCCCCGTTTTTCCGTCGCCGCCAGCAAGGCCAAGTTCTACCTGCCCATCAAGCCCGGCACCGACCTCGCCCTGCTGCTGGCGTGGATGCATGTCCTCGTCACCGAGAAGCTTTATGATGCGGAGTACGTGGCGAAATATGGCTTCGGCTTCGAGCAATTCGCCGCTTCGCTCACCACCTGCACGCCCGAGTGGGCGTTCGCCGAGACCGGCATTGAGCCCGACACGATCCGCGCCACGGCCCGCGAGATGGCCCGCCACCGCCCGGCCACGCTCGTGCATCCCGGGCGGCATTCGAACTGGAACGGCGATGACACCCAGCGCAGCCGCGCCATCGCCCTGCTCAACGCCCTGCTCGGCAGTTGGGGTCGCAAGGGCGGCTTCTACCAGCCGTCGAGCATGGACGTGCCGGCCTATCCCTATCCGGCTTATCCAAAGGCCGGCCGCCCGAACGTCGACAATCCCGGTCGCAAATACCCATTCGCCAACGAGGCCATCTCCACCGGCATCCGCGACGCCACGATCAGCGGCAAACCGTATTCGATCAAGGGCTGGATGGTCTATGCGACCAACCTGCTCAACGCGCTGCCCAACCAGGACGAGACGATCCGCGCGATCCAGCAGCTCGACCTGCTGGTCGTGGTTGACGTCATTCCGAGCGAGATCGCCGGCTGGGCCGATGTCGTGCTGCCGGAATCGGTTTATCTCGAGCGGTTCGACGATCTCAATCCCGAGTATTTCAAGCAGCCTTTCCTTGCGTTGCGCCAGCCGGTCGTGGAATCACCCCATGACCAGAAGCCCAACTGGTGGATCGCCAAAAAGCTCGCGGAAAAACTCGGCCTCGGCGCCTATTATCCTTGGCGCGACATCGAGGAATACCTGGACCACCGCGTCACGGCGGCCGGCCTGAGCTATGCCGAACTGAAACAGAAAGGCATCATCGTCGGTCCGCGCCAGCCGAACTATTTCGACGAGGGCGCGCCGGCGGAATTCGACACGCCGTCGAAGAAGATCGAATTCTATTCGCTCCAGCTGGAGAAGGCCGGTTTCGATCCGGTGCCGCGCTACACGCCGCCGGTCGCGGGTCCCGCCGGCTCGTTCCGGCTGCTTTTTGGCCGGGCGCCGATGCACTCCTTCAGTCGCACCCAGTCCAACCGCCTGCTCTCCGACCTGATGAGCGAGAACGTTGTTTGGCTCAACTCCACCGCCGCCGCCCGCCTCGGGCTCAAGAGCGACGATTTTGTCCGCCTCCGCAACCAGGACGGGGTCGTGAGCAACCGCATCAAGGTGAAAGCCACCGAGCGCATCCGGCCGGACTGCGTGTATATGGTGCACGGTTTCGGCCACACTTCCCGCGGTCTGCGCCACGCTTTTGGCAAGGGGGCCAGCGACGCGCAGCTCATCACCCGTTACCGGACCGACCCGCTGATGGGTGGCACCGGCATGAACGTCAACTTCGTCACCGTTGAGCCGGACGTCTGAACCATGTCGCGCTATATCATGGCCATCGACACCCGCCGCTGCGTCGGCTGCATGGACTGCGTTGTCGCCTGCAAGACGGAGAATCACATTCCCGAGGGCTACACCCGCGACTGGATCACCGAGACCGTGCGGGGCAGCTTTCCCACGCCGAGCCTCGAGATTCGCACGGAGCGCTGCAACCACTGCGCCAATCCGCCGTGCGTCTCCTGCTGTCCGACCGGCGCCAGCCACATTCACGAGCGGGGCGGGGTGGTGCTGGTCAACCAGGACGAATGCATCGGATGCAAAGCTTGCCTCGCCGCCTGCCCCTACGATGCCCGCTACATCCATCCCGATGGCTACGCCGACAAATGCACCTTCTGCATCCATCGGGTGGAGAAGGGACAGTTGCCCGCGTGCGTGTCGGTCTGCCCGACCCGTTGCATGCATTTCGGCGATGCCGACGATCCGTTCAGCGAGGTGAGCCAGCTGCTCGCCTCGCGCCCGTCGCACACGCTCCTGCCCGAGGCCGGTACCAAGCCGCGCATCTATTACCTGACGTGACACCCCCATGATTGAGTTCACCAATTTCCGGCACAATCCCCTCGTCGACCCCGCCGTGCACGTCTGGGGCTGGGAAATTCCGGTGTATCTTTTCCTGGGCGGGCTGGTCGCCGGCCTGATGATCATCGCGGGCGTCCGCCTCCTGATCATGCGGCCGACGGCCCGGCAGGCGCTGGTCTGCTGCACCATCGGGCCGCTCGCCGGGCTCGGCCTGCTCAGCCTCGGCATGCTCGCGCTGTTCCTTGACCTCAGCCACAAGTTCCACGTCTGGCGCCTCTATCTCGCGTTCGAACCGACCTCGCCGATGTCGTGGGGGGCGTGGATTCTGCTCTTCGTTTACCCGGCCCTGCTCGCCAACGCGCTCGCGCACCTGCCGGAGGCGATCCCGGCGCTGGCGAGGCGCGTGCCGGTGCTGGTGAAGATCAGCGATTACATCCTTACCCGGCCGCGGCTCGTCCTTGGCACCGGGCTGGCCAATATCACGATCGGGGTCGCCCTCGGTCTCTACACGGGCATTTTGCTCGGCACGATGGGCGCCCGGCCGCTCTGGAACAGCGCGGTGCTCGGGCCGCTTTTCCTCTTCTCTGGCCTGTCCACGGCCGCCGCATTGCTCCATGGCATTCTCGTGCTGACGACGCCGGATGGTGAGCGCCCGGAGTTTGCCGACTTCCTGCTTTCGATGGTCGCCCGCTGGACGCAGGCGCGGCCGCTGGACAACCGCATCGCGCCCACGCTCGCTCAAGCCGACAACAGTTTCCTTACGATCGAGCTGGGTCTGCTGGGTCTGCTGCTCATCGGCCATCTGACCTCGACGGCGGTCCACCAGCAGGCGGCGGGGCTGCTTCTGAACGGACCGTACGCCGCCGTGTTCTGGGTGTTCGTGATCGGCCTCGGCATCTTGATCCCGCTCTTCCTGCAACATCTCGAGCTGCTGCATCGCATCCGCCACACGATCGCGCCGCCGATCCTCGTGTTGTGCGGCGGACTCATCCTGCGCTTCGTTCTCGTCGCCGCGGGGCAGGCCAGCCACTGGTCCGCTGCGCTTCCCTGAACCCTTAACCTGTTCCGCCATGTCCACCCCTCCTGATACGCCTCCTCCCGACAAGCCGTTCATGAACGCCTACCTGGCCGGCTTTATCCTCGGTCTCGTGCTGCTGGCCGCCTTTGTCTTCATGGGCCGCGGCCTGGGAGCGTCCGGCGCCTTCACCACGGCGCTCGCCGCGAGCGTGCACGCCGTGGCTCCGGCCCACGCCGAGGGTAACGCGTTCTATGCCGAATATCTGGGTGACGGTACCACCAATCCCCTGAAGGACTGGCTCGTGTTCGAGGTGTTGGGCGTGTTTGCCGGCGGCTTCCTTTCCGGCGCGCTGGCCAACCGGCTGAAGCTCACCATCGAAAAGGGTCCGCGTATCACCAATCCGCGCCGGCTCATGTTCGCCGCGATCGGCGGGGCGCTGATGGGCATCGGCGCCAAGCTGGCGCTCGGTTGTACCAGCGGCCAGGCGCTGACCGGTGGGGCGTTGCTCAACGTCGGCAGCTGGGCCTTCATGATGTGCGTCTTTGGCGGAGCCTACGGGCTCGCCTGGTTCCTGCGGAGGGCCTGGCTATGATCGCCCCCTTCTATAAATACGGGATGTTTGGCGAGGAAATGTCGCTCGTGGTGGCGTTCGTCATCGGTCTCGCCTTCGGCTTCATCCTCGAGCAGGCCGGTTTCGGCAACGCCCGGGTGCTCGCCGCCCAGTTCTATTTCCGCGAGTTGCGCGTGCTGAAGGTGATGTTCACGGCGATCATCACCGCCCTGGTCGGCGTCTATCTGCTCGGGCGGTTCGGCTTCCTCGACCTCTCGCTGGTCTATCTCACCCCGACATTCCTGGTGCCTCAGGTCGTCGGCGGCCTGATCCTCGGCGCCGGCTTCATCATCGGCGGCTATTGTCCGGGCACCTCGTGCGTCTCCGCCGCCACCGGCCGCATCGACGGCATTTTCTTTGTCGCCGGGATGGTTGGCGGACTCGCCGGCTTTGCCGAGATCTATCCCGATATCGAACCCTTCACCAAGATCACGTCGTTCGGCCACGTGACCCTCGCGCAAATGTTCCATGTTTCCTACGGGCTGCTGGTCTTTGCCGTCGTGGTGATGGCCATCGGCGCGTTCGTCGCTGCGGAACTGGCCGAGAAATTTGTCGGCCGCAAGGAGCCCGGCGCCGGCGCGCTGACCGGGCCGGGGCGCAAGCTCACGCCCGTGCGCGGCGCCGCCCTCGCGTTCGCCGGACTCGGCCTGGTCGCCCTTTTCGCCGGCAGCCCGTATCGGAACGCCTTTGCCCGGGTCGACACCAAGCAGCTCGCGCTCGACGCCGGCAATGCCGCCGACCAGGTCGCCGTCACCGAGCTGGCCGACTGGATCGTTGAGGGCCGCAACGATTACCTGCTCGTCGATGTGCGCGAGGCGGCGGCGTTTGCCACCTATCATATTCCGGGCGCGTTGAACATTCCGCTCGCCACCCTTACGGCCGATTTCGCCCGCCGCAACGAACGCATCGTGTTCTACAGCGACGGCGGCCTCCATTCGGCCCAGGCGTGGTTCCTCCTGCGCTCGCTGGGCTTTCCGGCGGCCCGCATGCTATCCGGCGGCCTGGAAGAGTGGAAGAACAGCGTGCTCTATCCCCTGGCGCCGGCGGCCGGCGCCGCACCCAGGGACCAGATCGACTTTGCCAAGCGAACCGCGGTGGCCAGATATTTCGGCGGCGCACCGCGCGGCGCCGGCAACGAGACCGTGAGCCCGGCCGCGCCGGCTCTGCCCCAGTTGAAGCTGACGGTCCCGGCGACGCCCGCCACCGACACGCCGCAACCGGTGAAGAAAAAGAAGAAGGAAGGCTGCTGATGATCACGGCGCCCGAAACCGCTCGCGCACCAGCCGCCGCCTTGTTGGTCCACGGCCTGTTCATCTCGCCCGGACATAATTTTTTCGGCCATCACGGCCGGCCGGCCGGCACCTATCCGACCCTGGCGGTCGACGCCCTCGAATGCGTGGCCGGTCGCGGCGTGCGCGGCGACCGTTTTTTCGACTACGAGCCGGACTACGACGGGCAGCTAACTTTCTTCTCGCTCGAGGTATTCACCGACCTCCAACGCGAACTCGGCCTGCGGGACGCCCGTCCCGAGCAGGCCCGGCGCAACGTGCTCGTTTCCGGGGTCGACCTCAACGCCCTGGTGGGCGTCGAATTCTCCCTGCAAGGCATCCAATTCCAAGGCGCCGAGGAATGCCGGCCCTGCTACTGGATGGACCGGGCCCTTGGTCCGGGGGCCAACGATTGGATGCGCGGGCGGGGTGGTCTGCGGGCCCGCATTCTCAGTGACGGCTGGCTCCGCCGTTCCAGTCGGCCCTCCGGCTGAGGGCCGCCGCCATGCCTTCGTCGTCCCATCGGTTTTTCGCCGGGCGGGCACGGGTATGTCGGCCGAGCGGGATGATCTTGCTGGTGATTACCTGCTGCGCTGGCGCCGGACTCCGCGCCGCCGACCCGCGCTCCGCGCTTCCGCGGGTCGGCGGGCAACCGGAAGGCTGCTTGAGCTGCCATGGCGGTATGACGGGCTTCGCGCCGGCGCACGATCCGCAGGCCATCGGGTGTGCCGCCTGCCACCTGGGGAACCGGCTGGCGCGGGACGCCGCCAGCGCGCATGCCGGCATGACCCGCACGCCGGGCAACCTCTCGGTGGTCCGCCAGACCTGCGCCACCGCCGCCTGCCACGCCAACATTGGTGAACGAGTGCGCAACGCGCCCATGAATACCATGAGTGGCGTCGCCGCCGTCGATAAATTTGTGTTCGGTGAAAATCCCGACCTGGACCGGCCGTTTGTCGTCAGTCAGCTTGACCATTCGCCCGCCGACACCCATTTGCGCACGCTTTGCGCCTCGTGCCATCTCGGAAATGACAAACCCAAACCCGGCCCGATTGATGACGCCTCGCGCGGCGGCGGATGTTCGGCCTGTCATCTCGATTACGGCGAACGCGCCCGGGAGGAACTGGCCCGCCGTGGCCGGCCCGGACTCACGCCCCTGACGCCCCAGTCCCATCCCATGATCTCGGCCCGGATACCGGACCAAGCCTGCTTCGGCTGCCACAGCCGCTCGGGCCGGATCTCCACCAATTACGAGGGGTGGCACGAGACGTTGCTGAGCGAGGAAACCATGCGCCACGTCCCGGACGCACGGGAGAAGTTCCGCGTGCTGTCTGACGGCCGGATTTTTGAAAAGATGCCGCCCGATGTGCATTTCACCAAAGGTCTTTCGTGCACCGATTGCCATGTTGCCAACGAGCTGATGGGCGGCGGGCGCTTCCACCCGCACGAGGAGAAAACGGTGGCCATCGCCTGCCTTGACTGTCACCCGGATCGTCCGCCCGTCACGAAGCCGTTCGCCGAACTCGACGAGGAAACGCAGAAGATCGTCGCCTTGCGCGGACTGATCGCCCCGGACCGGCGTTACGTGGTCGCCGCCTCGGGCCGGACCGCGTTCCCCAATGTCTTTGTCGACCCCACGGGAGCGACGCGGCTGATCGCCCAACAGACCGGCACGGCGTTGAAACCCAAGCCCCAGTCCGCGGCCTGCGGTCGTGGCACCGCGGGCCACGGGGCAATCGATTGCCGCGCCTGCCACAGCGCATGGGCGTCGCAATGCGTTTCCTGTCACACCGAGATCGAGCCCCGCGCGCCCGGCTGGGACCACCTGGCCGGCGGGTTCGCTCCCGGTTCGTGGCGCGAGACGGCGGGCAATTTCTTCGCCGATCCGCCCGCGCTCGGCATCGTGACGGAGCCGGCCACGGACGACACGGCGGGCCGCATCCGTGTAACCACCGTCGTTCCCGGCATGATTCTCACGCTGAACCAGACCGCCGCGACCGACAAAGAAACGAAGGGCGAATTTCACCGCCTCTATGCTCCGGTTTCGCCGCACACGACAAGCGCCCGGGCGCGGGACTGCCAGTCGTGCCACGCCAGTTCCTCGGCGCTTGGCTACGGTCGCGGCACGCTGGAGTATCATATCACGGGCGCGACCGGCCGCTGGCAGTTCACGCCGGAGCTGGCGCCATTACCGGTCGATGGGTTGCCCGCCGATGCCTGGATCGGATTCCTCCAGGCGCGAAAAGGTGAAGTTGCCACGCGGACCAATGTCCGTCCCTTCACGATCGAGGAGCAGCGCCGGATCCTGCGCGTTGGCGCCTGCCTCACCTGCCACGCCGGAAGCTCGCCCGTGATGCGGCAGGCCGTCGCGGATTTTGCCGCGGTGCTCGCCCGCCGGGATCCCCGTTGCGCGATCCCCGTGTGGCCGTGAAGTTGGCGACAAATTGACCGACCGATGAAACCAGCCGCCGCACGCTTCAACCCATGAAGCCGGAAGACTTTCAGTTCGATCCTCCGCCGCCGCGCCCGTATCAGGACTTCAAACGCCGCTACCCGGCGGTGGTGGTAGCCTACGAAAAACTGGGCAGAACCTGTCATTGGCAGGGGCCGCTGGAGCCGAAGGCCCGGGAGCTCGTGAAGCTGGGCATTGCGCTCGGCGCCGGGCTTGAGGGCGCCACCCGGGCGCACGTGCGGCGGGGCCTGAAGGCCGGCGCCTCGCCCGACGAAATCCGGCATGCAGCGCTGCTCGGCATCACCACGCTCGGTTTTCCCGCCACCATGCGCGCGATGAGCTGGGTCGACGACGAGATGGACGGCGAGGACACCTGAACCGCCGTCATGCCGCTCGACCAATACCGGCGCGACATCGATTACCTGCGGATTTCCCTCACGGATGTCTGCAACCTTCGCTGCGTCTATTGCATGCCCGAACACATGGCGTTCCGCCGTCCCGGGGAGCTGCTCACGGATGCCGAGCTGTTCCGACTCATTTCCCTCTTTGCGCGCCTCGGTTTCCGGAAGATCCGTTTCACGGGTGGCGAGCCCACCTTGCGTCGCAACCTGGTTGAATTCGTGCGGCATGCCGCCCGGCAGGCCGGCATCCGACAGGTCGCCCTGACCACCAACGGACTGTTGCTCGACCAGCTTGCGGAGCCGCTGGCCGACGCGGGCCTCACTTCCGTCAATGTTTCGCTCGACACCCTGGATCCGGCGCGTTTTCGCGAGCTGACGCGCTGGGGCAATGTCCGTGATGTTCTGGAAGGTCTCAGGGCCGCCGAGGCCGCCGGGCTCCGCCTCAAACTCAACGCCGTGCCGATCCGCGGGATTAACGACACCGAGACCGCCGTCGCTTTGGCCCGGCTCACGGTGGAGCACGACTGGCAGGTACGGTTCATCGAGATGATGCCCTTCGCCAACAACGCCGGTTTTCAGACCGGCCATATCGTGCGCGAAGCCGAGTTGCGGATCGTCCTGGAGGCGGCGCTCGGCCCGCTCGAACCGCTCCATGCAGGCAAACTCGATGGCGAAGCCCGCTTGTTCCGGCTGACCGGAGCCCGCGGCGCCATCGGTTTCATCAGCCCGGTCTCCGGTCCGTTCTGCGCGGCCTGCAACCGGGTGCGGCTCACGGCGGACGGACGGCTCCGCCTGTGTCTGTTGCGCGATGACGAGGGCGATGTGCGGGAGTTGTTGCGCCGGGGAGCGACCGATCAGGAACTGGAAGCCGCCATTAGCTCGGCGGTCCAACGCAAACCTTGGGGTCATGACCTTGCCCGCGACCTGATTCCCGCCAACCGCGGCATGTCCGAGATCGGGGGATGAGCCCAGGCGCCCGGCCGGCGAGGATCAAACGGCGCGCCGAAAGGCTCCGGCCTGGGCGTTGAGCTGCTTTTCCAGACTGCCGCAGACAAGTTCGCACAGTCGGAAGAGGGTGGGATCGGCGATCGCATAATAAACCGTCGTCCCGCTTTTGCGGCGGCAGACAGTGCCGGAGTGCATGAGCTTGTGCAGGTGGCGGGAGACATTGGGCTGGGTGGACCCGGCCAGCTTCACGAGTTGGTTCACACTTTTCTCGCCCTCGAAAAGGCCGTGCAGGAGCTTCAGGCGGGTGGGGTCACCAAGCACGGCGAACCGTCGGGCGAGCAGGATCATGCCATGGTCGGAAATCGCGCGTGGAGCTTTCATACGGTTATGAATGTAAGGGTATATATGCCGCATGCAACCATGCGATTGGGCCGGCGTGCGGGATCCGGCGAACACTGACCCACGACACCCGGGCGTATCACTCTTGCGCTGGAGCCGTCGGCCTGCACCCTCACGCGAAACTTTCTTAGCGCATGAAGAATACCGTCCGCATCGGGGTCATCGGCTTGGGCAACATGGGGCTGGTGCACGCCCGCCACCTGCTGGAGGGCAAGGTGGCGCGCGCCTCGCTCGCCGCCGTGGTGGACCAAAACCCGGCGCGGCGGGCAATATTGCCAGGCGTGCCGGTATTTGGCGACGGCGCGGCGCTGTTTCGCGCCCGGCTGGTGGATGCGGTCATCGTGGCCACCCCCCACTATGATCACGCGGTGACGGGAGTCGCGGCGCTGCGGGCGGATTTGCATGTGCTGATGGAGAAACCCCTCACGGTGGACAAGGCGGATGCCGAAAGACTGCTGGCGGCGCACACCAACCGGCGGAAAATTTTCGGCGTCGTGTTCAACCAGCGCACGGATCCGGCCTATCGCCGGCTGCGCGAAATCGTGCGCGCCGGCGAGTTGGGGGCCGTGCGTCGCGTGAGCTGGACGATCACCGACTGGTTCCGGCCCCGGGCCTATTTCTCCGGCAGTAACTGGCGCGCGACCTGGGTGGGCGAGGGCGGGGGCGTCCTGATCAACCAGAGCACGCACAATCTCGACCTCCTGCAGTGGATCTTCGGCGCGCCGGTGAGCGCGCGGGGCTTCTGCCGGTTCGGGCGGTATCATCCCATCGAAGTCGAAGACGACGTGACGGCCTACCTCGAGTTCGCGAACGGCAGTCACGCCACCTTCATCACTTCAACGGGCGAGGCGCCGGGTACCAACCGGCTCGAGGTCGCCGCGGAAAACGGCCGGGTGGTGATCGAGCCCGGATCATTCCGGTACACCCGCAATGCCGAGCCGATGTCGCGGTTCAGCCGCCGGACCCGCGAGCCCTTCGCCAAGCCCGCGACCACCGAGGTGCCGGTGGAAATAAAGGGTGCGGGCGGGCAGCATCTGGAGATCGTGCAGAATTTCGTCGACGCGATCCTTGACCGCCGGCCGCTGATCGCACCCGCGGCCGAGGGCATCCGGACGGTCGAACTGGTCAACGCGATCCTGCTTTCCAGCTGGACCGGCCGCACCATCGACCTGCCGATGAACAGCGCGAACTACCGGCGCTGGCTGAAACGGAAGGTGGCGGAGTCGGCGAAACGGAAGAGCGGGCGATAACACAGCGCCAGAGAGTTCCATTACTGAGGATTGCCGTTCAGGGCCCAGTTTAGCTGCGCTTTTACCGTGTGGTCTCTCTGGACGGACTGCATTTGAGGACCCAGTTAACACGAGTCGTGGCGAAGGATTCCCTAATAAACTTCCGGCTCGTCCGTTTGACTGGGCACAACCATCCTCTCTCTCGCCCATGAATACCCTGCGTTTTCTCGCCTTCGCGGCGGCCGCCTCGGCGGCCCTTGCCCTCAGCGCCTCCGCCCAGCCCGCGCTGACGATCTACAACCAGAATTTCGCCGTCGTGCGGGAGCGGGTTCCGCTCGACCTCAAGGCGGGCGTCAATGCCGTGACGTTCAGCGGGGTGACGGTTCACCTTGAGCCCGACTCCGTGGTGCTGCGCGATCCCACGGGAAGAATTGCGCTGCGCGTGCTGGAGCAGGATTACCGGGCCGATACGATATCACCGGGACTGCTCCTGTCCCTTTACGAGGGCAAGACGCTCGACTTCATGGTGCGCGACCAGAACGGCAAGGAGTCACTCGTGAAAGGGAAGGTCATCCGCAGCGGCTACGTGCCGAACTTCACCGGCGGTCAACCATACGGGCAGAATTTCTACATGCAGCAACAGGCCATGCAGGCCGCGGCCGGCTCGCCGATCGTCGAGGTGGACGGCAAACTGCGGTTTTCCCTGCCCGGCGAGCCCCAGTTTCCGGCGCTGACCGACGACTCGATTCTCAAACCACAACTGGCGTGGCAGCTTGCGGTCGAGAAACCGGCGAAGTTCGACGCCGAACTGAGCTACCTCACCGGCGGGATGCGCTGGGAGGCGTCCTACAACCTGATTGCGCCGGAAAAGGGCGACACCCTGGACATCATCGGCTGGGTGACGATCGACAACCAGAGCGGAAAGCAATTCGACAACGCGACCATCAAACTGATGGCGGGAGATGTCAGCAAGCTGCAGCCGCAGGACAACGAGGTCAGATACTATGCTGCGGCGAAAGCGGCGCTGGACGAGCGGGCCCAAGCCGGCGTCACCGAGAAGGCCTTTGACGAATTCCACCTCTATTCGTTGCCGCGGCCGACCACGCTGCGCAACCGCGAGACCAAGCAGGTCGAGTTCATCCGCGCGACCGGGGTGAAGGCGAAAACGCTCTACATCTACAATGGCGCGGCCATCGGCCCGCAATACCGCGGTTGGAATGCGGAGAATATCCGCAACCAGCGCGACTACGGCACGCAGTCGAACCCGAAGGTGTGGGTGATGCGCGAATTCAAGAACAGCGAGGACAACAGTCTCGGCCAGCCGCTGCCCAAGGGCCGCACGCGTTTCTACCGGCGGGACGATGCCGACGGCCGGCTGGAGTTCACTGGCGAAAACACCATCGACCACACCCCAAAGAACGAGACGGTGCGCCTCTACACCGGCGATGCGTTTGACATCGTGGGCGAGCGCAAGCGGACCGACTACCTGCTGACCAGCCGGCAGGACCAGTTGGAGGAGGCGTTTGAGATCAGGCTGCGCAACCGCAAGGCCGAGCCGGTGGAGGTGCGCGTGACCGAGCGGCTTTACCGCTGGGTGAACTGGGAGATAATCGCCAAGTCGAACGAGTTTGAAAAAACCGATGCGCAAAACATCGAGTTCCACGTGACCGTGCCGGCCGACGGCGAGACGGTGGTCACGTATCGGGTCCGCTACGACTGGAAGTAAAACGGCGGCGGCGAGGCGGACAGCTTGGTCCGCCCCTCGGGATCAATCTGGTCGTTCTGAAAGGAGCGAGGAATCCGCGCACGATCAAGTGCACTCATCACGCGGGATCTTTCGCCTCGTTCCGAACGCCTGCCGGAGAAGTCTTCCTAAACCGTGATCAGTTCCTTCTCCTTGCTGGCAAGGTGCCCGTCGATGTCCTTGATCGCCTTGTCCGTGGTGGTCTGGATTTCCTTCTCGAGCCGCTTTTCCTCGTCCTCGGACATCTTGCCGTCCTTCTTGGCTTTCTTGACCAATTCCATCACATCCCGGCGCACGTGCCGGATGTTGACGCGGCCTTCCTCGGCCAGCCGGTGGGCGACCTTGACGAATTCGAGGCGCCGCTCCTTGGAAAGATCGGGCAGGGGCATCCGGATGAGTCCGCCATCCACGATGGGATTGATGCCGAGATTCGCCTGCTGCAGGGCTTTTTCGACGGCGCGGATGAGGCCCTTGTCCCACGGCTGGACCTGGATGAGGCGGGGATCGGGGGTGCTGATGGCGGCGCACTCCTTGAGGCGCATCATGGAGCCGTAGGCTTCGACCATCACGCCTTCCACCATCGAGGGCGACGCCTTGCCGGTGTGGATGGTGCTGAACTCGTGCAGGGTGAAATCAATGGCCTTCTTCATGCGGGCCTGGGCGTCGGTGAGGATGGGATGGGACATGGGAGGAGGGGCAGGGTTGGAAGGAAGGTGACCAAGCTTGTGTAAAGTCCGATACAATGCAATCTGACTCCATCCTTTGCGCTCCCTGCTCCCGGCTTAGTTGTGCACCAGCGTGCCGATCTTCTTGCCGAGAACGGCGTCCTTGATGGCGTGCTCCTGGCTGAGATTGAAAACTAGGATCGGCACGTTGTTGTCGAGGCAGAGGGAGAAGGCCGTGGAGTCCATGACGTTGAGCCGCTGCCGGAGCGCATCTATGAAGGTGATCTCGTCGTATTTCACGGCGTCGGCGTGCTTGGCCGGGTCCTTGTCGTAGATGCCGTCAACCTTCGTGGCCTTCATGATGATGTCGGCGTGCAGCTCGGAGGCCCGGAGGGCGGCGGTGGTGTCGGTCGAGAAGTAGGGGTTGCCCGTGCCGGCGACGAAAATGACAACGCGTTTCTTTTCCAAGTGGCGCATGGCCCGGCGCAGGATGAAAGGCTCGGCGATCTGGTTCATCGGGATTGCGCTCTGGACCCGGGTGGTGACGCCCATCTTTTCCAGGCAATCCATCAGGGCGAGGCCGTTGATGACCGTCGCGAGCATGCCCATGTAGTCGCCGGTGGTCCGGTCGACGCCGCGCTTGGCACCCTGCAGGCCGCGGAAAATGTTGCCGCCGCCGATGACCAGACAGATCTGCACGCCGAGCGAATGGATTTCCTTCACCTGCTCGCAAATCTTCTCCAAGGTTGCCGCGTCGATCGCCTCGCTGCCCTTGGCGCTCCGCAACACTTCGCCGCTGAGCTTCAGGATGATCCTTTGGTATTTGAGCTTGGCGGAGGCGGCGGGTTTGTCGGGCATCAGGTCACATGAAACGGACGCTTAAAAGGGGCGTCAATGCCTGAGATACGGCCGGCCAGGGTACGGATCGGGCCCGGGCCGTGATATTTCACCCCTGAATATTCGGGCCGGCGGTCGGGAAAGAAATTGCCTCACCCACCGGATTGTCCGTCATGGAAATCCGGCCAACCCAACCATACCTCCAATGAAATTTGAACATTTTGCCTTCAACGTGCCCGATGCCCGGGCGGTGAGCCGCTGGTACGTGGAGCAGCTTGGATTCCAGGTGGTGCGGCGGCGCGAGGATGCGCCCTACACCCACTTTCTGGCCGACGACACCGGACGGGTGGTGGTGGAAATTTACTCCAATCCCTCGGCGGTGATGCCCGATTATGCCGCGCAGCATCCGCTGGTGTTCCATTTCGCCGTGTTCACAACCGACGCCAGCGCCGATCAGCGGCGCCTCATCAAGGCGGGCGCGACGTTGTTTTTGGAGGAAACCACCCCCGACGGGACGCGTCTAGTGATGATGCGGGACCCCTGGGGTGTGCCCCTGCAGTTGTGCCAGCGCACCACGCCTTTCCCCGGGTTTTAGCAGCCCGCAGTTTTCATAACCCCGATTCC
The DNA here is from genome assembly GCA_037446975.1 of Opitutia bacterium. Classification (GTDB taxonomy): domain Bacteria; phylum Verrucomicrobiota; class Verrucomicrobiia; order Opitutales; family Opitutaceae; genus Lacunisphaera. The sequence continues at coordinate 80,149 of JBBIHQ010000004.1, forward strand.
CATGTCATTTCCACGCGGCAAACCGCGGTGGCGGCAACTTCTGTCCCGTCTGCTTTTCGGCGCCCTGACGTGGGCGAGCGCCTCGGCGACCGAGCCCGGACTTCTCTTCTATTTGTCGGGTGACCAGGGCACGACGGCGGACTTTTCCGCCGCAGGCACGCCGGAGCCGAATTTTTCCTACGAAATCTCGAGGATACCTGACGGCGCCAAGGGAGCGGCGCTCAGTTGCGGCGACACCCAGCGGCTCGCGTGGTGGGCGCCGGGCAACATCTACGCCCAACGCGGCACGCTGTCCTTCTTCTGGCGGTCCCGGTATCCCGTCGGCCCAACCGCGTTCCCGGTGTTTCGCGTGGGCTACGCCGATCACTCCAGCTGGGACATGGTCTGGTTGCGCATCGACTACAACGGCCACGGGTTTGACGCGTTTGTCACGGACGCCAGCCTGGCGCGGACGCGCGTGTCCGTTGCGCTGCCCGAGTTTCCGCGGCCCAGCGAGTGGGTGCACCTGGCTCTCGCGTGGGACGAGACGCGCGGCATCCGGTTTTATGTGAACGGGCGGTTGGGAGCGAAGTGCGAGACCGCCGCCGTCTACAATGCCGCGCTGGACCAGTTTGGCCCGCATTCGCGCATCATCAGCCCGCACAACGTGCAGAGTGACTACAACTTTGTCCGCGGCGGCGACATCGACGAGATCCGCATCTACGACCGGATGCTGTCCGACGAGAACATCGCGACGCTGGCCCGGGGTGAGGCGCCCACCGGTCTCGCGCCGTCGCCCGCCCGGGACCTGGCCGAACGGCGCTGGCGCGATGAATGGTGGCTGCGCTACGGCTGGAACCGGCCGATGGACCCGCCGCCTCCGCTCCGGGCCAGGGACGTCAGCGTGCGCAAGGTCGAGATTCATGACGCCTATGACCTGAAGCGCTGGTGGTGGAAGGCCACTGATGGCATCCGTGAAACCACGTGGCCGGGAGTCTACAACCGCTCCCGGTTGCCCGGCCGCAACGATTACTTCCAACTGCCCGATTGGGACTGCTACGTGGATTCGGGCAATGCGATCACCTTCGTGATGCCGGACGAACCGTGGAATCATCTGGAAATCTCCGGCGCCGCATGGGGCCGGATGGAATTGTTGCCACCGGGCACGGAAAATGAGACCGCCAGTGATGCTCCGGCCGAGTCGGTGTTGTTCGAGCGGCCGAAGGGCCAGGAGAAGACTGTCCATGAACTCGCGCAGCCGATCACCGGCCGGAAGATCCGTTTCACCAACGTCGAGCAGGAGGAACCCATCGGCGAGCTCTCCGCCTATAATGTCACGGTCGGGCGCGAGCCGGCCGGCAGCAGGAAGCTGGAATTCAGCCTGACGACCTCCGGCTCGCCGGCCGATGCCAGTCTGATTCCGATCTGGAAATTCATCGCCGGCCGTTTTGCACCCGATGAACGCGCTTTGATGGTGGGCGAGCCGGCCGGCTCGCCCCGCCGTCCACCGGTCGCCGGGCCGGTGGCGCTGCCGCTGATCCACGTCTTGATTCCCGATACATGGGACAATGTTGCCGACGGCCTCGACGGAATCGCGATCGATCTTCCCGCTTTGCAGGTGAAACCCACCCACGGGGAATATTTTCCCCTCAATCTCCGGGTCAAGGATCCGCTCTGGCCGTTGCGCGACATGTTTGACTTCACGTTCAGCGTGAAACCCGGCGAGGCGCACACGCTGTGGCTCGATCTGCGGGACCGCCTGCTGCCGCCGGGCAAAGGCTTGTACCTGACCATCGCGGGCGCCGGGGCGGATTTCGGCGCCGCCTCGCTCGAGGGCGCGACCGTGCGGCTCGTGTTCAAGCCGCGCGACGCGGCCCGCGCCGAGCACGAGCTGGACCGTTTCACCCAGCTGCGCGACAGCTACGCCATGCTGGTCGAGGAGCATCCGCACAGTGCGAAGTTCAACCTGTGGGTCCGGTTCAAAACCGACCTCGATGATTTGCTCCGGGTCAATCCCGACCATGTGCTGGGCCGGCAGTACGCCGCCGTGGCGGCCGGCGCGCCGCGCCCGAAGTTCATCCAACCTGTGCCGCCGGCCGGCGTGCCGTTGTGGGCCTTCCGCCAGGCCGAGCTGTTGGGCCGCGTGAAAAAATTTGTCCTCTGGTACATCGACCACCGGCAGTCCGGCTATGGTGATTTCGGCGGCGGCATCTCCGACGATGTCGATCTGCTCAACAGCTGGCCCGGCGTCGCCCTGATGGGCTGCGAGCCGGAGAAGATCAAGGCCTCGCTGCATGCGCTGCTGGAGGCGGCGTTCCGGAACGGCATGTTCACCAACGGTCTGCCGACGATCCAAGCCGACGAACTGCACAGCTACGAGGAAGGCATCGATTGTCTCGGCGCGAATCTGATCCTCGATTACGGCAGCCCGCGCCAGCTCGAGCGGGCCATGGTCACGGCACGCGGCGTGGAGGGAATCACCGGCATCAACGCCGCCGGCCACCGCCACATCCGATCCTCCTATTTCAACGGGCGAAAAATGGCGGAGGAAGAGCCGTGGGGCCGGTCGAAGGCCTACTCATATCTCGTGCTCCAGCCCGGACAACTGCTGGTCGATTTCAACGGCAGTCCCGAGCCGAAGAAATACATGCTGGAGCTGGCCGACGGGCTCCTCGCCCACCGGCGGAAGGATGCCGACGGGAATTATTCGCTGCCATCGGCCATTCATTTTGCCAGCGACCGGGAGGACAAGGCGACGCGCGGATATTTTCCCTGGCACCTGTTCTGGGGCGCCTGGAAGTGGACGGGCGAGAATCGTTACCTGGAGCCGATCATGGACAACGGCTTGACCTCGCTGGCGTCGGTCAATGCCGATATCCTGGACATCCTGAACCTTCGGGCGAGTTGGGGTCCGCGCGTCCTGGCCGGTGAAGAAGGCCGCCCGACCGATACCAGACCCGCCGACGGACGCGGAAAGGAACGGACCAATTCCTATCGCTCGACCGGACAGGCCCACTTCATCTGGCAGCTCGACGGAAACAAGGCCGGGTTGGAAAAACTCTATGCCGCCCAGATCGCGGAATGCGACCTGCTCGACTATATCAACACGGAGGGCAGCCTCTGGATCGACCGGGTCGGTGTGCCGTACGCCGAGTTGCAGCGCGCACGGCTCGGTGGTGTCGCGTTGGTGCGCAACGCGCTTTACCCGGGCCAGGTGATCAGCTGGAAGTTCTCCGCCCCGGCCAATGATCAGAGTGCGGCGATCCTCGTGCCGTATGCCACCCCGACCGCCTTCAAGGTGATAGTCTACAACCTTGAGACCGCGCCGGTGCAGGCGGCGATGACCGGCTGGAATATCGATCCCGGTCTTTGGGAATTCACGCAAGGCATTGATTCCGATGGCGACGACATCGCCGACCGCCCGGCCGGGACCCGCACCGTGGCCTTCGAGCGCTCCAGTTCCGTCAGCCTGACTTTTCCGCCGCGGACGACGACCGTGTTGACGTGCAAACTGGTGACCCCCGGGACGCCTTATTGGCAGCGGCCCGACCTCGGGATCGATGCCGGGGACGTGAGCCGGGAGGGACGGACGTTGAAAGTGGTGGTCCATGGCTTGGGCGCGGTGCCGTCGGTCGCAACCGACGTGGCGTTTCGTGATCATACGGGCCGCATTGTTGTCACCGGAAAGATTCCGGCGCTGGCCGCCCCGCTGGACCTGCAGCCAAAGACCGCCGCGGTGAGCCTGCCGGTGCCCGAAGGTGTGGCGATTGAGGGTGGCACGGTGGAGATCGATCCCGACCACCGTCTCACGGAAATCACCTCGCTGAACAACGTGGTGCGAATTCCCTAGCTGAAAAAATCCCGCCCTACCGGTGCTGCAACGCGTCCGGGCTCAGCGCTTCGCCATGGAACCGCACTTCGCGGATGCCACCTTTGAACCAGTAAACCTTGTTCTGCCGCACCCCGAGCGAGATTTGCCCGCCGGCCATCGGGGCAAACGCCACCGCGCCCTCCAGTTCCTTCACGCCGTCGACGTAGTGGGTCATGTGCCCGTTGGCATAAACCAGCGCCACCCACGTCCACCGCTCCGCGGGGTGGAGTTTCGTCCGGTCGAGCAGGGGACGCTCGCTTCCCGTCTTTTCTGACCGCAGGAAGGTGTCGAGAGCCCAGCCGGCATCCGTCAGTCGGATTTCCATCAGGAGCCGGCTGCCGGTATCGTCCTGCACGTGCAGAAAACGTTGCTCGGCCGGTCCGACCGACGCGGGCTTGATGAGCGCCTCGACGGTGAATTGCGCCAATCCGGCCAGCGGATTGACTTGAACGAAGAGACCATCGGATACGCCGTTGAAAAACACCGCTTTGCCGTCCGGCTCAGTCGCGACACTGGGCTCGCCCAAGATCGCCGCGGTGTGGCCGCCGACGGACCCGATTTGGTCGAGCGTCCAGACGGAGTCGGGGGTCGGATGTTGATCGGCGGCGTTCATGACGGGCAGGATGGACAGAACCAGCGTGGCGAGACAAGTCCCTTGGGGTAGATTCATTTGTTAGCCAGCATGGCGGAGGAGCAGGGCGACTCAAGCTGTCTGGGACGGCACGTGGACTTTTTTGCCTCGATCAAGCGGAGAAGACGGTGCCGCCGCCCGGAGAATTTCGATTGGGGGCCGGCGGCAGAAACCCGAGTTGGGGGTTGTATGTTGGGAGTTCGAGGCTGAAGGTGGGCAATCCCGTTCCCGTCCCCAGTGAAATCCAGCGCTCTCGCGGTCAAGAACGGCGAGTTTTATGATGCTTTCTGGTCGAAGACCTACCTGACCAGGCCGGAAAGTTTCAACACGTGGCCCTTGATTTCCTCCCTGCTGCCCGGTGCCCCGGAGCGGCTGGAAATCGGGCCGGGGCTGCGCCCGCGTCTGCCAATCGCGGGCACGCATTTCCTCGATCTCAGCCCGCCGGCCGTCGAGCAGCTGAATGCCCGCGGAGGAATCGCCGAGGTCGGCGAAATCACCGCCCTCCCGTTTGGCGACGGCCGCTTCGACCTGGTGACGGCATTCGACGTGGTCGAGCATGTCGAGGACGACCGGTGCGTCTTTGCCGAGCTGGCCCGCGTGCTGAAGAAAGAGGGCCGCTTGATCTTTTCCGTGCCGTTGCATCCCGCCCGCTGGACCACCTTTGATGACTATGTCGGGCACGCCCGGCGTTATGAGCCCGCCGCGCTGATGGAGTTGATCGCGAGCCACGGTCTGGTCGTCGAGAAGAGCGTTGTGTTCGGGATGCAGTCCAACAATCCGCGGTTGTTGCACTATGCGGTTCAGGGGCTCATCCGGTACCACTCCGCGGCACTCCGGTGGTACAACTGGGTGTTCTTCCCGCTCGGCTTGCTGTGCCAGAAGCGGCTGAAGTTTACCGAAGGCCTGGTGAATCTGGCCGGGGTTGACGAAGTGCTGCTGGTCTGCCGGCGGGCGGGATGAGCCGGCCCCGTGGGGTGCGGCGGTGTCATTTCCGCCCTTGACCCGCCGGGAGGGGAGGGCTTCTTTCGGCCGCTCCTACTGCCTGGTGGTGTAATGGTAGCACAGGCGACTTTGACTCGCCTAGTCCTGGTTCGAATCCAGGCCGGGCAGCCAT
>JBBIHQ010000005.1:0-82260 GCA_037446975.1 Opitutia bacterium
AGAATTGGGAGTCGATTGTGATCGCGGTGCTGGCGGTCGGCAGTCCGCTGATGGTTGACCAGCTCGCGAAACGCAGCCGCTCAATCTCCTGGTCAATAATCTGGCTGGCAAGCGTCTGACGCCGAGCCGCATCCGTCATGTTCGAGCTGACCGCCATGGTTTGGATCATGCCGACGAATCCCACCACGAGGATGGTGGCAGCCATCATCACTTCGATCAAAGTGAAGCCGATGACAGAGCGGGCAGAGGCGGCGGATTTCATCAAGGAGGATTATTGCAAAATATATGTTGCAACCTACGCAGGTCGTCAAACGAACAAGCGATTAAGCTGAGAGACTGCCGCGGAAGAAATGCCGCGGATCTGGACCAACATGGTCGGTAAACCATTGGGGCGCATTCACGTGATGCCAGTCCAGACCGGCAAAACGTGCGCATGAATCAACCGAAGCCGACCAGCGCCCAAGCAGGCTAGCGCTTGATTCGAGCTTTTTGTCGGACCGGATCAGAGAGTAAACTGGCGCTTGATCTCCGCAATGATGGCAGCGGGCGAGTTTCGCACGTCCAGCACCAAGGCATTCGCCGGTGGTTCAAGGATTTCAAACTGGCCTTGCAGCATGCCGGCTTTCATGAAGTGCCCTTTGCGCCGGGCGATTCGCGCTTGAATCGTCGCAAGATCGCCGGATAGGTGAACCAGCAAAACACCGCGGGTTCCTTTCATCAGGGTTTGCCGATATTTCTCTTTCAGGGCGGAACAGACGAGCACCGCGTTCCGGCCCGTCGCCAGGCAGACATCGATCTGGGTCCGGAGTGCGGTCAGCCAAGGAGCGCGATCGTCGTCGTCCAGCGGGATTCCCCGGCTCATTTTCCTGCGATTGGCGGCGGAATGAAAATCGTCGGCTTCAAAGAATGGCCAGCCCAAGTCGGTGGCAAGCTGGCGTCCGATGGTGGTTTTCCCCGAACCGGCGACTCCCATGACAACGATGATACGGGCGCCGTCTCCGCGAGCTGGCCGGCGCGGGTTTGTCCGGGAGGGCTTGCCCGACAAGGAGGAGGAAGGCATGCCCGATCACTCTTGAAAATTAGATGAGCCCCGTCGAGCAGTTACACGGAAGGATTCTTGCCGGCTGGAGGCTTGGCGGCTCTCAAGCGGCAACGCGCGGACGTTCACTGGACCTTGCGCCGATAAGTGCTGCCGTAAAGTATGAGAGTGTCCGGGTCCTTGATCGTGAGAACCGCGGGATCGCTGGTGATCAGGGCGGTGCGGCCTTCCACGACGGCGCCTTCGGAAGTCTTGGTTCTTTCCTCGGTGACTGCCTGCTGGGCACCATATTTTGCGAGGTGCAGCGTGCCATCCGGATCAATCACGAGCCGCCGGTCTCCGGCTTGCGTGCCGGTCTGATAAACCCCGGCCACCTTGGCCAACAGGTTGTGCGAGGCGGATTCCGGCAGTAATTCGTGTTTGGGGACGGGCGGGTTGGTGGGCCGCATGAGCAGCCAGACCGTGGTGGCGTTGAACCCGATGATCATCGCCGCCAGCACGGAAATCTTCACCCAGCGCGGTATGCCTCCGGTTGGCATCGGCGGGGTGCTCTGCGAGAGGACATAAGTCGTCCGCTCGACCTTGGGTACCAGTTTGCCGGGTTCGGTCGCTCCAGCCGAGCCCGAAGCGCCGGGCGTGCCGGTGATACTGGAGAGAATGTAACTGACGGAATGCTCTTCGCCGCGGAGGATCGATTCCCAGCCGGCAAAACACAGGCGGCGGTTGCGGGTGCGGACGATGAAGATATCTCGGTCGGTCTTGATCCGAAGCTCAGGAGCCGACGGCTCGTAAATGGTCAGGCCGGTCGCCACCTCGCTCAGCGCGAACAAAAGGTCCCGCAGTTGCGCGGGACTGACCGCCGGCATTTGCTCATCCGGATAGGCGAGGCCGGCGGCGGTTGCCCCGGGTGCCAGATGATGCAGGGTGACACTGTAAACCGGAGCAGCCATCAGGGTTCGAGGATGTAAAGAGGGCAGTTGCCATCCCCCAAAATAAAACTGCCGGTGGTTAGATTTCCGTCGTCGAGGGCGTTGTCCATTTCCTGAAATAATTCCATGTCGATCAAAAGAGGTGCGTCGCTCGTGTCGGTGATGGCGATGGCAGCGCGATAGCGTACCCCGCTGTGGACTTGGTTGTTCTCCCAGTCGAAATGGCCCCCGATCACCGTGGGCTGCGTCCAAGCATCGGTTTTGAGTTCATCGGCGGTGACGCCGGCAGGCACGACGCCGGCGGCGGCTTCAGGTGGCCAGGTGCCCTTTTCGTTCGCATGGGCCTGAAAGACGGCGGCGAAGACCCGCAAATCGTTGACCAGTGCCGCCGCCCGAGCCTTTTTCTGCACCCGCAGGTAGGCGGGAGCCGCCAGCATCATCAAGAAGCTGATTATCGTCACCACGACCATCAATTCGACCAAGCTGAACCCCGCACTTGAGCGGAGTGGGGTGGGTCGCCCGAGCAAACGGCTGGGGGAAGACAGGGCTCGCATGCCTAGATTTCTGGCCAGCATTGGGCAGGAGGCAAGGGGGAATCAGGGTGCATCTGCAGGTAAGGACCGCCGCGGGCCAGGGGTGCGGTGGTTGCCAGCGGACCATCGCCAAGGCTGACCGCCCGGCTGGGCCAAGCTCCGCCCGGATCGGATTCTTGAAGGATTAAACTCAGGCCGCGAGGATCCGTTCAATGGTCGCAAGCTCGCCCTCAGAGAAGGCGAGGTTTTTCAGCGCGCCAATGTTGTCTTCGATCTGGCTCACCTTGCTGGCGCCGATCAGCGCAGTGGTGACCGCCGGCTGGCGCAACACCCAGGCAAGCGCCATTTGGGCCAGCGACTGGCCGCGCTTTTTGGCCAGCGCGTCAAGCTGGCGGATCTGCCCGACCTTGGCCTCGGTGATATGCTCGGGCTTGAGGAAACGCGGATCGTGTCCGGCCCGGGAATCGGGTGGGATACCTGCGAGATAGCGGTTGGTCAGCAGGCCTTGGGCGAGCGGACAGAAGGGGATGCAGCCGATGCCTTCGTGGACGAGCACGTCAAACAGGCCTTTCTCCGCCGTGCGTTCAAACATGTGGTATTTGGGCTGGTGAATGAGACACGGCGTGCCGGACTCGCGGAGAATCTTCGAGGCCCGCGCGGTCTGCTCGGGATTGTAGTTGGACAGGCCGACATAAAGCGCCTTGCCGGAACGGACGGCCTGCACGAGCGCGCCCATGGTCTCCTCCAACGGCGTCTGCGGATCGGGTCGGTGCGAATAGAAGATGTCCACGTACTCCACTCCGAGGCGCCGCAGGCTCTGGTCGAGTGAGGCGAGCAGGTATTTGCGCGAACCAAAATCACCATACGGGCCCGGCCACATGTCGTAGCCGGCTTTGGTTGAAATGATGAGTTCGTCGCGATGAGCGGCGAGGTCGGCGCGCAACACGCGGCCGAAATTGCTTTCGGCGGAACCGGGTGGCGGGCCGTAGTTGTTGGCCAGATCGAAGTGCGTGATGCCGAGATCAAAGGCGCGCAAGATGAGCGCGCGGCGGTTGGCGGGATCGTCAATGTCGCCAAAATTGTGCCAGAGCCCGAGGGAGAGCTGCGGGAGCTGGAGACCGCTGCGTCCGCAGCGGCGGTAAAGGGCGGGATTGGCGTAGCGGGTGGCGGCGGGTTGGTGGTCCATGGTTGGGAGAAACGGATCGAGGCTGGGTGAAACGGAAAAAGCGGAAAGATAAGGGGAGGCGAAAGCGGGCGCGGAATGGAAAACTGTGGTCGCGGGAGAGCCGCTGACAAGACTCCACTGCAATATTCCCGAAATGCCGGGGCATTCATCCCGTGGGCAAAAGGTGCCGGCCCCGACCATCCATCGTGGTCGGGGCGGAATCTAGCTTGGGCGAGTCCAGCCCATCGCCGGCCGCCGGTTTCAACCGCCCGGCTGGCAAAGGCACGACGAGGTAATCGCCATGTCGGCGTTGCGCCAGACCTCTTGAAACTGGCTGCGCGCAACCATGGCTTCACCGGTCTGGTGTTCTTGCTGCAAAGCCTCACTCAGGCCGAAGAGCGACCAGCCATTTGCCGGCAGCCGGGCGAGGTCTTCGCGATAAACCTTCTCGGCCTCGGCGTAGCGGTGGTTGGCCATCAGCGTGGCGCCAAGGGAGTGGCGCACCGGGACCAGCCAGCCGGGCGGTTCGTCATAACGGAGCGCGTCCTCGGCTTGTACCGCAGCCCGGAGCCGGGCGAGGCCTTCGTCGATCCTGCCTTCGCGGACGAGAAGTTCGCCCTCGAGCATGGGGGCGACAACGGTCAGCACCGCCTGGCAGGAATTGTTACCGGCGGCGAGTTCATCGGCGGGCACGGCCTTGGCGGCTTCGAGGTAGAGCTTCTGCTCCTCGTGCGCGGCAACCGGATCGCCTTTGGCGGCCAGGGCGATGCCGCGGGCCGCGTGCTGGAACGCATGGGTGAACGGCTGGGTGGCCGGACGGTCGGGCTCGGCCAGAATGTCGTCCCAGCGACCGAAACGGACCAGCACCTCGAGTGGCATGGCGAGCCAGGCTTCCGCCACGCCGCCGAATTCCTGCATGAACTCGGGGGGCAGGCCCGCGACCATGGCGCGGATATGCTGGAGCGAAAGGGCGCTCTCGCCGGTCATCATCGCGGCGTAGGCGAGCATGTGTTCATTGTGCGCGATGTAAACGGGCAGAAACCCCTTGGGCGGGCCGGCGACCTGGCGGTAGGCGCTGTCGGCCGCCACCGCCTTCAGGTTGGCATCGATGGCATCCTGCCACCGGCCGACGCGGATATAGATATGCGATGGCATGTGCATATTGTGCGCCAGGCCGGGCTGCAGATTGCGCAATCGGTCGGCGGCGGCGATGGCGCGCTCGGGATGCGGCGAAGCCTCGACGGCGTGGATGTAGAGGTGATTGGCAAACGGATGCTGCAGGTCGAGCTTCAGCACCGCATCAAGCGTTGCGAGGATCTCGTCGGTGCCGGGTTGCGGCTGCCCCGCAAGCGTCCATTGGTCCCACGGGCGGAGATCCATCATGGCCTCGGCAAAAAGTGCGCCGACGTCGGCGTCATCGGGATGGTCCCGCCAGACCTCGCGCATGGCGTCGGCATAGGCCTGGTCCAGCGGGCCGCGGTCTTCAGGCTGCGGGTTGCCATAACGGTGGCTGAGGGCCGCGATGAGCGCGCGTTCGACGGGCGAGACATGGGTGGCGCTCTGGGCGAGGATGAGTTCCTTCCAGGCCCGTTCGGCCGCAGGCGGCGGCACCAGCGGAAAATTGATGTGCGGCCCGCTGGCGAGCGCGATGCCCCAGTGGGCCATCGCACATTGAGGATCAAGGCGGGCGGCCTCTTGGAACGACCGGATTGCGCCCCCGTGGTTAAAGCCGAAAACGAGGCGAAGCCCCTGGTCGAAATAGCGCTGGGCCGCGGGATTGTCGGTGGTGATTTTTCGGGTGTGAGAGCCCAGACCATCAAGCAACGGGAAGGGTCCGGCACCACGAGAAACATCAGGGCCGAGCATTATTCCGAGCACGACGAAAACAGCCGGCAGGCGAATGTTCATGGGGAGGCGTGGAGTGAAGAGGCCGGGACCGGGCAAGACGCGACGGCCGGCATCGCGAGCCAAGCTGGAGAAAATTCAGGCCATTGTCTATTCCGGACGATGTGGTGGCGGCGCCCGGAGCGCTCCGATCATGCCCATCCGTGTTCCGGAGCACGCAGATTCCGAAGGGGGAGAGGGGAATGCAAATCCGCCCCGGCGGAGGGGCCGATCGCAACGGCCGACCCCAGCAGAAGAATGCGGAATCGGATCGCGCTTCGCTCGAATGACTCATTTGTCCGGCACCACCTCGCCAATTTCCAGCTTGCCCAAGGTGACGTGACCTTCGGGAAGCGGCCGGCGCAACAGACCGTGGGTGTCCTGGCCGAAATACCTTGAGGCAAATAACGCCATCTCGGGGAGCACGCGGCCAAAATCATTGCGGTGTTCGCGGATGCTGAAGCGGGTTTCCCAAAGCAGCTTGTGCTTCTTCTCCTTCCACAGCAGCTGGAAATCATAGGCCATCAGCACGACAAAGTAACGGTTGTCCTCGATCTCCTCGTACAAGTCTTCCGTTTTGAGATGCAGGGCCGTGCCCCGGAGGTTGCGCCCATAGTCCGTTCCAATCACCCCTTCCGAATCGTAGCCCAGAATCCGGGCGTTTTTAAAGTCGATGCGGTCGAACTGGTCCCGGAAGATCATCTTGTCCATCGGATCTGTCATCGGATCGATTGCGTTCGGACTTTCCGCTGTGCCGGCAGTCGTGCCCCAGTAAACCATGATCAACAGTTTCGTTTGGCTGGGATCCTTCGCCGCCAAGTATTTCTGGCCGGCGAGCGGTCTGGCGATGACCCGGGCCACGTCCTTAAATGTCAGTCGGTCGATCGTGTCGTCGTGTGCGGTTCCGGGCAGGTGGCCGCCCTCGCCAAAGGCAAAGGCTTCGGGTTGGAATGATCCGTCGGCAAGCTTTGTACGGACATAATCTGCGCTAACCCGCGAAGACACGGCCGTGATGTCGCCACTCGCGGCGGCGTAGGCCGCAAACGGAAACGCCAGCAGCGCGCCGCAGTAAAGAAACCGGGAAGCGGCCTGCGGCAGCTGGCGCAAAAGGGCTTTGGCTCCGGACACGGACCGGGCGGCCGGATCGAAGACTGGCGGAATGATCGCTTTCATGAGAGCGGGGTTGCGAACGGTGGCCCGGATGACACCAACCTGGCGCGTGCGGTGTGCCAACAGCGAAGCGACCGGTTAATTATACTGCTCACAGGACGGGTGGGAGTCAACAGGGCGACTGGCCTCGGGCGGACCCGCCCTTGGGCCCGCATTCAGACTGGACGCGGGTTTGAAGGTGGACAATCGATGACGCGCGAGCTCGCGGGTGACACCCTGCCGGCAGGGGAACGCGGAATCTTTGGGCGCCAGAGGCAATCGCGCGAGGCCGCCGGGGAGATTCCAATTCAGCGGACGACGCGGGCGCCGCCGCCGGAGATTTGCTTCTCCACTTCCTTGCGGGTGGCCATCGAGGTGTCGCCGGGCGTGGTCGAGGCCAGTGCCCCGTGGGCCGCGCCATACTCGACTGCCTTCTGCGCGTCGTTGAACTCCATGAATCCGAATTGCACACCGGAGGCGAACGAGTCGCCACCGCCAACGCGGTCGAGAATCTCCAACTCGGGATATTTGCGGCTCTCATGGAACTTTCCGTCGTGCCAGAGGATCGCGCTCCAGTCGTTCTTCGTCGCGGTAATGACGCGGCGCAGGGTGGTCGCAGCGACCTTGAAATTTTTGAATTCCTTCACCGCGGTCTCGATCATCGCCTTGAACGCGTCGGTTTCAATCGCGCTGATGTTGTGGTCGACCCCCTTCACCTCGAAGCCGAGCGAGGCGGTGAAATCTTCCTCGTTGCCGATCATGACGTCGACGTACTTCGCGATTTCGCGGTTGACCTCCTGGGCCTTCTTGAGGCCGCCGATGGTCTTCCAGAGCGAAGGCCGGTAGTTGAGGTCGTAGCTGACGATGGTGCCGTGTCTGTTGGCGGCCTTGACGGCCTCGACGGTCAGCTCGGCGGTGGAGGTGGAGAGCGCGGCGAAGATGCCGCCGGTATGAAACCAGCGCACGCCCAGTTTTCCGAAAATGTGGTCCCAGTCGAAATCACCGGGCTTGAGCTGCGAGGCGGCGGTGTTGCCGCGATCGGGATTGCCGACGGCGCCGCGCACGCCGAAGCCGCGCTCGGTGAAATTCAAGCCGTTGCGCACGGTGCGGCCGATGCCGTCGTCGTCACGCCATCTGATGAAATCGGTGGCGACTCCGCCCTGCATGATGAAATCCTCGACCAGGTGGCCGACCTCGTTGTTGACGAAGGCGGTGCAGACAGCGGTCTTGTAGCCGAAACACTTGCGCAGCCCGCGGGAGGTGTTGTATTCGCCCCCGCCTTCCCAGACCTTGAATTCGCGGGCGGTGCGGATGCGCCCCTCGCCGGGATCGAGGCGGAGCATGACCTCGCCGAGCGAGATCTGGTCGAAGGTGCATTCCTTGGCGGATTTGATTTTGAGGCTCATGATGGAAAAATGAAGGTGACGATCATTTCACCGCCCTGGCAGCGGCGACAAATTGCCTTGCCCGGGCCGTGATCGCGGCCCAGTCCCCGGCCTTGAGCGCGGCAGCCGCGACGAGGGCGCTGCCGGCGGCGGTCGCGAACGCGCCAGCCTTGAGAAAATCGCCGACCGTCTCGGGGGTGACCCCGCCGGTGGGCATGAATTCGAGTTTCGGGAAGGGTGCTTTCAGGGATTTGATATAGGCGGGGCCGAAGAATTCGGCGGGAAACACCTTGATGACGTCGGCGCCAAGTTCGTGGGCGCTGTACGCCTCGGTGGGCGTGAGCGCCCCGGAGAGAATGGGTACGCCGGCTTCGCGACACACGGCGATGACCGTGGGGCGCAGGCAGGGAGTCACGATAAACTTGGCCCCGGCGGCAATGCCGGCGCGGGCGGTGTCGGCATCGAGCACGGTGCCGAGGCCGAGCAGCACACCGGGCAGTTCCTTCGCGACCTGCGCGCAACATTCGATCGCATTGGGCGTCGTCATCGTGAGCTCGATGCAATTGAGCCCGCCGGCGGCGAGCGCGCGGGCGCATTCGAGGAGGCTGGCCGAGCTGTCGGCGCGGATCAGCGCGACGACTTTTTCGGCTTTGATGCGTTGGAGAATGTCGGTTTTGGCCATGAGGAAAGGAAGCGGAGGTGGGTAGATTGGACGGGAGACGGGAGCGATCAGGCGGGATATCCGCCGCAGGTCTTCACTGTTAGGGAACGAGGGGATTTCACGGACGCTTTTGGCGCAACGCAACCGCGGGTCAGCGCCGTGCTTCAGCGTAGCCCAGCAGGCGGGAGAGTTCGTTGGCCGCCGCCTTCACGGCTCCGGCCATTTCGGGGATGCGCTCCCGGGTGAAACGGACGGTGGCGGCAGTTATTCCAATGGCCGCGACCACGGTGCCATCCGACCCGAATACCGGAACGGCAAGGCAACGCACGCCGAGGTTGAATTCCTCGTCATCGAGCGTGTAACCGTTTTTACGGGTCAGATCGGCTTCCCGGCGGATTTCGGCCAAGGTGGTGCGGGTTTGCCCCGTGCGTTTGGTGGGCCGGGCATTGGCATACATATCGGCCAGGCGGTGTTGGTGCAGGAAGGCGAGGAAGATTTTTCCGGTGGACGAGCAGTGGAGCTCGGCCAGAAAACCGGGGCGCGAGGCGGCGCGCAACGGGTGCGGGCTGTCGTGCACGGCTACAATGAGCGAACGATCATCGCAGGGGATGGCCAGATGGGAGGTCTCGTCCGTCCGTCCGGTCAGCTTTTCGAGCACGGGCAGGGCGGCGGTGCGGATTTCCGTGCCGGCCAGGGAGGCGTTACCCAGTTGGATGAGCACCGGGCCCAACTCGTAAAGCGCGCCGTTCTTCCGGACCAGCCCTTCCAGATACAGGGTGGTCATGATGCGCAGGGTGGTGGTCACCGGTATGCCCAGCCGGCGTCCGATATCCGCCGCCTTGAGACCTTCGGTGTCGCTGCCAAGGAGTTTGAGAATGCGGCAGGCGTTGCGCAGGTTGGGAATGACGTAGCGCTCCGGGTTGGCCGCCGGCAGGACGGGTACGGGAGCCGCCACAGTTTCGGAAGCGGGCTCGCCAGGCGGGACGGTTTTCTTTTGCGGGGTGAGCAGAGGTCGGGGTGGCCGGGGCATGGCAAGGTTTCTAGTTGCCAAGTTGGATACAAAGTTCATATATGGAATGCAAGTTCATTAGTGAACCTGTGGGTAACCGCAGCCGTTCACCACCCGCACACCCCGCCATGCCAAGCACCCCCAGCGGCCGGCAACCTTCCCTGGTTTTGCCGGCAATCTAATTGTCCCTTTCTCCCCGGTCTTGATTCCGGAAATCTGACGATCTTGTTTCCCACATCCTGCAAACCATGAAGATTCACGACAGTGGTTATTCACGTCAGTGCGCCACGCTTGCCCCCGACGATCTGCGCCGGGAGTTCCTTGTCGAAGGCCTGTTCCGGGCGGGCGAGGCAAACTTCCGGTATTGGGGAACGGATCGAACGGTCCTGGGTGGCATCAGCCCGCTCGATGCGGAAATCGCGCTGCGGAACCCGCCCGGGTTGCGCAGCGCGTTTTTTCTCGAACGCCGCGAGGCCGGAGTGATCAATCTTGGTGGCCCCGGCCATGTGCGGGTTGACGGGGCGGAACAGGGCATGGAGACGCTTGACACCATCTACCTTGGCCGCGGGGTCAAAGCCGTCACGTTCGCCTCGAGTTCAGTGGAAAAACCTGCGCGCTTCTACTTGCTGTCTTATCCGGCCCACACCGCGTATCCGGTCAGGCACATCGGCATCAAGCAGGCGAAGGGCGACCGGCTCGGATCGCGCGAAGGCTCCAACGAGCGCGTGCTGCACAAGATCATCCATCCCGGCGCGTTTCCGACCTGCCAGCTCGTGATGGGTTTCACGCGGCTCGAACCCGGCAGTGTTTGGAACAGCATGCCGCCGCACACGCACCTTCGCCGGTCCGAGGTGTATCTCTATTTTGACCTGCCGCCCGAGCACGCGGTCTTTCACATCATGGGCGAGCCTCAGGCGACCCGCAGCCTGGTCGTCCGTAATCTCGAGGCGGTATTGTCCCCCCCGTGGTCGGTTCATTGCGGCGCCGGCACGAGCAACTACACCTTTGTCTGGGGCATGGGCGGTGAAAACCAGGAATTTGCCGACATGGATCCGGCTTCCATCTCCACCTTGCGTTAGCTCCCCTGCTCCCGACCAGGGGCCCGCGAACTCCCTTCCCATCATGAATTCAATTCTCGATCAGTTTAAGCTGAACGGAAAAGTTGCTGTCGTTACGGGCGCGGCCCGCGGTCTGGGCCAGGGCATGGCCCTCGCCCTCGCCGAAGCCGGCGCTGACATAGTCGCCGTCGACGTCCTGCCGGCGGACGAAACCAAGAAACAGGTCGAGGCGCTCGGTCGCCAGTGCCAGACCGTCGCGGCCAACCTGTCGGACCGGTCGGCGATCCCGGCGGTGATCGCCGGCGGACAGAAACGCTTCGGCCATCTCGACATTCTCGTCAATTGCGCGGGCATCATTCGCCGCGACGACTTCGAAAAATTTTCCGCCAAGGACTGGGATGACGTCATGGGCATCAACATTGATGCGGTGTTCTTCCTCAGTCAGGCGTTTGTGCGCGAAGCGGTGGCAAGGGGCGGCAGGGCGAAGATCATCAACATCGCCTCGATGCTTTCCTTCCAGGGCGGCATCCGGGTCCCGTCGTACACCGCCTCAAAGAGCGCGGTCCAGGGGCTCACCCGCCTGATGGCCAACGAACTTGCGGCCAAAGGCATCAACGCCAACGCGATTGCGCCCGGCTACATGGCGACCGACAACACGGCGCCGTTGCGGGCCGACGAGAAACGCAGCGCAGCCATCCTTGATCGCATCCCCGCCGGTCGCTGGGGTACGCCGGACGATCTCAAGGGCGCGGTGATCTTCCTTGCCTCCGCCGCCTCCGACTACGTGAACGGCTACACCATCGCGGTCGACGGCGGCTGGCTCGCCCGGTAAGATTTCCCGCCATGAATATCCCGCGCTGCCTCGTTGCTTTATTGCTCGCGTCGGCCCATGTGGTCGTCGCAGCGGTCCAGGTATCCGTGACTGTAACCAACGGTTTGGACGCCGCCCGGCCTTCCGAAACCATTGCCGTGCCATGGGCTGAACTCGCCCGGGTCCTGCCGGGCGTGCAACTCCAGCACCTCGCAGTCAAGGATTCCGCCGGCCACAGCCTGCCTTATCAGGTGACCAACCTCGCGCCCGAGGCCAAGGATCCGCACAACCTCGGCGTCGCCTACGGCGACCTGATCTTTCAACACGATTTTGCCGCCGGGGAGAAATCCGCCACCTTTACGGTCGAGAAGATCGAGACGGTCGCCCCGGTGTTTCCGACCAGAGTGTTCGCGCGCTACGTACCGGAGCGGCTCGACGATTTTGCGTGGGAGAACGACAAGATCGCCCACCGCACCTACGGCCCCGCGCTTGCCGCGCCCGACCTGCCCAAGCGCGGCAAGGAGGTTCTTGTCACCAGCGGGCTCGATGTCTGGTGCAAGCGCGTCAGCTATCCCATCGTCGACCGCTGGTATAACAAGGGCCATGACCATTACCACCACGACGAGGGCGAGGGCATGGACATGTATGGGGTCGGCACCACCTGCGGTTGTGGCGGCACCGGCATCTGGGACGGACAACGCCTGTACGCCGGCCGCAATTACCAGACTTGGAAGGTCATCGCCAACGGTCCGATCCGCGCCATTTTCGAGCTCACTTACGAAACCTGGGTGACCGGAGCCGGCATTGTTTCCGAGACCAAACGCTTCACGGTCGATGCGGGCCACAACCTCGACGAAATCGTGAGCACGTTCATCGCCTACACCGGCCCGAAGGAAATCACGGTGGCCGTCGGCTTGAACAAGGACAGCGCCGACCGGGGCCAGGAGGGGCGGGCGCAGGTCACCAAAAACGCCGGCGGCGGCTGGCTCGCCCAATGGGAGGTGCAGAAGACCAACGGCGAGCTCGGCACGGCAGTCGTCATGCCGGATGATTTCGCCGGCTTCGCCGAGGATCAAAACAACCAACTGGTGCTCGCACGCGTCAAATCGGGCCAACCGCTCCGGTACTTCGCCGGCGCCGGCTGGTCCAAGGCCGGTGAGTTCACGACGCCGGAAGCCTGGAGCGATTATGTCGGCGCCTGCGCGGCCCGGGCCCGTTCACCGGTGACCGTCACCCTGCAAGTGCAGCCATGAGGTTGGGCCGATTGCTGCTGCTTCTCGCCGCGGGCGCACTGGCCCTCGCGAGTCGCGCGACGGAGATCTCGGCGAAGGTGGTGGGCCCGGCGGCGGGCGCGGATTTTCGCACGGTGCAGGAGGCAATCGACGCCGTGCCGGCGGACAACACCTCGCGCAAGATCATCCTGCTGCAGCCCGGCGCCTTTTTCGGCCACACGGTTCTCGACAAACCATGGGTAACGCTGCGCGGCTCCGGTCCGGCTTCGCTGCTCACCTGCAATCTCGGCCAAGCCATGCCCGGCGCGGACAATCGGCCCGTCGGCTGGCAGGGCGCCGCGACCCTGCGCGTTACCGGGGCGGCGCACGATGCCGCGATCGAGAACCTCACGATTGAAAATACGTTCGGCAAGGGCATGCAGGCGCAGGCGCTCGCGATCGAGGCCGACCGGGTTGTCGTCCGCCGCTGCCGGATCCTCGGCTGGCAGGACACCGTCAGGCTCGAGCGCGGCCGGCAGTGGTTCGCCGAGTGCTACATCTCGGGCCACGTTGATTTCATCTACGGCGCGGCGACGACCTATTTCGAACACACGCAGATTTTCTGCCGCGACGCAGGCTACATCGTCGCGCCTGCAACGCCGGCCGGCCGGATCGGCTTCGTCTTCGCTGACTGCCGGGTCCTTTTTCCCTACACTCCGCCGCCGGTCTACCTCGGCCGGCCCTGGCACGAGTCGCCCAGCGCCACTTTCATCCGGTGCGAATTGGGCGCGGGCATCCGACCCGAGGGCTGGAAGGAATGGCACGTCAAGCCGCCACTGGTGCGCTTCGCCGAATATGAATGCACCGGTCCGGGCGCCGCGACGGCGCAGCGGGTGGCGTGGGCGTCTGCCGCCACCGGCCCCGCCCCGGAGCAATTCAACCGCGCCGCCGTCCTTGGCGACTGGCAGCCTTATCTCGAAACTGCCCCATGAAACTCCATTTCTTCTCCCTGATCCTGCTGACCGGTACCCTGCTTGCGGCCGAACCGCCGCCGAAATTCGACGGGGCGACGCCGCTAGCGTGGTCGCGCCGCCTGGCCGATTCCGAGATCCAGCGGCTCGGCACCTCACTCGAGGCCGGCGGTACCAACCCGAAGGCGCGCTGGGACTATTCCCCGAGCGTGCTGGCGCTGGCGCTCGTCCGGCTCGGGGCCGCGACGGGCAACCACGCTTACGTGCAGTTCGGAACCCGCGCGGTGGCATCGCACGTCAATGCCGACGGCACCATCCGGGGCTACAAGCTGGAAGATTACAACATCGACAACATTCCGCCGGGCAAGGTGCTTCTCGCCGCGTTGGCCCGCGGTGAAAAGAACGAGGCGTGGACGAAGGCGGTGCGGACCCTGCGCACGCAGATGGCGACGCATCCGCGCACGAACGAGGGCGGCTTCTGGCACAAGCAGCGTTATCCGCACCAGATGTGGCTGGACGGACTCTACATGGCGTCACCTTTCCTCGCCCAATATGCAGTGCTGTTCGACGAACCCGCACTCTTTGACGACGTCGCGAAGCAGATCGTACTGATGGACCGCCACAGCTACGATCCGGCGACCGGGCTGTTCTGGCACGCCTGGGACGAATCGCATTCCCAGGTTTGGGCCGATCCGAAAACCGGCCACTCGCCGAATTTCTGGAGCCGGGCCATCGGCTGGTATGGCATGGCCATCGTCGATTCGCTCGACTATCTGCCGGTCAGCCAGCCGGAGCTCGACCAGATCGTAAACATCCTGCAGCGCCTCGCCGATGGCGTCGTCAGGTGGCAGGATCCCGCCACCGGCGTGTGGTGGCAGATCCCCGATCTCGGCACCCGGCCGGGCAATTACCTTGAGGCGTCCGGCTCCTCGATGTTCGTCTACGCATTGGCGAAAGGTGTCAACGAGGGCTGTCTGCCGCGCGAGAAATACGAAGCCGCCATTCTCAAGGGTTACGCAGGCTTGCTGCATACTTTCGTGAAGAAAAATTCCGATGACACGATCCGGCTCACGTCGATCTGCTCCGGCGCCGGCCTCGGCTACACCATGGCGAATGGCCGGCTGCGCGACGGCTCATTCGACTACTACATGGCCGAGCCCGTCGTCGACAACGACCCGAAGGGCACCGGGCCGTTCATCATGGCCGGCCTTGAGGTCGAGAAGATGCTGACCCGCCAACCGGCCCCCGGGGCGATCCGCGGCTGGAATTCGCTGCCGGCGCTGCTCGCGAGAATCAAGGCGCCGGAATTTCCCGCGCGCGATTTCCCCATCACCGACTTTGGCGCGAAACCTGGCGCCGAGTGCACCGCGGCGATCGCTGCGGCCATCAAGGCCTGTCACGAGGCCGGCGGCGGCCGCGTGGTCGTGCCGCCCGGCGAGTGGCTGACCGGCGCCGTTACCCTCCTGAGCAACGTCAACCTCCATGTCAGCAAGGGCGCCACGCTCCGGTTCATCTTCGACGAATCGAAATATCCCGTCGTTTTTACGCGCTGGGAGGGCGTCGAGTGCATGAGCTTTTCGTCTCTCATCTACGCCTACGGGCAGGAGAACATCGCGGTCACGGGTGAAGGCACCCTCGATGGCGGCGCCGACTGGGACACCTGGTGGAGCTGGAACAACAAGGAAAAGGAGGGCGTGAAGCAGAAGGCCGCCCGGGACAGGCTCAACCAGATGGGCGAGACCGGCGTGCCGGTAGCCGAGCGCGTCTTCGGCCCCGGCAGCTTTTTGCGGCCGAATTTCATTCAGACCTACCGGTGCAAGAATATCTTGATCGACGGTGTGACCATCATCCGCTCGCCGATGTGGGAGCTGCACCCGGTGCTCTCGCAGAACTTCACCGCGCGCGGCGTGAAAATCCACAGCCATGGGCCGAACAACGACGGCTGCGACCCTGAGTCGACCCGCGACGTGCTCATCGAGAACTGCGTGTTCGACACCGGCGACGATTGCATCGCCATCAAGTCCGGCCGCAACGGCGACGGCCGCCGTGTCAACGTGCCGAGTGAGAACTTCCTCATCCGCCGCTGCCAGATGTTGGACGGCCACGGCGGCGTCGTGCTGGGCAGTGAGTGCACGGGCGGCATCCGCAACATCTTTGTCGAGGATTGCACCATGGACAGCCCGAATCTCGACCGCGCACTCCGTCTCAAGGACAACGCCGTCCGCGGTGGCGTCCTCGAAAACATCTTCATGCGGAACGTGACGATCGGCCGCGTCGGCGAGGCCGTGCTCACCGTCGATCTGCTCTACGAGGAGGGCGCGAAGGGTCCGTTCAGGCCCGTCGTCCGCAACGTGCAGCTGGATCACATCACCAGCTCGGGCAGTCCGCGCATTCTCTACCTCCGGGGATTCGATGGCGCGGTCATCGACGATATCCGGATCAATGATTCGGTGTTCAACGGGGTGACGCAGACGGAGGTTGTGCAGCACGCCGGAACCATCACCTTCAAGAACGTCACCGTTAACCCCGCCAAGGTTGCCCCCAGCCTCAATTCGCGACCGAACAACTAACCCTGCCCGGCCTCCTCCCGCCAGCCGATGCCACCCCTCCCGATGAACAAACTGAACCAACTGAACGAACAAATCGGCCGGTATCGCTGGACGATCTGCGGCTTGGTGTTTGCCGCCACGACGATCAATTACCTCGACCGGAACGTCCTCGGCCTGTTGAAGCAGACCCTGTCCGACAGCGGCGTGTTTGGCGCGGACAAGGCCGGCCAGGAGCTGAATTATTCCACCGTGGTGGTCTGCTTCCAGATCGCCTACGCTCTGGGCATGCTGGCGGCGGGCCGGTTCATCGACTGGATCGGCACGAAGGCCGGTTACGCTTGGTCGCTCATCGGCTGGAGCGTCGCGGCGATCGGTCACGCCTTCGGCCATCACACTTGGAGCTTCGGCTTCTGGCGGGCGTTGCTGGGTTTCACCGAGGCCGGCAATTTTCCGGCGGCCAACAAGACCATGGCCGAGTGGTTTCCCAAGAAGGAGCGCGCCTACGCGACCGGCCTCTACAATTCCGGCGCCAACGTCGGCTCGATCGTCGCGCCGCTCTATGTGCCCTACGTCGCCAGCGCCTGGGGCTGGGAGTGGGCCTTCATCCTGACCGGTGCGATCGGCCTGATCTGGATCGCCTTCTGGGTGAAGATGTATGCCTCGCCCGCCGCCAAGCTGAAGAGCGGCCATCTGTCGCAGGCCGAGTACGACTACATCCACAGCGATCAGGACGAGCAGGCGGCGGAAAAGGCCGACACGAAGGGCGCCCGGGTGTCCGGCGCGCGGCTGCTGACCTTCCGCCAGACTTGGGCCTTTGTCCTCGGCAAGTTCCTGACCGATCCGATCTGGTGGTTCTATTTGTTCTGGCTGCCGGCGTTCCTGGAAGGGGAAAATGCCCGCAAGGTCAGCGCCTTTCTCGCCACGCACGCGAATTACGCCGGCGACAAGGCCGACATTCCCGGCGTGATCAGCTGGCCCTTGGCCGTCGCCGTGGTTTACACCGTGTCCACCGTCGGCTCCATCTTCGGTGGCTGGCTGCCGAAGCAATTCATCAACGGCGGCATGGATGCCAACAAGGCGCGCAAGCTCGCCATGTTCATCTTCGCGCTCTTCCCGCTCACGGTGCTGCTCGCCTCCCGGCTGGGCGCGATCAATACTTGGCTCGCCGTCGCCACCATCGGGATTGCCACCGCCGCCCACCAGGCGTGGTCGGCCAACATCTTCACGACGGTCTCCGACATGTTTCCCAAGAAGGCGGTCGCCTCGGTCACCGGCCTCGGCGGCATGGCGGGAGGCGTGGGGGGCATCTTTATCGCCCGCGTGGCCGGTTTGATCCTCCAGCATTTCGCCGCCATCGGCAAAACCGAGCTCGGTTACGGCATCCTGTTCGTCATCTGCGGCTCCGCCTACCTCGCCGCTTGGATCATCATGCACCTGCTCGTGCCGAAGTTCAAACAGATCGAATTGAAGGATGCCTGAGATGGGCCGCTGGCTGTCACGGGCTGGCGCCCTCCTGTTGTTGGTGCTTGGGCCCTTCCAGGCGGCAGGGGAGACGGTCCATCGTCCGCCCGATGTCATCGTCGCGGCCGACGGCTCCGGCCGATACACTTCGGTGCAGGAAGCCATCAGCGCTGCACCGATGCACACCGGCAATGCGGATGCGCGCTGGGTCATCCTCGTCAAGCCGGGCACGTACCGCGAGCGCATCTACGTCCAGCGCGAACGCGGCAACATCCTCGTCACCGGCGAGGACGCCGCAACGACGAGCATCACCTACGATCTGCACGCCAACCTGACGGGGCCCGACGGCAAGCCCATCGGCACTTTCCGCACGGCGACCGTGCAGGTCGACGCGGACGGCATGATCTGGGAAAACCTCACCATCGCCAACGGCGCGGGCGAACCCGGGCCGCGGCCCGGCGCCCCGGCCGTCGCCCAGGCGGTGGCATTGCGCGTCGACGGCGACCGCGTTGAGTTCCGCCACTGCCGTTTCCTCGGCTGGCAGGACACGATTCTCGTCAACCGCGGCCGGCAATATTTTGCCGACTGCCACATCGAGGGCAGCGTCGACTTCATCTTCGGTGGCGCCACGGCATATTTCGACCGTTGCCACATCCACTGCGTTGGCGACGGTTACATCGCCGCGGCATCCACGCCCGAAGGCCAGCGGTTTGGCATGGTTTTCGCCGACTGCACGATCACCGGCGGCGCGGGCGTGCGCACCTATCTGGGCCGGCCTTGGCGGATTTATGCGCAAACGGTGTTCCTTCGCACGCAAATGTCCGATGTCGTGCGGGCGGCGGGCTGGCACAATTGGAACAAACCGGAAGCCGAAAAGTCCGCGTATTACGCTGAGTTCGACAATATCGGACCAGGCGCAAATCTCGTTTCGCGCGTGACGTGGGCCCGGCGGTTGACTGCGGCTGAAGCGGCCGGGTTCGGCCCGGAACAGGTCCTGGCGGGAAACGACCACTGGAATCCGGCCGCGGATCGGACTGTTCCCTAAGCTGGGCATTTGCCCGGGTTTGCTTTCATGGCAAAGTTCATCCGCATGGGCATTTCGGCCGAGATCCTTTCGATTATTGCGTGCAGTGTGCTGGCCGGTTGCGGGTGCGAAGCTGCGGCAGCAATGGCCGCTCGCGCTGAACCGTGGGTGGCGGATCTGGGCGACGGCACTTTCAAGAACCCCGTGTTGCACGCCGACTATTCCGACCCGGACGCAATCCGGGTCGGCGACGACTTCTGGATGATTTCCTCCAGTTTCAACCATGTGCCCGGATTGCCGGTGCTCCATTCCAAGGATCTGGTCAATTGGACACTCGTGACGCATGCCTTGCCGCGGCTGGTGCCGGAGGATGCCTTCCGCACGCCGCAGCACGGCAAGGGAGTGTGGGCGCCCGCCATCCGTTATCATGGCGGGAAATTCTGGATCTATTATCCCGATCCGGATTTCGGCATCTACGTTCTCACCGCCACTGATCCGCGCGGCCCGTGGAGCGCCCCGGTGTTGGTGAAAGCCGGCAAGGGGTTGATCGAT
Organism: Opitutia bacterium; assembly: GCA_037446975.1. GTDB lineage: Bacteria > Verrucomicrobiota > Verrucomicrobiia > Opitutales > Opitutaceae > Lacunisphaera. Next base: position 19,392 of record JBBIHQ010000005.1, read on the forward strand.
CCGTGCCCGTTGTGGGATGACGACGGCAAAGTCTGGTTGATCCACGGCTGGGCCAAGAGCCGGGCGGGCATCAACAACATCGTGTCGTTGCAGGAGCTGACGGGCGACGGCCAGAAGGTCACGGGCGAGGCCAAGGTCATCATCGATGGCAACAAACTGGCCGGCTATACCACCTTGGAAGGTCCGAAATTCTACAAGCGCAACGGCTGGTATTACGTTTTTGCCCCGGCGGGCGGTGTCACCGCCGGCTGGCAGTCGGTCTTTCGAGCCAGGCAGATCGCAGGTCCGTATGAAGACCGCATCGTCATGGACCAAGGCGCAACGCCGATCAACGGTCCCCATCAGGGAGCGCTCGTCGACACCCCATCCGGCGAGTGGTGGTTCCTCCACTTCCAAGACAAGGAGGCCTACGGCCGGGTGGTTCACCTTCAACCGGTCGTCTGGCGTGACGACTGGCCGGTGATCGGCAACGATCCGGATGGCGATGGGAAAGGGCAGCCTGTCCTGGTGCACCGGAAACCGGCGCTGGCGCCCCAGCCGGTTGCCGTGCCGGTCATGAGCGACGAGTTTGATTCAGCCGAGCTCGGCTTGCAGTGGCAGTGGCAGGCCAATCCGCGGCCCCGCTGGTTATCGCTTGCTGCGGCACCCGGCAGGCTGCGGCTGTATGCCCAATTGGTGACGGACAACAATCTTTACGCTGCGCCAAATCTGCTGCTCCAGAAATTTCCGGCGCCGGAGTTTATGGTCACCACCAAACTCGCGCTCGAATCCCGTGCCGCCGGGACCTCGGCCGGGCTCATTGTTTTTGGTTATGACTATGCGTGGATCGGCCTGCGTTCGGGGAACGGTGAACAGAACCTGGTGCTGGTTGACGTCAAGGGCGCGAATGAAAAACCCACCTTCGATGAACTTGATCTCGGAAAGATGAACGGTCCGGTATACGTCCGGGTGGTCGTACGCGCCGGTGCGCTTTGCCACTTTGCTTACAGTCTGGATGGCACGGAGTTTCGACCGATCAGCCGGGAATTCAAAGCCTCCGTTGGCCGGTGGGTCGGCGCCAAGGTGGGGGTTTTCGCGGCCGGGCCCATGGGCGCGTATGCCGACTTCGACTGGTTTCACGTTGCAGCCGCCAACCCATAAGAAAGAACCACCGGTGGTGGGAGCTTTTCTCATGGCTGGCTTTTGGGGCGCAGAATGCCGGTCCATGCTTGCTGTGGCGATGGGAAGATAATTTCATTAGCGGTCCCTCAGTTCATGGGTGAAACAACATAACAGACCACCGCTCTTCGATGAATTCTTCTGATTTTCTCAATCAAATGTTTGGGCTTGGCGGCAAGGTCGCCGTGGTCATCGGCGGCACCGGCGAACTGTGCGGCGCCATGGCGGAGGGCTTGGCGGCCGCCGGCGCGGAGGTCGTCGTCGTCGGCCGCAACGCCGAGAAGGCGAAGACGCGCCTCGACAGGATTGCAGCCGCGGGTGGCCGGGCGTGGTTCCATTCCGCCGAGGCCACCAGCAAGGGGGAAGTCGAAGCCCTGCGCGACGCCGTGCTCAGGCGCAGCGGTCGCGTCGACGTCGTCGTCAATGGCGCGGGCATTAACTCCGCCACGCCGTTCTTCGATATTACGGAAGAGGAGTTCGACCGCATCCTGCGGGTGAACGTGAAGGGCGTGTTTCTTGGTTGCCAGGTGTTCGGCAAATATCTCGTCGAGCGCGGGCAGGGTGGCTCGATCATCAACCTCGGCTCCATGTCCGGCATCGTGCCGCTGTCGCGCGTCATCACCTATTCGGCCTCAAAGGGCGCCGTGCACAACCTCTCGCTCAACCTCGCCCGCGAGTGGGCCACCGCCCGGGTGCGCGTGAACGTTCTCGTGCCGGGGTTCTTTCCGGCCGAACAAAACCGGAAGGTGCTGACGCCCGACCGCGTCGCCAGCATCATGAACCACACGCCGATGAAGCGCTTCGGCGAGGCGCGCGAATTGATCGGCGCCACGCTCCTGCTCGCGTCCGACGCGGCCGGCTCGTTCATCACCGGCGAGGAACTCATCGTCGATGGCGGCTACCACGCGATGACGATTTAGCGCGTCGGTGAAATTGACGACCGATTCTTTGCTCCGGCCACAGCCCCGCTGATTTTCCCATGTCCTCCATCAATCAGTTTCTCCTGAAAAACAATTTGCGCGTCGCGCAGAATCCGTGCGTGAGCCCGGACTTCTGCCTCGACTGGGATGCGCTGCTGGCCGACGTGCAGGCCGGCAAGATCACCGCATACAAGAAAAGCCGCTTCGCGACGACGGCCGGCGAATGGCAGCTGGTGGAAAACGCCGCCGGTGACTGCGCGTGGAAGCTTTCCGCAAAGGTCGCGCCGCTCGAGGGCGGAGCGGCGCTCGCCGACGGTTCGACCGTCTTTCCCGCGACCTGGATCAACCTGCTCAAATTGAAGAATCTCATCCAGGAGCACGATCCGGCCTCGACCATCTTCCCCAGTACCGCTGGCAACCTCGGCCGCAGCACGCTGGGTATCGGCGCGCGTTTCACCACCCTGCACTGGCCGGCCGTGGAGTGGGCGATGAGCGCCCTCGAACTGGGCGTCACCGCCAACCAGAACAGCATCCCGCGCGAACTCGTCTACGACGTCGATGCGATGCTGTCTGGCGCACTCGACACCGTGCCGTTCCCGTTCATCGGCACCAATGTGCCCGAGGGACACCAGGGGCAGAGTGTCGAGGGCATGAGCCACGGCTGCGTGCTCTCCAAGTTGAAAACCGGGTTTCATCACCGCAAGATCGCCTGGTCGTTCAATGCCGATCATCAGCCGATCGGCGGCAAGTTCGACAGTCGGGAGGACGCGTTGGTGCGCGGATGCCTGCTCGCCAGCTATATCACGTTTGATCTGTCCCCGGAGCTGGCGCTCAACCGACCGGCGAAACTGGCGGACATCCCGGCGGAAATCCTCGCGAAGACCCGGGCCCGCGTTGCCGCCGCCGGCCTGAAGCTCGACGATGCGGCTTTTGGCCAGCTCATGGGCACCGTCTGGACGCCCATGCAGAAGATGAAGCGGCGCGACGAGAAATACGCCGCCGCGCGCGCCGCCGCGTTCACCACCACCGCGGGTCGCGGCTACCTCCGCGAGTTGTCCATCGACGAACTGCCCGGACTGACCACCCCGGAGACGACGGCCGTGATGCTCGCGCTGTGCGAGGTGCTCGGCATGCCGGTCAATTTCATCGCGCCAGCCTTCGGCTTCCAGAAGAACATGCCGTATCCGGACAATGCCGCGTTGCGCACCCTGATCGCGAAACAATGGGCGGTGTGCGAGAAATTCGGCGTCAGCATCGGATTCCATTCCGGGTCCGGCAAGTCCGCGGCGAACTACCGCGTGATGGGCGAGGTGACCGGCAGCCGTCTCGAGATCAAGACCAGCGGCCGTTACACCTACGAAATGGGACTCGCGCTCTTTGCCTCGATGAATCCCGCCGACCAGGCTTTGTGGCGCGACTGGTATCGCTTCACGCTGGAGCTGGCCCTGGCCGGCGCATTCAGTGCCGATGCCACCGAGCAGAAGATGGCCCGCACCTTTGTCGCCGATGCCCTCGCGAAGTCGGGCCGGCCGGTCGAGGTCTTTGGCTCGCCCGCCGCCTGCCGGGCGGCGCTGGAGGCCCTGCCGTTGTCGCCCGACCACATGTTTTTCTTCGAGTATAATTTCCTCTACGTCCTGGCTGCCGGCGGCAAACCGGCCAAAGCCGCCCTCGGCGATCACTCCCCGGCGGGTTACGCGCAACGCGCTCGCTTCTACGCCCTCAGCGACGAAGCCCTGCTCAACTACTCGAAAGGCGTGGCCCGCTACATCATTTTTCTGGCCGAAACCACGGGCCTGGCAGCGTCCGCCCGTTGCGCTGCGGCCGGTAAGCTCCTTTCCGGTTACACGACACTCGACGCAATGCGCGGAGACATATCCCGATAGCAATTCAGCGATCCACCCTTCCGGCCCCGGCTCTGAGCCTTTGTCCCATGAAATCATTCATTCACGACGACTTCCTCCTGCAGACCGACGCAGCGCGCGATCTGTACCACAATTTCGCGAAAGCAGAACCCATTTTCGATTACCACTGCCACCTGCCGCCGGCCCAGATCGCGGACAACCATCGTTTTGCCGACCTCGCAGAGATCTGGCTGGGCGGCGATCATTACAAGTGGCGGGCCATGCGGGCCAACGGGGTGGACGAACGCGTCTGCACCGGTGACGCTTCACCGTGGGAAAAACACGCCGCCTGGTGCGAGGCCGTGCCCTACACCCTGCGCAATCCGCTCTATCACTGGTCGCACCTCGAGCTGAAGCGTTACTTTGGAATCGATCTGGTCATCAACTCGTCGACTGCCAAGGAAATCTGGGAGCGGGCCAATGCGAAGCTTTCCAGCATGCGGGTGCACGATATTCTCGCGGCCAACAAGGTCGCGGTCATCTGCACGACCGATGATCCGGCTGACCCGCTGGAAACCCATGAGCGGATCAGGCAGACCGGCATCAAGACGCGGGTCTACCCGGCGTTCCGGCCCGACAAGGCGTTCATCGTCCATCAGCCGGCCGCCTTCGACCACTACCTCGAAAAGCTGGCCGGCGTGGCCGGCGTGGGTTCCATCAAGACCTTTGACGATTTCCTCGCGGCGCTGAAAAAGCGACATGATGACTTTCACGCCTTCGGCTGCCGGCTTTCCGACCACGGGATGGACACCGTCTTTGCCGAGCCCGGCACCGCCGCCGGGGTCCGCGCCATCTTCGAGGCGGCGCGCCACGGTCGCGCCGCCACCCCCGCCGAGCTGGCGCAGTTCAGCTCGTTTCTGATGGTGGAGCTTGGTCGCTGGGACGCGGCCCGCGGCTGGACCAAGCAATTGCACCTGGGCGCCCTGCGCAGCGCCAACACGCGGCTGCTGAAGAAACTCGGGCCCGACACCGGCTTCGATTCCATCGGTGATTTTCCCCAGGCGCGCGCCCTGGCTCGCTATCTCGACACGCTCGACTCGACCGGCGAGTTGCCGCGCACGATCGTCTACAATGTCAATCCGGCCGACAACTATGTCTTTTCGACGATGATCGGCAATTTCCAGGATGGCACGGTGCCCGGCAAGATGCAGTTCGGCAGCGGCTGGTGGTTTCTTGACCAGAAGGAGGCGATGGAGTGGCAGATGAATGCGCTGTCAAACAACGGCCTGCTCAGCCGCTTTGTCGGCATGCTCACGGACTCGCGCAGCTTCCTCAGCTACACCCGCCACGAATATTTCCGTCGCGTGCTCTGCAACCTGCTCGGGGCCGAAATCGAGCGCGGTGAACTTCCCGCAGACCGCGAGCTTGTCGGTTCGATGGTGAAAAACATCTGTTTCGCCAACGCCCGCGCCTACTTCCGCCTCGGCCTCGATCCGGCCTATGCCGGTTGAGGCCGTCGCCAGGGGACACGATGAACGCCGAGAGCTTCAGTGAATTGACCCAGCAGTTCACCGGAACGGCGGCAAAGGCGAACTAACGTCCGGTCGGCGTCCGGATCCTGGCCGGCCAAGGTCAAGCCCGTTGACAACCGGACTGACCGTTTCCGGTTCTGATTTTGTGGGTGATTAAGGCTTTTCGGACTGGACTTCAGGGGAGTGGAACCAGTGACTCTTTTTTCCGTTACCGCCAATAAATCGGGAAATCCCCGGGTCCGTTCGTCCGATTTCAGGCCTTACCCCAACCCCGCATGATCTCCAATCCCCTTCTCGGTGTGGTGTTCCATTGGCTCGGCGGCCTCGCCTCCGGCTCTTTCTACGTCCCTTACAAGGGGGTCAAGAAATGGTCCTGGGAGACCTACTGGCTGGTGGGCGGATTCTTCTCCTGGATCATTTGCCCGTGGTTGCTGGCCGGCATCCTGACCAACGATCTGGTCCAGGTCATCCGGCAGCAGTCGGCCAGCACGTTGTGGTGGACGTATTTTTTTGGCGCGATGTGGGGCTTTGGCGGCCTGACCTTCGGCTTGGCGATGCGTTATCTCGGCATGTCGCTCGGCATGGGCGTGGCGCTCGGCTACTGTGCGGCGTTTGGCACCCTGCTGCCGCCGATCTTCAAAATGTTCGTCCCGTCGATTCCGGTGGCCGAGACGCTGGGGCAAATTGCCTCGACCCTGCCCGGGCAGATCACCCTCGCGGGAGTGGGCGTGTGCTTGCTGGGCATAGGCATTGCGGCGCTCGCCGGGCTGACCAAGGAGCGCGAGATGCCGGAGAAGGAGAAGAAGAAATCCATCGCCGAATTCAACTTTCGCAAGGGCATCGTCGTCGCGACGTTTTCCGGCATCATGAGCGCGTGCTTTGCCTTTGGGCTCACCGCCGGGAATCCCATTGGCGCCGCCTCCCTCAAGGCCGGCACCAACGTCATCTGGACGGGCTTGCCCAAACTGGTGGTCGTGCTGCTCGGCGGTTTCACCACCAATTTCGTCTGGTGCGTCATTCTGAACGTTCGCAACCGTTCCGGGTACCAGTATCTCGCCTCCCGGGTCCGGGCCGAACACGCCGGTCTGACCGCCTCGGGCGGGGAATCGGCCGGGGCCGGTCCGGCGGCTCCACCGCCGACGGATGCGGCGCTCAAGGTGCCCGTGTTCGGCAACTACTTCTTCTCGGCGCTTGCCGGGGTGACATGGTATTTCCAGTTCTTCTTTTATACGATGGGAGAGACGCAGATGGGCCGGTTTAGCTTCGCCTCGTGGACGCTGCATATGGCCAGCATCATCATCTTCTCGACAATGTGGGGCTGGATTTTCCATGAGTGGCGGGGCTCCAGCAAGAAAGCGCACCTGCTCATCGCCGGCGGCATCGTGTCGCTCATCCTTTCGACCATGGTCATCGGCTATGGCACCTACCTAAAGGTCGGGCATTGAACGACCGGTTCGCACATGGTGAATCATTTCCATCGGAGCGCTGGCAGCGGTCGGGCGGTTGGAATTGCCCGCCAGGTGTCGCTCAGGCCGGACCGAATTGCCGGCGCCCTTACTTCAAACAACCCTGCCACAATTGGCGATGCCGGTGAATGGAGGAATATTGTCCGCGCTGCAAACCGGGCAGATCCAGTTCACCACAAGCGATGGCTGCACTCACTCCCAGCTCGTTCTCCGGTCGCCCTGGAACTCTTCACATGCCAATGAAACACCTGTACCTGTTGTCGGTCGCCTTGTTCGGTGTGGCCCTTGCGCTGCCGGCGAGCGAGGCCACGCCGGCGGTTCCGCCGGTTCTTTATCTGGTCGGCGATTCCACGATGGCGGACAAGCCGGTCGACCCGCCCAACCCCGAGCACGGCTGGGGTCAGATGCTGCCGCTGTTCTTTCGCGATCCCGCCCGGATCCGGAATTTTGCGGTGAATGGCCGCAGCACGAAGAGTTTTATTGACGAGGGCCGGTGGCAGAAGGTCCGGGACGGGCTGCGGCCCGGTGATTTTGTGATCATCCAGTTTGGCCACAATGACGAAAAATCCGCGGATCCGGCGCGCTATGCGGCACCTGATGGCGCTTATCGCACCAACCTGATCCGTTTTGTTCGCGAGACCCGGGCCAAAGGAGCCACTCCGATTCTCGCCACGCCGGTCGCACGCCGTCGGTGGGATGCCGAAGGTCACTTGGTGGACACCCACGGGGCCTACCCCGAGGCCATGCGGTCGGTCGCCGCGGCGGAAAAGGTGCCGCTGCTGGAGCTCAACCGGCTGACGGCCGAACTCGAGCTGGCGCATGGTCCCGAGGGTTCCAAGAAGCTGCACCTCTGGGTTGGACCCGGCGTTTACACCCGCAAGCCCGAGGGCTACAAGGACGACACCCACTTCTCCGCTTACGGAGCCACCGCCGTGGCCACGCTTGCGGTTCGCGAAATGATCCGCCTCGATCTGCCGCCGGTGGACTGGCTGAAGTAACCGTTGGGGCACACGCGGCTGACTAGAATGAAAATTCCCGTCTTGACCCTCGTGATGGCCGCGCTCGTTACGGTCAGTTATGCCGATTCCAATGTCGTTCCGCTCTGGCCCGAGGGAGTTCCGGGGGCAAAATCCGGTCTCGGCGCGGAACGCCAGTTTGACGGCCACTATGCCAATGTCTCGGAGCCCACGCTTACGGTCTATGCGCCCGCGGTCGACCGACCCAATGGGACCGCGGTCATCATTTGTCCCGGCGGCGGCTACGTGGATCTCTCCTTTGAGCGGGAAGGGGCGCAATTCGCCAACTGGCTGGGCACGCTTGGTGTCACCTCCTTCGTGTTGAAGTATCGGCTGGCCGAGTTTGGCTACCCGGCGCCATTGCAGGACGTGCTCCGCGCGGTGCGTCTGGTGCGGTCACGGGCCGCGGAATTCAAGGTCGACCCGGCCCGGATCGGTGTGATGGGCAGCTCTGCAGGCGGTCATCTCGCGGCCTGCGCCGGCACGCTGTTCGATCTTCCTGCGGGAAAGACGGGCGCACCGCTTGATGCCACCAGTGCCCGCCCGGATTTTCTCATCCTGATGTATCCGGTCATTACCATGGAGGATTACGCGGTCCACGCGGGCTCGCGTCAGGCGCTGCTCGGTGCCAACCCGACGCCCGAGCTGCTCAGGTTGATGTCCGTTGAAAAACAGGTCACGGCCGCCACGCCGCCGACGCTGCTCATTCACACCCAGGAGGACAAAACCGTGCCGGTTGAAAACAGCCTCTTGTTCTTTCAGGCGCTGACCCGTGCCGGAGTCCCGGCGGAGATGTATCTTTTCGAGCACGGTTCGCACGGCATGGGCATGAAGGCCGGGCTTGGCACCGCTTCGGAATGGCCGAAGCGCGCCGAAGAATGGCTGCGGGCCCGCGGCCTGCTCGGCTCGAAATAGCCCGCGTCTACCGGCTCGGGGTGGGGGAGGTGGGCGCGATGACGACGTCCAGTCCCTTGGCGCGCAAGGCCGCGACGAGCGGCCCAGGCGCGCCGGCATCGGTGACGATCACGTCTACCGCCGAGAAATCCGCGAGAAAGAAGGTGGAGCGCCGGCCAAACTTGGTGTGATCGAAGCAGAAGATGACCTTGGCCGCACCGGCGATCATCGCGCGCTGGATGTCCACGATCAGCGCATGTGAATTATAGATGCCGTCGTCGGCGATGCCGCTGCCGCTCAGAATCGCGACGTCCGCATGCATGCGCGAAAATGTATCCACCGCCGGCGGTCCCACGAGCACGCCAAGCCGCGGATAAATGACACCGCCCGAAAGATGCACCTCATGGCGGTTCGAGGCGGAGAAGAAATTCGCGACCGGGAGCGAGTTGGTGATGATCTGCGCGACTTTGTCTCCCAGCCGCCGGGCGACGTGAAAACATGTCGTTCCGCTGTCGATGATGACGTTCTGCCCCGGTTCCACGAGTGCCGCACAAGCCTCGCCGATGGCCTCCTTCTCAACAATCTGGTGGGTATCGCGGACGTTGAAAACGAACTCGTCGGTCTTGGGCTGCTGCAAAGTTCGCGCGCCGCCATGGGTCCGCCGGATGGATTTGGTTTTTTCCAGTGCCGCCAAGTCGCGCCGGACCGAGGAAACAGATACTCCGACATGCTGCGCGAGCTCCTCAAGTGAGGCGAATTCAGCCTTTTGCAGGTAGGATTCTATTTTCGATTGGCGCTCCTCGGCTTGCATCACTTCGGTGATATTTGGAAGATTATGGAAGATATTGCAATCTTTACATTGACTAATTGGAAGATTTTAGGCGTATCTTGACTGAAATCATCGTTTTCCCGCATGTCGTTACCTCCGCCATCACCCCATCGAGTCGAGATCGAACATCTCGTGCGGCGGTCAATCTATCAGCGGCTGGGGAAAACGCCTCCACGAGCCGCCCTCGCGCCGAATCCTTTGTTGGTAAACATCAGTGCCCGGCACTGTCATCTGACCCCGGAAGCGGTCGAAGCGCTTTTTGGCAAGGGCGCGAAGCTCACGCCGATGAAGTGGCTATACCAAAAGGACCAGTTTGCCGCGAAGGAAACGGTCACTTTGGTCGGACCGCGCAGCCGGGTGATTTCCAATCTCCGCATCCTCGGCCCGTGCCGGACTCTCAACCAGGTCGAACTCGCGCTTACTGACGCCATTGCATTGGGCTTCGATGCCCCGATCCGCTTTTCCGGCAATGTCTCGGGGACACCCGGCTGCATGCTGATGGGGCCGAACGGATTCTTTGAAATGAAGGAAGGGGTCATCCGCGCCGCACCGCACGTGCACATGCATCCTTCCGATGCTGTGTTCTATGGCGTGAAAGCCGGCGACTTCATGCGGCTGCGCGTCGGCGGCGCCTGCGCCACGACCTTCGACCGCCTGCTCGTGCGCATCGACCCGGAGTTCAAACTCGAAGTGCACATCGACACCGACGAGGGCAACGCCTGTGCGTTGCAGCCCGACACGCCGGTGGAACTTCTCAATTAACCGTCAGTTTCCCCCTCCCTCAACCCATCAAAACATTATGAGTGATTCCATCGGCATGGTAGAAACCAAGGGCTATGTAGGCAGCGTCGAAGCCAGCGACGCCATGGTCAAAGCGGCGAACGTCTCCCTCGTTCGCCAGATCCAGATCGGCGGTGGCTTTGTCACCGTGGTCGTCAAAGGCGATGTCGGCAGTGTCAAGGCCGCCGTCGAAGCCGGAGCCGAGGCCGCCAAGCGGGTCGGCGAGCTGGTCTGCTCGCACGTCATCGCCCGGCCGCACACCGAATTGCTCCGCACGGTCGGACTTTAACCGCAACTCCAACTCCCATTCTTTATGGCTATCCAGGAAGCGATCGGACTGATTGAAACCAAGGGCTTTTGCGCCCTTCTCGAAGCATCGGACGCCGCCCTCAAGGCGGCCAGCGTCACCATGACCGGCTACGAGGCTGTCGGCAGCGGCTATGTATGCGCGTTTTTCCGGGGCGACGTTGCGGCGATCAAGGCGGCGATCGACGCCGGGGCTGAAGCCGCCTCGAAGGTCGGCGAAGTTGTCGCCATCCAGGTCATTCCGCGGCCGCACGACGAACTCGCCGGACTCGGCAAGTGGCTCGTCCAGCCGGCGACGGCCTGAAGGTCGGGCGCGTTCTGACCCGCGCGCCGCGCCGTATACGTTCCGCATTGATCATGCCCGGATGAACATCCTTGTCGCCAATCTCGGCTCGACCTCGTTCAAGTTCCGCCTGTTTCGGTTCGACGAAGCGGGCGAGGCATCGTTGCTTGCCAAGGGCGGTTACGAGCGGGTCGCCGACTACGGCCAGGCCATCGATGACTGTCTGGCCGAACTCCGGGTGGCCGGGCACGTCCGTTCGTCCGCCGACCTGCATGGCGTCGGCTTCAAGACGGTTCTCGGGAAAAATCTTACCGGCTGCGTTCGCGCCGACGAGCGCGTCATCGCCGCGCTCGAGGGTTTTCGTGAGATCGCCCCGGCGCACAATCCGCCCTATGCCACCGGCATCCGGCGGTTTCGGGAAAAACTTCCGGGTGTTCCACTGGTTGCGCTCTTCGAGACGGCTTTCTACCAATGGGTGCCCGAGGCCGCGACGCGCTATGCCGTCCCTGATGCCTGGCACCAGGCCGGGGTGCGCCGGTTCGGGTTTCACGGGGCGAGCCACAAGTTTGTCGCCGAGCGTTCGGCCGAACTGCTGGGCCGGCCCGACATCGCTGCGCGGGTCCGCGCGCTTTATCAATCCGGTCCCGCGCCGGTCGCCGGCGGTCAACCCCCGCTCCGCGTGATTTCCTGTCATCTTGGGGGCAGCAGCTCCGTGACCGGCATTCGCGACGGCGTGGCCATCGGGACCAGCATGGGCCTGAGTCCGCAATCGGGCCTGCCGCAGAACAACCGCGTCGGCGAACTAGATGCCGCCGCCGTGCCGTTTGTCATGAAGACGCTCGGTCTGCCGCTCGCCGAGGTCGAGCGGCAGATGACGAAGGAAAGCGGCCTGCTCGGTCTCTCGGGCGTCAGCAACGACCTGCGCGACATTCTGGCCGCAGTGGTTCAGGGCAATACCCGCGCCCAGCTGGCCGTCGACGTCTTTGTTCATTCCACCCGCCACTGGGTCGGGGCGTTCTTTCTCGCTCTCAACGGCTGCGATGCGCTCGTGTTCACCGCCGGGATCGGCGAGAACAATCCCGGTCTCCGTGCCGCCATCTGTGCGCAACTCGACGAGCTTGGCCTCGTGCTTGATCCCGTGAAAAACGCCACGCTGCGCGGTGAGGGCGAAATCTCCGCGACCAGTTCACGGGTGAAGGTCTTTGTCATTCCCGCCAACGAGGAGCTCGTCGTGGCGCGCGAGGCGCTCCGGAACATTTCCGCCAATCAATCCAACTAAACCACCCGCCTCGCCGTAGCTCGTCCGAGCCCAGGCGGAGATTTCAACCGCAAACTCCCAACCCGCAAAATTATGTCCTCCAAAGCCATTGGTCTCCTTGAAACCCGGGGTCTCACCGCCCTTGTCACCGGCGTCGACGCCATGCTCAAGTCCGCCAACGTCACGCTTGCCGGTCCCATGAAACAGGTCGGCAATGCGCTCGTCACCGCCGTGGTGATTGGTGACGTTGCGGCCGTCAAGGCGGCCACCGACGCCGGCGCGCAGGCTGCCCGCACCGTGGGCGAAGTCGTCAGCGTCCAGGTCATTCCGCGGCCGCACGACGACGTCGTCATCGTGCTGCCCAAGGCGCCCGCGGCCCCGGCGAAAAAGTAACCCGGCCGGGCTTCCGGCCAGCGCCTCGCGTCAACCGGTTCCCGGCTTCAACCCACTACTCCCATGTTTCTCGCGCGTGTCATTGGTTCCGTCGTTTCGACCAAAAAGGACGAGGCGATGAAAGGCCGTAAACTCATTGTGCTGCGTCCGCTCCTGGTGGACGAGGTCAACCCCACGCAGTTTCGTTCCGGCGCCAACACCGTCGTGGCCGTTGACTCTCTCGGGGCCGGGCTGGACGAAGTGGTGCTGTTCTGCCAGGGCAGCTCGGCGCGTCAGGCCACCGGGATGAAAGCCCTGCCGGTTGACGCAGTCGTGGTCGGCATCGTCGACGCGGTGGACGTGCTGAACCACAAGATTTATCCCGCGAAGAAATAGGAGAAATGGCTCCGCGCCCTGACAAGCCATGAGCAACACCCTTCAGCTTGATGAACAGGCGCTGCGCGCCGTGGTGGAGGACGTGATGCGGAGTCTGGGCCGCTCGCCGGTCCTGTCGCCCGCCCGCGCACCATCCGCGCCTGTGCCGGCCGTTGCCAAAATCGGTGGAGCGCCGCCGGCGGTCCGCCGGAGTGGACCGCGCCACGGGGTTTTCGAGGATGTCACGGAGGCCTGCGCCGCGGCCCACGCAGCGTTCGAACAGCTCAGGGAAAAGGGGGTGGCCGGTCGCGCCAAGGTCGTCGAGATCGTCAAGGAGATGGTCACGGCCAAAGCGGCCGAGTGGGGCAAATTCGAATTTGAGGAAACGAAGATCGGCCGGCTCGAGCACAAGATTGAAAAGCTCCAGATCGTGAAACTCGTTCCCGGGGTGGAGTGGATCAAACCCTACGGTTTGAGCGGCGATCACGGCATCACCCTGGAGGAGCACACGCCGTTTGGCGTCGTCGGAGCGATCCTGCCCGTCACCCATTCCGTGCCGACCCTGAGCGGCAACATCATCAACATCGTTGCGGCCGGCAACTCGGTGGTGTTCAATCCGCACCCGGGCGGTGCACGGTCCGCGGCCTTGGCTGTCCGCGCCTATAACGAAGCCATTCATGCGGCGCTCGGTATCGAAAACCTGGTCTGCACGGTCGAGAAGCCGACGCTCGAATCCTTCGAGGCGCTGACCAAGAGCGAGTTCATCAGCCTGCTCTGCATCACCGGCGGTCCGGCCGTCGTGAGCGCCGCGATGAAGTCCGGCAAGCGCGCCATCTGCGCCGGTCCGGGCAATCCGCCGGTGATCGTCGATGGCACCGGCTGCCTGAAGAAGGCGGCGCGCGATGTCATCCAAGGGGGCGCCTACGACAACAATCTCCTCTGTATCGGCGAAAAACAGGTTTTCGTCCTCGAACCGTTTGCCGACAAATTCATCGAGGGCCTGAAGGCGGCCGGTGCGGTGCAGCTCAATGACGCCCAGCTCGCGAAACTCACCACGGTTGCGTTCACGGCTGCCAAGGATGCTGGCGGCTGTTCGCACGCCGTGCTCAACCGGCAGCTCGTCGGTGCCGACGCCGCGGTGCTGGCGCGGCACGCCGGCACCAAGGTCGCGGCAAACACCCCGCTGCTCTTTGCCGAAACCGAGATCGACCATGCGTTTGTGATGGAGGAGCAGATGATGCCGATGATCCCGGTGGTCCGCGTGAAGACCATCGAACAGGCGATCGAATTCGCCCGGAAGTCCGAACACGGCTACAAGCACTCGGCGATCATTCATTCGCTCAATGTCGATCACATGACGCAGATGGCCCGGGCGCTCGACACGACGCTCTTTGTGAAAAACGGCCCGTGTGTCGCCGGCCTCGGCCTTGGCGGCGAGGGCTATCTCAGCTACTCCATCGCCACCACCACCGGCGAAGGCATCACCAATCCGGGGACGTTCACCCGCACGCGCCGCTGCGTCATGGTCGACAACCTCCGCATCTATTAATGCCATGATCCTCGCCCGAGTTGACGGTGTGATTGTCTCGACGGTCTGTCATCCCAGCATGACGGGCTGCCGCACGATCATCTGCCAGCCGCTCGATGAGTCGGGCCGCGAGGAAGGCGTGCCGGTCCTGGCGCTCGATCCGCTCAGCGCCGGCCAGCACCAGCGGGTGTTGATTTCTACCGACGGGTCGCACACGCGCGAATACGTGAAGGATCCCAAGTCCCCGTTGCGCAACATCATCCTCGCCATCGTGGACGAGCCGGAAAAGGAGAACCCCTGACCATGCGGCTGGGTCATGTCATAGGCAAAGTCACGCTTTCAAAGCAGGACCCCGCCTACAAAGGCGGACGGTTTCTTCTCGTGCAGCCGTTCGCGAGGGCACAATTCGCCGGTGCGCCCATGACACCGCTCGCTCCGGGCAGCAGCCTGGTGGTGTACGACAATCTTGGGGCCGGTCTCGGTCATGTCATTGGTTTCACCGAGGGAGCGGAAGCCAGCGCCCCCTTCGACCAGCCGACACCCGTTGACGCCTTCAACGCGGCGCTCGTGGACGAGTTTTTCTACAATCCACCCGCCTAGTCGGACCGCACACACCTTCACTCTCCCTTTCAATTTTCCCTCACCATGTCCAACGTCATCACCGCCCGCGAAGCCGAGGAACTTCTCCGCAAAGGAGAACAGCCACCGGCCGGGGCCATCCTGACCCCTTCCGCCCGTGACCTGCTCAGCGGCCGTACGAAACCCGCCTTCAAGTCCACCGCCCGGGCGCCGGCGGCCGCAGGCTCTGGGAATAAGCCCGCCGGACCCAGCGTGCCTGATTATGAGTTCAAGTGGATCGCCGGCTCCGATCCGAAGACGCCCAACGATATTGACCGATTCTTCCACTCGCCGGCCCTCGAGGTGCTCAAGGAACGCATCTGTGACATTGGCCGGCGGCTCTGGCAGCGGGAATACACGGACGGCAATGGCGGCAACATCACGATCCGCGTCGGCGACAACCTCGCGCTCTGCACTCCGACGCTGATTTGCAAGGGCTTCATGAAGCCCGAGGACATGTGCCTCGTCGATCTGGATGGAAACCAGCTCGCCGGCACCCGGCTGCGCACCAGCGAAGCCAAGACGCATTTTGGCATCATGAAGCGCCAGCCGGCCGCGAAGGCCTGCGTTCACGCCCACCCGCCGCACGCCACCGCCTTTGCCATCGCCAACGTCGACATTCCCTCCTGCCTGATTCCCGAGGCCGAGGTCTTTCTCGGCAAAATCGGCGTCGCCAAGTACCAGACGCCCGGCACACCCGCCAACGCCGACGAGGTCGGCGAAGTGGGCAAGGTCCATCAGGCCGTGCTCATGCAGAACCACGGCGTGATCGTGTGGGGCAAGGATGTCGAGGACGCCTATTGGAAGATGGAGAACATCGATTCCTACTGCCGCACGGTCTGGATCGCGACCGGTCTGGGCGGCGGCCTGCACCGCTTTACCGGCAGCCAGGCAAAGGAGCTCATCGATCTCCGCCAAAAACTCGGGATGCCCGATCCGCGTTCCGGGCTCAAGGAATGCGAACTTTGCGACAGCGCCGAATTCCGCCCGGGCACCGTTAGCGCCGTACCAGCCAAGGCTTCAGCGCCGGCTGATCCCCAGATCGAGGCGGTGGTCCAGCAGATAACCGACCAGATCCTGAAGCAGGTGAAAGGATAGCGCGCGGCATTTCCAGTTGTTCAACCAGCCTCTTTCGACTCTATGAAAGTTTCCATCATCGGCGGCGGCGGGCGGGTCGGCTCCAACGCGGCCTTCGCCCTCCAATGCGCCGGGATCGTCTCCGAAATCCAGATTCTCGATGCCAATGCCGACATGGCGGCGGGCGAGGCGCTCGACCTGCTGCATGGCTCGTCGACGATTGCCGATCAGCGCATTTATGCCGGGGATTATGCCCGCGCCAAGGACAGCGATATCTTTGTCATCACCGCCGGCCTGCGGCGCAAACCCGACGAGTCGCGCCTCGATCTGATCAATCGCAACGTGACGCTTTTTACCGGCATTCTCGCGAGCATCCAGGCCGCCGGATTCCGGAAGGACGCACTCATCTTTGTGGTTTCCAATCCGGTCGACATTCTTACGCAACTGGCGGCCGCCAAGCTCAGCCTGCCGTGGTCGCAGGTGCTGGGTCTCGGTACAATGCTCGATACGGCCCGATTCCGTTCGCTCATAGCGCAGGAGCTCGGACTCGCCCCCACGCAGGTGAAGGCGCTGATTCTCGGCGAGCACGGTGACTCGATGTTTCCGGTCTGGTCTTCCGCCACCCACGCCGGTTTGCCGCTCATCAAATTTCCCGGCTGCACCCCGGCATTCCAGACGCAGATCTTCGAACGCACGAAGGGCAGCGGCGCCGAGGTCATCCGGAGGAAGGGCGGCGCCGGATGGGCCGTGGGCCTCACCATCGCCGAGGTGGTTCACGCCATCGCCCATGATCAGCGTCAGGTGTTGCCCGTTTCAACGGTGCAACAGGGTGCCTATGGCCTGAAGGGTGTCGCCCTCAGCGTCCCGACGGTCGTCGGCCGGGCCGGCGCCCTTGCCCACGTTCAAGTTGAACTCTGGCCGAAGGAGCAGCAGGCACTGCAGGCCTCCGCGCGGGCGCTGCGGGAGACGTTTGGCAGGGTGAAGGCAGGGTGAAGGCAGGGTGATTCTGGTCCGGACAGTTGGAACCGGGGGTGCGGGCGATAAACATTATCGCCAAAATGCCGCCGGCGTACGATATTGCCCCACCTTGGCTTCTCCCGTCGGGAAGACCGTTGCCACCGCCCTTCCGCCGTCCGCGTCATGAAATCCTATCGATTCGTAAACTACCTCTGGGATGACGCCAAGGCAGCCGGGCTCGACGCGGTTGGCCGCCTCATCTACCGCTCCAATCTCCTCGGCAGCGACCAGCGAATCACCAACACCGGCGGCGGCAATACATCGGCCAAGCTCCTCGAAAAGGACCCGCTCTCCGGTGCGCCCGTCGAGGTGCTCTGGGTCAAGGGCTCCGGCGGCGACCTGCGCACCAGCACGCGGGAAAATTTCTCCTCCCTCTACCAGCAAAAGCTGGTCGAGCTGCAGAAGCTGTACGCGGCGCGCGCCGACCAGGGCCTGAAGTCGCCGGCCGAGGACGACATGGTGGGCATGTACAGCCACACCACCTTCAACCTCAACCCTCGGCCCTCTTCGATCGACACGCCGCTGCACGCGTTTCTTCCGGGCCGGCACGTGGACCATATGCACCCGAACGCGATCATCGCCATCGCGGCCTCGGCCAATTGCGAAAAACTCACCCGGGAGATCTTCGGCGGCGAAATGGCCTATGTGCCATGGATGCGTCCAGGCTTCGAACTCGGTCTCGCCATGCAGGCGGTCGGGCGCAAGCATCCGAGGGTTAAGTCGATCATGATGGGCCAGCACGGCTTCATCTCGTGGGACAACGACGAAAAGGCTTGTTACACCCACACGCTCGACTGTATCGACCGCGCCTCCGCGTTTATTGAGGAGCGATATGCGGCCAAGGGCGGTGACGCCACGGCTTTTGGCGGGCCGAAATACGCCAGCCTGTCACCGGAGAAGCGCCGCGACAACTTTGCGGCGATTCTGCCCGCGCTGCGCGGCCTCGTGTCGTCGGCGAAGCGCTTCATCGGCACGGTGCAGGACGACGAGAAGATTCTGCGTTTCGTGAATGCCAGGGATGCGGCGCGTCTGGCCGAGCTGGGCACGTCCTGCCCCGATCATTTTCTGCGCACGAAGATCAAGCCGCTTTACGTCAACTGGAACCCGCAAGCGGAGGATCTGGCCGGATTGCGGGAGAAGCTGGCCGCCGGCATCGAGCGTTACCGCCGGGACTACGCCGCCTACTATGCGAAGTGCAAACACCGCAATTCGCCCGCCATGCGCGACCCGAACCCGACCGTTGTGCTCATCCCCGGCCTGGGGATGATCGCCTGGGGCAAGGACAAATCGGAAAGCCGCGTCACGGCCGAGTTCTACAACTGCGCGGTCGAAGTGATGCGCGGCGCCGAGGCGGTCGACCGCTACATCGCCCTGCCGCAGCAGGAGGCGTTCGACATCGAGTATTGGCTGTTGGAGGAGGCGAAGCTCAAGCGCATGCCACCCGAGAAAGAGCTCGCCCGCCAGGTCGTGATCGTGATCGGCGCCGGCTCCGGCATCGGCAAGGAGACCGCCCACCGGCTCGCACGGGAAGGCGCGCATGTTGTCTGCGTCGACCTCAACGAGGCTGCGGCGCAGAAGACGGCGGAGGAGATCGCCGCGAAACACGGCGCCGGCATCGGCGTCGCCGGCACCGGACTTTCCAACTGTGGACCGGCCATCGGCCTCGCCGCCAACATCACCGACCGGGCCAGCATCCGCCGGATGCTGGATGATGTCGCCATCGCCTACGGCGGCTTCGACTCCATCTGTGTCACCGCGGGCATCTTCGTGCCGAGCAACACCACGGGCCACATCCCCGACGACAAATGGGCGCTCACTTTTGCCATCAATGTCACGGGCGCCTACCTCGTCGGTGACGAGGCCGCCAAGACCTGGAAAAAACAGGGCCTGCGCGGCAACCTCGTGCTCACGACCTCGGCCAACGCCGTCGTGGCCAAGAAAGGCTCCGTCGCCTACGACACGTCGAAGGCCGCGGCCAATCACCTCGTGCGCGAGCTGGCCATCGAGCTGGCGCCGCTGGTGCGCGTCAACGGCGTCGCGCCGGCGACCGTGGTGCAGGGCAGCGCGATGTTTCCGCGCGACCGCGTCATCGGCTCGCTCGCCAAGTACAACCTTTCCTTTTCCGACAAGGAGGAGACGGAGTCGCTGGTGGCCAAGCTGGCCCAGTTCTATGCCGACCGGACGCTGACCAAGTCGCCCATCACCCCGGCGGATCAGGCCGAGGCGTATTTTCTCCTGGTCAGCAACCGCCTCAGCAAGACCACCGGCCAGGTCATCACCGTCGACGGCGGGCTTTACGAGGCGTTCCTGCGGTGAACCATACTCAATCGTGACCCAGAGAAAACAGAGATTCGCCGGGCGCACCGAGCTGAAATCCCAGTGCCATTGCTCCTGTTCGAACTCAGTGACCTCGGGGTCTGCTCCGTGCTCTCCGTGACCAAATCCTCCTCCAAACCAATCCATTGCGCGGCAGTTGATCTCGGCGCGACCAGCGGTCGTGTCATTGTCGGAACTTGGACCGGGAAGAGACTCGATCTGACCGAAGTGCACCGATTCTCCAATCAGTTCCGTTCCCTTGGCGGGCACGACTACTGGGACCTCCCGGGCCTGTGGAACGAAATCACCACGGGCCTGCGCGCGGCGAAGAAGCGCTTTCCGAACCTCGCCTCCGTCGGGGTGGACACCTGGGGGGTGGATTTCGTGCTGGTCAACGATGCCGGTCGCATGGTTTTTCCGACTCATGCCTATCGCGACGCCCGCACGCAACCGGGTCTGCGACAGCTCGCCAATACACGCGCGGCCCTTGAGCGCATCTACGGCGCCACCGGCATCCCGAATGTATTCTATAATTCCAGCTTGCAGCTGGCAGAAACCGTCGCCCAGTGCCCGGCGGTGGCCGATGTGGCCGCGCGCTGCCTCTTTCTCCCGGACTATTTCAACTTTCTGCTCTCGGGCCGGATGGAGAATGAAATCTCATTCGCGAGCACGACGCAGCTGCTCGACGTCCACGGCACCGACTGGTCGCGCGCCGCGCTCGATCACTTCCATCTTCCGGCCACGTGGTTCACGACGCCGATCTTCTCGAACACCATACTCGGTCCGGTGCGGAATTTCCCGGAACTGAAAGGAGTGAAGGTGGTCGCCGTGCCCGGCCATGACACCGCTTGCGCCTACGAGGCAATGCCAGCCGACCCGGCGGGCGGCGATCTCTACATCAGTTCGGGCACCTGGTCGCTGGTGGGATTCGAGAGCGACAAGCCGGTCCTCGGCCACGAGGCGCTCTCGGCGCGGATTTCCAACGAACGCATGGGCGACGGTCGCTACCGTCCGTTGACCAACGTCATCGGCCTCTGGCTGCTCGAACAGACGTTGAGGGATTTCACGGCCCGGCCGAAAAACGACCGGGAGTGGGAGAGGCTCATCTCTGCGGCGGGAAAGTTGCCGGCGTCCGCCCGGCTCCTGGATGTGACCGATCCGGGATTCGTCAATCCAGCTTCGATGCGTCAGGCCATCGGCGCCCAGTTGAAGAAGCGGAAGCTGCCGCTACCCGGGAATCTCGCCGGCTACGTACGCCTGATCTGCGATTCCCTCGGCCGGGGCCACGCCGACGCCCTGCGTGCCTTCGAACGCCTCGCCGGCCGGAAATTCCGGCGCATCCTGATTGTGGGCGGCGGTTCCAAGAACCGGCTGCTTTGCCAGGCCACGGCGGACGCCAGTGGATTGCCGGTGCATGCCTTCACCCTTGAGGGCACCGCCACGGGCAACATAGCCAGCCAGCTCGTCGCCCTTCGCACGGTGCGAAATCTTGCGGCGTTCCGCACCGTTGTCGGCCGCCAGCTCAAGCCCGTCGTTTATCCGCCTCTTTCCAACCACTAGACTTTCGCAAACTGTCATTCTGCGCGCAGCGAAAAATCCACGGTCTCGGATGGATCCTTCGCTGCGCCCGGGATGGCAGGCCAGGAAAATTTCATCACCCGTTCATCCTCTCCGCCATCACTTCCTCCCCGCATGAAAACGTCCTCCCGCCAGAATATTTCCGCCGCCTATCGTCTCGCGCGCTCCGCCTACGCCGAATGCGGCGTGGACACCGATGCCGCCATCAACCGGACGCTGGCCGTGCCGATCTCGCTCCATTGCTGGCAGGCCGACGACGTGCGCGGCTTGGAAACGCCCAAGGATGGCCTCGCCGGGGGAGGCATCATGGCCACGGGAGGCTACCCCGGCCGGGCCCGTAACGGCGACGAGATGCGCCGCGATCTTGACCTCGTGCTGAAGCTGCTTCCGGGCCGACAGCGGCTCAATCTGCATGCGTTTTACGCCGAGACCGGCAAGAAGGCAGTGGACCGTGACGCCATCACGCCGGCGCATTTCACCAGGTGGCTCGACTGGGCGAAGGCGCATCGCATCGGTCTCGATTTCAACCCGACCTATTTCGCCCATGAGAAAGCCAACTCGGGCTTCACGCTCTCCAGCCCGGACCGGAAGGTGCGCCAGTTCTGGATCGATCACGGCCGCGCCTGCCGCCGCATCGCCCGGCATTTCGCCAAGAACCTGGGCTCGCCCTGCGTGCTGAACCACTGGATTCCCGATGGCACCAAGGACCAGCCGGCCGATCGCTGGAGCCCGCGGGCGCGATTGGTCGAGTCGCTCGACGCGATTCTCGCGGACGGCGGGATCAGCCCGAAGCACTGTGTGGATGCCGTCGAGGGCAAGCTGTTTGGACTCGGCAGCGAGGATTATGTGGTCGGCTCACACGAGTTCTACTCGTCCTACGCCCAGAGCCGGAAGATCGTGCCGTGCCTCGATCTCGGCCACTATCACCCGACGGAATCGGTGGCCGACAAGGTTTCGGCGTTGATGCAGTTTCACCCGCGCCTGCTCCTGCACACGAGCCGGCCGATCCGCTGGGACAGCGATCATGTGGTGATTCTCGATGATCCGGTGCGGGCGCTCTTTGCGGAAATTGCCCGGGGCGGGGCGCTCAGCCGGGTGTTCGTGGCCCTCGATTTCTTTGATGCGAGCATCAACCGCATCGCCGCCTACGTGGTGGGTGCTCGCGCTACGCGTCAGGCGATCCTGCTCGGGTTGCTTGATCCGTCGAAGCGGTTGAAAGCCGCGGACGCCGGCGGTCGCGGTCATGAGCGGCTCGCCCTGATGGAACAGGCCAAAGCCATGCCGTGGGGCGCGGTGTGGGACATGCTGTGCGTCCGCGCCGGCAGTCCGCCCGCGGCGGCTTGGCTCGCCGATGTGGCCCGCTACGAGGAAAAGGTCCTGAGCCAACGTTCATGAATCTGACCGACCGCGTCCTGCCCGGTCCGGATCGCCGGGTGCAATTGATGGCCACCTGCCTGTGCGACGCGTTCTACGACGATGTCGCGCGGGCGACGGTCGAGGTGCTCGAATATCTGGGCTGCGCGGTCGAATTTCCCGAGGGCCAGACTTGCTGCGGGCAGCCGGCCTTTAATGGCGGTGACTGGCCGGCCTCGCGCAAGGTCGTGCGCCACGCGGTGCGGACGTTTGCGGGTGACGTGCCGGTGATCGTGCCGAGCGGCTCGTGTGCCGCCATGGTTTTTCACGGGGCACCGCTGGAGTTTGAAAAGGAGAACGATTTGCCCGAGATCAAGGCGCTCGCCAACCGCACCTGGGAACTGGCGGACTTCATCGTTCATGCCCTCAAGGTGGCAACCTGGCCGGGCCGCTACCCGGCGCGGGCGGCCTTTCACCGGGCCTGTCATACCCGGGGGACGAACAGCAGCGACGCCATGGTCACGCTGCTCACCTCAATTGCGGGTCTGACGGTCGTGTCCGTTGGCGAAGGCGAGCAATGCTGCGGTTTCGGCGGCACGTTTTCCGTCTCATTTCCCAACATTTCCAGCGGCATGGGCACGCTCAAACTGGAGCATATCCGCGCCGCGCAAAGCGACCTCCTCGTTTCCGGCGACATGAGTTGCCTGATGCACCTGGGCGGTTTGGCGGCGAGGGAAGGCAGGCCGGTCAAGGCCCTGCACGTTGCGCAGGTGCTGCGGGACGCCCTGAAGAACGGAGGCCTGATTTAATGGTCCCACAGAGGCACAAAGGGCGTCGGAAGTTTCAGCCCGGTGAACAGCACGCCGGTGGGTGCGGCGCCCGTTTCGATCACCAGAAGGATTTCTCCGGGTTCTTGGGGGCAAAGATCTGACCATGGCCACCCAGCAGATCGACCAGTTTGCCCGTACGCTCGCACCCGACACCAAGGCGGCGGTCTACGACGGCTCAAAGAAAGGCCATGAGAAGCGAACCCAGGTGCTCTTCGACCATTTACCCGACGCCAACTGGCTCCGGCAAATTGCGGGTGAAATCAAGCAGCACGTGGTGGAAAACCTCGACGCCTACCTCCCGCAGGTCGAGGCAAAGCTGCAGGCCAACGGCGTGAAGGTCCATTGGGCCGCGACTGCCGGAGCCGCCAACGAGGCGGTGCTGGCCATCATGCGTGCCCGGAACGCGACCAGGATTGTGAAGGCCAAGACGATGGTCTCGGAGGAGACCGAGCTGGCGCATTTCCTCGAGAGGAACGGCATCGAGTGCCTGGAGACCGATCTGGGCGAATTCATCGTCCAGATCGACCACGACCACCCGTCGCACATCGTCAAACCGATCATTCACAAGAACCGGCGGGAGATCGCCACGTCATTTGAGAAGAACGGTCTTGGCGCCTACAACGACGACCCGGAGACCATCACGCGCCGGGCCCGCCAGTTCTTGCGCGGCAAGTACCTCGCGGCGGACGTCGGCCTGACCGGGGCAAATTTTATCAGCGCCGAGAGCGGACGGCTGGTGCTGGTGACCAACGAGGGCAACTCGCGTTTCTGTCTCGCGGCCACCAAGTGCCACATTGCCATGGTCGGCATCGAAAAGCTGGTGCCGCATGACCGTGACCTCGGACTGTTTTTGAATCTGCTCGCCCGGAGCGCCACCGCCCAGCAATTGACGGTCTACACCGAGTTTATTTCCGGTCCGAAGTCGGCAACCCAGCCGGACGGACCCGACGAGATGCATGTCATTTTCGTCGACAACGGCCGCACCAATGTGCTGGCAAGCGAATGTCGCGACATCCTCCGCTGCATCCGCTGCGGCGCGTGCTTGAACGTCTGCCCGGTCTACCGCCAGGCGAGCGGGCACGCCTATCGCAGCGTCTATCCTGGTCCGGTCGGCGCAGTGTTGTCACCGCTGCTGGCGGGCGAGAGATTTTCCGAACTGGCCGACCTGCCGAAGGCGTCGTCGCTCTGCGGCGCCTGCAATGAAGTCTGCCCGGTGAACATACCCATTCCGGATCTGCTGCTGCGGCTGCGCGAGAAAGGCAAAAGAGAAGGCGCGCCTCTGGCCGCTGCCGGCACCCCACCGATGGGCGCGTGGGCGGTGCTGGCCTCGCAGCCCACGGCGTGGAAGGCCGCCCTATTCGGCGGGAAGCTCATCAATTTTCTGCCCACCAAGCTGCTGCCAATTCCTCCGTTGCGGGCGTGGGAGGCGAAACGTACGCTACCTGAATGGCGCGGCGGCAATTTCAGGAAGTGGCTGAAGGAGCGTCCGAAAAAATGAGCACCGACCGCGAAACCATCCTCTCCTGCGTGCACAGCGCCTTGGCTCCGCTGACTCAGCGCGCGGCGCTGCCTGACTGGACCACCGAATTGGTCGTCATGCGGCAGGCGCGTGGCGCAGTGGATGCGTGGACGCTTTTCGCCGAACGCCTCCGGGGCGTCAACGGCACGCCGCTGACGCGGGTGGCCGAACTGGTCGCCCTGCTGGAGAAGAACAGCTGGCGGCATGGCTACTGCGATCCGGTGCTCTGGCCCCAACTGGCGCCGTCATTTCCCGCCACGTTCAAGGTGGAGACGGTTTTCGACCGGACGCGAGTGGATGATTATCAGTTCGGCATCACGCACGCCTCGGCGGCCATCGCCGAGACCGGTACGTTGGCGCTGACTGATCGCGATACCTCCAGCCGGCTCGCCGCGCTGGCTCCGTGGGTGCATGTGGCGGTGATGACCCAAGACAAAATATTCCTGGATTTGCCCCAGGCTCTGGCCGCGCTGCCGGCCGACCCGAATATCGTCTGGTGCACCGGTCCGTCAAAGACCGCCGACGTCGAGGGCATCCTCATTGAGGGCGTCCATGGTCCGGGCCTCCAAGTCGCCTTGCTGCTGGGCTAAAAAGCGTTCCATGGGTGGTAAATCGCGAGCAAACAGTCTGGTCGCTGGCGCAATTTCAGCAAATAAATGAGCGGCTAGGGAACTAAGTCGCGGGAACGGACGAGGTCCGAACCACACTGGTCGCTATCACAGAAGTGGTGACTGACGCATAGTCTAGCAGCCCTTTGACGCAATGGTTGGCCCAGCCGCCGCGATCTGACACAATAGCTGGCCCAGGTTTCAGCGCCAGTGAGGCGCATTGCGCGCCGCCGTGGCGGGCAGAAAATTCTGCAGCCAAGCTAATGACAAATAATGCGCAAAGATAGTCATGGTTTTCCAATCGACGAATCGTAACGGTAACGCTGTTCGGAAATTTTTCGCTGACTTTCCCCTCCATGACCCACGTCACCGCCGCATTTCTCGCCAAATTCAACCCACGCCAGTCTCCCTCCACCGCCATCGCCGCTGCTGACCGTTGCGTGATCAAGCGCGACGGTTCGACCGCGCCATGGGATGCCGCCAAGGTTACCCGCGCCATCGCCCTGGCCTTCTTTGAGGTGAAGCATGGCGGTTCCGCCAACCCGAACCGGGACGATCCGGTCGCTTTCTACGGACTCGAGCGGGATGTCTTTCACCGGGTGAATCGCATTGCCGGAAGGGTCAGCCTCATGCTCGAGCTTTATTACCGTTCCGGCCGTCACCCGACCATCGAGCAGATCCAGGACAATGTGGAAAAGGCCATCGCCGCCGAGGGCGAGTGGGAGGTGGCGCGTTCCTATATCATCTATCGCGAGCGGAAGGCATCGCACCGGCTCAATCACTATCCGGAAAACGGCCTGAGCGACTACATCGCCTGCGCCAAATATGCCCGCTACCGGCCGGATCTCGGCCGCCGGGAGCTGTTTACCGAGGCGGCGCGGCGCGTGCTCGGGATGCATCTCCAGTTCTTTCAGGACAAACTGACGTTGCGAGTGCCGGCCCCGGGCGACGATTCCCCGGCGCTCCCCGGCGACCGCCGGTTTCTGGCCGAGTGGCTGTCGGGAGGGACGCTGTCGGATGCGATGCACCGCGCGTTCGGGGCCGTGGCGCAGAAGCACGTGCTGCCCTCGATGCGCTCGCTGCAATTCGGCGGCGAGGCGATCCTGCGCAACCACGCCCGGCTCTTCAACTGCTCGTTCAGCCCGGTGGATCGAATGGAATTCTTCCGGGAATATCTGTTCCTGCTGCTGGCGGGCACGGGTTGTGGATTCTCCGTGCAGCGGCACCACGTCGAACGGCTGCCCGTGCTGCCGGTGCGTCGCGAGGAAATGGAGTTGGAGGTGCGGCACCATACGGTGACCGACACAATCGAGGGCTGGGCCGATGCCCTCCACCTCCTGATGCGCAGCCATTTCGAAGGCTTCAAGGCGGAGTTCAACTACTCCCAAATCCGGCCCCGGGGCCGCCCGCTGCAGACCTCGGGCGGCAAGGCGCCCGGCCACCTGCCACTCAAGCAGGCGCTGCTGAATGTCGAGGCGGTTCTCACGGCGGCATCCGGCCGCCGCCTGCGGCCCATCGAGGTATATGACATTTGCATGTTCGCCGCCGGTTCGGTCCTGAGTGGCGGCATCCGCCGCTCGGCGACCATCTGCCTCTTCTCCCCGGATGACCAGGAGATGATGGCGGCCAAGACCGGGAACTGGTTCGAAAAATACCCGCAACGTTCCGCTTCAAACAACTCGGCCGTGCTGCCGCGCGCCCAGTCCGACGATGCCGTATTTCGCCGGTTGTTTGCCGCCCAGAAGGAATATGGCGAACCCGGATTCTATTTTGCCGACAACCCCGACTACGGCTGCAACCCGTGTTGCGAAATCGGCCTGCATCCCGTCGTCGGCGGTGAGCTGGACGATGAAGTCGAGGTCGCCAAGCTCCGGGCGCTTGGTTACACCGGTCCGGTCGAGGCCGGTACGCGGCTCAGCGGCTGGCAGATGTGCAATCTCAGCACGATCAACGGGGCGGCGCTGCAATCGGTCGACGATTTCCTGGTCGCTTGCATCCACGCTGCGGTGATCGGCACGTTGCAGGCGGCTTACACCCAGATTCCCTACCTCGGGCCGGTTACCCGCTATCTGAACGAGCGCGATGCGTTGCTCGGCGTTTCCGTCTGCGGGTTCATGGACAACCCGGAAATCCTATTCAATCCGTCGGTCTTGGAGCGGGGGGCCCGGCTTTGCCGGGCGGCCAACCGCATTGTGGCCGGGGTGCTCGGCATCCGGCCGGCGGCGCGCGTGACCTGTGTGAAGCCGGAGGGCACAGCCTCCCTGCTGCTCGGAGCCGCCTCCGGCATTCATCCGCACCACGCGCGCCATTACTTCCGCCGCGTGCAGGCCAACCGCCGCGACCCGGTTTACCGGCATTTCTATGCATCCAACCCGCACCTGACGGAAGCTTCGGTCTACCGGCCGAATACGGACGATGTGATCACGTTCCTGGTTGAGGCTCCGCCGCATGCCATTCTGCGCGACGAAGTCAGTGCCGTCGATTTTCTCCATTTTGTCCAGGTCGTCCAGCAGCACTGGGTGCTCAACGGCGAGGCCGAGTCCACCCGTTCACCCGGTCTGCATCACAACGTTTCGAACACCTGCACGGTCAAGGCCGACGAGTGGACCCAGGTGGCCGATTTCATCTGGCGGCACCGGGAGCATTTCACGGGCGTCGCCCTGCTCGGCCATGACGGGGACAAACGCTACCCGCAGGCTCCGCGGGAGGCGGTTGCCACCGAGGAGGACGTCGCCAAGTGGAACCGGTTAAGGTATCAGCCGGTCAACTACGCCGCGCTTACCGAGACGACCGACGAGACGGCGTTGAAGGAAGTAGTAGCGTGCGCCGGCGGTACCTGCGAACTGACCTGACCCGCCTGCGGCCGAAGGGCAATATACGCTAGAATTTCTTCAACGGATGCGGAGCAAGACTCCGGGCTCGCTGGCATACTGCCGGCTCATGGACGACAAGTTCATCCAAACCTTGCGGTCGCAACGTGCGCAAATCCGCGCCCGCTGGGAGGCTTTGTTGCGCATCGAGAAGGTGAATACCCCGCTGGCCAATCCCGACATGCTCGTCTACCTCTTCAACCAGACGCTGGACGAGGTACTTGCGAAACTGGGCCATCCCCATGCCCGGCACTCGAGCCAGCCGATTGAATGCGCCAGCGGGAAGAATCCGTTGCTGGCTTATTTTCGCGCCTGTGAGCAGGCATTGCTGGAGGCCCTAATTCTGGCGCAGGCTGAATCGCGGTCCCTCAATCCCCAAGAACGGGACGCCGATGTGACGGAGCTGAAGCAGGTGTTGCATTCGATAGCGCGGCGCGAGTTGGCCACCTTGGACGGGGTTTTTCAGCAATTCCGTGCAACTCCATCGCCCTCGGCGAAATAACCGGTGAAATTGCCGGCCCGTGGCCGGGCCGGTACGCCGTCGCGACCGGGCGGGCAATGGAATGTCCCGCCTTGATCGCCAATGAGCCGCAGCGTGCGGCGCCGGCCGATTACAACGGCGAGACGCTCATCCCTTGCTCGACCTTGTCGCCCGAGACGAGGGTGCAGATTGATACTTTTTCCTTTACGCTATCGACCTTGATCTGCCCCGTCTCGGTAAAACTGTTGTCGAGCACCTCGCCGGTGCCGGGATCGCGCAGGACCTCGGAGGTGCCGACTTTGAACACCTGGCCAACGCTGACACCTTCGCGGGCGCCGCGGTTGAAATAGACCTGTTTGCCCTTCACGAGAATGACGTTGCCGGTCCACGGCAGGCCCTCGAGCTGGGAAATGCAGAACTCCACGGCCTCATCAATGGCCCCTTCCATGGCCTTTCCGACATTGGTCTTCTTGAATCCGCCGATATCACCGCTGAATCCGCCCCGGTAGACGCCAAGGCTCAATCCGCTGCTCTTGACCGTGCCGACCACTTTTTTCGAGGCCTTCACCTGGCCGGTGCTGGAATCGACGAGGTAGATGACCGCGTTGATCTCGGCGGTCTTGCCGCTGGCTCCGACACGGATGCCGGCGAATCCGATGCCGCCGCCACCGCCCTGGGTCCCGTCCTGGAAGTTGGTGATCTCACCTTTGACGAGCAACTGCGCGGGCGTCATCTGGCCCTTGACCGGTGCCTTGTCCCCGCCCGCAGCGCGTCCGCTGGCGGCAAAATCCTGTTCCGCAATGGCGGCGTTGCGCATGTCGGACTCGGCAATGACAATGAACCGCCCGGTATTCTGCAGCGAATCGGTCAGGACCGCCCCGAAAGTGTCGGGCAGGTTGTACTGCCCCGACCAACCCGAGTGGTTTTCAAATTTCGTGACAGCGATGGTGTAGCGCAAGCCACCCTTGGCGGGAGTCGCCGCAGCGCTGTCTTGAGCGCGTGCAGGCAGGAGGCAGACCAAGATGGCTGAAACGAGAACAGCGAGTCTTTTCATGGGTTCTTACCGGGCTGGGGGTGACGATGGCGTGGAGGCGAACGACAGAAGTGATTATCATTCGAAGGAGCGTGGGCAATAGAAAATCGGCCGGGCTGGAGGTAGTCGCCGGTTTGTCGCGGATTGGAAGCCGCGAACGCCGGCGATGAGGCAGTCCGTGTGAGCTGGATAGCCATGCCCGGTTGGCCGGACCTGTGCCGGCAGGACAAGCTGAGCCACGGCTCGGCGGGAAGAAATGGGCTTTTTGCTTCTTTCCAAACTGCACCTCTGCCGCAAAGTGGACAAAATGCTTCAAGCGTCGCAGTTTCCCTTGCCACAGAATTTGATAACCCTGCTCCCGCCATGATGCTCGATTTTGAGAAGCTCACCCCCCGCGAATCCTACCCGTGGATGATCAACGCGATCAATCCGCGGCCCATCGCGTGGGTCTCCACGATCTCAGCCGACGGCCGGACGAATCTTGCGCCGTTCTCGTTTTTTCAGGGCGTGTGTGCCAATCCCCCCACCTTGCTCTTCACCGGGGCCAACGACCGCACCGGCAGGAAAAAGGACAGCATCCTCAATGTGGAGCAGGTGCCGGAGTTTGTCGTCAACATCGTGTCCTATGCCCTGCGCGAGCCGATGAACGCCACGTCCGCGCCGCTGCCGCACGGCGAAAGCGAATTTGAGAAATTCAAGATCGCGACAGAGCCGTCGCTCCGTATCCGTCCGCCGCGCGTGGCCCTGTCCCCGGTGGCTTTCGAATGCCGGCTTGACCGCATTGTCCGCATCGGTGACGGCCCGCTCGGGGGCAATGTTGTCTTCGGCACCATCCTGTGCGCGCACGTCAGCGAGGCGGTGCTGGGGCCCGACGGCCGGATCGATCCGCAAAAACTTGATACGATTGGCCGGATGGGCGGGGATTACTACTCTCGGACCACGGAGCTCTTCACGATTCATCGCCCCACCTGATGGATCCACCCGCAGCGGCAAAGTAACAATGAATCCGGCTTAGCGGCTTGGTGTCTTTGTGTTATCCCCAATTCCATGAACCCCATCGTAATACTTTCGGCGACGCGTACTCCGCTCGGAGCGTTCCAAGGCGGGCTCGCGGCTGTTTCCGCTTCCCGGCTCGGAGCAGCGGCCATCAAAGGGGCGCTGACGCAGGCTGGCTTGGGTTCCGCTGAGGTCACCGATGTGTTGATGGGCAATGTGCTTCAGGCCGGCCAGGGCCAGGCACCAGCCCGCCAGGCCGCGATTTTTGCCGGCCTTCCACCGTCCGTGCGCGCCGTCACGGTCAACAAGGTCTGCGGGTCCGGATTGCAGACGGTCATGCAGGCGGCGCACGGGCTCGCTGCCGGCATGGGCTCGGTGTATGTGGCCGGTGGCATGGAGAATATGAGTCTGGCGCCGTATCTGCTGCCCAAGGCCCGCGATGGCTACCGGCTCGGCCACCAGCAGGTCGTCGATTCATTGGTCAATGACGGATTGTGGGATCCCTATGACAACCTCCACATGGGCAATTGTGCCGAGCAATGTGCGGCGAAATATAATTTTACCCGCGAACAGCAGGACGCCTACGCCATCGAGAGTTTCAAGCGGGCCAACGCCGCGCAAAAGGACGGCCGGTTTGCGCAGGAAATCACCCCGGTCGAAATCACCGATGCCCGGAGCGGCGCAACCAAAGTCGAACACGACGAAGGGCCCGCCAAGGTGAAGTATGACAAGATTCCGACGCTCAAGCCTTCGTTCCAAAAGGATGGCACCATCACGCCGGCCAATGCTTCGAGCATCAACGATGGGGCGGCTGCGCTCGTGCTCACCACAGCGGAGACCGCCATGTCAAGAGGCCTGAGGCCTGTCGCCCGGATTGTTTCGTTTGGCGCGCACGCGCAGGATCCGGTGTGGTTTACCACCGCACCGGTGGCGGCCGCCCAGTCGGCGCTGAACGCCGCCGGCTGGAGCGTGGCTGAGGTGGGACTCTGGGAAGTCAATGAAGCGTTTGCCGTCGTGCCGCTGGTCTTTGCGCAGGAACTTGGCGTGCCGGCTGACCGGCTGAACGTGCGCGGCGGCGCGATCTCGCTGGGCCATCCCATCGGCGCCAGCGGTGCGCGCATTCTTGTGACGCTCCTGGCTGCGCTGAAGGAGCGCGGACTCAGGCGCGGCGTCGCGGCCATCTGCATCGGCGGCGGCGAGGGCCTCGCGATCTGTGTGGAACTGCTTTAGGATGATTTTCAGGCCGGACTGAAATCCCGGGCACCGCGAAGGGTCCAGGGTTTCGAATGTGATCTCGACTGCGAACACCCGGACACTTCACTGCGCGCAGGGTGATTCGGGGCAAAGTTCCTGATCCCCGGGGCGGGGTGCCACGCTGGCACTTGCCCTTATCGGCCGGCTCATCGTCGGAAAACAACCGTTTGTCATTACGCCGTTGCCGTCCGACCCCTGATTCACCTTTCTCTACCTCCTATGAAATTACGTTTCCTCCTTCTCGCGACCGGCGTTGCCGCAGGATCGCTGGTGGCGCTCAGTGCCGCTGAGCCGGCGAAACCCGTGGCGCCCCGTTTCAACGTCGCCAACATGGACCCCACCGCCGATCCGCGGGTCGACTTTGCGCGCTATGCCTTCGGCAACTGGCAGAAGAACAATCCGGTTCCGGCTGACAAGTCGCGCTGGGGCAGTTTCAACGAGCTCGACCAGTTCAACCAGAACGCCCTCAAGGGCATTCTGGAGACGGCGGCGGCGCGCTCGCACGAGCCCGGTTCGATCGAACAAAAGGTCGGTGATTTCTATACCTCGGCGATGGACACCTCGGCGATCGATGCGGCCGGGCTCAAGCCCATCGCAACCGATTTGGCGCAGGTTGCCGCCATCGCGTCGCCGGCCGATCTCGCGCGAACGCTGGCCTATCTGCACAACCAGCAGGTGGGCGGCTGCTTCCTCGTCTTTGTCAGTGCCGACCAGAAGCAGAGCGACATCAACGCCCTTTATGCCCGGCAGGGCGGGCTGAGCCTGCCGAGCAAGGATTATTATTTCAGCGACCAGTTCGAGAAGGTCCGCGCGGCCTTCATGGAGCATGTCACCAAGATGTTTGAACTGGCCGGCGACACGCCCGAGGCGGCCGCGGCCGGCGCCAAGACCGTGTTTGAGGTCGAGAAGGCGCTGGCCGGCGTCTCCAAATCGCCGGTCGAGCTCCGCGACCGGCTGGCCAATTACAACAAGATGCCCACGACGGCGCTTGAGGCCAAGCTGCCGAGTTTCCCGTTTGCCCTCTACTTGAGCGAGCGCAACATCGGCGGTCCGGCTGCGGCGGACATCATCGTCGGCCAGCCCAAGTTCTTCGAGGGTTTGCAGGAACAGTTCGCGGCCCGGCCCTTGAGCGACTGGAAAACCTATCTGCGGTACCATGTGCTGCGCGCGGATGCGGACTTTCTTTCGGCGCCCTTCGAGACGGAACATTTCCACTTCTACAGCACCGTGCTGCGCGGCACGCCGGCAATGGAGCCCCGCTGGCAGCGGACGGCGCGGGTGGTGGACGGCGAGATTGGCGAGGCGCTGGGTCAGCTGTATGTCGCCGAATACTATCCGCCCGAGGCCAAGGCGCGCATGGACGAGATGATCAAAAACATCACGGCCGCGATGCGGGACCGGCTGCAAAAGGTCGACTGGATGACCGAGCCCACGCGGGAAAAGGCGCTGGCGAAATTCGACCGCTTCTACGCCAAGGTCGGCCACCCGGACAAATGGCGCGATTACTCGACGGTTACCATCGTCCCGGACAATTATTTCGCCAATATCCGTGCGGCGAATGAGTTCGAGGACCGGCGCAACCTGCTGAAATTGGGCAAGCCGGTGGACAAGACCGAATGGGGCATGACTCCGCCGACGGTCAACGCCTATTTCAACCCCACGGAAAACAACATCAATTTTCCCGCCGGAATCCTCCAGCCGCCGTTCTTTGATTTCACGCTGGATGATGCGGTCAACTATGGTGGCATCGGCGCGGTCATCGGCCACGAGATCACGCACGGTTTCGATGACCAGGGCCGCCATTTCGACGGCAACGGCAATCTGGTGGAATGGTGGACGGAGGCCGACGCGAAGGAATTCAAGGCCCGGGCCCAGAAGATGGTCGACCAGTACAATCGCTACGAGGTGCTCCCGGGCGTGCACGTCAACGGCGAGCTGACCCTCGGCGAAAACATCGCCGACCTCGGCGGCGTGACCCTCGCGTACCAGGCGCTCGAGCATTCGCTCGAGGGCAAGGAGCGCAAGCTCATCGACGGATTCACCCCCGAACAGCGCTTCTTCCTTTCCTGGGCGCAGGTCTGGCGCACCAACGCGCGCGAAAGCGAGGCCCGGCGGCTGGTCACGATCGATCCGCATTCACCCGGCGGGATCCGGGCCATCGGCCCGCTGGTGAACTTCCAGCCGTTCTACGATGCCTTCGGCATCAAGGAAGGCGACCCGATGTGGGTGAAGCCGGAGCTCCGCGCCAAGATCTGGTAAGCGACGACAATCTTCGTAATATTCAAACCCGTATCGGCTGGTACGGGTTTTGTTTTGTCCGCTCGCCGACGACACGGATGAAGGCGACCCCCGCTAGCTGAAAGATGCAGATCTGCCGCTCATTGGCGGGGCCGGCGCTGCCGGGCGAGGCATCCATTCGTGTGAGTGGCGGGCCGCCCGATATTTTCACGCCACCGGGGGTTTGGGCAGCAGCTTGGCCACCACCCCGAGCAATGCGATCACGACGAGCGCCAGCGCGCCCCAGAATACATAGCGGCTGTTGGCACCGGTGAACGGATTCCAACTGCGGCCAACGGCCGGGCCGGCCTCGCCGGGTGCGAGCTGCGCAATATTGCGGCTGGAGGTCAGCAGTTTCACGGCGACCAGGCCGAGGTCATAGCGGGGTGCACTGGCGTTCTTGTTTCCGTAGGCGAGGGCGAAGCCGTCAGGCTCCGCAACTTTGTAGACCAGCCGCACCACCGGGTACACCACCTGCACAGCGCCGAGCGCGATGGCCGGGTTGTCGCCGTTGTCGGCCTCAATCCAAAGGGTATCTGAACCAGTGCGGTCCAATAACTCGAACACATGTGACTCTGGCACACCCGGCTCAGGCGTCCGGCTCCACTGGTCCGAAGCAAGCGTATTTTCGAAATGTCCGCCATCGGCACCGGCCAGTCTTTCGTAAATGCGGAACTGGCGTTGAAACAGCGGCGTCGTGGTGGTGAGCACCAGCCGGCGGAGTGGAAGCCCCGCCTGGGGAAGAGGCAGCTGCCATACACTCACCGCGGGACGCTTCTTGTCGGGTGTGGCGACAGGCGTAATGGTCAACGACCGGGCCAGTGCCGGCTGTTCGAGGACGTAGGGAATCTGGTTGCCCGCGCGCACCAGACGCAGGTCGGCGTAGTCGGGACGGGATCCGGCGAGCGCGGCCAGGTCGAGTTCCAGTTCCTGTACGCCGGCACGCGTGATCTGGATCGAATGGCGGTAAAGCCAGTCCTTTGTATCGAGCGGCGCACCCGCCAGCTGCAGGTCGGGCAGCGGCGGCGTCCCCAGCGACTCGCGTGAATGGTAATCGGGCATGGCTTCGAGGTCGCCGGGCACCGCAGGGGCGGCGCTGGCGGTGTGCATTTCCCCGGCAAAGGCCGCGAGATCGTACCGCGGCGCGGTTGCCTGCGGATTGCCCGAGAGCAAAGTGAAAGCGCCGGCCGCGGACGCCAGGAACAGCAAGTTGACCGGATGCTGCTTCGCCGCCACGCCGTCGAGCTTGAGCGGCGGCGAGTCGCCATTGTGGATGTGCACAAGCAGTTCACGTGTCAGCGGGGTGAAATCCAGCGGCACTTCGAGCTGGGCGCGGGGAGCCGCCCCGTCGAGGGCCACCCGGTAGAGCGTGCCGGTGCCGACGGTGCGTTCGCCGGAAACGGCCCCGCGCGCTTCCCGGACGGCCACCGTGACCCGGCGCATGAACAGCGGATCCTTCACCTCAAGGCCGAGCGCCGCGAGCGGAACGTGGCGGCCGTCGAGGGCGACAGTCAGCACGGTCTCCCCCGCAAATTCGTCGCGCCGGACGATCCGGGCGCCAACCGGCACGAGCACGGGCGGGCCGACGCGGGCTGGCGCAGGCAGGAGCTCCGCGCCGGTGAAAGCAACCTGCCGCGAGCGAAAATCATCGAGCGTCACGCGGACAAAGGCGGCAGCGCGGCGGTTCAGCCCCAAGCGCAACTGTTCCGCGCCGAACTGGCGGAACACCGGGAGGGCGGAGCCGAGCGACTCCCAATCGATTCCGTTGGCAGAAACCTCGACATGCGCCGCCTTCAGAAAATACGGCACGGAAGTCTCCAGATCAATGGCATCAAGCCGGTCGGTGGTCCCGGTTTCGATAATCAACTGGGTCGTGTCGGCATTTGGAGTGGTGCGAAACGACTTGGCCCCGAGCAGTCGGACGGGTTCGACGGGCAGGGGGTCGCGCGACGGGAATTCGCGGTCCAGCAGATACGGCACCTCCTGAGCGGCACCATCGATCAGCCGCAAATCGGCGAGGTCCGGCAGGGCGGCGTCGAAGGTGGCGGCGGGCAGGGCGACTTTGACGAGGCCCGGCACGGGGACGTTCAGGGCCTGCCGGTGCTGCCACTCGGTGGGCGTGAGGGCGGCGGGGCCGCTGGTGGCCGCGGCAAGCGCGATCAGCAGCCGAAGCCGGCTAAGACCGGGGCGAGGGAGATTTTTCATTGCTGGGCATGAAGCGTTGGTAGGCGAAGGACGCGAGGATCGCGATGACCGCCACCGCGAAGAGCGCGCCGATCCGATAGAGGGCTTCGAGGCGGGCGAGGTCGTGAAAGAAGAGTTTCAGCAGCGCCACGCTGAGGAGCGCGAGGGCGGCGTAGCGGGCGGATTGGGTCTGTTTCCAGATCCCGGCGGACAGCAGGCCGAGGGCGAAGAGCGCCCAGCCAATGGTGTAAGACATGTCGCGCGCAAAGTTGCCGGAAAACTGGAACGCGAGGGAGCGGGCGCCCGGCGCGGTGAAGAAGTCGGCGATCTCGATGTTGAGCAGCAGAAACGCGAGGATGACGCCGAGCGTGTTGAACAGTGGCGGGGCGTTTATCCCCAGCACTTGTCCGCGTGGCGGGGCGCCTTCGACGTGCGCAGGGTTCGCGAGCAGCCGCGCGCCCGCGAACAGCGACGCGACCGCTAGGCCGTAGGCGTAGAGATACCAGTTGAGAATTCCAGTGTCCCCGCGCACGTGGTAGCCGAGCACCGCCGGATTGAGCGCGAGCCGCACAAAGGCGGTGGCGAGCAGAATCGCGCCGGTGGCCCGCAGGCCGGGATGCGGCACACGGTGGAAGAGCCAGAGCAACGCCGCGCCCTCCAGGGCCCAGGCCACGGTGAGCCACTGGCGTTCAAACTGGATGGGGAAGATGAGCGTGATGAAGAACAGCGCCACGCCGCCAAACCACGCGAGCTGGTTGAGCCGCTTCGGCTCGTCCTCCGGCACGGAACGCAGGATGGCGACCAGACTGCCCAACGGTGCGAGGGCGAAGAGGGCCGGGACGCCGCCGGGAAAATCGTTCGGCCATCCGGTCTTGATCGCCCGATAAACCATCCAGAATTGGGCGACGCCGCTCAACGCCGCGACCGCCCACGGCCCGGTGAGCCGGGCGAATTCACGCCGGAAAAGAAACGGATAGGCGGCGAACACCACGTAGAAAGCGAGATACCAGACCAGCGGCAGACCCGCCGCGGCCGGATCGAAATGGCGGGCGTGCCAGACATACTCAAGCGCCGCTATGCCCGCCAACGCGCAGGCCGGCAGCCATTCGATGTGGAGCAACCGCGTCAGGCCCAGGGTCAGCACGACCAGCAAGAGCCCCAGCCCGAAGATGGCCGAAGGATCGGGCACGGTCAGCCGCGCACACACCATGATGAGCAACAAGAACGGCAGAAGGGAGGAAAAGGCGGGAAGTTGCGCCCGCGCATCGCCGAAAACCGCGGACAGTTGCGGGTCCGCCGCCGGAAGCCGGTCGCCGAATTTGCGGGCGAGCCAAAGGCTGGCGGTGAAGAAAAACACCGTGAAGCCGCCAATGACAAATAACAAGGATGGGGCAAAGGTGACGGCGACCGGCGCTTTGAAGATGCAGAGGCCGGTGGCCACCAAGGTTAACACGAGCACGGCGGCCACGGCCGCCAGCGAGAAACTCAAGACGGCGAGCCCGAGGGCGATCAGATCCACCAGCAGGATGGCGGGCCAGAGCAGGAGCGACACGGCGGCAAGTTTGAAGATCGGCAGCAGCATCAGCAACAACGAGAGCGGCGGAAACAACTGGCTCCACCAGGTTGGCGCGGCGGCCGGCCTTTTCCGCTCCAGCACCAGCGGAAAAACGGTGTGCAGGGCCGCAAACAGCAGGTACATCGCGAGCGCCCAGGGCAGCAACGCGTCGGTGAGATGCCGTGAACTCCAAATGGCCAGCAGGGCAAACACCGCAAGACCCGTGACCAGATGGAGCCGGGGCAGGCGTTCGTCCATCCACGCCATCGCCAGCAGCACGGCGTCGCCGGAAAGAATGAAGCCGAAGAGCAGACCGGGCCTTGCGCCCACGGCGTTGTGATCCATGAAGAACAGCGCAAAGCCCAACGCAACGGCCGGCATCCCGACCGCCGCCCACATGACCGGTGGAGTGGCCCGTGACCATCGGCGGGCGAGAAGATAAGCGCCAAGGTAGATCGCGCAGAAAATCAGGCATACGGTCACGATCACCGGCGCCTGCTCCGGTTTGAACTCGCTCATCGCCCACCGGATCATCAGCAGGGCGGTGACGCCCGCAACGCCTGCGACCAGCCCGTCCATTTCCTCCCGCCAGGCCAGGGCAAATACAATCGCGCTGACGAGGAAGACAAACGTGAAGAACAGTCCCGTCTGGTGCGCGACCTCGGGAAAACCGAGAAAAAACCACGCAAAGCCGGCCGCCACGACCGGCAGGGCAGCGGCGGTGCGGCTGAGCAGCGGCGAGGAACGCTTCCACCACCGTGCGGCCTCGGTGGCCCCGAGAAACAGCGCGCTGAATACCAAGCATACGGCCATGGCGGTGACGGTTTTCTCCGGCGCGTAGAACCTGGCGGCCCAGCCGACCATCATTACCGCCGTGCCGGCCGCGCCCAGCGGCACGAGGTAGAACCAGCGACGATGCAGCGCCACGGCGACCAGGCCGAGGTCGAGCAGCGCGAGGTAACCAAACAGGCCGACCGGGTTGTCCACTCCGGTGGAGAGAAGCACGGGCGTGAGAAAACCGCCCAGGATTCCGAGGATGGCCACTACTTGCGCCTCCAGCCGCACCGCGAGGATGAACGCGGTCGCCGTGATCAGCGTCATCAACAGAAACGTTGGCACCGGGCCGAAGAACTCGAAGCGATAGATTGAACGGCAGGCAAAAGTTACGGCGTAGAGCGAGACCACCCCGGTGGCGATGAGGGTCTGGGAAGTGATGGCGAATTTGACCCGGGAGATCTTCAAACCGCCCACGATGAGGCCGGCGCCGAGCAGAAAACCCAGCGCGGCCCGCACCGCTGGCGGGATAAGCTCGTGCTCGAACGAGTATTTGACGAAGAACGCCACGCCGAGAAAAAGCGCAAGACCGCCAAGCCACGCGAAGAGCTTGGCGCCCATGAACTGCTCCCAGTTGAACGAATCCATCCAACCCGGAGCGGGCGGAGGAGGCGCGTAGACCGGGCGAGGCGGGGTGATGACTGGTGGCGGCGGTATGGCCGGCGAGGTTGAGGGTTGTGACCAGACCGGAATTTGTCCGGGGACTAGGCCGCCGGTTGCCGCAAGCCCGGGGTCGGGTTCGTCGCCCTCGCGGCGGCCGGGCATTTCCGGCAGAGGCGTCGGAAGTGGTGCCAGGGGCGGTATGGAAACTGGTGCCGTCACCCCGGGTGGCGGTGTGGCCGTGAGTGCCGCGACGGAAGGCTTAACCGGTGGGGGTTCCGCTGGGGTGGAGACCGCGGACAGATTCCGCAGCGCCGCACGCAGGTTTTTGACCTCGTCCTCCAGGTAACCAAGTTGCCGCTTCAATTGGTCGTGTTCGTCGCGTTGCCCTCCAATCTTGATAAAGGTCCAGATCGGCAAAACGAGCAGGACGACAAGCAAGTACAGAACCAGCAGAACGATGAGCGGTTGCATAGGGGGCGGCCCGTCACGTCATGACTAGCGGCGCGGCGCGACCTTGGCAAGCCTGCCGCCACGTTTGGCTTGCCGGGCGCATCGCGCGCCGGCGTGATGGCGGGATGAGTCTGACCATCTGGAGCAACCACACACCCGGGCCCGGAGCGCGGACCTTGTTGCTGGAGGGATTGGCGCGGACCGGCTGCCGCCTGGTGCAATCGGCAAATTCGTCGCGCTCGGTCTTGACCGAGGGGGCGTCCGATCCGGCGTTGGCCGAGGCGGACATCGCCCACGGCCAGCCGGCTCCGGACGACGTGCTGCAAAATCCGCGGTTAAAATGGGTGGCGATCTCCACGGCCGGATACACGCGCTATGATCGGCCCGATTTCCGGTCGGCGATGAAACAGCGCGGCACCGTCGTCACCAACGCCTCCGCGGTGTTCGCCAATCCCTGCGCCGAGCACCTGCTGGCGCAAATGCTGGCGTTCACCCGCGAACTGCCGAAATATATCCTCAATGAGACCGGCCCGCGGGCGTGGGAGTACCTCGAGGGCCGCTATACGAAGGATGTGCTCACGGGCAAAACCGTTGTGCTGCTGGGATTCGGCGCCATCGGGAAGCGCCTGGTCGAGTTGCTCGGACCTTTCCACTGTCGCGTGATTGCCGTACGCCGGACCCCGCGAGGTGATGAGCCGGTGGAGATCGTGACCGAGGCAGAGCTGCCGCGCGTGCTCGCACTGGCCGACCATGTGGTGAACATCCTGCCCGAATCGCCTGCGACGCGCGGTTACTGCCACGCCGCCCGGTTTGCCCGGATGAAACGCGGGGCGTATTTCTACAACGTCGGTCGCGGCACGACGGTCCGGCAGGACGACCTGCTGGCAGCGCTGCAGTCGGGCCAAGTGGGAGGAGCCTGGCTGGATGCGCTCGATCCCGAGCCGCTGCCGCCCGCCCATCCCCTGTGGTCGGGGCCGAACTGCCACATCACGCCGCACGTGGGCGGGGGACACAAGGAGCAGGACGAGAGTCTGGTGCGGCATTTTCTGGACAACCTGGGCCGCTTCCAGCGCGGCGATCCGCTGGTGGACCAGATCTTCTGAGCCGGCAAACCAGCCGCGATCCGAAGCGCACAGCCTTGCAACCGTGGGCGCTTGGGGCAGATTTCCTCTTCATGCATGCCCTGTTCTCCGCCGTCTGCCCCATGAGGCTCCAATTCGCGTTGCTGCTGCCGGCCCTGTGCCTCGTCGTGTCGCTGCCAGCCGCCGATTCCGCTGCTCCGGCTCCGACCGGCAATCCGCTGCTGGTGGAGAGCACACTGCCGTTCCATTATCCGCGGTTCGATCTGATCCGGAACGAACATTTTGCGCCGGCGTTCGAGCAGGGCATGGCCGAGCACCTGAAGGAGATCGACGCCATTGCGCAAAACCCCGCGGCACCGACGTTCGA
This sequence comes from Opitutia bacterium, assembly GCA_037446975.1. Lineage (GTDB taxonomy): Bacteria > Verrucomicrobiota > Verrucomicrobiia > Opitutales > Opitutaceae > Lacunisphaera. Next base: position 60,852 of record JBBIHQ010000005.1, read on the forward strand.
GAATACCATTGTCGCCATGGAAAAGGCCGGGGATTTGCTGGACCGCACCAACACGATTTTTTCGAACCTCAACGGGTGCAACACGAATCCCGAAATGCAGAAACTCCAGCGGGCGCTGGCGCCGAAGCTCGCGGCACACCTCGACACCATCCGGCTCAATCCGGCGCTTTTCGCGCGGATCGACGCGCTCTATACCGCGCGGGCAAAGCTGGGCCTCGATCCGGAGTCAGAGCGGTTGCTCTGGCGTTATCACCGGGACTTCGTCCGTGCCGGCGCCAAGCTTCCGTCGGCCGACCAGGCGAAACTCAAGGTGCTCAACGCCGAGATCGCGACGCTGCAGACCAATTTCACGCAATTCACGCTCAAGGAGGTCGCCGCCTCGGCGGTGGTCTTCGACACCCGCGACGAGCTTGCCGGCCTGTCGGACGCCGAGATCAACGCGGCGGCCGCCACCGCCAAGGCCGACGGTCACGACGGCAAGTTCGAGATCCGGCTGCAAAACACCACGGGTCAGCCGCCCTTGACCAATCTGACCAACCGGGCCACGCGAGAAAGGATCATGGCCGCCTCGGAGGCCCGCGGTAGCCGCGGCGGCGAGTTCGATACCCGCGCCATAGTGGTAAGCCTCGCCAAGAAACGTGCCGAACGGGCCAACCTGCTCGGTTATCCGACCTTCGCCGCCTATTCTTTGGATGACCAGACGGCCGGTTCGGTCGACGTGGTGAACAAGATGCTTGCCGAACTGGGGCCGCCGGCCGTGGCCAACGCGCGCCGTGAGGCCGCCGACATGCAGGCCATCATCGACGCGGAAAAAGGCGGCTTTCAGCTCGCGGCCTGCGACTGGCAGCTCTTCGCCGAGAAGGTCCGGAAGGCGAAATACGATTTCGACGAGTCGCAGCTGAAGCCGTACTACGAACTCAACCATGTGCTGCTCGACGGCGTCTTCTTCGCGGCGGGCAAGCTTTACGGGCTCACGTTCAAGGAGCGTCACGACCTGCCCGTGTACGAGCCGACTGTGCGGGTGTTCGATGTGTTCAACGCCGACGGTTCGCAGCTCGCGATCTTCATCGCCGACTACTACGCCCGGGCCAACAAGAATGGCGGCGCATGGATGAATGCGTACGTTTCGCAGAACGGTTTGCGCGGCGCCGCCCCGGTGGTTGCCAATCACCTCAACATCCCGCCGCCGCCGGCGGGTGAACCCACCCTGCTCACCCACGACGAAGTACGCACGGCCTTTCATGAGTTTGGCCACGCCCTGCACGGGATGTTCTCCCACGTGAAATATCCCCGATTTGCCGGCACCGCCGTGCCGCGCGACTTCGTCGAGTTTCCCTCGCAGGTGAACGAGATGTGGGCGACCTGGCCGGAAGTCCTGCACCACTACGCCCGGCACTACCAGACCGGTGCGCCCATCCCGCAGGCGCTGATCGACAAGGTCGAGGCCACGAAGAAGTTCAACGAAGGCTACGCCACCACCGAACTGGTGGCCGCTGATATCATCGACCAGTCCTGGCACCAGCTGGCCGTCGCCGACGTACCCGGCTCCGATGGCGTGAGGGCCTTTGAGAATGCGGCGTTGCGCAAGGCCGGCTTGGATTTCGCGCCGGTGCCGCCGCGTTACCACAGCACCTATTTCTCCCACATCTTCACTTCCGGTTACGCCGCCGGTTACTATTCCTATTTCTGGAGCGAAGTGCTTGATGCCGACACCGTCGAATGGTTCAAGGCGCACGGCGGGCTCACCCGCGCGAACGGCGATCGTTTTCGTGCCATGGTGCTGTCCCGCGGCGGCAGCGAGGATGCGATGACGCTCTTCCGCCGCTTCACCGGTGGCGATCCCGACATCGGCCCGCTGCTCAAGCGCCGCGGGCTCGACCAGCCGGCGTCTGCCCAGCCGTAAGCGGAGAAAGACCATGGTGGCAGGCACAACCGCTGATCATGGCCCGGGTTCCGCCACGGTCATCGGCTTCATTCTCCCGAAGGATTTCCGCCGGGCGAAGATGTTTTTCGCGGGCAAGCTGGGCTGCGATTCTTCGCCCGGGATACTTTCGCCCTGGTGTCAGCGCTTGAAAATGGCGGCACGAAGGTCCGCATCTTCAAAGTGCCGGACTTCGAGCCGGCCGGATTCACCATCCGGGGCTGGCGGGTCGCCGATATTGAAAGGCCGGTCGCTGACCTAAACGGGCGCGGGAGTGGTTTTGGGCGGGGTCCGAGGGAAATGCTCGGTATGACGATGGAGAAACTGCCGGGACCATTATACGAAAAGAATTTGCCTTACATCCGGCGGGCGCTTGGTGGGAAAAAGCAGGTTTTCGAGAGGCGCATACCACCGCCGAATGGTGAGGTCAGGGACAACATTGCCACCTACACGCCTGACCTTGTCGCCGGGGTGGTGCTGGGTTTTCGGCGCACGTAGCGGATGTGACGGTTCTGCGCCAGCGTGAAGCTGTGCTGGAGCGGACTGTTCGGGAACGGGACGAGGCCTTGGCCGAAGCGAAGACGTTGCGAAGACTCCTGCCGATTTGTGCGGGGTGCAAAAGCATCCGTGACAAGAGGGGAGAATCGCATTCGGTTGAGCAATGTGTGTCCGACCTGTCTGGCCAAATATTATCCAGGAATTGTGATTCCGTTGGAATAGGTGAGCCGGCCAGAATCCCCATCCATCCAATTTGATTCTGCCAGAAGTTAAAAAGCCGTGATATTCCATTTCCGGTGGTACTCCCAAGGAGCCAGCGGCAGTCGTCAATTGTCTGGCCAATAATCGCAAATTTGTCAGTTTTCCGCATCCACGACCCGCCTGTGCGCGTAGATTCAGGGAATAATCCCCACGCCCGATCCCTCCTATCCGCCACACCGGCCAGCCAGTGTACCCTTTCCACGCTTTCTATCCGCGCTGCCGGCATGGTGCCACGCTGCGCCGGATCGAACAACAGAACCACAAATCCCAGCTCATATATGAACAAATCCACGCGAATGATCATCATGGCCGCCGCCATGGCCGGCCTTTACGCCGGTTCCCTCGCCGTCAAGGCCTCCGCCGAGACGGCCGGCGCCAAGGATTCCTCGTCCGAGAAGTCCAAGGACAGCTGTAAAGGCAAGAACGACTGCAAAGGCAAAGGCGGCTGCAGCGCCAGCGACAATGGCTGCAAGGGCAAGAACAGCTGCAAAGGCAAGGGCGGCTGCAAGACCGGTGACAACGGCTGCAAGGGCAAGAACAGCTGCAAGGGCAAGGGCGGCTGCAAGACCGGCTGAGCCACGTTCTCCCCTGGCCGGCCGCTTGGCGCGCCGGCCGTTTCTGGCGGGTGGAGACCGCGCACCGCGACCGGTCTCCACCTTTTTTCCGTACGATCTTCTTTGCCGGCGCCGACCATCCGGCCGCCGTGCGCCAACGCTGATTCCCATGCCCGCCAACAAGTTCAACGGCTTCACCGATTACGGCGTCGGCCTCGGCCTGCGCATTCCTCATTACGATCATATCCTGTCGAAGAAGCCGACAGTGGACTGGTTTGAGATCATCTCCGAGAACTACCTGGTGGACGGGGGCCGGCCGCTGGCGATCCTTGACCAAATTCTGGAACAATACCGGGTTGTCCAGCATGGCGTATCGCTCTATTTTGGTTCGGCCGAGAAGCTGAATCGTTCGCAACTGCGCCGCCTCAAGAATCTTGTCCGGCGGACAAAAACACCCTGGCTTTCCGATCATCTCTGCTGGGGCAGCGTCGACGGTACCTATTCCCACGACCTGCTGCCCATGCCCTACACCTTCGCCGCGGCGAAACGCACGGCGGAAAAAATCCGCCAGGTGCGCGATTTTCTGGAGATTCCCATCTGCGTCGAAAACGTCAGTTCCTACACGGAGTATCACGTGTCCGAGATGACCGAATGGGAGTTCCTGACCGAGGTGGTCGAGCGCGCCGACTGTGGAATTCTGCTCGATGTGAACAATATCTACGTGTCGTCGAAGAACCACGATTTCGACCCCTACGATTACCTGCGCGGTGTGCCGCATCATCGCGTTGCCCAGATGCATATTGCCGGGCACACCAGGTTCGAAAAATACATTCTCGATACGCATGACCATCCGGTGCTCGATCCGGTGTGGAAGCTTTATGCGCACGCCACGCAGCTCTGCGGCGTGACCGCCACACTGCTCGAATGGGACGACAAGATCCCGTCGTTCCAGGAGGTTCACGATGAGGCGCTCAAAGCCAATGACTATGTGGCGGGCGCTCGCGCGGCCGTCCCCCCCAGACCTGCGGTCGCATCCCGCGGCGCTTCCAGATCATGAAGCGGCCGGCCCGAAAATCCTCGCGGGGCGCCGCGCGCTTTGCCCCGGCGCAGGTCACGACCACGAGCGAACTGGCGGCATTGCAGCGCGCCATGTGGAAACTGATTTCCCGACCGCTCACGGCGGGCAGCCGGATGCCGCGCCGCTGGATTGACGGCCGGCTGACCCGGGAGATTGCCGCCCAGATTGCGAAGCCCAACGACCGGCTGACTTCCTTCGACCGTCTCGAGATTTACAGCCGGGTCTACTGGTTTCGGGTGTTGGACAGCCTGTATGACGACTGTCCGGGTCTTCGGGCCGTGCTCGGCGGGCCGCGATTCATGAAGCTGGCGGAAGCGTACCTCGTGCGGTATCCGTCGCGTTCCTTCACCCTGCGCAATCTGCCGGGCCGTCTGGCGCGCTTCATCCGGGAGCAGCCGGAATTGACCCGGCCCTATACCGCCCTCTGCTACGACACCGCCCGCTTCGAATGGGCCCGGGTCGAGGTGTTCGACACGGCGGCTTTTCCGTTGTTTACCGCGGACGATCTGCGTTCGGCCGATCCCGCCCGGCTCAGACTGAATCTCCAGCCTTACCTGCAGCTGTTGAAACTCGATTACCCGGTCGATGAGTTCATTCTCGCGGTCAAGCAGCGCGAGGAATTGTCGCGGGGGGAGGCGAGCAACACCAGTCTCACGGCCCCGGGTGAACCGGTGCGCGCGACGAAGCTGCCGCGACCGCGGGCGGCCCGCACCTATGTCGCGGTCCACCGCGTGGAAGGCACGATCTATTTCAAGCGTCTCGCACCGGCGGGGTACAAGATTCTCACTGCGATCCGGGCTGGCCGGACCCTGCAGCAGGCGCTGACCGCCGGCATTCCCGCGTCCCTCCACCCGCAGGGCGATTGGGCGGGCGCGGTCCAGGGCTGGTTCAAGAATTGGATGGAACTTGGCTGGTTCTGCCGCCGGGAATAATTCCGGCTCGTGTCACTCCCACGCCCATGAAACTCCGACTTTTGCTCGACAAATTTGAAAATCTGACGGCCTGGCTTCAGTCGCCGTTGCTGCTCGTCATCCGCCTCTATTGGGGGATTTCTTTTGCCCAGACGGGCTGGGGCAAGCTGACGCATCTCGAAAAGACCACGGCGTTTTTCACCGACCTCCACCTGCCCATGCCACGGTTGAATGCCATGGCAGCCGGCTCGACGGAATGTTTCGGCGGAGCGTTGCTGGCGCTGGGAATATTCGCGCGTCCGGTGTCCGCGCCCCTCATCTTTACGATGATCGTGGCCTACATCACAGCCGATCGCGAGGCCCTGATGGCGATCACCAGTGACCCGGACAAATTCGTCAGCGCTGCGCCGTTCCAGTTTCTGTTCGCCGCGCTCATCGTGCTCATATTCGGCCCGGGGAAGCTCTCGCTCGACGCGCTGCTTTTCAAGAAAGCGGTCTCCGCAAAGTAATCCGCCGGATCGCAGGGGAACCGGCCCGGTTCGGTATTCCCCTATATTCTTACGACCTTGGTGCCGGCAATGAGGTCGTGCAAGCAACGGTGGTCGTTGCGAAAGATAAAACATGAATCGACAATCCAGAAGAGCAGACCGAGACCCGGGATCTGTTCGATCGTGAACGGTACCGCACCCCGCAGCAAAAAGGCGCGGGCAGCCCCCGCAGGCGAACCATCGCTTTGGCACACGATGCGGAGTCCGAGCAGGACCTTGCCGACCGACTGGCCGCGCCAGGCCAGCAAACAGAATTGGATGGCGATCAGGAGACCAAACCAAGGGAGAGCCTGGGGCAGGTGGGCGGCCACCATCTCGCTAACGAGCTGTGAAGTCTCAGCCAGGGAGCGCTGCCGGCCGCTCAGGGCCTCGGATACGACCGCGTGGATCATCGGAATGCTGATCGGCAGATAGCAGAGCGTCTTCAGGAGACCATCGATTATCGCTGCCGGCAGGCGGAGCCAATAGTTGGTGGCGTCAAAATCCATCGGGACCGGTGACGCCTCCGGGGCGGAACCAATCACCGGCGGTACGGCCGGCACGACCCGAATCTGGCTGTTGAATTCGGCAAAATCACCGAGTGTTTTCCAGGCGTTTTCCCGATCGAGCCGGGCCTTGGTCTGCAGATTGGCCCGCCCATCGTGGATCCACTGGATCACATTGCCGGCGGTGACCGGTCCGTATTCCTTCCCGTCTTCCCCGAGGATGGTAAACATACCCGAACGTTGCCCACTTAGCAGACGGGGTCAAACCTATGGCTCAGGGCTTCACGACCTTGGTGCCCGCGAGAAGGTCATGCAGGCAGCGCCGGTCGTCGCGAAAGATGAAGCAAATATCGACCAGCTTGTAGACCAATCCAAGGAACGGAACGGCGCAAATGAGGCCGTTGACAAAGTCGCGGAGCAAAAAGGCCTTCACAAACCCGGGGTTGGCCTCGTTGTCGAAACACACGATGCGGATCTCCAGCAATTTCTTCCCGATGGTCTGTCCGCAGGTGGTGAGCAGGTAGATCTGGACCGCCAGCAACGCGATCCATGCCAAGGCCAGCAGCAGAACACCGGGGATCATGAACGCCACGTCTGGCTGGCCCGACCGCCGGACAATTCCGCCCGCAAGGAGCAATGCCGCCCCCGGCAGGGCCGCGATGATACCAATGACACTGTCAACCAGGACTGCGCCCAGTCGAAGCCAGCGACCGGCCAGCGGGAGCTGGCTGGCGGCAGGCGCGGTTGGGACCGCGGCGGCGGTCGGAAGCAGGGCGGGCACGGGACTCGCGGCAACGCCCGCCCCAGGCTGATTGAATTCCGGGAAATCCCCCAAGGTCTTCCATTCTACTTCGCCATCGCGACGCGCCCGGGTCTGGAGGTTGGCCCGCCCGCCGGCGATCCACTCGTGTATCTTGGCGGTGTTGACCGGCCCGTATTCCTTACCATCTGCACCGACCATCGTGAGCATATTGGGGACAATACTCCTTAATATGTCCGGGGCGTCAACGCCGGTTTGGGCACGGAGCATCGGGGACGGCTCAGGCCGCGCGAGTCCCTCCACGGGAGCCTTGCCCGACAAATCTCGGGTTCCGGGTTACTCGTCTCCGTGTTTTTCACGCACCCGTTGCCGAAGGATTTTGGTCAGCTTCTTGTGGTGGGATTTGTGTTGCTGCTGAGCCTGGCGATCGATGCGGCGCACCTCGTGCGCCGTGGCCCGGCCCATGCGCAAGTAGCTCTCCCAGCGTCCGCGGTCGAGCGTGCCATCAGCCAGCGCCGCCTGGACCGCGCAGCCAGGCTCCACCGTGTGCGTGCAATCGCGGAACCGGCACTGCGCGGCAATCGCGGCGACATCGCCAAAGGCCGAACTGACAGCCGAAGCCGCCTCCCACGGCTGGATTTCCCGCATGCCGGGCGTGTCGATGACGATAAAGCCGCCCGGCGCCACCAGCAATTCGCGCGAGGTGGTTGTGTGCCGGCCTTTTCCGTCAGCATCGCGCACCTCCTGCGTGTCCTGAAGCTTTTCGCCAACGAGCCGGTTGATGAGCGTGGACTTGCCGACGCCGGAAGAGCCGAGCAAGGCTATCGTGGAGCCGGGCAACAGATAGGGGGCGAGCGCCTTGAGCCCCCGGCGGGTTTGGGCACTGACAAAGAGAACCGGCACAGCCGGCGCAACCGATGCGATCCCTCGCTTCAAATCGTCGGTGGCATCAGCAAGGTCGACCTTGTTGAGCAGGATGACAGGCTGGGCGCCGCTGGCCCAGGCGGCGGCAAGGTACCGTTCAAGGCGATGCAGGTGGTGGTTGCCATCGAGCGCGCTGACGAGAAACACGGTGTCGATGTTGGCGGCAATGACTTGTTCGACGATGTGTTCGCCGGCGGCCTTGCGCGAGAATTTGGTGCGGCGAGGCAGAATGGCGTGGATGTTGGCGCGCGTGTCGTCGCCGTCTTGGGGCAAGACGGCGACCCAGTCGCCGATGGCGGGGTAGTTCATTTGCGCGCCAGCCCCGTCGATAAACCTGCCGGTGCACTGGCCCAGCTTGGCGCCAAACTCGCCAGTCACCTCGAAGTAGCCCTTGAGTTCGAGGGTTACGCGGGCCGGCACCATGCCCGCTGCGGCATGCGGCGCGAAGGCCTGTGCGAAAAAGTCATTCCAACCAAGGTCAGTCAGCGTCATTGATTTCAGGCAACAGCTTTGTGCCTTCCGCCCCCCGGCGCCAGAACAACGCGGTGTGGCCGACCGCGCCGACACATTCGCTGAGCGTGGTGGCGGCGAGCGCCGTGTGCAGGGCGGCGCGATTGTGCCGGTCTTGCCCGCCAGTAAAGCGCACTTTTACAAGCCCGTGCCGGGTGAGTTCGCGGTCAAGTTGGGTGGCAACCGCGGGCGTTGCGCCTTCCCGGCCAATATGCACGGTGTCGGGAAGTTTCTGACCAAGGCCGCGCAGTCGCGTTTTTTGGGCGCCGGTTAGTGAGATGGGAGTCATGAAGATACAACATGGCAGGCTTCCCGAACTGGTTAAAGACCAGAAAAAAGCGCGCAACCCCTTTGCAAGCGATGCATGGCTAAAGCCAAGGAATGGCTAGAAAAACGGGGGGGTTGTGACTATCTTTATGACATGCTTCTTAAGACCCGCCCCGCGCCGGTGCAGGAAGTCGCCGGCCCCATCGCCGCCACTTACGACCTACCCCTAGGCCAGCACAACGCGCGCCCCATTCCCCAAGATAATAATAGCTTCCGCTACTCTGGATTACCCAAGAAAGCCGGGGTGATTTGGCTGTCCGTAGCCATATCCGCCGGCTTGCATGCTTTTGTGCTCTTGGGATTCAACCGGCATGCCCCTGCGCGCAAGGTCGTGGTCAAGGAAGAACCGGTCGAGCAGATGTTGATGATGCCCGACCTGTCGGACCCCGAGGATGAAAAGCCCAAGGAGCTGAACGACAACGAGGACACCACACCGGCCGTAAGCGTCCCGTCATTGGCGGATATTCCGACCCAAGTTCCTGTCGACGCGAGTTTTATCCAACAGCTCGATCCGACGGTGCCATTGAAATCAGATCCGATGATGGGCAAACTCGTGTCCATCCCGGTCAATATTCAACACGGCCGGCCGGATGAAAGTGGTATCAAGAACCTTTTCAATATCTCCGAGCTAGACCGTGTGCCGGAGCCGATCGTGCAGGCCCAGCCGGATTATCCCTTTGAATTGAAACGAGCCGGCATCGACGGACAGGTCCGAATGGGCTTTATTGTCGACAGCCGTGGCGAAGTGATCCTGCCGTATGTCGTGTCGTCCACGAACAATGGCTTTGAGCGGGCGGCGATCGAAGCCGTGAAGAAATGGAGATTCCGCCCCGGCATGAAAAATGGTCGGAAGGTGAACACCCGGGTCGAACAACCGATTTCGTTCAAGGTGTCCGACGATAGCGGTCGCTAGGCAGGCAGGTCCGGTTGGGTTGAGGTAAGAGCACAGGCATGGGCCTGACGGTCGACATTGCACCGCGCCCAGCCCCACGCGCCGGCCAGTCTACCGAGAAACTTATTGCGGTAGAAGCGCGGCAATTCGCCATGGCACTTACCGGTAGACCGCCGGGGCTTCCGACTTTCGTTCGGTCAGATGTTCACGGCAAGGGGGCAGATCCTGACCGGTTCAGCGCCAACCAAGCCGGGGCTAGCCGATGGTCTTTCCGGACAACAGTCACGGCGTGGCAAAAGTATCGAGTGGGAGCTCGCGCCATTGACCGGCTGAAAGTTCACCGAGTTCAAGGTGACCGAAGCGCACGCGATGCAAAATCAGCACTTCGCAACCCTGGCTTGCCAGCATGCGCCGGACCTGGTGGTAACGTCCCTCGGTGAGCGTCAGCTCGGCTTCGCGAGGAGAAAGGATTTTCAGCTCGGCTGGCGCGCACGGCTCGGGTTCGTCCCGCAACTGCAATGTGCCGCTGGCAAAGAGCGATACCAGCTCCGGCGCCAGGTCGGCGTTCACGGTGGCCCGGTAAACTTTCGGCACCTTGTGCTTCGGCGAGGTCAACCGGTGCACAAGTCCGCTCTGATCGGTGAGCAACAACAGGCCGCTCGTATCCTTGTCGAGCCGGCCGATGCTCGTGACCGGTGGATTGCGCCGTCGCCAGCGGGCCGGCAGCCCGTGGTAGACATTCGGACCCTCCCGCACGTCATGCGAGCACACGAGCCCCACCGGCTTGTGCATAAGCAAAAGCAAGCCATCGGGATGGTCGAGAGGCTCGCCGTCCACAGACACTTCGGCGGGATCGGCTTTGACACCGGGATCGGCGGCGGCTTCTCCACCCACCGTCACTCGGCCCTCTTGAATCCAAAAGCGCGCCTCGCGGCGGGAGCAATAGCCGAGATTGGCAAGCAGTTGGTCGAGCCGGCGCATGCAGTCTTGAAACCACGAAAGCGGCGAAAGACACGAAAAAAGACCCGATTATTTTGCGGACCTCGCGGTGCGCCGGCCGCGGTGCGCCAGCCGGTCACCATGCCGCGCGGAGTCCGCCGAACGCCAGGCGCGGAGTGCCGGTGTTGACGAGCCCGCTGGCCGTGCGGCCGGTTTCCACCCGGGCGTTGCCGACGTTCTCGATCGTGACGAACAGAGTGAGATGCGACGTGACCGGATAACTGAGGTTGAAGTCGGCCACCACCGCGCCACGAAGCACCAGAAGATTTTGGTCGTCCTCGAATTGGCGGCCGAGCCAGCGCACGCGCGGGGTAATGGTCAGGCCGCCGGGTCCGCGCCAGCTGGCGTCAAACGAGGCACTGTGTCGCGGAACCTGTGCGAGCTGTTTGCCGACGAGTGCCGGGGCGGCCGCGGCCCGTTTCACCATCGGGTCATCGTTGAGATAGCTGATGTCGAATGTTAGCGACGCTACCGGATGCCATTTTGCTGACAACTCCACGCCCTGCACCTGGACGCGATCGAGATTGAGTCGCTGGACGCCGGTGCCGCCGGCCGGAATGAAACCAAAGAGCGGATAGGTCCCCGGTCCCTGGGCCAAGGTAACATTTCCCACCGCGTTGCTGAGCTCGTTCCAGAAGAAGGCAGCACCAAACGAACAGGTCGTGCGCGAGTAATCCAGTCCGATTTCCGCACTGGTGGCGTGCTCGGTCAGCAGCGCGGGATTTGCCTCCGTGACCACATTGCCGACGCGGAAAGGCCGGTACAGTTCGTTGAGGGTCGGCCGGCGGAATGACTGCTGGACGTTGGCATGCATCCGCCAGGGTGGGGCGGGCTGCCACACCAGACCCGCGCTGGGGCTGAACTCGATGCCATCATGACCGGCGTAATGATCGTCGCGCAGCATTGCGCCGCCGGTCCGGGCTGTTTCAAGACGATGGCCGCCGGTGTCGCGCCAGAAGTCGATCCGGCCGCCGAACGTGGCGCGCAGTCCGGTCGAGAGCGGCCGTTCATGCAGGGCGAAAAAACCGGCGAAACCCTGCGACCCACCGGCGATGCGCTGGCGGGTGAAATCGCCGTTGACAAAGGAATAATCTTCCCGCGTCTCGCCGCGCACCTCGCGCAGATCGGCCCCGGCGGTGGTCTTCACCCCATCCGGCTGGACCCAGTTGCCAGTCCAGGCGGCACCAAGCGCAACCGCGGGCACGGCGAACTGGTTGCTGGCGGGAGTCTCGGCTGTCCGCGCGGCGTTCACGGCACTGAAGGCACTGGCGAACGATTGATCCTGGGCATAGACCGTGGCGGTCCAGGCAAAGATTTTGGAGGGCTGGGTGCGCAGCACCACAGAGCCGAAGTTTTCGCGGGAGGAGTTGCGCTGGTAGGGCGTGCCGTTGCCCCGGTGCTCGGCAAACGTTCGGCCGGTAAATGTTAGCTCGGCATCATCTCCCACCGGTTGAATCCAGCGTGCGCTCAACCAGCGGTGCCTGCTCCAGGCGGCGATATCAACCGGACCGCGATCCTCGGGCGCCACCAGATTGAATCCGTCAGTGGCAAAATCGTTGCCTGACAGCTGCAACGTGCCGTCGCCCACCCGCTGGGTCACGGCAATTTCTGAGCTCCGGGTGGAGAAATCACCGGCAGTTGCATCCATTCGGAGCCCGGTGCCGCCGGCCGGCTCGGTCAGCAGTTGTACAACTCCACCGAGGGCGGCATTGCCCCAGGCCGTAGCGCCGCCGCCGCTTACCACCTCCGCGCTGGCGAGCGACTCCCGTGGCACCTTGCTCCATGTGACCCAGCCGCCAAAAGGATCGTTGAGCGGTATGCCGTCGAGGAGCACAAGCGACCGGCTCGCGCCGCTGGGACCGAGGCCGCGGAGCGAGACGCCCTGCGTCGTCGGGTTGGCGGTCAGGCTATCGCTCCGCCGGAAGAGACTGAAGCCGGGCACGGAGCGGAGCGTGTCATCGATCGTAAAGGCGGGAGCGACCCGGAGCGCGTGACCGTCAAGCACAACCACCGAAAATGGCACCTGTCCGGATGCCTCCGGCGCCCGGGTGGAAGTGACCACCACGGGCTCGAGGTTCACCATCTGGGCCTGCAGCGCCGGCACCAGGCAGGCAAGTGCGAGCGCGCGTGAAAACCCCTTCACAATCCGGCGCGTTGCGCGGCGACCTGCGCCGGGGTGACTTCCGTTGTGCCGGGGGCGAAGTTCTTGCGCAGGTAATTAATCAGGCTCGCAAGATCGGCATCGTTATAGACGCCGCCGAAGGGCGGCATGACGTTGCCGAATTTCTCCCGATCGGCGGGAAGCACCGCAGCGGGGCCGCGCAGCAATACGTTGATGAGCCGCGCAGGATCGCCGGCCACCACGGCGCTGCCGGCAAGCGCGGGTTGCATGCTCGGCACGCCGCCGCCATTGGGCATATGGCAGGCGGCACAAACCTGCAGATAAATCTTGCCGCCGGGAGTGTCGGCGCCGATGGGCGGGACGGTTTGCGCCGCGGCGGTGACGGGCGGGTTCTTCGCCCAGCCGCTCGCCGGCTCGCCGGTGTAGAAAATGCGCCAGATGCGGCCCTTCTCAGAATCACCGACATAAAGCGAGCCATCGGGGCCGACCGCGAGCCCGGCCGGTCGGAAGCGGGCGGCGCGCGTGTCCGTGAATTCCTCCACGCCGGGAAAGCCGTCGGCAAAGGTCTCGTACGTGCCGAGCGGCGCGCCGTGGCTGTCGCAGGGCACGTAAACAACCTTGTAGCCCGCCTGCGAACGCGGGGCGCGATTCCAAGAACCATGGAAGGCGATGAAAAATCCGCCCTGATATCTCGCGGGGAATTGCGTGCCGCCGTAGACCGTCATCTGCAGCGGCGCCCAATGGGCGGGAAAGGCCAGGACCGGTTTGTCGTAAAGCGGATTGTCGTCGCGCTTGCGATTGTCGCCGCCGAATTCCGGCGAGACCATGCGCGCCTTCTTGATCGGGTCCCAGTAGGTGTAGGGCCAACCCAAGTTCACGCCCTCGTGCAGGAGATGCATCTCCTCGGCCACCCGTTCGGCGTTGTCGAGTTCATCATAATATTCGGGCGCAACCGTGTTCAACTGGTCGCGGCCCATCATCACCATGTAGAAGGCCTGGGCCGCCGGTTGCCAGGCGAGGGCAAGCGAGTGCCGGTGGCCGGTTGAAAAATGGTAGCCGTCCGCCTGCGTCTGATTCGGCCGGTCGGGATCAAAACGCCAGAAGCCGCCGTGGGTTTTCAAGAACTCGGTGGCGTCCTTGCCTTTGGCGCCATAGCGGCGGTCGCCCTCGCTGTAATCGTTGGCGGGCGAACCGACCTCGACCAGCAGCCGGCCGTCGCCGTCGAAGGCGAAGCTCTTGGCGTTGTGCTGGTGCCCGTCGGGCAGACCTTGGACGATCCGTTCGGGCGCACCGGTCGGCACAAGTTCGCCGGGGGTGTATTTGTAGCGATAGACCGCGTCGTTGGTCGAATGGTAGAGCCAGCCGTGGTGGAGGGCGATGCCGGTGCCGCCACCGGACCCGAATTCCTTTATGACATCCGCGCGGCCGTTTCCGGTGGAGTCGCGCAGGGCGAAAATGCCGCCTTGGGAGGTCTTGGCGTAGACGTCACCGTTGGGCGCAACCGTGAGGAAACGCAAATTGCCGTCGGACTTCCGGCCGGCGACGAGATTGTCGGCAAAAACCACCGCCCGGAAGCCGGGCGGAAGATTGATGGCGCCGTTGTCGGCATCAGGGACGGGCAGGGCGGCGCGGGCGGCAGCCGCGAGGAGAAGTGAAGCGAACAGCGTGGGTGACTTCAGCATGGTAGCTGAAATACTGGCGATAATTGCAGCCGAAGCAAGCGGCGGTCGCCGCCGGGGCATAGCCCAAGTTTAGGCTGGCGTCGGGCGGGGCGATGCGGGATGCGTTGCGTTCGCATGTCATCCTGGGAATACAAACTGATCTCCAGCGGCCCGCTGGGTTTTGCGTCGATGCAATTGCTGGAGCAGCACCTTGGGCAGCTCGGCAAGGACGAATGGGAGATCATCAGCTTTACGACCAAGCCCGACAATCCCCTCGTGTTTCACGGCCTGGCCCGCCGGCCGGTGGCGCGCGACTGGTTTCCGCCCGCCGCCGCCAAGCCGGCTTACACGCCGCCGCCGGTTCCGGAGGAAGACGATGATGATAAGGACGAACGGTCCTTCGCCGAGGAATTGCCGCCGTCACGACCGGCCAACGCGCCGGCGCCCGCCGACCTCGGTCTGGGCAGCTTCGACGACCTGGGCGGCAGCGAAGAGGACCTGCCGACGCTGTTCGAGGCGCTGCAGCCATTCTTGCGGAAGAACCCGCGGGGCGACCTCTCGGTCGAGCTTGATTTTCTGGCGAAGAAATTCGAACAGGATGCACGCGAGTTGCTCACCGCTTTCGAGGAATGCGGTCTGATGGCGCCGGCGCAAGGCGACGAGAAGGGCGGGGTGGTGGACCACGACGGATCGCTCTACTGGCTCGAACGCGACAAGCGCGGTCGCATCTGGCTCAACACCCGCAACAAGAAATTTAAGACCGCGAAATCCACGCCGGTGGCGGCTGAAGTTGTCCGGGAAGCCCGGCCCGACGCAGCGCCGGTTGCCGGGGCGCCCGCCCCCGAATCCCGTCGGGAGACCGGCGCGCCGGAACCGAAATCGTTCCTCGGTCGCATCCGTTCCATGATGCGGCGCAACCACCGGGGCCATGGCTGGTCCGGCAGTTTTCCTTATCTCACGCGGGCGCTGAAGCTCGACGAGACCGGGCTGCTCGAAAAGCTCGGCGAGCAGGGATTGACTTTGCCGCCAGCAGGCGAGACGAAGCCGGTTTTCACAACCGAGGGAGATTTTGTGTTCTGGCTCAACCGGAACCAGCGCGGCGAGATCTGGATCAACGCCCAGCTGGCGCGCGACCATGAACACCCCTCTGCCGCGGTGGGGGCGGCGACCCCGGTCGCACCGGCGCCGGTGGAACAAAAAAGTCTCCCGCCAGAGAACGTACTTACTGCCGTGAGGCTTCTGCTGCAGCCGAAAAAGCGGGGCGAAGGCGTCACCGCCCAGGTGAAAGACCTCGCCGGCCAGTTGGAAAAATCCGACGAACAGATGCTGGCGGTGCTGGCGCAAGCCGGTCTCAGCCTGCCTGGGTCCCCCAAAGCCAAGCCGACCTTTGCCGAGCATGGCGGCGAAATCTTCTGGCTTAACCTGAACACCAAGGGCCAGGTGTGGCTGAACGCCAAAGCGGCAAAGAAAGCGCGGGCAAAGAAATCAGCTGAGTAGCCGGACAATCCGGACGGGGGTTTAAGGTTTGTTAAAATTGGTTTTTCGTTGAGCACGGCGCCGTGGCGCGCCTAGGAGCTTGGGTGCGGAAGCCGGGTTGCGGCGGCTATTTGGCTGCTGGCCGAACCAGCCGTAATCTGCATCGCTAATCCGCGTCTTCAGGTTGAATCGCAGAGCCACGCCTAATGCCCGACGCCCACGCCCATCATCCGCATTGTTGCGGGGTCTCGACCGACCCGCAGGATTACTTTCTCACCCGGCGCCAGTTCTTGAACCGGGTCGGCATGGGCCTCGGCGCCCTCAGTCTCGCCACATTTCTCGATCCGCTCGACCTCATCGCGGCGCCGGCGGGTACGCCGGTCCTGGATTCGCTTGCCCCGCGGGCCCCGCAGTTTCCAGGCAAGGCCAAGGCCGTCATCCACATCTTTGCCCAAGGGGCGCCCTCGCACGTCGACACGTGGGATCCCAAGCCGATGCTCACCCAGATGAACGATCGGACGCTCGCGGACGGCGTGGCCATGGGTTCGCCGTTCAAGTTCGCCCGTTACGGCAAGTCCGGCATCGAGGTCAGCGAGCTGTTCGCCAAGACCGCCCAGCACGTCGACGACATGGCGGTGATCCGCTCGATGTACACCGACATTCCGGCGCACGAGGTTGCCACGGTGTTCATGAACACCGGTTCGGTCCGCATTGCGAAGCCGAGCCTTGGCGCGTGGACCGTCTACGGCTTGGGCACCGAAAATCAAAACCTGCCCGGCTTCATCTCGCTGCGCAACGGCAACCTCCCACCCGGCGGTGCCGCCAATTACGGCGCGGCGTTTCTGCCCGGCATCTTTCAGGGCACCAGCGTCAACATCCAGGCGCGGCAGGTGCAGCAGATGATCCAGAACATCCACAACAATTACGTCTCCAAGGCGGAGCAGCGGCGTCAGCTCGATTTTATCCACCAGCTCAACGTGCTGCACGCCCAGAACCTCCAGCGCGATGCCGCACTGGAATCGCGCCTGCAGACTTATGAGATCGCGTTTCGCATGCAGGCCGAGGCCACGGATGTCTTCGACATCAACAAGGAATCCGAGGAAGTCCGGGCGGCGTACGGCAACACCCCGCAGGGCAAACAGCTCCTGATTGCGCGCCGGCTCATCGAGCGCGGGGTGCGCTTCGTGCAGGTCTGGCACGACGGCTGGGACCATCACCAGGATCTTGAGGAGCGCATCACGGCCAAGGCCCGCGAGATCGATCAGCCGCTTTCCGCCCTCATGACCGACCTGAAACAACGCGGGCTGTTGGACTCGACTCTGGTTATCTGGGGCGGTGAGTTCGGCCGCAAACCCACCAAGGACAAGAATGGTGGCGAGAACCCCGGTCGCGACCACAACGCCAAGGCCTTCACCGTCTGGCTGGCCGGCGGCGGCATAAAGGGCGGCACCGTGTACGGCGCGAGCGATGAATTCGGCAGCGCGGCCGTCAAGGACAAGGTCCATGTGCATGACCTGCATGCGACCATCCTCCAGTGTCTTGGCTTCGACCACACCAAATTGACCTATCGTTTCAACGGGCGTGATTTTCGACTCACGGATATCGCGGGCAACGTCGTGAAACCTATTCTCGCCTGACCATGCACTGTCGTCGCCTTGCCGGAGCCTGGCTGCTGGCGTTGATTGTTCCCACCGCCTGGGCCATGGATGCCGTCCCGGCTCTTTCCCCGGCCGATCAGCATTTCTTTGAGACGAAGATCCAGCCGATTCTCTCCGGGCAATGCTACAAGTGCCACAGCCACCAAGCCGACCGGATCAAGGGCAAGTTGATGCTGGATTCCCGCGACGGAGTCTTGCTGGGCGGCACCTCCGGTCCGGCCATCGTGCCTGGCAAGCCCGACGACAGCCTGCTCATCCAGGCGGTCAGTTATTCCGACGAAGATCTGCAGATGCCTCCGCCGGACCACGGGGGCAAGCTGACCGACCAGCAGATTGCTGATCTCACTGAATGGGTGCGGCGGGGCGCACCGGATCCGCGGGTTCCTGCGATGACCGCCAGTGGCGTGACTTACGGCGGTGCCGGCAAGGAGCATTGGGCTTTTCAACCGGTGAAGAAACCGGGCGTGCCCGCGGTCAAGGACAACGCCTGGTGCCAGTCCCCGGTCGATCACTTTGTCCTGGCCAGCCTGGAGGCGGCCGGCCTCCATCCGAATCCGGTGGCCGACAAACGCACGCTGATCCGGCGCGTCACCTTCGACCTTGTCGGGCTGCCGCCCACCGAGTCGGAAATCCAGGCCTTCATCGCTGACGAATCGCCCGAGGCCTACGCCAAGGTGGTCGAACGTCTGCTCGCTTCGCCACACTATGGTGAGCGCTGGGCCCGGTACTGGCTCGATGTCGCCCGCTATTCCGACACCAAGGGCGATGCGCCCAAACGCAATGATCCGCGGTATCCATATGCCTGGACCTATCGCGACTACGTCATCTCCGCCTTCAACTCCGACAAGCCTTACAACCAGTTCATCGTCGAGCAACTCGCCGCCGACCGGCTGGTGGCGGAGGCCAACCGGACGAGAACCAGCCAGGCGGCGCAGGCCGGCGACCAGAGCGTGCTGGCCGCCCTGGGCTTCCTGACGTTGGGCAACCAGTTCGACGGCCGCCGCGACGATGTCATCGCCGACCAGATTGATGTGACCACGAAGGCGTTTCTCGGCCTCACGGTCGCCTGCGCCCGCTGCCACGACCACAAGTTCGACCCGATTCCCACCAAGGACTATTATTCGCTCTATGGTGTTTTCGCCAACACGGTGGAGCCAACGCGTGTCACGCAGGAGCCAACCCTGCTCATTCAGATTCCGAAAACCCCCGAGCTGCTCGACTATCTGGCCAAGAGCGAGGAGCTGGCCAAGAAGGAAACCGACCTGCAACGGCAGTTCTTGGAGTTCCGGCGCACCCGGGTCCGCGATCCGCAAAAACGCCGCGAGTTCATCCGGGCCGGGGCGATGCTGGACCGCGAGATCGGTGACCTGGAGATGAATCATCCCGGAGCTCCCGCCCGGGCCAATGCAGTCGCCGACGTGCCGAATCCGCACAATTACCGGGTGTTGATCCACGGCGAGCCGGGGAACAAGGGTGATGAGGTGCCGCGCCGTTTTCTGGAGACGATTTCGCCCGATCCCAAGCACCGCCCCGAGTGGACCAAGGGTTCCGGCCGGCTCGAACTCGCGCGCGCCATCGCCGACCCCAAGAACCCGTTGACAGCCCGTGTGCTGGTCAACCGCATCTGGCAGCAGCATTTTGGCGTTGGCTTCGTCAATACACCGGACGATCTCGGCAACATGTGCTCGACCCCGGTGAATCCCGAGCTCCTCGACTGGCTGGCGGCGAGCTTTGTCGAGCACGGCTGGTCCATCAAACAATTGCAGCGGACCATCGTGCTCAGCAGTACCTACCAGCAAGGCGATGCCCCCAATGATGCCGCAGTGGCGCTTGATCCGGAGAACAAGCTCTTGTGGCGCGCGAACCTGCACCGCCTTGATTTCGAGGAACTCTACGACTCCCTTTTGGCAATCGCCGGCACGCTCGACTACAGAGTCGGCGGCAAACCGGTCATGCCCGCCAGCGACTCGTTTGGAACCCGCCGGTCGATCTACACCTATATCGACCGCCGCAACCCGCCTGAACTGCTCACCCAGTTCGATTTTCCGAATCCCGACACGCCTTCGGGCAAACGCTATAACACCACGGTCCCGCAGCAAGCGCTCTTCCTGATGAACAGCCCACTGGTGATCGAGACGGCCCGCAAACTCACCCACAGTGCCGGTTTCGCGGACTTGCCCTCTGACGAGGAGCGCGTTGCCACCCTATATCTGGCGATCTTTCAGCGTCCGCCTTCGGACAAGGAAATCCAGCTCGGAGTAAATTATGTCCGCGCCAACCCGGCCGGGAAGGCCCTTGAGGTGCCCGAATTGCCGGCAGCCAAGAGCCGGCGTCAGCGGAACCAAGAGGCGAGGCGAGCCCAGCAGGCGGTGCTCAACGCCAAGATCAAATACGCCGCAGACCCGCGTCCAATTGGTGCGAACATTCCATTTGGCGGGCCGGAGGATGCGTGGACCAAACTGGCACACGCGCTCTTCCAAACCAACGAGGCGAACTTTATCAACTGAAACAGCTTCGATCCAAGAACCGGCCGCCTTCGAATGATGGGCTCAACCCGTCCTAGGGAGTGCGGCCCGGTCAAAGTCCGCGTCGACGAGGATCACCGCGCAGGCGATCACTTCTTGTCGTACTTGAGCGCCAGCTTCAGCTGTTCGATAGCCTTGTCGCATTCGGCGAGCGCGTCGACGCGATGACCGCCGAAATCGTGATCAGCGGCTTTAATCTCTTCCCTGGCCCGCTCGAGCGCGCGAATGGCTGCGCGGATCGCCGGATGCCGTTCGTGGCCTTCAGTACGTTGCCCGGGAGCCGTCGTTGACGGGGTCGTCTGGGCATTCGCGGTTGAGGTGATGGCAAAGGCCAGCGCCGAGCCGGCCAAGGATAATGTGACGAGGTATTTTTTCACGGATAGTGGATTTGGGGAAGGGAAGGTGTTGCCATGGACCGGCTTGGTGGTCCGCATGAAAGGATCAAGCAGCCGGATAAACGGCTGCTTGAAGAAACAGTCATCGACTACTCGGTTACGGCGAATAGGTCACCGTGCGCGCACCGGCGACACCGCCGATCGTGATTGTAACACCCTGCGTATAGCTGTCCGGATAGACCTCGTTGGCGACCGTGTTGACCGCCTTCACATAGTTGGTCGCGCCCACCAAGCTGGCCATGACCACCGTGGAGACGCCATTTTCCAGGAAGTACTGATCGGAAGCCGCCGAGAGCTGGCGGGCGTTGTTCAATACCGCTTTGTCTTGTGAGGACTGGCGAACCTTCTGGAACGCGGGAATAGCCATCGCGGCCAAGAGGCCGATGATGACCACGACGATCATGATTTCAACGAGCGTGAAACCTTTGTGGGATTTGGGATGAATTTTCATGGACTGGTTGTTTTAATGGAACGTTATGTATGTGATATGATACGAAGTCTTTGGACGGGCTTGGACCAAAGGCCTTGGGAATGTAACTACGAATGCTAGCAGAAATGTATTTTTGCCGACACGGCCGAATTACTCCCGCAATAGACCCTATTCAGAGTAAGGCCATACCCTAGGCCTCGCAATTCCCCCGCGGGGCAGCTCCGCGAGGAAGTTTCGGGGCTGTCGAAGATCGAGTTCGGGCGGACTCCTGCAGGCTTGGATCGGCATGAAACGTAAACCGGTAACGGTTCGGTACCTCCGAAGAATGTTCATCTCGTCTTCTTTGAAGGAGATAAAGGACACCATCGGTTGATAGCGTAGGCTGGCCGAATCCGTCCAACCGGTTTCGTGGAAAGATCCTTGGATTGGAAAAGGGAAAACAGGTTGGGCGCCCCGACGAACCAGCCCGCTCAG
>JBBIHQ010000006.1:0-11799 GCA_037446975.1 Opitutia bacterium
GAGGCAAAAAGGCGCGACCACATGGGCCGCGCCTTTTCGTTGCTTGTCCGGCCGGGGTGTAGCCGGCAATTGGTCGAAAGCCTTTTGCCTAAGGCTTCCGTCTCACAGAATCAGGTCAGGCGGCACGTTGCTGAGCGCGTCCTCCATCGTCGTCAGGCCCATCCTGACCTTGAGGATCGAGTCCTGGTGGAGCGTCTTCATGCCGTTTTTCATGGCGACGCGCTTCAGATCGGCGACCTCGACCTCCTTGTTGATGGCCTCGGTGAGTTCCTCGGAATTGGTCATCAGCTCGTGGATGCCGACGCGGCCCTTGTAACCATTGCCGCTGCAAATGTGACAGCCACCGGGGGCGGCCTTAAAAATCTCGAAGGGGCCCTTCTCGCCGAGCGCTTTCTGGATGATCTCCAGCTCGCGCCCCTCGGGCGAATACTTGACCTTGCAGTTCTTGCAGACGCGACGGAGGAGACGCTGGGCGCAGACACACACGAGGGACGCGGAAATGTTGAAGGGCTCGATACCCATTTCACCCATACGCGAAACCGTGGACGGTGCGTCGTTGGTGTGCAGCGTGGAGACCAGCAAGTGGCCGGTGAGCGCCGCTTCGCAGGCGATCTGGGCGGTTTCCTTGTCGCGAATTTCGCCGACGAGGATGATGTCGGGGTCCATGCGGAGATAGCAGCGGAGAGCGCGCTCGAAGGTGAGGCCGATCTGCCGGTTCATCTGCATCTGGTTGATGCCAGCGAGCGTGTATTCAATCGGGTCTTCGGCGGTCTGGATGTTGACGTCGGGTGTGTTCACCTCGCCGAGCGCGGAGTAGAGGGTCATCGACTTGCCGGAGCCGGTGGGTCCGCAGTGCAGGATCATGCCGTAGGGTTGGCGGACGCACTCGCGATATTTCGCCAGATTCTCGTCGGAAAAACCCAGGGCCGGCAGCGGCAGCGTGGATTTTTGCTTGTCGAGGATACGCATGACCACCTTCTCGCCGTGGTTCATCGGGCCGGTGGCGACACGCAGATCGATGTCGATGTTCTTCTTGGTGTATTTCTTGAACACGATGCGTCCGTCCTGCGGCAACCGGCGTTCCGAAATGTCCAGGTTGCACATGATCTTGAGGCGGGTGACCATGGCGTTGGCCACCTGTTTGGGCAGGCGCAGCTTTTCTGAACACATGCCGTCCACGCGATAACGGACAAGCAGATCCTTCTCCATCGGCTCGATGTGGATGTCGGAGGCGCCGGAGACATAGGCGTCCTCGATGATGCGGTTGGTCAGCTGGATGATGGGAGCCGAGTCTTCGCTCTCGAGGTCGGAGGCTTTGACCTCGCCGGTGCCGCCCTCGGTGTAGGCGCTGCCGATCAGGTCGGCGACTTCATCGATATCGACATCCGTGGGGTCGGCTTTCTTGGCCCCGGCGGATTCCTTGAAAAATTGCTTGAGCAGCGCATCGAGCAAGCTGGCGGGGATGACCTTGACGTCGTCAATGGTCATTTCGGTCGCCGCCTGGAACGCCTCGCGCTTGGCGTAGTCCAGCGGATTCGTCATGAGGACCGAGCAGGAGTTCGCGCCGGTCTTCTTATAGGGGAAAATGCATTCGCGGCGGATGATGGCGTCGCCGGTGATCTCGACCAGTTTCTCGTCGATATCGACCTCATCGGCCTTGGTGACGAGGGGCAGTTCGGTGAATTTGGAGATGAACTTCGCGGTGTCCTCGGGGGTGAGCTGGAACTTTGGATCCAGCATGCGCTGAATGAGGGTGGAGGAGTACTCAGCGACCTCGCGCAGCATCGCCAGGTCCTTGGTCGTGAACTGACCGCCGGTGCCAGCAGCCGGCTCCTTGTTGAGCACCTGGATCGCGCCGATGACGATGTTGGTCTTGAGCGGGACGGTAAGCATCGAGTTCACCTCGAAACCCACGTTCATGTTCTTCAGGGAAGCGGCGTCGGGACCCTTGCCGCTGAAAAACAGCGGCTCGCCGGTCTGGATGACCTTGCCGACGTTGCCGGTACCGGACGGAAGTTTCAGCGCCAGCAGCTTCCGGCTCGTTTCGCGGAACTGCATCTCCTTGTCCTTATCGGTGCCCCACAGCGTCGGAGAATAGTACACCTGCTTGAAGGCGATTTCGCCGCCCTCGACCAGGTAAAGCGTCATGGATTGCGCCTGGAGCGACTCCACGACCTTGCTCGCGGTGAGCTCGATGACGGTGTTGACATCCTCCTTGCTCGGAGCCGGCTTGGAGATGACTTTGATCAGCAGTGACCGGCGCAGGGTGCCCGTGAGATTGCTTGCAGTGGCCATGTAGGAAGAAAGGAGTTGGGGCGCCAATCGGCCGGAATCGTGGGATTCGGCACGGAGCTGATTGAAAAACGCGCTTGCTTGTAAGGGCAATTTTTCACGTGGTCGAGGGCGAACTTCTGATGCTAAGCTGGTTAAAAGATGTCTGGCAGAAGGTCGCGCGGCGGGAAACGTCCACGGCCAGTGCGGTGGCCGGCGCCCGGGGCGAGCAGGCGGCCGCGGAATATCTGAAAGCCCGGCAGGGCTACGCCATCGTGACCCGGAACTGGCGCAGTCCGCGGGACCGGCGCGACGAGATCGATCTCGTGTGCCGGGACGGGGATGTGCTCGTGTTTGTGGAGGTGAAGGCGCGGTCGGAGGGCGCGATGGTGTCGGGTTACCAGGCGATCGACGAACGCAAGAAGCGCGCGTTGCGACGCGCGGTGCACGCTTATCTCGGTGGGCTTGAGGCGCCGCCGCGCACTTTCCGCTTTGATGTTGCCGAGGTCACGCTCAGCGGCCGGCTGCCATCGCAGGTGTTGCATTTCGAAAACGTTCCCTTGTTTCCCCAGGGCTATTATGCGGCGCGCCAAGGCGGACCGGTCAACGGCCTCGAGGGCGGCCTGTGATCCGCCCGGTTGATAAAAAAACTTGCGGGAGCCTGCCTTCGCGTCGAACTTGCGGCCCATGGCAGACGAAGTCCGGCACCCGTTCCTGCACGGTCTCAGCAAACACCGCGGCTCGCCGCCGACGGTGGTGGTTATTTTTGGTGCGTCGGGCGATCTTACCGCTCGCAAGCTCATACCGGCGATCTACAATCTGGCCCATGATGGCCTGCTGCCCGCGGATTTTTATCTCGTCGGGTTCGGGCGGAAGCCGATTCCCGACACCGAGTTTCAAGAGATGGCGGCGGCCGCCATCAAGGAATTCTCCCGCCGCGAGATGAGTCCCGAAGTCTGGGCGCGGCTGGCGCCCCGGACGCTCTATATCAGCGGCGCCTACGATGAGAAGGCGGCGTACGAACGGCTCGGCCAGCGGATTGCCGGCCTCGAAAAAGAGATCGGGCAGCAGCTCCAGTCACTCTTCTACATTTCCACGCCGCCGGCGGTGTTTGCGCCCATCATTCAGAATCTGGGCAGCAGCGGTCTCGCCGCCCGCTACCGGCGCCAGCATAACGAGTCGAAGGTGATCATCGAAAAACCGTTCGGCAAGGATCTCACCAGCGCCCGGGCGCTCAACCACGAACTGACCACCGAGTTCGATGAGTCCCAAGTCTTCCGCATCGACCATTATCTCGGCAAGGAGACGGTGCAGGATCTCTTGGTCCAGCGTTTCGCCAACGCGATCTTCGAGCCGCTTTGGAACCGCAACTTCATCGATCATGTGCAGATCACCGTGGCCGAGGAGGTGGGCGTCGGCAGCCGCGCCGGCTACTACGAGCAAAGCGGCTGCCTGCGCGACATGATCCAGAATCACACGATGCAGCTCCTTGCCCTGACGGCGATGGAGCCGCCGGTGTCGTTCGATCCCGAGTCGATCCGGGACGAGAAGGTGAAATTGCTCAAGGCCATCCAGCCGCTCCAACTTGACGGCGCGGCGACCGATGTAGCCCGGGCCCAATACGGCGCCGGCATGCTCGCCGGCCAGGAGGTTCCGGGTTACCTGGCTGAAAAGGACATCGCACCGCAGTCGGCGACGGAGACCTACGCTGCCCTCCGGTTGAACATCAACAACTGGCGCTGGCAGGGCGTGCCGTTCTATCTGCGTTCCGGCAAACGCCTCGCCCACCGGGTCAGTGAAATCGCCATCCGGTTCAAGCGGGCTCCAGGCAATATTTTCGCCGAGTCGGACCGATTCAACATAACCCCCAACACGCTGGCGTTTCAAATCCAGCCCGACGAGGGTCTCAGCCTCGTCCTCAACGCGAAAGTGCCGGGCCTGGAGACGCGGACGCAACCGGTGAAAATGAATTTCCGCTATGCCACCACCTTCGGATCCAACACACCCGAGGCCTATGAACGGCTGGTGCTCGACGCCATGATCGGCGATGGCACCCTGTTTATTCGCGGCGACGAAACCGAGCGTTCTTGGCAGCTGATCACCCCGGTTCTCGATTACTGGTCGGCGCAGGGCCGCAACGGGCTGGACAGTTACCCGGCCGGCTCGTGGGGTCCGGCCTCCGCGACCGCGCTGCTCGCCGCCAATGGTCATCAATGGAGGGAACCGTGAGCTTGGCGCCGGCGCTGCAATTTGGCTGGAGGCAGCTCCAACAGTCCCGCGGGGCGGCGGCCGTGACCGGGGCGAATTGCGGGACTGAAGGTCGCGCCTCCATCCGGCCAGAGTCCCGGCGACCGTTTCATTGCCATGCCCCAGATATTTGAAGCGCTGCCCGGCATGGAGGTGCCGGTTGGCGGAATTTCGTCCGGGTTTGCCAAGCTCTGGGCGGACACGGCCGCGGAGGAACAAAAGGCCATGCAGCTCAATCTTGTGCTGCACCTCGGGCTCGCCACGACGCCGGAAGACGCCGTGGAGCAGTTCCGGGTTTCCGTGCGCCTCGCGCAACGCTACCCGTGCCGGGTGGTCGTGCTCTGCCCGGGCAAGGAGGACAATGGCAAGGTCGCGCTCAGGGCGAAAATCTACGGTGAGTGCTTCATGGGCAGATCGAAGGATGACACCCGCTGCATCGAGGTGGTCGCGCTGAGTTATCCGCCGGCCGCGAAGGCCTACCTTCAGGATCACGTATCCGTCTGTCTCTCCACCGACCTGCCGCTTTATTATTGGGCGCACCGGTTCACTTCGAGCAAGCGGCTCAGCAACTACGTCTATCTGCTCACCCGGTCCCAGCGCGTGATGTTTGACAGCGCCATTGTCTCGCCGGACGCGCTGACCTTTGCCTGGCCGAAAATTTCCTCTGTCCGTGATCTGGCTTATTCCCGCACACTGCCTTTGCGCCAGAATCTCGGCCAGTTCCTCAGCCGCTACGCGCCGCCGCTCATCATCGGCGGGTTGCGCCAGGTCCGGATCCGCTATCGAGCCGAGTTCGGCGCCGAGGCGAGTTGCCTGCTCGGATGGGTCAGGAAAGGCTTGTTGCGTTCCGGGGCGCGCCTGGACCAGGGCATTGAATTCTCGGTCACACCGGTGGATTGCCCGGGCTGCCTTTCGCTGGAATTCGGTTACGCCGACCCCAAAAAATCCTTCCGCTGGTCGGCGGACGTGGCCAAGGACCATGCGGAGTTTGCGGGAGACCTGGGTACCGGCCTGACCACCCAGACGGTCGGCGCCCGGTTTCTTGTTCCCGAAATGGCGTTGAGCGAGGCGATGTTCTTCTGAGGCGCCCCTGCGGAACAAGTCAATCACCCGAGCACCCGGAGACCGAACAGCGCTGTTTCCACCCGGTCGAAGACTGGCAGACCGGCGTCGCCAAAGGCCTGGCTGTATTCTGCATAATCGGTTCCGGCATCGATCGCCACGGCGACCGGCTTGCCATGGGTGTTGCGCAAATGGGCCAGCACGGCGGCCAGCCGGGCGCCACCCGTGGGCGAAGTGTCGAGCATTCGGGTAAAGGGAACGAGTCCGATCACCAGCACGGTGGCTTCGCGAAGAAGAATGTCCGCGGCATCGACAAACGCCGATTCGTCGGCCATCGGGGTGAGATCGAGCGGCAGGCGCGGCGAAACCAGTCCAGTCAGTTGGTGTTTCTCCAGCATTCCGACCAAGGCGTGTCCGGCGGTCTCGCTCAAAACGGCGGCCTTTAGTCGGGAACCGAACAGGTCGCCGCCGTTCACGCTTTCGAAGCCGGCGTTGGTGAGCAAGGCCACCGGTCCCGTGGTCAGATTCGGATGGGCGCTCAACCAGACGAGGGCGGCATCAAATTCGGCGATATTCCCGGTAAACCTCGCGCCGGCGCGTTCCAGTAATGCGCGCTCAAGGACAAGATTGCTCGCGATTGCGCCGGTGTGGCTGGCTGCGGCGGACTGGCCGGCCTCGGTGCGACCAGCCCGGTGGAGATACACCCGACGATTCTGTTTCTGCAATCGGGCGATCGCCTCGGCAGCCGGCAGCAGCTGACCCGGTCCAAAGCCCTCGATGTAGGCTGCGACCGGTCCGAAACCGTTCTCGGCGGCCAAGGCGGCGAGCACGTCACAAAGAGCGACGTCCATCTGATTGCCCAACGTGAGCCCAAGACCAAATTTCAATCGCGGCTGGCGCGACCGCCGGCTGAGCAGGAACGCCCCGCTTTGGCTGACCAAGGTCAATTCGCCGTCCGTAACGGCGGGCGCGGCAAGCTTGGACGTAGGGATGAAACAGGTGTCGAGCTGGCGACCCGGCACCCAATGACCAAGAAAATTCGGGCCGAGCACCGCCGGAGTCCAGCAACCGCTCGCCCGGGCAACACACAAAGCCCGGGCTAGCTGGGTTCCATATCCGACGGTGTCGGCCCCGTCACCAATACCGCCGCAGGTTAGGGCTACGACGGCGGCCCCGCCACTTTGCTCCAGGAGCTGCTCCAACACTTTGGCAGCGACCGGGGCTGGCAGGGCAAGTATCAAAAGATCAACCGGAGCGGCCTTCAGCGCCGCCACATCGGGCACGCAGGGCAGGCCGAGAAAGGTGGTCAGGCCCGGTTTCACCAGCACCAGATCGCCTGCGGGCAGCGAGTAGCGGCGAAGGTTTTCGAGGATCGTGCGCCCGACCCCGCCTTTTTTTGTCGACACCCCTGCGAGCGCGATGCGGCGAGGTTCTTTCAAGACGGGCAGAAAATCGGCGGGAGGCGCAAAGCGCGGTTTCGGGCGGACGCCATGGAAGCCGACGGCATCGAGTGGCCGGGGCTCGCCCCGCAGGTCGAGCGCAATGGGGTTCAATTCCAACAGCGTCAGCCCTTCGGATTCCGCCACGTCGGCGAGGCTCCAGAGCGACGCGAGGAACCGGCCGATGGTTTCGCGCTGCGTCAGCGGGTTCGTGCCGCGCAACCGGCCGAGCCAGATTCGTCCAAGCAAATGGGCTTCGACTTGCTGGAGGGCTTCTTCCGGCCGGGTGAAGGCGAGCGGCCATCGCAAGGGTGGCGCCATTTCGGCCAGGGCATCGGCCTGCAGACCGCCAAAGCCGAAAAGAAGGGTCCAGCCGGCTTCGCTGCGCGAGAGGGAGACGAACGCCTCCGATGGCAGGTGGCTGCAGCACGCGACGTCGATCTGTTCGCAAACCAGCCCTTCAATCCAGCGATGGCCGCTGGATTCCAGGCGCTGGCGCATGCCCTTGATTTCATCAACTACGCTCTGCTTCTCGTACGGGAGAAAATGCACCGCCCCGAGTTCGGATTTGTGCCAGACATTTTCGCCCAGTCCTTTGACCACGACCGGTTCGCCGGTTTCAAACGGCAGAGCCCCGCCCGCGATGCCGTGGCGCGGAGGACAAAGGCCGGCCCGCTTCAATAAGCCGTAGGCCACCGCTTCGTCGACAAAACCGGCCGGATTCATGCGGGGACGGGAGCGGCGGCGTTTTGCCCTGCGGCAAACGCGGCCTCGTTGAGCGGCACCAAGGCGGCCTTGTCCTTCAAAACGTGGCGCAGGGTGTCGAGGATGGCATCGGCGGACAGGAGGCCGGTGACGGCCTGCAACGCGCCGAGGGCGACAACATTTTTCACCATCGGACGTCCAAGGTCGGCGGCAAGTTGGGTGAAAGGCAGCGCCACCACCCGGCGACCTGGAGGAAGTTCAACCGGTTCCGTGATGATCGTGCTGTCGTAAAAGATGACTCCGCCCTCCCGCACCGACGGGCCGAATTTGGCGAGGCTCGGTGAATTGAATGCGATGAGAATGTCGGGTTCGGGCGCGGCCGGGTTGAGAACCTCTTCGGCTGCAAAATGAACGTCCGCATAGGATGTGCCGCCGCGACTCTCGGGGCCGTAGCTCGGAATATGGGTGGCGTCGAAACCCTGCTCGATGGCGGCGCGGGTGAGCAGCAGCGCGGCGGTCTGGGCACCGTCGCCGCCGGACCCGGCCAGCTTGAGACTGAGGTCGCGCGTGCCGAGGTGGGCCGGCCACGGCGCGGTGGCGCGGCGGTCGGCCGCCGGGTCGGCGCCGCAGTAGCCGAGAATCTCGGCCGGTTCGAAGCGCGGTTCCGGCGGATTGAACCACGGCTCGACGGTCAGGTCCTTCTTCACCCCCAGGGGGAACACCGGTTCCATCTTTTCCTTCACCCATTTTTCCGCGTCGGTGGGCGAGAGCTTCAGGTGGGTGGGGCACTCGCTGAGAATCTCGATGAAGGAATAGCCGCGGCCCTCGACCTGAAGCGTGAGGGCCTTCTTGATCGCCTTGCGGGCCTTGACGCGTTGGCGGGCGTCAAAGAGCGCCACCCGCTCGACATAAGCCGGCCCGTCGAGTGACGCGATGAGTTCGGCCATCTTGAGCGGCTGGCCCATCATCGCGTTGCGCCCTTCCGGGCTGGTGGCGGTCCTCTGGCCCATGAGCGAAGTCGGGGCGAGCTGGCCGCCGGTCATGCCGTAGATGGCATTGTTGATAAAGACCACGGTGATGGGCAGCCCCATCTGCGCGATGGAGATTGTCTCGGCCAGGCCGATCGACGCAAGGTCGCCGTCGCCCTGGTAGCTGAGGACGACGGAATTGGGATTGGCGAGCTTGTGGCCGAGGGCGACGGCGGGCGCGCGGCCGTGCGCCGCCTGGGTGTTGCCGACATTGAAATAATAATAGGCGAACACCGAACAGCCCACCGGACTGACCAGGATCGTGCGATCCTGCAGCCCGAGATCCTCGATGACCTCGGCCAGGTCCCGGTGGACGACGCCGTGACCGCAGCCGGCGCAGTAATGCGTGCTGTGACCCTTGAGACCTTCCCCGTGAGCGTGGAGCGCGAAACTGGAGTGAAAGACCCCGCTCATGACAAAACCTCCCGGGGCTCAAGGATGGAATCAAGGATCTCGTCCTGTGACGGCAGCACGCCACCGAAGTGCCTGACCGACGAAATCGGCGGTGGCACCACGCCGGCATGGCTGAGCGCGAGCCGCAACTCGTCCTCCAGCTGGCCGGGGCTGCCTTCGACGACGACCAGGTGGCCAATCTGCGGAAG
Organism: Opitutia bacterium; assembly: GCA_037446975.1. Classification (GTDB taxonomy): domain Bacteria; phylum Verrucomicrobiota; class Verrucomicrobiia; order Opitutales; family Opitutaceae; genus Lacunisphaera. The sequence continues at coordinate 9,355 of JBBIHQ010000006.1, forward strand.
CAGGGCCTGCAGCGCGGCGATCGGGAACGGCCAAAGGGTCAAGGGACGGAACAACCCGGCCTTGACGCCCCGGGCCCGGGCGGCCTCGACGGCACCCTTGGCCATGCGCGACGGGGTGTTGCAGGCGACGACCAGTACTTCGGCATCGTCGCACCGGTAACTGTCGGCGCGCTGTTCATGGGCGGCGATGAACGCGTATTTGTCGCAGAGTTTGCGGTTGTGATTTTCGAGGTCGTCCTCCGTCAGCATGATCGAGCTGATGAGATTGTGGCGGTGCGCCCGGTCGCCGTGCACGGCCCAGGCGGGAAGGCCGGGCCGGCGGAGACGGTCCGGAAGCCGGACTACCCCGGTCATTTGCCCGAGGAATCCGTCACCCAGGATGATGACGGGATTGCGGTAGACGAAACTCAACTCGACCGCGCGCATGGTCAGGTCGAGCATTTCCTGCGGGTTGCCGGGGGCAAACACGATGGCATGCGTGTTGCCGTGGCCGAGGCCGCGACAAGCCAGTTTGATGTCGGCCTGCTCTGGGCCCAGGTTGCCCAAGCCGGGACCGCCCCGCATGATATTGACAAACACGCCCGGAACCTCCGCGCCGATCATGTAGCTGATGCCCTCGAGCATGAGGCTGAAGCCCGGCCCGCTCGTGAAGGTGATGCAGGGCACGCCGGCCCCGCCCGCGCCATACATCATGTTTACCGCGGCCGTTTCGCTGACGGCTTGGACAAAATGTCCGCCGATTTTCGGGAGAATCTTTGCCATGAGCTCCGCGCCCTCGGTACTGGGCGTGATGGGGTAGCCAAAAACATGCCGGCAGCCCGCCAACAGCGCACCGACCGCCGAGGCATAGGTGCCCTTGAGCACCATCGGTTCGCAGGCCGGCAGCAAGGTAAACCCATCCGGCCGGTCACCCTCGGAATGAACGGGCACAATCTTCGGACCGTAGAGTTTCGCCGGATCCTGCAATTCGAAATCGAAGGGACTGGCCGAACGCTCGGTCTCGGGGCGCAGACCAAACGGTTCAGGGCAGGCCGCCATGCACAGCGCACACCCGTTGCAGTTCTCCAGATTCAATTCGACGGGGACAAGGCCGGTGACGGGATTGAGCGCAGTGCCGCGCGTGATGCATTCCCGCGGGCAGGCTTCGATGCAGCGCAAGCAGCCTTTGCAATACTCCGGCTCAAGGAAGGGTTTTGGACGGGAGGAGACCGACATGGGGTGGGCGCCCGGAGGCCGGCCAAGGGCGGGAGGTGTTCCGGGCAGGGGTGTTTCTTCCATGATAGTACCGGGTCGGCCGACGGACTGTGCATGGGTTGGCGGACGGTGCGCGCCCGTTGATTTGTGCAATTACTCCGAAAGGAGTAAGTGGCTGGCACGGGATTCAATTGCGCCGGCCGGCGATCCTGGCCGCCACCGGCCGGGGAAGGGTGGGCAAAACGGTTGCTTGCGGAAAATTCTCGCCCGCCAGGCGGATTGATTTACGCTGCGGACATGAACCTCAAGCTGAAGCGCGTCGCCCCGCTGCAGGCGGGGAAGATGCTCGCAGCCCTCTATGGCCTGCTGTCGTTGATCGTGGTTCCGTTCATGTTTGTGGCCATGACGATGGCCGGTCTGGCGGCCCGCAGCCACGGTGGTGCGCCGCCCTTTCCCTTCATGGTCGGAATGGGCATGGGCTTTGTGATCCTGCTGCCGTTTCTCTATGCCTTGATGGGATTTGTGGTCGGCGTGATTGGCGCGTGGGTCTACAATCTCCTGACAAAATGGATCGGCGGTTTTGAGCTTGAGTTCGAAACGGTGGCTCCGCCGCCGTTGTGAACGGCCGGACGATGACGATGGATCGCTTGCGCAGGAAAGCCGCTGGCTGGTTGCTTCTCGTTTTGCTCTTTCCGGCGGTGGGCGGGGCGGAAAGGAAGAAACCGTTGCCGTCGCCAGCCATCTTCAGGCTCAACTGGCTGGCGGGCGATTGGCGGCTGGAGAAAAGCGGACGCTTGATTGACGAGCAGTGGATGGCGCCGGCCGCGGGAGTGATGCTCGGCATGGCGCGCACCGTCACGAAGGGCCGGGTGGTGGAGTTTGAATTCCGACAGATCCGCGAAGGGCCGGGTGGAGACCTTTTCTATGTGACGCAACCGTCCGGCCAGAGGGAGGCGACCTACCAGATTTCGTCGCTTACGGAGACCACGGTGGTGTTCGCCAATCTGCAGCTGGATTTCCCGCAAAAGGTCAGTTTTACCCTGCGCCCTGACGGCTTGTTGCTTGAGGCGATCGAGGGTCAGGGTCCGGACGGCCAGCCGAAACGAATCGAAGAAGCCTATCAAAGGATCAGGCCCTGAAGCCCGGTCGCGGATTGGGTGGATGAATGCGGATTGACCGAGGCGGGACAGGCCTGGCAATTTTTCCGTGAAAATCCGCGCTCTCCGTGGTTGACTGGATTCATGAAAAAAC
>JBBIHQ010000006.1:11899-24869 GCA_037446975.1 Opitutia bacterium
TGACACTGCGGGCGTGGTCCACCCGCACGTTGTTCAAGTAGATGCCCCCGGCTTCAAGGTCTTTGCGAGCGGCTCCTTTGGAGGTGGCGAGACCGGCCTGGACAACCAGGTCGGCGATCAGGACGCCAGAGCCTTCGAGCTTCTCCCGGTCGAATTCCTTTGTCGGGACCTCGCCGACAACGTCATTGAAAGTCGCTTCGCCGACTCCGTCGAGTGAGCCGCCAAACAATATCTCGCTGGCCTTGAGGGCCGCGCCCAGTGCCTCCTGTCCGTGCACCAGCGTGGTCATCTCCTTGGCGAGCGCCTTCTGCGCCGCGCGGGCTCCCGGGTTGGTCTTCAACTCGGTTTCAAGTGTCGCGATCTCTTCCTGCGTCAGGAACGTCAGCGTTTTGAGCAGCTTGACGACGTCGGCGTCGTCTGCGTTGACGAAGAACTGGTAGAAGCGGTACGGGCTGGTTTTCTTGGGGTCGAGCCAGACGGTGCCGGTGGCGGTCTTGCCGTATTTGGAGCCGTCGGACTTGGTCAGCAGCGGGAAGACGAGGCCCCAGACGGTGGCGCCGAGTTTCTTGCGCGTGAGTTCGGTGCCGACGGTGATATTGCCCCACTGGTCGGTCGCGCCGACCTGCAGCTCGCAATTGAACGTCTTGCGGAGGTGGCAGAAATCGTATCCCTGCAGCAGCATGTAGCTGAACTCGGTGAAACTGATGCCGCCGCTGCGGTCTTCCATCCGCGTGCGGACGGAATCCTTTGCGACCATGGAGTTGACGGTGATGTGCTTGCCGGTGTCGCGGAGGAACTCGAGAAAGGTGACCGTGCCGATCCAGTCGTAATTATTGACCACGCGGGCCGGATTCTTCGCCCCGGAAAAATCGAGGAAACGGGCGAGCTGCGGCCTGATGCAGGCGAGGTTGTGTTCGAGCTGCTCGGGCGTAAGGAGGTTGCGCTCGTCGGACTTCCCGGAGGGATCGCCCACCATGCCGGTGGCCCCACCGGCGAGGGCGATCGGATTGTGGCCGTGAAGCTGGAAACGCCGCAGCGCGAAAAGGGGCACCAGATTGCCGACGTGCAGGCTGTCGGCCGTGGGGTCGAAGCCGCAATAAAGAGTGAGCGGACCGTCGGCGAGGCGTTTGGCCAGCGCATCTCGGTCGGTGCAATCGGCGTAAAGGCCGCGCCATTGGAGTTCTTCCAGGATCGTCATGGAGTGGCGGTGGTTATTGGCGCCGGGGGTGAGCTAGGCAAGGGGGATTTGAGCCCAACAGGGTGGGCTGCAGCCGGTCGGCCCAAGTGCCGCACAAGGTCCAGTCGGCTACACGTGCGGTGGAGCCGGACCGGCTTGCTGGACCGATTCCGTTGCGCATAGAATGCCATTCCGATGGAGCCGGGCTAATAGCGAGCGGTTCAAATTCAGTAACGGCTCTCATAATGGTGCAAAATGGGTTGCGGCGGATGCGCTGGCGGCTCTAGTTATCCGACTCCACGCGACGGACTCCCGCCGCCCAGCCCACGAACCTCAACCCATTCCATCCATGCCACTCGCCGTCGGCTCCAAAGCTCCTGACTTCACCCTCAAATCCAAGGCCGCTGACGGCCTGAGGGACATAAAACTCAGTGCGAATTTCGGCCAGAAACAGACCGTGCTTTTGTTCTTTCCGCTCGCCTTCACGGGCGTGTGCACGCAGGAGATGTGCGATATCACCAGCGGCCTGTCGGCCTACGCAGGGCTGGGCGCAGATGTGATTGCCGTCAGCGTGGACAGCCCGTTCACCCAGGAGGCATGGGCCAAGGCGAACAAGATTACCGTCACCCTTGCAAGCGACTTGAACAAGACGGTGACCAAGGCCTATGAAGTGCTGTTTCCGATGCTGGCCGGGGTGGGTGATACTTCGGCCCGCGCCGCGTTCGTCATCGGCAAGGACGGAATCATCAAGTACGCCGAGCAGACGCCGACCCCGAAAGACCTGCCCAACTTTGCGGCAGTCAAGGCGGCACTCGCCGGATGAACTGTGGGCGAGCGAATTTGCCAGCGGGTCCATCCACCTTGTGTCAAGCCGGCGCGAGCGTTCTCGCCGCCCACTGAATCCAAAGCCATACCATGAGTCTCCCGAATCCGTTCAACACGCTGCAGACCTTTGAGGGCGGCAAGAAATTCTATTCGCTGCCAGCGCTCGAGCAGGCCGGCTTCCCGGTCTCGCGCCTGCCGGTGAGCATCCGGCTCGTCCTGGAGGCCGTGCTGCGCAATTGCGACGGCAGGCGGGTGATGGAATCAAACGTCCGCGAGCTGGCCGGCTGGAAGCCCACCGAGACCCGCACGGCGGAGATTCCCTTCGTCGTCGCCCGCGTCGTGTTGCAGGATTTCACCGGGGTGCCACTGCTGGTGGACCTTGCGGCAATGCGCTCGGCGGTGGCCAAGCTGGGCAAGAACCCGAAGATCATCGAGCCGCTTGTGCCGGTGGACCTCGTGGTTGACCATTCGGTGCAGGTGGATTTCGCCGGCACAGCCGAAGCGCTGAAGCAGAATCTGGAGCTGGAGTTCTCCCGCAATCGCGAACGCTACCAGTTCCTCAAGTGGGGCATGCAGGCTTTCGACACGTTCAAGGTGGTGCCGCCGGGTATCGGCATCGTGCACCAGGTGAATCTTGAATATCTTGCCAAGGGCGTGCTTAACGCTGGCGATGTCTGGTACCCCGACACGCTGGTCGGCACCGATTCGCACACCACGATGATCAACGGGCTCGGCATCGTGGGCTGGGGCGTCGGTGGCATCGAGGCCGAGGCCGGGATGCTCGGTCAGCCGGTGTATTTTCTTACGCCTGATGTGGTCGGGGTTCATCTGACCGGGGCGCTCAAGGAGGGCGTCACCGCCACCGACCTCGCGCTCACCGTCACCCAGATCCTGCGCAAGGCCAAGGTGGTCGGCAAATTCGTCGAATTTTTCGGACCCGGTGCCGCGGCACTGCCGGTCGTGGACCGCGCGACCATCGCCAACATGGCGCCCGAATATGGCGCGACGATGGGTTTCTTTCCGATCGACGGCGAGTGCTCCAACTATCTCCGTGCCACCGGTCGCGACGAGAAACTGGTGGCCACTTACGAAGCCTACTATCAGGCGCAGGGCCTGTGGGGCGTACCGCAAAAGGGCGCGATTGATTACTCGCAGGTGGTCGAGCTGGATCTCAGCTCGGTCGGACCGAGCGTGGCCGGCCCCAAGCGTCCGCAGGATCGGATCGAACTGGGCCAACTCCAGCGGGAATTCTTCCAGGCGTTTCAACGGCCCGTGACTGAGAATGGCTTTGGCAAGACCCGGGCCGATTTTTCCAAGTCGGTCAAGGTGGAGATGGTCAACGGGAAGAAGGCGAAGCTCGGCAATGCCTCGGTCGTGATTGCGGCCATCACCAGCTGCACGAACACGTCAAACCCCAGCGTCATGCTGGCGGCCGGCCTGCTGGCCAAAAAGGCCGTCGCGAAGGGGCTCAAGGTGAACCCCGCGGTGAAGGCCTCGCTCGCCCCCGGCTCGCGGGTGGTAACCGACTACCTGAAGAAGACCGGCCTGACACCGTACTTGAACAAGCTCCGTTTCAACACGGTCGGTTATGGCTGCACGACGTGCATCGGGAATTCCGGCCCGCTCGACGCGAATATCGAGGACGCCGTGGTGAAGAATGATTTTATCACGGCCTCGGTCCTTTCGGGCAACCGCAACTTCGAGGCCCGGGTCCACCAGAACGTGAAATCCAACTTTCTGATGTCGCCACCGCTGGTCGTGGCCTTCGCCTTGGCCGGCCGGGTCGACATCGACCTGAGTTGCGAACCGCTGGGCATGGGCAAGGACGGGACGCCGGTCTATCTGGCCGACCTCTGGCCGACACTCGCGGAGGTCCGCGACGCGATGCAGGCCGCGCTCAAGCCGGCCGTGTTCCGCAAGCTCTACCGTAACTTTGCGGCGCTAAATCCAAAGTGGAACGAGATTCCGTCGACCACCGGAAATGTCTACGCGTTCGATGCGAAATCCACGTATATCCAGGAACCGCCGTTCTTCACCAACTTCACCCTGCAGCCCGGCAGCATCGCCGAGATCAAGGGCGCCCGGGCGCTGGGCATCTTCGGCGACAGCGTGACCACCGACCACATCTCGCCCGCCGGGGCGATCAAGAAGACGTCGCCGGCGGGCAAGTACCTGCTCGATAACGGCGTGGCGTTCGAGGATTTCAACTCGTACGGTTCGCGCCGCGGCAACGACCGGGTGATGACACGCGGAACCTTCGCCAACGTGCGGATCAAGAATCTCATGCTGGGCGGCGAAGAAGGCGGCAACACCCGGGGTTCAGACGGGACCAAGACGTCCATTTACGATGCGTCGATGGCTTACCAGAAGGCCGGCACGCCGTTGATCATCCTCTCCGGCCAGGAGTATGGCACGGGTTCTTCCCGCGACTGGGCCGCGAAGGGGACCAACCTCCTCGGCGTGAAAGTGGTGGTGGCGCAGAGTTTCGAACGCATCCACCGCAGCAATCTGGTCGGCATGGGCGTGCTCCCGTTGCAGTTCAAGGAAGGAACCACGGTGCAGTCACTGAAACTCGATGGCAGCGAGACTTACGACGTCGTCGGGCTCACGGCCGCGATCAAACCGCAGCAGGACCTCACGCTCAAGATCACCCGCCAGAGCGGAGCGGTCGAGCACGTGCCGGTGCGCTGCCGGATCGATACGCCCATTGAGATCGATTACTACCAGCACGGCGGAATTCTGCCCTACGTCCTTCGCCAGATTGTGACGAAGAATTAATTTGTCGGGTGGGGTTCATCTCCGGCATTCTGCTGGACGGGGTGAAAGGCCCGACCCGCGATCTCAGAATCACGCCATGTCCGAGACCACCAAACCGACGTTTCTTGTCGACGCCTATGCCGACCCGGTGCTGATCCGCATCGAAGGCCGGGCGGCGTTTACCAACAGCGGCAGCCTGAAGGATTTTTTCACGGCAATGATCCGGCAGGGCAAAACCCGGTTTGTGGTCGATTTCAAGCAATGCAACAGCATGGACAGCACCTTTCTCGGCGTGCTGGCGGGAGCGGCCCTGGAGCTGCGCCGCCTGCCTTCGCCCGGCACGCTGACCTTTACCCGGGTCGGCGAACGCAACCTGGAGTTGATCCGCAACCTTGGTTTGCACCGGCTGGCGACGGTGGATGCGGGCAACTTTGCGATGAATTTCGACGGCGGGGGGCTGGCACTCGACAGCAAGGCCAAGACCGAGATTGAAAGTGCCCGGCTGGTCTTGGAGGCGCACGAGAATCTCATCGCGGCGGATGCCTCCAATGCCGCGAGGTTTCAGGATGTGCTCGCTTTCTTGCGCAATCGGGTGGAACCGCGCTAGTTTCCGCCCATGACGCCATTCCTGCTCGGCGGTATTCTGGGCGCGGCGCTGGTCTACGCGCTCTACTGGCGCGCGGCGCGGGAAGCAGCCCGACTGGAGGAGGAAAAGCAGGGGCTGATGGAGGAACGGCAGATCGTACTCGACTACATGCACACCATGGTGGACGCCGTGGGCGAACGCCTGCCGCGGGAGGAGCTCTTCCAGCGCATCGTGCACGCAGCGATCCTGAGCACCGGCGCCTTGAGCGCGTGTATTTTTGAGAAGGGCGGCGACAGCATGATGCGCGGCGTGGCGGTCGAAGGTCTGTTTCCACCCCACCGACCAATCGCCGATACGCAGCGGATGAAGATGGGCACGCGCGCCAAGTTCATCGAGCAGGTGCTCAAGTCGGAGTCATTTCCGGTCGGCGAAGGCGTGGTGGGGCGGGTCGCGGCGACGGGCAAGGGCGAGTTGATCATGAAGGCTCCCGAGGATCCGCGGGTCGTGAAACACGACGACCCGGCCTTGGTGGTCCGGTCCGTGATCGCCGCGCCCATCATGGTGCGCCAGCGGCTCATCGGGGTGCTCTGTGTGTGCAATGCTTCCGACGGGCTGCCGTTCACCGAGACCGATTATTCGCTCGTGGAGGCACTGGCCGAGCAGGCGGGCCTGGCCGTGCACAACGCCGATTTCCTCAGCCTGCAGGTGGAGAAGCAAAGACTCGATCTCGACCTCGCGCTCGCCAGCGGCGTACAATTGATGCTGCTGCCACGCGAAATGCCGCAGGTTCCGGGACTCGACATTGACGCGCGTTATCTGGCGGCGCAGAAGGTCAGCGGCGACCTCTATGACGTATTCAAGCTGGGCGCCGACCGCGTCGGGGTGGCGGTGGCCGATGTGTCGGGCAAGGGCATGTCGGCCTCGTTGCTCATGGCCATTTGCCGGACGACCCTGCGCCAGATCGCGCCGCTCCACAGTTCTCCGGCCCGAGTCCTGGCGGAATTGAACCGTTCCCTGGCCGGCGACATGCGCGAAGGCATGTACATCACAATGACGTATGCCGTGGTGGACGCGGGCAGCAGCCGGGTGACGGTCGCCCGTGCCGGACACGAGCTGCCGCTGTTTTCGCGGCGGGACGAAGTATCCGGCTCATTTCTCAGCGAATACGTGGGCTCCGAGGGGATGCCGGTGGGGCTGGTCGATCCGGGCCAGTTCGATGCGGTCATCGCGGACAAGACGCTTGATTTTGCCCCGGGCACGACACTCGTGCTTTACACCGATGGCCTGACGGAGGCGCCGAACGCCGATGAGAAGGAGTTTGGTGGGGCACGCCTGTCCGATGCCCTGCGGGCGGCGCACGGAGGGTCAGCCCGGCAAATCAACGACGCCATTCTGCAGGCGGTGGAGAGTTTTTCCGGGACAAATGGATTGAGGGACGACTACACGCTGCTGACGGTCAAACGGGTTTGAGGGATCTGAAATTCGGTTCAGCCAGACCCACCGGCCGCTGATCGAACAGGCGGTGGATTGACGGACCTGCTCTCCCGTTTGCCTGCCGAAGCGATGCGTAAATCCCGTTTGCGTTCGGCAGCTCCGCTATCTATCCGTATCCGTCCATGCCAGTTGCCACCACCAACTCCGCTCCCGCCACGCCCGGTCAGTTGCCGGATTCGACCGGTCATTTTGGTCAATATGGCGGCGTGTTTGTGCCTGAAACGCTCATGACCGCGCTGGCCGAGCTGACCACGGCCTACGAGCAGGCCCGTGGAGAGCCGGCGTTTCAGCAGGAGCTGAGGCACCACCTCAAGGAATTCGCCGGCCGACCGACCGAACTCTATTTTGCCGAACGACTGACCCGGCATTGCGGCGGGGCGAAAATCTATTTCAAGCGCGAGGATCTGCTCCATACCGGAGCGCACAAGATCAACAATGCGCTTGGCCAGGTGCTGCTGGCGCGGCGCATGGGCAAGAAGCGCATCATCGCCGAGACGGGTGCCGGCCAGCACGGCGTGGCCACCGCGGCGGTGTGTGCGAAGTTCGGACTGGAGTGCGTGATCTACATGGGTGCGGTGGACATGGAACGGCAGGCCCTCAACGTGTTCCGGATGCAGCTGATGGGCGCCGAGGTGCGCAGCGTCGAGGCCGGGCAGAAAACGCTGAAGGATGCCGTCAACGAGGCGATGCGCGACTGGGTGACGAATGTACGCGGCACGCATTACATCCTTGGTTCGGCGCTCGGCGCGCATCCGTATCCAATGATGGTGCGTGATTTTCACCGCGTTATCGGCCAGGAGTTGCGCGAACAGATCCTCGCCCGGGAAAGCCGGCTGCCGGATGAACTGATCGCCTGCGTGGGCGGCGGTTCGAACGCCATCGGTTGTTTTTTTGAATTCCTCAACGAACTGTCGGTTCGCCTGACGGGCGTCGAGGCGGGCGGGCGCGGTATCAAACGCGGTGAGCACGCAGCGCGTTTTGAGGGCGGCAAACTGGGCGTATTGCAGGGCAGCAAGTCCTACATCCTCCAGAATCCCGACGGACAGATCGAGCTGACCCATTCCGTTTCCGCCGGGCTGGATTATGCCGCGATCGGGCCCGAGCACGCCTATTACCGCGACGCGGGTCGCATTGAATACGCCTATGCGACCGACGACGAGGTGCTTGCGGCGTTTCAGCTCTGCTCGCGATTGGAGGGCATTATCCCCGCCCTCGAGTCAACCCATGCCTTGGTCCACGCGTGCAAGCGGGCGAAAGAAATGAAGCCGGACCAGATTCTGGTCGTCAATCTCAGCGGTCGTGGCGACAAGGACGTGCAGCAGGTCGCGGCAATCCTCGCCGCGGCAAAGTAATCAGGGCCAGGACGTGAGATTAACTGCTGCGGGCAAGGTCTTGCCACTTGTCCCATGATCCTTGTTACTGCTGTCTGATGAACAGCATGACCGGCTATGGGCGGGCGACCGCCAACCTCGGAAACCTAACCCTGACAGTGCAGGTCAATTCGGTAAACCGGCGCGGGTTGGACCTGTCGCTCAATTTGCCTGACGAATGGCAGGCGTTTGAGGCCCGGGTGGGCGATGCCGTGCGAAAGTTTGTCCTGCGCGGCAAGGTGCATGTCGCAGTTGAAGTGGCGGGAAAGACGGCGGCAAATACGGACTGGGACCTGAAGGCCGTTGCTGAGACGCTCGAGCAGCTCACGCAGCTGGCCAAAATGCGGGGCATCGCTTTTGAACCGACGGGGGAACTGCTCTGGCAGGTTGCGAACGCGCAGCGCACGGGCAACAAGCTGCCGGCTGACGACGCGAACGCGGCTATATTGCTCAAGACCCTCGGTGAAGCCCTCCGCGGCCTGGCCGCGATGCGCGCCCGGGAAGGCGAGGCATTGCTGATCGATTTTCTCGGCCGGCTGGAAAAATTACACGTCGCGGTGGAGTCGATCGCCCAACGGGCGCGGCTGGTGTCCGGCAACTACCGGGAACAGTTGCACCAGCGACTGCGCCAGGCGGGGCTGGAACTCGACATCAACGACGAACGCGTGCTGAAGGAAGTGGCGCTTTTCGCCGATCGTTGCGACGTGACCGAGGAGATCACCCGCTTGCGCAGCCATCAGGCCCAACTGACCGAGCTGCTGCGGGCCAGCGGTGAAGTCGGCCGAAAGGCCGAGTTCATCCTGCAGGAGATCGGCCGCGAGATTCACACCATCGGCAGCAAGGCCAACGACCTGGGAATTTCCCAGAGTGTGATCGAGTTCAAGAACGAGCTCGAGCGGGTGCGCGAGCAGATGGCAAACGTCGAGTGAGCCGGCCAAAGTGCGCCGTGGCGTCTCGGGCGACGGAGAAGCCGAGCTGGGCGGGTTCGGCGGAGCGCTCGCAGACGCTCAGGCAGAGCGGCAGCACGCGGTGAATTCAGTCTGCCGGGTGCCGCATCGACCAGAGCACATACCAGAATACCCCCACGCAGATGCCGGAATCGGCGACATTGAAGGTCGGATAGATATAGCTCCCAAAATGCACGTCGATAAAATCGATGACGTGGCCGTGGATCAACCGGTCGATCAGGTTGCCGACGATGCCACCGCAGAGCAGGCCAAAGGCGATCTGCACGGCGGGCAGTCTCAATCCCAGTTGACGGCGCCAGATGAAGATGGCCAGCAAGGTTCCAGTGGCCAACAGGCCGAGCAGGGTGCTCTTGCCGGTGAACATGCTCCACGCGGCGCCGGTGTTTCCTACATGGACCAGGTTCAGAAAACCGGGTATGACTTTGATGCCGGACGGACCGTAACTGCCCAGCGGCAGGCGGGCGTTGATCCAATGCTTTGTCAGCTGGTCAAGGAAAATGACGGCCGCGCCGAGCAGCCACAAACGACGGTAGGCTCCCAGCCGGTGGAAGATGGATTTCGGGGCAATAGCGGCGGTGGCGGGCTTGGCGTCTGCCCGGCCGGCCGCCTTTGGCGCGCCGGGCTCGACGCTGGGGACGTTCGACTGCGTCCCGGAGGGTAGAGGCGGGCTTTTCAATCGAATATCAAGAATTCCAGCTCGAATATCAGATCACTCTTCGCCGCCGTCGTCGGACGCCACTTTGCCGCCTTCCTCCTCGGTTCCGTCACCGAAAAGGCCGCCGCGCTCGATGGAGCGATGCGAATGGCGCTCGACCTGTTTTTTCGCCTCGGCCGAATAACGGGTAAAGGGCACGGCCAGCAGTCGCTCCTTGGCAATGGGCTTTTGCGTAGCTTCGCAGATGCCGTAGGTGCCGGCGTGGACGCGCTTAATGGCCGCTTCGATTTCCGAAAGGGCTTCTTGTTCGTTGGAAACCAGACTCAAGGCAAAATCGCGGTCGAACGTGTCCGTCCCGGCGTCGGCCATGTGCTGGCCGTAACCGGAAAGGTCGCCCGAGTCGTCCTTGGACGACTTGAGCAGCGTTTCCTCGGTGTGCTCGCCGAGTTGGACAAGGACGTGATGGCGAAGGTCGAGCAGCAGTCGGTAAAAGCGGCGGAACTTCTCCGGCACGTCCTGTTCGTCGATCATCGGGTCGGCCTGCTTACCCTTTTTGGGGTTGAAACCGAGAATGTCGGAGAGCGAAGCCGCTTTGACGTGATTCGGCTTGAGGGGCTTTTCCAGCTTGGTCGTGCCTTCGTGTTGTCTGGAGGTGACGGTGGTCTTGCCGTTGGCGCCGGTTTTTGAAATATTGGGGAGCTGTTTTTCGTTCTTCTTGGCGATCTCACGGACCTCATCGAGGCTGAAGGCGATGGCCTTGGGCGCAGTTTTGCGTTCGAGCAGCATACGCTTCAGGTCCGCGGCGCTCATCGGCGGCTTGCTGCCGCCCTTACCCGGTGCGACCGACGGGGTTTTCTTGGCCGCGGGGGTGGCGGCTTTGGGCGCCGGTTTGGCGGAAACTGGTTTGGCCGTGGCTTTCACGGGCTTTTTGACCGATGCCTTGGCGGCGGGTTTCTTCGCGTGGGTCTTTTTCTTCGTGGCCATAAAACGGGCTGGTTAGGAGTTAAGGGCTTGTTCACACCGAGGGCAAACTTCTCCGTGCGACGTTTGAGTTAAAGTAGGCACCCAGCGCCAGCAGCGAGGGCAGCGGGCCAAACCGAGTTCACGGGCGTGACCGGGAGTGATCTCAAAAGCGGAATCGGGTTTCGCCTTAAGATTGACCTGCGATACGATAAACAGTTCGGGTATAAACTCGCGGTGTTTTTCCAGAAGTCGGCAGGTGGCATCATCCGCCGGTCCGTTGATCAGGAGCACGGCATCAAGCGATTTGCCGATGGTCCCGGCCTGGCGAATCGGTTCGAGCTTCTCGTTTACCTTTGTCCGAAGTTTGAGCAGGGCCGTCATGTCAGCCTCGACGTCGTCCTGGCGCCAGCCGCCGGGTACGACCGGCCAGTCTTGCAGATGGACGGAATCGTCGCCGTATTCCTTGCCGGACATGGCGAAACTCCAGGCCTCGTCGGTGGTAAAGCAGATGATCGGGGCAAGAAGCTTGACCAGGCTTTGAAAGATGAGATGGAGGGCGGTTTGCGACGAGCGCCGCAACGAATTGTTGGCGCCAAGCGTATAAAGCCGGTCCTTCAGGATGTCGTGATAGGTGGCCGAAAGCGTGACCGAACTGAACTGATTGCACAGCTGGTAAACCCGGTGGAACTCGTACGCGTCGTAGGCCTTGGTGCATTCATCGACGAGAACGGCCGTCTGATGCAGGGCCCAGCGGTCGAGGACGTCCATTTCGTCGACCGGGACGGCGTCCTTCGCGGGGTCAAAGTCGGATAGATTTGAGAGTTGGAAGCGGAGCGTGTTGCGGAGAAGACGATAGGTCTCGTTGACGTGCGAGAGGATTTCCTTGGAGATCGGGATGTCGTCGCGGAAATTTTGCGAGGCAATCCAGAGTCGGATGACGTCGGCGCCGTGTTCGGCGATATAGGCGTCGCTGGTCTGCGGTTTTTCGTAGGTGCTGCTCTTGGAGATCTTGTTGCGCTCCTGGTCGACGATGAATCCGTGGGTGAGGACCGCTTTGTAGGGCGCCCCATTGAAGGCAATCACGCTGGTCCAGAGCGACGATTGGAACCAGCCGCGATGCTGATCGCTGCCCTCGAGATAGAGATCAGCCGGCCAATGGGTGCCGCCCTGACCGCGCTTGAGCACGGCGGCGTGGGACGAACCAGAGTCGATCCAGACATCGAGGGTATCGCGGCCGACCGCCAGTTCGGCCGGCGCGGGCCAGCCAGCCGGCAGTTGCACGCCGTCGAGTATCTGCGCCGCAGTGGCATCGTACCAAAAATTGGTGCCGCGGGCGGCAACTTTGTCGGCCACCGCCCGGGCGACAGAGGCGTCGAGGTAGGGCTTCTTCTGCGCGTCGTAAAATGCCGGGATGGGGACGCCCCAGGAGCGCTGGCGGCTGATACACCAATCGGGTCGCGATTCCACGGCGGCGCGGATCCGGGCCTCGCCCCAAGCGGGAATCCAGCCGTGGATTTCGGCGATCTTGGTGATCTCGGCCAAAGCGGTCTGGCGCATGCCGGCTTTGTCCAAGGAAACAAACCACTGATCAACGGCGCGGAAAATGATGGGGGTTTTCGACCGCCAGCAATGCGGGTAACTGTGCTGGTATTTGGCCTTGGCGAGCAGCGCTCCGGCCGCGGCAAGTTTTTTCAGGACACCGAGGTTGGCGGGAGCGGGGCGTTTCGCGGCCAGGTCCTCGACCGTCTCGAGTGTGGTCAGGCCGACCAGATCGGCCGGCACGCGGCCATCATCGAGGTATTTGCCGTCGTCACCGACGGGGCAGTAAATCTCCAATTTGTACTTGAGGCCGGTCTGATAGTCGTCGGCACCGTGGCCGGGAGCAGTATGGACGGCGCCGGTACCGCTGTCGGTAGTGACATAGTCGGCAAGTACGACGGGTGAGGCGCGGTCGATAAAGGGGTGTCGGGCTTGGACACCTTCCAGAGCGGCACCTTTGACTAGATTGAGGCTCCCAGGTCGTGCCTCGATTTTCGCGGCTGAAAGCACAGAGCTGAGCAACGGTTCTGCAACAATGATGCTCTCGTTGCCAAGATCGGCCACGATGTAGTTGACCTCAGGATGTAGTGCGATCGCCAGGTTGGCCGGAATCGTCCAAGGCGTAGTCGTCCAGAT